>CAVQFU010000001.1:0-238022 GCA_963711895.1 uncultured Acidobacteriota bacterium
CGACGGCCAGCTCTTCCCCGGAGAGCGTCTCCACCGGGATCTCCTCTGTTCCTGCTGCGGCGATGTCGCTGGAGGTGACGATGTCGCCGAGGACGTGATAGGTGAGGATTGCGGTCAGGGTCTCCGTGTCGGCCAGGAACTCCTCGGCCGTCAGCCCGAGCGACGCCAGGGCGGCTTCGAAGGCTTCATTCGTCGGGGCGAATACGGTCAGGGTGGCCTCAGGGTCGCTGAGCGCCTCCTGGAGACCGGCGGCTTCGACCGCGGCCGCGAGCGTCGAGAAGTCCTCGTTGGCTGCGGCGATGTCGAGGACAGTCTCTTCCATCATGGCCTCGGTGGTCGACGTCACGTCGGCTTCGGTGGTCGTCGTCATCTCCGCCTCGGTGGTCGAGGTCATCTCGGCCTCGGTGGTGGTGGTTGCCTCCGCTTGGGTGGTGGTCGTGTCCTCTGCGGAGTCATCGCCACGCGGCTACGACCAGAGCCAGCACCGCTATGAGCATGAACAGTCTGATCTTTCGGGTCATGGTTTGTCATCCTTTCCGGCACTACTTGTGCCGTCACCCCTACTTCGGACCAGACCGGGGGGACGGATGATTCGCTGTAGCGTTATGGCTGCGTGTCGGATGCCCGAGACGCCCCGGCGGTGTCGGATACGAGACTCACCAGACGATTCGTTGAGCACCTCGCATGAAATGAGGTGCTTCGGACGAAATGGTTGTGGGTCGCCTGTGGAGCGCGGGTCAGCGGACCCGGGGATCGGACAAGCAGGGCTGTTTACCAGAAATCGCCCTGACCAGGGTTTTTAGTGGAGCTGACGGGATTTGAACCCGTGGCCCCCTCGTTGCGAAAGATGCGGTCAAAACCCTCTGACCAGGGCGAACTGCCTCTGATTCCGGGTTTGTGGAGCGGCTGTGGGGCGAGCCACGTGAGACGGCGTGAGACATGACAGTGAGTCAACGTGAACGGGACTCAGGCAAATACTGTTCCGGGCTCAGCGTCAGGGCTTAGGACACGGCCTCACGCCGAGGATGAGGACGAATCCGGCGGACCTCATCGCCCTCATTCTGCTGCGCGTGGTACAGGTCCCATCGCATCTGACCGTTCATCCAGAAGCCACTCGACGTGCCGAAGTACCGCGAGAGCCTCAGGGCAGTGCTCGGCGTCATCCCGCGACGCCCGTTGACAATCTCATTGACCCTCTGATAGGGCACCCCGATGGCGTCCGCCAACTCCCGCTGAGTTATCCCCAGCGGTTCGAGGAACTCTTCGAGCAACATCTCCCCCGGATGGGTAGGCGTTCGATTGGTTGGAACACGGACCATGTCTTACCTCAGTGATAGTCGACTATTTCAACGTCAACCAGACCCGAATCCGTCCAACGGAAACAGATCCGATACTGGTCATTGATCCGGATGCTGTGCTGACCGCGACGATCTCCCCGAAGCGCCTCCAGGCGGTTCCCGGGAGGTACCCGCAGGTCGTCCATGATCTCGGCCTGATCGAGTGCGTCGAGCTTCCTCGCAGCCACCTTCCACAGAGACCGAGGCAACCTCTGGCGGGCAACCTTGGAGTTTCGACCATTGAAGAGGTCTTCAGTCGCCTGATCACCGAAGCTTCGGATCACGGGAACATGATAGCACGGCTATCATGTTATTGCAGCGAAGTCGTGGAGCCCGACACGGACCGGGAAATGAAGGCCGTCGGCTTCTTTGATGAGGCTGAGCCTCGAACGAGGCGTCCCCCAGGTCAGCGCCAGCCCAGTCCTGGTGCGACATGCTTCACGATGCTCTCCAAAACGTGAGCGTTGTACTCGACGCCCAGCTGATTGGGCACGGTGAGCAGGAGCGTGTCGGCGGCTGCGATGGCCTCGTCTTCAGCCAGTTGCTCTATGAGGACATCCGGCTCGGCTGCATAGGAACGACCGAAGATGGCCCGAGTGTTCTCGTCGATGTATCCAATCTGATCGCTCTCCTGCCTGCCAACGCCGAAGTAGGCGCGGTCCCGATCATCGACGAGAGCGAAGATGCTCCTACTGACAGATACCCGGGGCTCACGAGTGTGACCGGCTTCCTTCCAGGCTTCCCGATAGACCTCGATCTGCTTGCGCTGTTGGAGGTGGAGTGGCTCACCGCCCTCGTCGAACTTCAAGGTGGATGTCTGCATGTTCATCCCCTTCTGAGCGGCCCAGACCGACGTGTGGTTCGAACCTGAGCCCCACCAGATCCGATCGCGCAAGCCTTCCGAATGCGGTTCGACCCGGAGCAGGCCGGGCGGGTTGGGGAACATGGGCCGCGGGTTCGGCTGGGCAAACCCCTTCCCCTCGAGCAACTCCAAGAACACGTCGGTGTGTCTTCTCGCCATGTCGGCGTCGGTCTCGCCCCCAGCAGGCGTGTACCCGAAGTGGCGAAAGCCGTCAATCACCTGCTCCGGTGACCCCCGACTGATCCCCAACTGGAGGCGTCCACCCGCTATCAAGTCGGCCGCCCCGGCATCCTCAACCATGTAGAACGGGTTCTCATACCGCATGTCGATGACGGCGGTGCCGATCTCGATCCGGTTGGTACGTGCGCCGACAGCCGATAGGAGAGGGAAAGGCGAGCCGAGCTGTTGGGCGAAATGGTGAACGCGGAAGTAGGCGCCGTCGACACCGAGCTCCTCAGCGGCGACGGCGAGCTCGATCGACTGGACAAGCGCATCCGAGGCAGTGCGCACCTGGGAGTGAGGTGAGTCCGACCAGTGGCCAAACGAGAGAAAGCCGACCTTCTTCACGATGCGGTCAGTCTCGCGCACGTCAAAGGAGTGGGAGCAGGGGACGGCGCCCGATCCGTCGACTCCGGCTTTTCAGACCGTCAGTCACGCTGAGCCTTTAGGCCGCTGACCAGGGGAAACGCGTCAAGAACGTCGCCGATCCAAGGCTCTGTTGGTCCTATGTTGGTCAGCAGGAAAGTGTGAAGCGGCGGGAGTAGGGGTTGGCCGGTCTGCTGCGGGCCTGATACCCCAGCGAAGGCATAGATCACGCTCGCCACCACCCCTTCTTGGGCCGGTCGGGTTGTTAGCCCGCGGCGAGTCGACGGACCCGGTCGACGTCGGCGGCGAGTCGTTCGACGGCATCGTCGAGGTTTGCATCCCGATCCTCGGCCAGGCCTATCGAGGAAGCTCTGGGTTTAGACCCCGCGGCTGAGCCGCTGCTGCTCGCGGTCGGTGTGGGTGTGCTTCCGGCCGACACCACAAGCTTGGACGCTCGCCCTCACTCTGCGGGCCATTGACCCAGCGACGGTCCACGCCACCGCACCAAACCCACTATGATCGGGCGCGAAGGGCCACGCCACACCACGCACAGAATCGAGTTCTAGCAGGGAGATGTCATGGCCGAACCCGCGGACAGCATGCGTAATGCGAGCGAGGAGCCGGATCCGGCATGGTGGGCGAGCGTCGTGTCGATGGCGACCCCCGCTGCTGGCGTGATACCTGACGGTGTCGGGGAGGGGGTATACCTGCCAGACCTCGAGGAGATGCTGGAAGGGTCACGGAATGGATTGGCGGCCGAGCTTGCCCTGCGAGAGCGCATTCTCCGCCACATTCTTAGCCAAGGAGACTGAGGCTTGCCCCCGATAATGAACACGCCCCGGGTGCGGATCACGGGGGCGGCGCTGACCAGCAAGGGCGCTATCCGTCAGGTTGTGAACCGGCGGAGCGACGATCTGACGCTCTTTATGTACCTGAGCATCGACACCACCTTGTGGGACGAGCCGCTGCCGATCTTCCGTGCGGGGTTTCGGATTATCGAAGCCTCGACCGGCAGCGTGAAGAACCACTACTGGGTCGCCGACCTGACGGCCTTGCCGCGGGCTCCGAACATCTGGCTCTCCATGTCATTCGGTACGGCGAGTAGCGCTGGTATCGCCCTAGGCGCTTACGAGTCTCCTTACCAACAGGATGGCCTCTATTGCTTTAGGCCAGCCTTTTCGATATTGCAGTCGAACCAATCGGCGGTGTTCTGGTTGACTGGGTTATCGCACTTCGCGGTGGGTGACGACCACTACTTCATGGTAGAGCGCGGTCCGTAGCACGACGTTCGTATTTAGGCTGGGCGAATCGACAGTCCGACGGGAGGTTGGCGATTAGTCACAACGTCGGTCGAATGGTCACCGTTGCTCCAACACGGATCGGGCCTGACAGCGGGGTGAATCCGAGTACGCCTGGGGTTTGGGAGCAGATCTTTACCCCGATGCCGGCGCTCGGTGGAGGTCCGCCGCGGTTTGTGGTCCTCCATCTGACCGCGCTCGACCTTCCCGGAGGCTCGCGCGTCGAGGTCGACCTCGGGTACGGACAGGACGTCTTCATGGCCGGCCCGGATACCGACGTGTGGACGCGCCCGATCGACCCGAACGGTGGCCCGATCGGAAGTTCGGTTCGTCGGGCCCGGGCCGACCGGGGGCGTGACGCTCGCCGAGTACGGGAGCGGTGAGCCGTGGCCGACGACCTACCGTCGTCGCCGGAGGACTTCACCTACCTGGACAGCGTCACCAACGCCGACCTCTTCCTGCATACCGACCCGTTCGCGAGCCCACGTACCAGACATGGCTTCGCTGCGGGGGGACGTTCGATTGGACGAACGCCGCCTGCCTTTCGGCGGGGTCGACGGAGGCAGAGACGGCCCGCGCGGTCTGCATGATCGTCGCGTTGCACGTCCATGGCGACGAGCGTTTGCTGGCACGTGTACGGGCACGTTGATCGACACCAACCTCGTTCTTACCGCGTTCCACTGCTACACGACCCGACGGCGACGACATCCGCTCGGCTTCGGTCATCTTCGGCTACCAGACGACGTGTGCGGGTGGCCGACCGGCTGGGTATTCGCCGATGTTCCACAAGGTTGAGGCAGACGCGCCGTCCGCCGGGTTCGGATGAACTCAGATTGGATCGTGCTCGAGATCGATCCGCCACCGATCGGGATCACACCGCGCCCCTCCGACCCACCGTCCTCGGGGCCAACGAGAGCGTCTTTACGGTCCACCACCCAAATGGGGCGGTGAAGAAAACGCAGTCCGGCGTGCTGGCAAGTGGCAATTCGGGGAACGTCAGCGGCTTCGACTATGGGGGCGGAAGCTCCGGCTCCGCGCTGTTCGACTCGGCCGGCCGAGTGGTCGGGGCAGCGCTCTGCTGCCCTCTGGGACCGGGCCCCGATCAGTGCGGAGTTCTATACGTACCGGCCCGAGCCGTCCTCGACGGGCTCGCCACGCCGCCGGCCCCGCCGACTCCGCTCGACGTGATCATCGTCATCGATCGCTCGGGCAGCATGTCGCTGCCGGGTACGTCGGGCCCGGGCACGGACGAAGCTGGACGAGGCGAGCGACGCTGCGTCGCTCTTCGTCCAACTCGTCCGCTCAGGTGGGGGCGACCGGATGGGGATGGTCTCTTTCTCAACGAGCGCCACGAGCCCGCCGGAGACCCCGCCCGCGGCCGTCACCGCCGGCCACAAACAGACGCTTGTCGGGCCGTCGCCCTTCACGGGCGGGACGATCGGCGCGCTCAACCCGGACGGATGGACGAGCATCGGCGGTGGGCTCGGCGTTGCAGTCCAGGCCCTCGGGGCGACGACGAACCAGCGCGCGCTCCTACTCCTCACCGACGGGCTTCAGAACACGCCGCGCCGATGATCGAAGACGTCGAGTCCCAGTTGGGAGGCACACAACTCTGCGTCGTCGGGTTCGGGAACGAGTGGGACCTCGACGGCGCCCTCCTGCACCGCGTGGCTCGGGACCACGGAGGTCTCTACACGCGTGCGAACGACGGGCTCGCTCTGAAGAAGTTCTTCGCGCTTTGCTTCGGCAACATCTTCCTGGCCAACATGCTCACCGATCCCGAGCTGCGCGTGCCCGGCAATCAGATCGACGCGCCTGAATTTCCGATCGACGTGTGCGGAGAGGATCGCCTGACCGCGGTCGTGGGCTGGAACGCGCCGGGGGAGGATCTCAACGTCACGTTCGTCGCGCCTAGCGGCGCGACGGTGACCCCGTCGAGCTCGGGCGTCATCGCTGATCGTGGGCGGACCTGGGCCTTTCTCCGCGTGCCGTTGCCGTTCGGAGGCGAGCGAAGCGGCACGTGGAAGGTTCGGGTCTCGAGGTCGATGTTCGGTGAGCTGGTCGACATCTCAAACGAGATTCGATTCGTGCTGTCGGTGCTCGCCGAGGGTGGCCCTCGCTTTGAGCCTCTTCTACCCGAGCGGAGGCTCTATACCGGTGACCGCCTGAACCCGGGCGCGGTGTTGCGCTACGACGATCAGACAGCGCCGCACGCTGACGTCGAGGTGACGATCGAAGGGCCCGGGGTCTCGCTCGGTCAGCTCGTCGCCGAGCGCGGCCTGGCGACGCCCGACCCGGAGGGCGACGTACTCGATCCGTTCCGAGCGACGCTGCAGCAGATCGCGGCCGAGTCGGGTGGCGAGATGCAGCTCCAGCGAACCAGCGTCACCGTGCCGTTGTATGACGACGGCGTCCATGACGACGGCGGGATGGAAGCGGACGGCATCTACGGGAACCCGCTCGAGGACGTGGTTCGCTTCGAGGGTGCCTACGATCTGCACGCAGTCGCCACCTACGAGGCGGGCTGCGCTGCGCCGGCGCGAGGTGATGTGGTCGCTGCATGCCGACCCCGGGATCGACCCCGGGACCACCGACGTGACCGTGATCGAAGCCGGACCCGGGAGAGGGACCATCCGCCTCACGCCCCGCGACCGCTACGGCAATCCCGTCGGGCCTGGTCGCGTTGGACTCTTCGACGTCGCCGCCCAGCCGGGAACGCGGTTGACCGGACCCGTGACGGACAACGGCGACGGCTCCTACGCCGTGCCGGTCGAATGGGCCAGCGGCGCACCGGGCACGCCAGCGCTCATCGTCTCCCAGCCGGAACGCGATCCATCCCGATCGCCCCGCCCACCGTGCAGACCGGCCCACCCCTCGGCTGTCTCACCTGGGTACTTGTCGCGCTGGTAATCGTGCTTTTCATCCTGCTGTTGGTCGTCTTGCTGACCTGACGCCCCGCTTTGCTGGCAGACGCGGCGCACCACGGAACTCCCAGTCGACGCGTTGGTGATGGGAATCCACCGGCGCCGGGCTCCAGGCAGAAGTGATGGGAGAATCGGGGTGAGATGCGAATCTGAGGTGTTTCTCCTAGCCAGAGATCGTTTCTGACTGTTCCGCCGGATGGGTGAATTGCCGGCCCACGTGGGACTTGAACTACGGACCTCATCCTTATCAGGGATGCGCGCGCTCTGCCGATTTGGCGCGCCTAGCAGGCCTTTCACGTTGGATCGAGTCGTGTGTGTCCCTCGTTCCTGCGAGGTGCTCTAGGCATGCATCTTGAGCATGTGTGGGGCAACGGACGACGAAGCTCGTGCGAGCAGCGGCATTCGAGATCGCCGACAACGCCCTGACTAGGGCGTTTGTGGAGCTGACGGGATTTGAACCCGTGACTTCCTCGTTGCGAACGAGGTGCTCTGCCAGGCTGAGCTACAGCCCCCTATGGGAAGGGAATTGTACCGATGGGCGGTTGGCAGGCAGATCTCGGGCTAGTTGACCCGTTTCTCGTGACCGGCCCACTCCTTGTCACGTAGGACGTACTTCTGGATCTTGCCGGTCGAGGTCTTGGGGAGCTCGGTCACCATTTCGACCTCGTCCGGAGCCTTGAAATGCGCCAATCGGGCCCTCACGTGCTCGATGATCTCTCCCGGCTCTGCCGCGGCCCCCTCCTTGAGGACGACGAACGCCTTGGGACGTTCACCCCACTTCTCGTCGGGCACAGCCACGACGGCGCACTCCAACACACTGGGGTGCGAGGCGATCGCTCGCTCCACCTCGATGGTCGAGATGTTCTCGCCGCCTGAGATGATGATGTCCTTCGACCGGTCACGAAGATCGATGTAGTTGTCCGGGTGCCAGACGGCGATGTCGCCGGAGTGGAAGAAGCCACCGCGGAAGGCGTCATCGG
Source organism: uncultured Acidobacteriota bacterium (assembly GCA_963711895.1). GTDB lineage: Bacteria > Actinomycetota > Acidimicrobiia > Spongiisociales > ZC4RG35 > JARDZU01. Next base: position 7,987 of record CAVQFU010000001.1, read on the forward strand.
TCGCCTCGGGGTTGTCGAAATAGCCCTTCATGACGTTGTTGCCTCTCATTACCACCTCGCCCATGGCTGTGGCGTCACGGGCGATGTCCCCCAGGTCGTCATCGACCACCCGAGTCGGGTCCGCGGTCACGAAGGAAACGCCCTGCCGAGATAGGAACCGTGCCCGGTCTGCAGGTGTCATGTCGGCAATCCCGGGTTGGATCTCACAGACGGTATGCGGACCGTAGGTCTCGGTCAGCCCATAGACATGGACGATGTTCGCCCCAAGCTCGCTGAGGCGCTCGATGAGCGACGGAGACGGCGGGGCACCGGCGGTGGTCACGGTGAGCGGCCGCTCAAGACGACGAGCGTCGGGATGGTTGACCATGCCGATCAGAACGGTCGGCGCTGCGTTGAGATGGGTGACGCCCTGTGTCGTGACGAGACGCCAGATCTCGCCCGGGTCGACCACACGAAGGCCGATATGGGTCGCACCCATGGCGGTCACACCCCATGTGGTGCACCAACCGTTGCAGTGGAACATGGGCAAGGTCCACAGATAGACCGACTCGGGCGAGTGCCGTGAGTGGATCATCTCAGCGAGGGCGTTGAGATAGGCGCCGCGGTGGGTGTACATCACGCCTTTAGGCCGACCGGTGGTGCCCGAGGTGTAGTTGATGGAGATCGTCCGTTCCTCGTCGTCCACCGTCCAGGGCAGCGGCTCGTCGCTGCCTCGTTCCAGGAACGTCTCCCACGACACGGTCTCGAATGGCACGTGGACACCGGAGTCGTCGATCGACACGAACTCGCCGACCGTGGCCAGATCGCCGACGATCTCGGACAGCTTGGCCAGGAACTCGGAGTCACCGACCAGGATCTTGGACCCCGAGTGATCGAGGATGTACCTGATCTCCTCAGGTGACAGACGGATGTTGACCGCGACCAGCACCGCTCCGAGTAGCGGGACCGCGAAATGCGCCACCAACATCTCGGGGATGTTGGGACAGAGGAAGGCCACGCGGTCGCCTTGACCGATACCGGAGGCTTCGAGAGCACGGGCCACTCTGGTAGTGAGTGTGGCCATCTCCTGATACGTGAGATCCCGATCGCGATACGTGATCGCCGGCTTCTGCCCGAAGACCATCGCGGCGCGCTCCAAGAAGGAGAGAGGAGTCAGTTCGGTGCGGTATACGGGTGGTGTGGTCATCAAGCCCGATCGGACCAGACCGGCTGGCGCTTGCCGAGGAACGCGTTCATCCCCTCCTGGGCGTCCGGGGTGGCGGCGTTGCCCGCCATGATCGGCTCGATGACCTCGTAGGCAGCGGTCTCGGACAGCCCCGCCTGGGCGTAGTAGGCGTGTTTCCCGGTAGCGATGGTGTCCGACGAGAACTGCAGGATCTTCAGAGCCAGCTCATCGACCGCCTCGTCGAGCCGATCGGCCGGGACCGCCTGGTTGATCAGCCCCCACTCCACCGCCTGATGGGCGGTGACCGGCTCACTCGTGAGCAACATATGCATCGCCCGTTTTTGGCCCACCGCCCTGCTCACCGGGACCAGGGGTGTGGAGCAGAACAGCCCGATGGAAACACCCGGGGTGGCGAACCAAGCGTCCTCGGACGCGACGGCAAGATCACACGAGGCCACGAGCTGACAGCCGGCGGCAGTGGCAACACCCTGCACCTTGGCGATGACCGGCTGTGCCAACGCGTGGATCCCCTCCATCATCCGGGTGCAGGTGGCGAAGAGCTCGGCGTAGTAGTCGTCGGGTCGGTCGATCATCTCGGCCAGGTCGTGACCCGCGGAGAAGACCGGCCCCTCGGCGCCGAGGACGACGACTCCTGCTTCCGGGGGCACCGCCTCGCAGGCCTTGATCAGCGTCTGCAGCATCTCGAGGCTGAGGGCGTTGCGCTTCTCCGGCCTGGCCAGGGTGATGGTGGCGATGCGGTCGTCGACTTCGAGACGGACTCCGTCGAGCTGCATGGCAGCCAGCCTACGCGGCCGCCTTGAGAATCATCCCCGCAGATCCTGCCGTAGCCGTTCCTGAACCACGGTGGCGGTGAGGTCGGAGCGGGACCGTTCCACAAGGGCGCGGGAAACGTCGGTGGTGCGGCGAAGACCGCTGGTCATACCGTCGGGGTAATCCATCTCGGCGAGCAGGTCGACGATCCGGTCCATCGCGTCGAGAGTGGTCTGGGCCTGTTCGATGTCTCCCGCCCGGAGAAGGTCGAGCAGACGCCGGCGCAACTCTCCCACCGCCTCGCCCAGACCGTGGAGGAAGGGGACGGGGTCGATGCCGAGCTCAACGAATCCGGGAACCGGCTGACCCCGGAACAAGGCTTCCGTGATCCTCGCTTCCGCATATTCCTTGGCGGCGTCTGAGATGAAGCCGGCATGGAGGATGTCGGGATGGTCGGCAAGGGCGGCCGTAATGTCCGCGAGGATGGTTCCCGCCTCGGAGATGAGCCCGGTCGCCTGGTCCCACTCGCCACGATGCAGGGCGCGAATCCCGTTGGCCGAGGACCGGATCACAATCCTCGAGCCGGTGATCCCCTTCTCACGTGCCGCAAACCGGGCGTCGAGGATGGCTCGGGCGTCGTCGGCGAATTCGAGATCCATCGCCTACTGGGCGATGACTTTGATCTGCGGCTCGTCCCACTCGGCGGGACGCTCGGAGACATGGGTGACCTTGAGCCGCCACTGACGCTGCTGCTTCATCTGGGCGAGGGCGGCCACGTAGAGAGCGATGAGCGAGTCGACGAAGAGGTGTACCAAAAGAAAGGCCAGCGAGTTCTGCCAGAGAGCAAGCCCTGCCGTGAGCAGGGCCAGGAAGATCAGAACGGCGAACGTGCGGCGACGACGGAGACGGATGACGTCCCGCTGGCCCACAGACTTCCTGTCGTATGGCCGCTTCTGGACATCGGCCATCAAATGGCTCCAGCGGTCGAATTCCTCGGTCGAGTTCTTCGGTGCGTTCTGTCGGTCGCCGAACACCGAGGGGAGGAGATACACACTCCACACAGCGGCTATCAGCAAGAGGCCGACGATGACGCTTGTTGACATTTGGCTTACGACTCCGTCCACGGATGAGCGTAGTTGCGAGCACCCTGCCCGATCAACGACTCAACCTCGTTCCCACTTGCCGGACCTTCCACCTGACTTGGTCAGCAGCCTGACCATCTCGATCGTGACGTCGTGCTCGACGCCTTTCACCATGTCATAGATGGTCAATGAGGCCACAGCGACAGCGGTCATTGCTTCCATCTCGACACCTGTCCGATCGGTCGCCCGCACGCTAGCAACGACCCGAACACCACGCCCACTCCGCTCCAGGGTCACATCCACCCCGGTGAGCGAGATCGGATGACAGAGCGGGATGAGCTCGGCCGTCCTCTTGGCAGCCGTGATTCCGGCGATCCGGGCCGCCGCCGCGGCGTCCCCCTTGGGCAGATCATCGGCGAAAAATCGCTCCGCCAGGCCGGAGGACATGACGACCAGGCCCTCCGCCACCGCCTCACGATCGGTGACTTGCTTGCCTCCTACGTCGACCATGTGAACCTCGCCCGCCTCATTGAGATGGCTCAGCTGGCGCTCATCGCCCATCGATCCACTCCCTCGACTCCGGCCATTTGAACATCTCGACAGTCACTGCTTCGCCTTGCTCGACGACCGCCGTCCCACGGGGCACCAGTGCGAATCCATCGGCGGTTGCGGCAGCCGAGAGCACGTTGGATGCCTGCCCTCCCGACTTCACCACGGTCGGCGAGCCTTCGTCGAGACCTTCGAGCAGGACGCGGACAAATACCGTCTTCTCCGGGTCGGTATCAAGGGTTTCCCCGGCAGTGGCCACAAGCTGGGGCCGGAGGATGACGCGTGCCCCTTGCATCTTGAGCAGCGAGGGTCGGGCGAACTGCTCGAAGGAGACGAGGACGGAGACCGGATTCCCCGGCAGCCCGAAGAAGAGGGCCTCGCCGATGCGCCCGAAGGCGAAAGGCTTTGCCGGTTGGATCGCCACCTGCCAGAAGTCGACTTGGGCGTCGCCCTGGAGAACCATCTTGGTCACGTCGTAGTCACCCATCGACACCCCGCCGGTCGATACGACCACGTCGGCCTCGGCGCCCGGGCGAGGGCATCGCGCAACACATCGGGGTCGTCGGGGATGATGCCCAGATCGATCGGCTCTACCCCGGCATCTTCGAGCAGCGCCAGCAGCATCGGGCGGTTCGAGTCCCTGATCGCCCCCGGCCTCAGACCTCCTGTCTCCGGAGGGGTCAGCTCGTCGCCGGTCGACATGAACGCAACGCGGGGCCGCTTGAACACCTCGGGACTTCCGACTCCGATGGTGGCGAGCACTCCGACATGCATCGGGGTGAGACGTGTCCCAGCGGTGAACACCAGCTGGCCCTCGGACACGTCACCTCCGGCCGGGCGGAGCGAGGTGCCCGGCTCGACGGCTGTGGAGATGGTCACCTTGGATCCTTCGGTAGTCGTTTCCTCGACCCTGGCCACCGTGTCTGCTCCCGGAGGCATCGGGGCGCCAGTCATGATCTTGATCGCCTGACCGGGACCCACTTCGATGTCCGGACTCGACCCGGCGGGGAGGTCACCGATCACCTCGAGGACCGCCCCGGCTGAGGAGACGTCGGCCCCCCGCACGGCGAACCCGTCCATTGCGGAGTTGGCGAAGGGGGGCACGTTCTCCGGGGCGACGACATCGGAGGCGAGGACACGGCCCCTCGCCTGCCAGATCGGGACCAGCTCGACTCCGAGGAGGCCGACCGAGGAGAGGACCTCGGAGCGGGCCTCCTCCAGCGGTTTCATCCGCTTCGCTCCTTGAGCCAGGAGCTGAACTCCTGCCCGAACTCGTGCTCTCCGAGCTCGACGGACGCCTCGAGCAGACCGATCGGGGTCCCCACGTCGAGCAGGTCTTCCTCGGCCACGTAACCCCGGAGGCTCCCGCGGACACCCAATTCGTTGATGGCGTCGGTGAGTTGGATCTCGCCACCATGGCCGGGCTCGAGCCCTCCCAGGATCTCGAACACCTCGGGAGTGAACAGATAGCGCCCCACCAGCCCGAGACGGGATGGCGCATTGGCCGGACCCGGCTTCTCCACGGCTCCGGCCAGGTCGAGGTAGCGATCCTCGAGATCGGAGGCAGGGACCACCACGCCGTACTTGCTGAGGAACTCCTCGGACAGCTCGCGCAGGCACATCACCGACACCGATCCGTCCCGACTCCCTTCTCCGAGATTGGCCAGGACGTCGTGACCGGGCCGCACGATGTTGTCGGACAGAAGGCAGAAGAAGGGCCGGTCCCCCACCATGTGCGCCGCCTCGTTGACGGCGTGCCCCAGGCCGAGCGCCTCTTCTTGGACCACCGGACGCAGTTGGATGTCCTCGAGACCGGGCAGTGGACCTTCGATGTTGAAATGCTGGGCAAGAAGATGGCCGGCGTCGAGGTCGACGACCACGACGGCCTCCTTTGCCCCCGCCCTCGCCGCCTCCTCGACCGAGTACTGGATGGCGGGGCGATCGATCACGGTGAGCAACGCCTTGGGCACCACCCGTGTCGCCGGTCTCATCCTGGTGCCACGGCCGGCGGCGGGGATGACCGCTACTTCGATGCTCATGTCGCGACCTTCTCCTCGCTACCGGACACCATGCGCTTGATGTTCCCACGGTGCCGCCAGACCACCAACGCGATGATCAGGGCGACCCAAACCAGAGACAAACCGGTGACACCCTGCCAGATCAGTATCGGGACGGTGATCACGACGATCACCATCGAACCGATGGAGGCGGTCTTGGTGAGCCAGAAGATGAGGAACCAGATGGCGATCTCGATCAAGGCGACGATGGGGACGGTGAAGAGAAGCACACCACCGCCGGTCGCCACCCCCTTCCCGCCCTTGAACCGGTGAAAGACCGGGTAGCAATGACCCACGACCGCCGCCAGCCCGGCCAGGAAGGCCCAGTGAACCGTGGGATCGGGCGAACCCGAGGCGACCCAACCCATCGCCGCCCCGATCGTCCCCTTCAGCGTGTCCCCGATGAAGACCATGGCGGCAGGCACCCGTCCCATGGTGCGGAGGACGTTCGACATGCCCGGATTGCCGCTCCCCTCCTGGTGGATGTCGACGCCGTACATCCGGCCGACGATCACCGCGAAATCGATGCTCCCCACCAGGTAGGCGGCGATGATCGCCAGCGGCAGGGCAACGGCGGGCGACATGGGTGCCGATCATATTGCAAGAGGAATGGAAGACCCACTGTCCCGGTTGTAGAATTCGCCCCTACCCCACCAAGCGGTCAGAAATCGGTCATGCCTACCTACGAATACACCTGTAAGCGCTGCGGCGAGAACATCGATGTCTTCCAATCGTTCTCGGAGAAGCCGCTGCGCAAGCATCAGGAATGCGGCGGAGAGTTGCAAAAGGTCTTCCACGCCCGCGGCGTGGTGTTCAAGGGATCGGGCTTCTATTCCACCGATTCCCGCGCGTCGACATCGTCCAAAAAGGGCGAACCGGCCAAGAAAGCCGACGGCTCCAAGGACGGCTCCAAGAAGGACTCCACCAAGAAGGGCGAGTCGGCCACCACCGGGTCGGGTACCGCGTCCTCCGGAAGTTCGTCTACCTCAGATTGATCGGTCCGGTCAGTCCCTCTCGCTGACCAGGTACCAGACCCCTAGCGTCAGGGCCACAACCAGGAGCACGATCATTGTCGATCGGAGCCAGTGAGTCTCCGGAGTGATCGTCGTCTCCTCGACCTTTGTCTTCTTCTTCTTCTTCTCGCCCATGTCTGTCTCCTTGACGTCTAGAAGGAGGAGGTGGACCCCAACCTGTGGAAGATCAGTGGCCTCCGATGATTCACGGGCCGCGGTCCACGCACCTCTCCCCGGCCACCTACCCGTCGATGGCTTCGTCGAAACCGGCGGAGACGACAGGCTCTCGGGAGCGGCCCAGGGTGATCAGCCCGACCGCGATGGCTGACCCCGTTACGGCCATGAGCACGACTATGAGTCTCAGTAGCCAAGTCGTGGCAGACAGGGACGATGCCGTGCTCTCGATCACGCCCTGCGCCTCGTCGAGCGTGGCGCGGTAGGAGTCGATGAGTTGTTGGCTCGACTCAAGCTCGACCCTCAGGGCGTCGAAAGCCGCCGCCGTGGCGGCTGCGTCCTCGGCGAACTGCTCTGAGACAGGGACCAAAGCCCGGATCGTTTCGGCCTGTGCCGTGAGTTGGGGAGGTATCGCCTCAAGCGCGTCTTCCGCCGCCATCAAGGAGGCATCGAACGGCTGCTCGGGGTCGTAATCGACGCCGAGGAACGAAAGGGCGTTGAGGGTGGTGTCGATGACACCGGCGGTCTGTATCGCGGCCGGCATGGTGTCGAGCAGGGCCTCGATGCTCGTCTGCAACTCACCATCGAGGAAGCCCGCCACGTCATCGAGCTCCCCGGAAGCGGTCAGGACGGCTTCGGACACAGAGGCGATGCTGGCTGCCGCCGCACCGATGCCCTCATCGACCTCGACCGCGACCGATTCGAGGACGTCGAGAGTCTCCTCCACGGCGGCCAGGGCCGATTCCGAGATCGCCACCGACTGGGTGAGATAGTCCGACAAGTTGTTCACCATGATCAGTCCGAGGATCAGCCCGGCGATGCTGCCGACGAGGGCCACGACGCCGCTGACCGTCAGAGTCTTCCTCGTCGTATCTGGCACCGGGTCAACCTACTTCCCACGCCCGCAGGTACGCCGTACGTTCGGATAGGTGATCTGGCTGCAATCGCCGCCATGGGGGCGTTGGGCCGCCGCCCTTCTCATCGCTTCGGTAGCTCTGTGGATCGAGTTCCGCCCCGAGTCCACAACACCCCACCCGTTCGCCGTCGAGGAGGTACCGGCCGGGATGGTTGTCGACGAGTCCAACACCGAGATCAGACAAGTGCCGCTCGGGACCTTCGCTCCGGTCGAGCTCGGTCAGGTCGCTCTCGACTCCATCCTCGTCGGCGATCCGGTCCTGGCATCGAACATCGGCGAGTCGGGCCAGGCAGTCCCAACGGGATGGTGGAGTCTGGAGATGCCCCTGCCCCGCGGGGCACACCGTGGAGACTCGGCACGCATTGTCCTGCTCGACACCGAGGTCGTGGCTTCCGGGGTGGTGGTCGAAGACCCGGATGAGGACCCGCTCGGCTCGGGGTTGGGACTGGTCGCCGTCGAGTCCGAGCTCGCCGCCGAGGTGGCGCGCGCTGCCGGGGAGGGTCGGGCCGTGGTCATGATTGCCCCGCCCTGACCATTACCGTGCCGCCGTGCTCAACGCCATCATCTGGGGCCTGGTCCAGGGTCTCACCGAGTTTCTCCCTGTCTCGTCATCGGGCCACCTGATCCTCATCCCCGCCTTTCTCAGCGAGCTGGGGCTGGATATCGAGCCACCATCGCTGGCCGTGTTGGCGGTGCTCCATCTCGGCACGCTCGCCTCCGTGCTCATCTATTACCGGGCGGAGGTTGTCAGTGTCCTCCGCTTCCGCACCAACCCGGACGGCCGCAAGATCGCCTTGTTGGTCGGTATCGGCACCATCCCCGCCCTCATTGGGCTCCCCCTGGCCGACGAAGTGGAGAGCATGCAACAGTCGGTGGCAGCGGTCGGGTGGCAGATCTTCGCGACCGGCGTGATTCTCGTGATCGGCCAGCGGCTGGCCACCGGGGCGCGGAAGTTGCTCGAGGGCCGGATACCCGATGCCATCGTCGTTGGCATCGCCCAGGCCATCGCCCTGATCCCCGGGATCTCGCGCTCCGGCGTCACCATCGCCGCCGGAAACGGACGGCGGTTCGAACCGGCCGAGGCGGCCCGCTTCTCGTTCCTGCTCAGCATCCCCGCCATCGCCGGCGCCGGTTTCAGCCAGCTGTTCGCACTACCTCCATCCAGCGGGCTGACGATCGAGCTCGTCGTGGGCATGGTGGTGGCCGGTGTGTCCGGATATCTCGCCATCGCCTTCATCATGAAGTCGCTGAACCGGATTGGCCTCTACCCCTTTGCCATCTACTGCTTCGTGATAGGCCTCACCGCCGTCATCATCTTCTAGGCAAGTAGCCTCCGAATCCAGGAGAAGAACCGATGACCCATGCCCTCATCCAGGAGTCGATCGACAAGCGACAGCACGTTCGCGACCTCCTGGCGCAGACTCCGGACGACTACATCGCGGTGCGCGAGTTGTGGAAGTCGCACTCACTGGCGGAGGACGCCAGGGACATCGCGGGACTCATGGCCACCCTCACCGACGATTGTGTCTACGAGTTGGTGCAGACCGGGCACCGCTGGGAGGGGAAGGAGGGGGCGACACGTTTCTATATCGAGTTGCTTTCTGCCTTCCCCGATATCGACTTCGCCTTGACCAGCATCGTGGTCGGCCCGCAGGGGGTCTGCGAGGAGGCGGTGGTCAACGGCACATTCTCCACATCGTGGCTCGGCATGGAGCCCACCGGCGAGAAGATGGTATGGCGCAACGTCATCTTCTTCCCCTGGAACCCGGACTCCCAGCTCTTCACCGGCGAACGGGTCTACTCCTTCTTCCCTGACCTCCCCACGGGCGACCTGCCGACGGGGATGTAGGGGCGGGGCTCGGCGAACCTCAGGTTCTCCGTTTCATATCCGGGCCGAATCGCCTCAGCTTCGGATTAGACGTCGACCCACCATCGAACTCGAGGCGTTTAGACCCGTATCCGGGCCGAGGAACCTGAGGTTCGTGCGAATCACCCTTCAGAGGACGGTGTCGAGCCCGAGGTGGACTCCGGGGGCAAGATCGCCGACGCCGCGGATCGCGATGAGGGCGCCAGAGGCGAAGGACTGGTAGCTGGTCGAGAGGTGCTCGATGGACAGCACCTCGCCGAGATTGGAGAGCACCACTTCCTGCTGGGAGATGAGACCGGGGAGACGGACGGCATGCACCCGCACCCCCTCTACGTCGGCACCACGAGCTCCCTCGACCAGTTCCGCCGAATCCGTGGCAGACACACCACCTCCCGAGGCCACGCCCATGGCGGTGGCCAGCGCCGTGCCCGAAGGCGCATCGGGCTTGGTCGAGTGATGACGCTCGATGATCTCCACCGCCTCGAAATGTGACGCCGCCTCGGCGGCGTACCTCATCATGAGCACCGCCCCGATGGAAAAGTTGGGGACGACCAGCGCCGGCGGGCCATCCGCTCCCCACATCCCGCGAAGCTGTTCCAGCCGCTCGGGAGTGAAGCCGGATGTGCCGACAACTGCCGCCAGACCCTGCTCCCGCCAAGCCTTCAGGTTGTCGAACACGACGTCGGGATGGGCCGTCTCCACCACGACATCGGCCTCCACCTCTGATGCAGACCCGGTGACGGCCAAGCCATGCATCTCCGCCCTGGCCCGATTCGGGTTGTAGAGGGCGGTTAGCTCGAGATCATCGGAGGCGACGACAGCGTCGGCGATCGGTGTCGCCAGCTTGCCGCCGGCGCCGGAGATGGCGACCCGAATCATGGCCTCACGTTAGGGAGTGTTCAGCCCAGGGCCTCCACCAGCGACTCGTCGAACACCTCGAGCGTCTTGGCGACGTCCTCGTCGGTGTGCGCTGCGCAGACGAACCATGGCTCCAGGGCGTCGGGACAAGGCATCACGCCCCGCCGGATCATCGCGAAGAGGACCTCTTCGTAGAGAGGCTCGTTGTGTTTCGAAGTCTCCCGGAACTCGTTCAGGTCTCCCTCACCGATGAACACCGAGAACATTGCCGGGTGCCCGGTCGCCTTGCCCTCGACGCCACGGTCGGCCAGCACCTTCTCGATCCCCTCCATGAGACTCCGCCCGACCTTCTCGATCCTGGCGTGCGGCTCACCGGTGGCGAGCTTGTCGATGGTCGCCGCGGCAGCGGCCACGCCGATGCCGTTGCCGGAGTAGGTCCCGGCCTGTGCGATCCCGGAGGAACGCCAGCCATCGGCGACCTTATCGGTCATGGCGATCGCCGCGACCGGGTAGCCGTTGCCCATTGCCTTGGCGTAGGTGCCGATGTCCGGCCGCACGCCGAAGCACTCGCATGCGCCGCCGTATGCGACCCGGAAGCCGGTCTTGACCTCGTCGAAGATGAGCAGTGAGCCGTTGTCGTCACAGAGCTGCCTCAATCCTTCGAGGAAACCGGGTAGGGGCATGATCCCGAAGGCATTGCCCAGCATCGGCTCGACGATCACCGCGGCAATCCGATGGCCCTCGTCCTTGAAGGCGCGCTCCGCCAGCTCGAGGTCGTTGAAGGGCAGGGTCCGGACCAGTGACCTGATCGCTTCGGGTATGCCCGAGCTCGACTGGAGGGCGATGGGGCGGAACCGGGACCCGAGACCTTCGACCGGGACGCCGGCAGTGGAGAAGAGCACGTAGTCGTGCATCCCGTGGTACTGACCCTCGAACTTGATCACAACGTCGCGCCCGGTCAGACCGCGGGCGAGCCGGATGGCATGCATCGTCGCCTCGGTGCCGGTGTTGGTGAAGCGCATGGCGTCGGGCCACTCCAATGCCGCGATCACCTTCTCTGCCGCCTCGACCTCCCGGCGTTGGGTCATCGCGAAACTGGTCGCCTGCCCCGCCGTCTCGGTGACCGCCTGCCACACGTCCGGGTCCCCATGTCCGAGGATGACCGGCCCGAAGCCGCACTGGTAGTCGATGTAGTGCTTGCCATCCATGTCGACGAGGTGCCCCGCCTCACCGTGATCGATAACGAGGGTGTCATCGGGCCCCCAGTAGCGAAACTGGCTCGACACTCCGTTGACGAGGACCTTGCTCGCCCGCTGGTACCACTGCCTGGTCTGATCTCCCTGGAGGCTCATTTGGCCATGCTACTGAACCGCCATTCAGTCTGGCCCGGCCTGGGATTACCGTTGCCGCCATGGCGATCGATCTCCAACTCTTCATCGCAGGTGAGTGGACAGAGGGGACCGGTGACGACCACTACGAGGTCTACTCCCCTTCCACCGGCGAGCACCTGTACAACGTGCCGAAGGCGTCCCCGGCCGACATCGATCGGGCCGTGGTGGCGGCGAGGGAGGCAACCGAAGAGATGCGTCACTGGACCGCTTTCGAGCGGGCCGATCTCTGTCTCCGCATCTATGACCTGTGGCAAACCAGGGTCGACGACGTGGCCCGCCTCCTCACGATGGAGCAGGGCAAGCCATACGAGGCAGAGGCCAAGGACGACATCGCCGAATCGGGTGACTATTTCCAGATCGCCGCCGAAGACGTCAAGAGACTCAAGGGTGAGCTCATCCCCACCACCAGCCGGCACCGGCGGATGTTCACGGTTCGCCGCCCGGTCGGCGTATGGGTGGCGATCACGCCCTGGAACTTCCCGGTGATGATCCCGATGGAATACGTCGGGCCAGGTCTCGCCACCGGCAACGCGGTCATCGTGAAACCGCCCGAGTTCACCTCATGGGCCCTGCTCGAGATGGCCAAAGTCTTCGAAGAGGCCGGCGCCCCCAAAGGAGCCATCCAGGTCATCCCTGGCGACGGTGATATCGGAACCCAGCTGGTGACTCACGATGGCGTGGACGCGGTCGGATTCACCGGCTCCTCGGCGACGGGCAAGAAGATCGTCTCCGTCATGGGGCTAAAGAGATCGATCATGGAGATGTCGGGCAACGGCCCGACCGTTGTCACGGCCGACGCCGACGTGGCAAAGGCGGCTGAAGCGGCTGTTTACGGGGCCTACTACAACGCCGGTCAGGTGTGCGTCGCCACCGAGCGGGTCATAGTCGTCGACGAGGTGCACGACGAGTTCGTCGAGGCGTCGCTCAAGGCGGCTGAGACCGTTCGACTCGGAGACCCTTTCGATGAGCACACCAACATGGGGCCGCTGAACAACGAACCGACGGCGGCAAAGATGGACCGCCACATCGCGGACGCAGTGGACAAAGGTGCCGAGTTGCTGATGGGTGGGGGACGAGCAGGCGGTTTCCCCACCGACCTCTACTACGACTTCACGATCCTCGATCGGGTGCCCGAGTCGTCGGAGGTGGCACAGGAGGAGTCGTTCGGGCCGGTGCTCCCCATCCTCAGCGCCAAGGACGACGAGGAGGCAGTCGGGGTGGCCAATCGGACCCATCTCGGACTCCAGGCGGCGGTGTTCACGAATGACCTGACCAAGGCCTTCTGGTACGCCGACCGGATCCGGTCGGGGACGGTCGTGGTCAACGACTCGACCGACTTCTGGGAGACCTTCCAGCCGTTCGGGGGCGCCGCCGGGACCGACACCGGTTGGGGCCGGCAACGGATCGACGAGTTCACCGACCTGCAGACCGTCGTGTTCGTGCTGCGGGAAGAGGCCTAGCTCTCGCTATTCCCTCATCGTCATCGCCATGCCGGCGAAGCCACCACCGAAGGCGCCGAGCAGGATCCCGGGGAGTAAAGCCGTGGCAATCGAGACGAAGATGTCCTGATCGGTGATGAGCCATATACCGATGGTGAGCGCGACCAGCGTCACCGGGACACCGATGATGATTCCCCGGATGATGGCCGGGCCCATCGGGTCGGTATCGGTGCTCGGGTGCTCGGCCACGATCCAATGATGCCAGAGGTCAGGGCACGATTGTCGGCTCGGTGCGCGTGTCGGTATCGGCCCGCAAACCCATGCGCCGCACCGCCACGATGAACGGCAGCCTGATCGCGTAAAGGACGCCGGCCACGACGTAGGCGGTCCCGAACGAGTACACATCGGCCACCCGGCCCAGCGCAGGTTGCGCCACCACCCCGCCGGCGCTCCCCATCAACGAAGAGAAGGAGAGCACGGTGGCCCGCTGCTCAGAGGGAATGCAGGCGTTCATGTACGCCTGCTGCATCGGACCGGACACGGAGCCGACCACGGAGAGAAGTGTCAACAGCCCTATCGCCACCCAGAATCCGACCGGGATCTCGAGCATTTCGGCCAGGCCCACACCAATCAGGGCAACGCCCCCGAGAACGACTTCGAGGATGATGACGGAAGTACGGGTCGCGACCAGTCCTCGAACGAATTTCACCGAGGCGCCGCCGGCCATCTGGGCCACGGCAAACACCGCCGCGGCGATCCCGGCCAGATAGGTGGCATTCGGGTCGCCGAACAGCTCGAGCAGGTAGGGCTGAAATGCATAGAACGCCCAAATGCTCACCCCGGCTGCGAACGGCGCAGCAAACATGAACATGCGGATTGGAGGATTCCCGAATCCATTCTTGATCGACGCGCGCAGGATGCCTCGAACCTGCTCCCCGACCGCCACTCCCTTGGTCGGCTCATATCCGATGTCATGCATCCAGAGCCAGGCGGCTCCGATAACCGCAAGGAGGAGCAGCGAGCGGAGTGCGTAGGGAATTCCCAGATTGACCTGCCCGAGGAGCCCGCCACCCACTGTGCCCACCAGCATGGCGGCGCCGGCGACGACCTGGCCCCGGCCGAACACCGTCTCGATCCCACCCTCGTATCCGGTGGCATGGAGAGCATCCACCAACCATGCCTCCGTCGCGCCGGAGAAGAAGGTGAAGCCGAGCCCGATCAACACCGAGACCAGGATCCACCATCCGATGCCGGCCTCGATGTACCAGAGCCAGAGATAGGCGGCGGTAGTCACCAAGAGGGTGGCCGCCCCGAGGATGAACGAAGTCCGCCTTCCGAACGTGTCGGCGATCACCCCGGTGGGGACCTCGAAGATCACCATCCCGGCGGTGAAGGCCGCATTGGCGACGAACGCTTCGGTGATGCTCAGGCCGGCATCGAGCAGGAACAGGGTGTTGATTCCCCAGATCAAGGACGCGGCGAGCGTTTGGAGCAGGAGGAGGATCAGATAGGTGCGTTGTACGCGCTCAGGCGTCATGGCTCACCGAGGAGGTCTGGCAGTTAGCGTAACGATCCGATGTACACCCCCTATGAACAACGGAAGGGCGAGATTCCTTTCGCCTCCGCCGAATACATCTCTTTCGCCTCACGCAATTCTTTCCTCGGCGTCCCCGCCGTCACCATGGACGATCTCGGAGACGGGTCGGTCGTAATCCTCGGCGCTCCCTTCGACTGGGGGACCACCTACCGGCCCGGAGCTCGGTTCGGGCCACAAGCGATCCGCAACGCCGACTACGGGGCGATGGACGGCTACCGGCCCCACCTCCCGACCGGGCTCGACCCCTTCGAGACCTTGGGAGTCGTGGACGTCGGGGATGTCTACGTCCGACCGGGTGAGCTGGAGATCTCCATCGGACGGATCGCCGACGCCGTCGAGCAGGTGGCCGCCGCCGGGAAGGTGCCAATCATCCTCGGCGGGGATCACACGATCACATGGCCCGACGCTCTCGGAGTGGCCCGGGTGCATGGGTTCGGAGAGATTGCCTTGATCCACTTCGACGCCCACGCCGACACCGGCTTCACCCAGAACGGATCTCTCTACGGGCACGGCACTCCGATGCGACGGCTGATCGACTCGGGGGCGGTGCCCGGTCACCGATTCGTCCAGATCGGGCTGCGTGGCTACTGGCCCGAGCCGGAAGTCATGCAGTGGATGCGTGAGCAGAAGATGCGGTCCTTTTTGATGAACGAGATCGTCGAACGCGGTCTCAATGATGTTGTCGACGAAGCTGTCGCCTACTCGCTCGAAGGTGGGGCCAAGGGTGTCTTCATCAGCGTCGACATCGACGTAGTGGACCCGGGTCTGGCCCCGGGAACCGGCACGCCGGAACCCGGTGGGCTCGGCTCACGCGAGCTCCTCGACACGGTGCGAAGACTCTCCCGCGACCTCGAGGTCCTCGGGGCGGACATCGTCGAGGTCTCTCCGCCCTACGACGGCCCCGGAGAGCAGACCTCGTATTTGGCCAATCGTGTCGTGCTCGAGATTTTGAACGGTATGGCGGAGCGAAAGACGGCTACTGCTTGATCAGCTCGATGCTCATCGGGTAGTCATACAGCTCACCACGGGACGCCGCCAATGACGCCATGAGAGCGAACACCAACTCGAGGATTATCAAAACGAATAGGAAGATGAAGATCGGGATCGCCACCACGAGCCCGATCACGGTGATCGCAAAGATCACACCGATGATTCCTCCCACGATGAAATAGATCAGGAGCGAGAGTTGGAAGTTGAGGGCGGCGCGGGCGTGGGGATCGACAGCCGGATCGTCACGCTTGATCAGCCACACGATCAGGGGGCCCACGAGTGAGGGAATTCCCACCACCTGGACGAAGGCCGAGGCATGGGAGAGAACCTGCCACATCTGCTGGTCGCCGGTCTTCGCGGGGGGTTGAGCGGGCGGCTGAGGCTGGATCGAGGCTGAGGAGGGAGGTGGCGTCGCCGGTTGCTCAGTCGGAGGCTCCACGGGGACTTCGGGGTCCTGCCCGGCGGGAGGATCCGTGGGCGGTACTTGTGTCATGGGTGCATGGTACGTCGCTGAATCAGGGCTTGTTCTCCCAGACAATGAGGGCGGCCCACCCGTCGTCGGCCTCGTCCTCTAGATAGTTCTCGAGAAGGCCACGAACCTCGAAACCATTCGAGAGCTGAAAGGTGAGGGTCGGGTCGTAAAGCTCGCCGGCGACGACGCGGCTCACGTATTGGTCGATGGGCATCGTCTTCTTGTGCTCGAAGTACCCGGGCAGCGACCCGCCGGCGATGATTCCCCGCTTGTCATCCCGAATCACCAGGCCTTTTCGCTTCTCGTACAACATGCCGCCGATTCCACGTCCCCGATACTCGGGGAGCACGGTGATGTCGGTCCCGTAATACCAGTCGCCGTCCGGGTCGTGATTGGCGCATTGGTGCTCGCCGGTGATGCCGGCGATGGTGTGCTGGGGGTGATCGAAGTCGAAATCGAGATAGATGCCGGCGCCCATGCCGACGGGCCGGCCATCGGCGATGGCGACGAAATAGCCCTCGGGAAACACCTTGGCATAGGCGAGGATGTCCTCCTTCGACAAAAGGTCGTCGGGGTTGGCCATCGGGAAGCAGGTGAGCTCGATCTTCTCCAGGTCACCCGCCATGTCCGCTTCGAGGTTGACGATCGTCACCCCACTCACAGACGGAACGACTCCCATGGGTGGTCGCCCGGGATCCCCCACACCGAGTCGAGCCTCTTCTCCCGGGGCCGGATCACAACGGCGCCGCAGGTCGCCACGTCAGCGGGCGATTCGGCACGCCGCGCGATCGAAGAGTCTGCGAAGAACCGGTCCAGATCCTGGGCGTGCTTCGTCCCCCGCTCCAGCCTGTCGTCGCTGCCCGCGACATGCTCGGGTGTCCTCTCTCCCTCCTCGAGACGAGTGCCGGGATCCAGGCAATGGTTCGTGTGCACGAACGGCTCCTCGGTGACGCGGGTCACCTCGATCGTCCCTGGCATCGCTTCGATGTTCGCCCCGTCGCCATCTGGGCCGATGACGAGGTAGTTGTGGCCCCCGGCCAGTATCGGCCGTGGCGACTGCATCGATCGCTGAGTCGAGGTCGGTTTGCTCGAGGACCTTGCGAACGACGAAAGGCCAGGTCACACCGGGTTTCCCGATCGACGTGAGGTTGTTGATGCCGATCCCGATTCCCGCCTCGTTCATCCCTATCTGACCGAGACACCCCGCAGTGGTCTGGACCACGGCGCCCGGGCCGGAGATCGGGTCCAGTTTCAACATCAACACGTATTCACCTGCGCTGGCGTGCATGTCCCAGGTCTGGGCGAAAACTCCATTCGCCGGATCTATGACGGCGGTGCAGTCGTCCTCGATCGGCGCCCACCCATCGTGGGCCCGCACCAGGTCGACGAGGTCGGTGAAGCCTCCGACCACCACCGCCTCGGCAGGTGTGATCCCCGCCGCGTCGGCCATGGCCAGCATCTCTTCGTAGAGGGTGGGCGCGTAGTCGCGGTGATGGGGCAAGGTCTGCTCGGCCAGTGCGAGGACCGTGTCGGCCGCGGCCGGACGGCCCGCCCAGGCCGCGTCACCGGAGAGACCCAGCCGCTCGTCCAGATAGCCGCGGATCATCGCCTTGCACTCGGTTCCGTGGATGCGCCCGAAATCGGAAGGGTCGCCGTAGATCTCCAGCACGCGGAGCGGCCCGCTGTTCATCACCCGAACGGTACCTCCTCTCCGTGTCCCAATTTCGTCAGTCGGGGAACCGACCCAGCGACCTTCTCGTCCAACCGGCAAGCCCCGACGGGGCGTGAACGAGGAGAAGGCCAATGAGACGAGTGGCATTGATACTGGCACTGGGAGTGGTCATCGCTGCCTGCAACGGGGCGGGGGAGGCCGACACGACATCTGGCGCGACGCAAGAGTTCGCGGCGGAGGATCCATCGGCAGCGCCAGGAGAGGAAGACGGGGCGGCGTCGACAGAAGGCGGAGAAGGGGCGATCGCAGTCGATCTCGAGGTGGCGCAGGATCGCAAAGTGATCCGTCAGGCCCAACTACAACTGGAAGCCGACGACACGAGAGCCGCCCTGGATCGGATAATTGCACTGGGCGAGGAAGCAGGTGGTTTCGTCGCCGATGCCACGGTGCACCCGGTGGAAGGAGAACAAGACCAGCCTTCGGCAAACATCACTCTCCGCATCCCGGCGAGCGAGCTGACCGGGGTCATGACCGCGATCAAGGGGTCGGTGGAGAAGGTCATCTCCGAGTCACAGGGCGCTCAGGACGTGACCGATCAGTTCATCGACCTGGAGGCGCGTCTGACCAATCTCGAGACGCTCGAGGTGGAGTTGCGAGCCCTGCTCGCCGAAGTGAGGCAGCAGCCCGAGGCCGACCCGGACAAGCTGCTACGTGTCTACAACGAGATCTCCTTGGTGCGGGGTCAGATCGAAGAGATCCAGGGACAGCTCAACTATCTCAACGACGTCGTCGACTTGGCCACCCTGACCATTGGGCTCACCCCGACTCCGGCGGCGGTGCCCATCGTCGAGGACACGTGGGAGCCGGTCGAGGTGGCACGGGACGCCCTGCGCAACCTGGTCACCGGTCTTCAGGGTGTGGCGGACTGGGGAATCCACTTCGCCCTCTTCACCCTTCCGATGCTGCTCCTGGTGCTGGGTGTGCCGGCTCTGATCGGCTTCACCGTGTACCGGCAGTGGAAGAAGCGCCGTCCACCGGCGCCACAGAGCCCGGTGCCCAGCGAGACCTAACCGACGCGAAGCATTCTGGCGCGGAGATCTCGACCTATAGGTCGAGATCTCCGCGCCAAAACGGGTTGGTCAGGGCCAGATCAGGCCCACGCCACCAGGAAGGCCGGCGTAAGCCGCTTAGCCCTTCGCCATCGCGAAGTAGTCGGTGAAGTTGATCTCGTAATCCCCGGTGTCCTCGATGATCTCCAGACCTTCCGCCTCGAAGGTCGGGGCATAGAACTCGATGACCTCGGGGTCCACGAACTCCATCGCCGCCTCGTTGGGAGTGCCGTAATAGATGTAGTTGGTCACTGCTGCCCCATTCTCAGGGGCGAGCATGTAGTTCATGAAGGTGAACGCGGTGCACGGGTGCTCGGCATTGGCCGGAACCGCCATGTTGTCGATCCAAAGAGTCGCCCCCTCCTCGGGGAGGATGTATTCGAAATCGTCTGGATTCTCTGCATTGCCGATATCGGTGATCATGTTGCCCGAATAACCGTGTGACACCGATACCTCACCCGCCACCAGCGATTCCGAGTATTGGTCCGAGTCGAAGGTCGCGATCCCACCCATACCGGCGGAGATGGCATCGGACGCTTCCTGGAGATGGGCCAGATCGGTGTCGTTCAGCGAATAGCCCAGATACTTCAGGGCTGCGCCCATCGCCTCCCTCGGGTCGTTGAGCACCGAGACCCCGCCGGGATATTCCGCGGTGAGCTCGGGATCGAAGAGGAGGGCCCAGCTTCGGGGGAAGTCCTCGCCGACGACTGAGAGGTTGACGCCGAGGCCGGTGGTACCGAACAGGTAGGCCGCGGAATACCCGGGTCCCGGGTCGTAGGGAAGTTCGGTGAACTGCGCAGCGAGATTGGTCACATTGGGGACAGCGGTGGTGTTCAGCGGCGCAAGCAGCCCGGTCTCGATCATGATGCCCACCATGTAGTCGGAGGGGACGATCAGGTCGTAGACCGCGCCGGCCTGCATCTGGGCAAGGAGCGCCTCGTTGGACTCGTAGAAGTCCTCGACCACATCGACGCCGTATTGCTCCTCGAACGCGGTGACCAGCGCCGGGTCCATGTAGTCGGACCAGTTGTAGAAGTTGAGGTCGCCATCCACCTGGTCGACGGCGCAGTCGGCGCCCGTGGCCCCTTCCGGGGATTCACCACTCCCGGCAGTCGTGCCGTCTGCCCCCCCGCCCTCGTCACCGCCGCAGGCCGCCACCAGCAGTGCAAGCACCATGATTGAGGCGATGAGCCTCGCCATCCGTCGCATGGATCCTCCCGGGATTCCGCCTTGTGGCCGACACCTTATCTGCGTCCCTGCGCTTGACGAGGCCGGGCGTCGATCCGCTCAATCGGTAGTGATCTCCTCGAGGAGCGCTTCCGGATCGGCCAGCCTTTGGCCCCGTGCCTCGGCGCCGCGCTGGAACCCCAACGAGATCCCGACCAGGACCATGGACGCCACCAGCATCACCGTGCTCACCGCATTGATCAGGGGCGTCACGCCCCGTCTGACCAGGCCGAACACGTAGACCGGGAGGGTCGTGGCGCCCGCCCCGGAGACGAACTGGGTCACCACCACGTCATCGAGGGAGAGCGTCAGGGCCAACAGCGCTCCACCGGCGACGCCAGGGGCAATCAGGGGGAGCGTCACCTTCCTGAATGCCTGCCAGCGGCTGGCGTAGAGGTCGGCGGCCGCTTCCTCGAGTGAGCTGTCGAGCTGGGAGAGACGGGCGCGCACCACGATGGCGACGAAGGAAATGCAAAAGGCGATGTGGGCCAGCGTGATGGTCAGGAGCCCTGCGCTGAGATCGATCCCCAAGGCGTCATTGAGGATGCCAAAGGCCTGGAAGAAGAAGATGAGGAGCATGACTGCCATGGTCACGT
Organism: uncultured Acidobacteriota bacterium; assembly: GCA_963711895.1. Lineage (GTDB taxonomy): Bacteria > Actinomycetota > Acidimicrobiia > Spongiisociales > ZC4RG35 > JARDZU01. Next base: position 28,932 of record CAVQFU010000001.1, read on the forward strand.
CGGGAATGATGATCGGCAGGTAGGCGATTCCGTCGAGCGTGCCTCGGCCCCGGAACCGGTATCGCTCGAGGGCAATCGCAAGCATGGTGCCCAGGATCGTCGAGACGATGGTGGCGAACAACGCGACCACCAGTGAGTTGCGCAGAGCGCCCATCACTCGCTCGTCCTGGAACATCTCGCCGTACCAGCGGAGCGACGGCTGGGTCCAGATCCCCACGTTGTCGTTGTCGTTGAACGAGAAAACGATCAACAGGACAATCGGGGCGTAGAAGAAGAGGTAGACGACCCAGGCGTTCAGGGCGAGCAGGCGATCGACCAGGCCTTTGGGCGCGGTGCCTTCGTTCACAGCGTCTTCGCCCCCGCCCGGAAGTAGAAGAGCGTCGCCAAAAGCATGACGAACATCACGGCGAAAGACAGCGCCGACCCAAAGGGCCAGTTTCTGGCGGCAAGGAACTGGCTGACGATGTAGTCACCCATAAGCACCGTCTTCGCCCCACCGAGGAGGGCCGGGGTCACATAGGCACCGAGTGACGGGATGAACACCAGGATCGACCCGGCGACCACCCCTGGCATCGAGAGGGGAAGCGTGACCTTGCGGAAGGCGGTCCAGCCATCTGCGTAGAGGTCACGCGCCGCCTCCACCAGCCGCCAGTCCATCCGTTCCAATGCGGCGTAGAGAGGGAGGACCATGAACGGCATGAACCCGTAGACCAGCCCGATCAGCACTGCCACGTTGGTGAAGAGGAGACGGAACGGCTCGCCGCCAAGCAACTCGCTGGCTTGCGACATCGGTCCTTCCGACCCGAGCAGGACCCGCCAGGCGTAGGTCCTGACCAGGAAGTTCGACCAGAACGGGATCATCACCAGGATGAGGAGGACGTTTCGCACACGTGGTGTCCTGGTGGCGATGTAGAAGGCGAACGGGTAGCAGATGACCAGGCAGATCACCGTTGTGAGGATCGCGAGTGCCAGGGACCGAAGAAATATCTCCAGGACCTCTGCGGAGAACAGGCGCTTGTAGGACTCCAGGTTCCAGTCTTCGAGCACTGTGAGGCCAGTCGAATCCCGGGTGGCGAAGGAGTAGACAAACACCAGGCCGAGCGGGATGACGAAGAGAAGGACCAGATATACGAAAGAGGGGAGGGCGATGAGGAAGCCACGTCTCGCCTCCGCCTTCTCGGCGGCGCGCTCCAGTTCGGGAGTGACCGGGCCGGCGGTCTCCGCTTCGGTGATGGTCGGAGCTGCCATCAGGAGGTCACCAGTCTGGCCGCCTCCGGGCTCCACACCAGGTACGCCTCGTCCCCCACTTCGTAGAGCTCGACTCCCGGACGGTTCTCCTCCTTGACCTCGATCTCGGTCCCGACGCCGGCATCCACGTCGTAGAAGTGGACGTCGCCGTAGTAGAGCCTTCTCGACACCTTGACCCGGACCCGGTTGTGGCCTGCTGGGATCTCCTCGTCCAGGTCGTAGAGCGCGAGCCGCTCGGGCCGCAGAGCGAGAGTGACCTGCGTCTCCGTGCCGGTCGTGCCTTCGAGCACCGTGATCTCGGCGCCGCTAGAGAGACGGGCGGCGCCCGAACCGTTCATGGTGACATCGATGAGATTGATGTCGCCGATGAAGTCCGCAACAAACCTCGAAGTCGGATGCTCGTAGATCTCCTCGGACCGGCCCACCTGGAGCAGGCTTCCATCGTTCATGACCCCGATCCGATCGGACATGGTCAGGGCCTCTTCCTGGTCGTGCGTGACGTAGATGAACGTGATGCCGACCCTGCCCTGCAGATCTTTGAGCTCCACCTGCATTGCCTGTCGCAGCTTGAGATCGAGGGCCCCAAGGGGCTCGTCGAGGAGGAGCACCTCAGGCTCGTTGACCAGCGCCCGGGCCAATGCCACCCGCTGTTGCATCCCGCCGGATAGCTGGCTTGGCCTGGCGTCGGCCCGCTTCGAGAGCTGGACCTGGTCCAGCACCCGGCTAACCCGTCGCTGTACGTCGGATTTCTCGACCTTCTTCATGTTCAGCCCGAACGCGACGTTCTCCGCCACGGACATGTGGGGGAACAGGGCATAGGACTGGAAGACCGTGTTGACCGGCCGCTGGTTCGGCGGCTTGAGCCCCATCTCCTTGCCGTGGATGCGGATGCTCCCCGCAGTGGGGAATTCGAAGCCGGCGATCATCCGGAGAGTGGTCGTCTTGCCACATCCGGACGGCCCGAGCAACGAGAAGAACTCTCCGTCTTCGATGGTCAGGTCGATCCCGTTAACGGCGACGACCTCGTCCCCGAATCGCTTGGTGACGCTTGCCAATTCGACCGCGGGGTTAGCCATCAGACCTCCTCGTGCACCACCCGTCCACCAACCACGGTCATCGCCACGGTTGCATCCCGGATTTGCCCACTCGCCACTGGATCGCGGTCAATGACCGCCAGGTCGGCGAGCATACCGACAGCCAGTGTCCCGCTGACGCCCTCACGATGGTTCACATAGGCCGATCCTGCGGTGAATCCGGTCAGGGCGTCGAAGAAAGTGACCCTCTCGCTCTCATTGAGCGGGCCCAGGTCCGGCTCGTCGTGATTCGACCTCGTGACCGCGGTGTCGATCTGGTCCATGACGTCGGCCGTGGATACCCCCCAGTCGGACCCCATAGCGATAGTGGCGCCGGCACGGAGAAGGCTCCCGAACGGGTATTGCCATCGCGATCTCTCCTCTCCGAGAAATGGCTGGGTCAGCACCCGTTGGTCCTCGCCATCCTGGGCCCACAGCGCTTGTGCGTTGGCGGCCACTCCGAGCCGACGAAAACGCGGGATGTCGTCGGGATGTACCACCTGGATATGACTGATGTTGTGGCGAGTCTCCATCCATCCGTTGGCCAGCCGGGCTGCCTCCACCGCGTCCAGCCCGCTGCGCACCGCAGCGTCCCCGATGGCATGGAAATGACAGGAGAACCCTCTCCGGTCCAGCTCGACCACGATGTCACGGAGCTCTCCGGGCTCGATGAAGTCGATGCCGGTATTGCCGGTGGGCTCTCCCGACCCATCGAGGTAGCTCTCCAGCATCGAGGCGGTGAAGTTCTCCACCACCCCGTCCAGCATGAGCTTCACCGTCGTGGGGAGATAGCGGCCCAGAGGCTCCGACCGCATCTGCTCGAGTTCCTCGATCTGTTCCTGGCCGCGACTACGGCGCCACCACATCGCCCCGACCGCAGTGCCGATGAGCTGGCCCGACTCGGCCAGGGCGCGGTAGGCGTTATGGGTCTCCGGGTCGACATGGGCGTCCTGCCAGGCTGTGATCCCCTTGGAGATGAGGTAGTCCTGCCCGGCCAGCAGGCCGGCGCTGTGCTCATCCAAGGTGCTTTGAGGCGCCAACTGCTCTACGAGCCAGGCTGCTCCCTCGTGGAGGGTCCCTTGCGGCTGGTTGTCCGCGTTCCGCTCGATTCGCCCGTCTGATGGGTCAGGCGTGGCGGCGTCGACCCCGGCCATCGAGAGGGCGAGCGAATTGGCCCAAGCCCCATGACCGTCGGCGTTGTACACCAGGACGGGGCGGTCGGGGACGATGGCGTCCAGGGCCTCCTTGGGGGGGCACCCGCGGGTGAACCAGGTCTGATGCCAGCCACCACCGAGAATCCATGGCCGATCCGGGTGGTCTGCCGCGTACCGTTCCACATAGGCGATGGCGTCCTTGGCATTCGTGCAGCCTTCGAACGAGCAGCGCAGCAGGTCTAGACCGCTGCTCCCGGGGTGGCAATGGGCATCCTGAAAGCCGGGGCTGAGGAGCCGCCCGGCGAGATCCACCACGCGGGTGCCACGACCGATTGACTCGGACACTGTCCGCTCGTCGCCCACTGCGGTGATTCGCTCCCCGGTGACCGCCAGGGCCCTGGCAAGCGTTCGCGCCGGCCCCGCGGTGAAGACTGGCCCGTTGACGAAGACGAGGTCGGCCGGCATGGCGCGGCAGAGTACATACGCCAAAACGGACGTCCTCCCCACCACTACCCTCCTTGCCCATGTCCTCCTTCTGGCACCCATTCGCGGAGATGAGCAAGGTGCAGCATGCGCCATTCATCATCGATCGCGGTGAAGGCATCTACGTGTTCGACGAGTCGGGCCGGCGCTATCTGGATGCAGCCGCCTCGCTCTGGTACATGAACGTCGGCTACGGCCGGACAGAGATCATCGACGCCATGGCGGAGCAGATGCGCAAGCTGCCCGCGTTCCATGCCTTCATCGACTACGGGACCCGGCCCCCGATCGACCTGGCGGACCGTATCGCCTCGGTTTCGCCGGACCCGGATTCAAAGGTCTTTTTCGGATCGGGCGGGTCGGACGCAGTCGACACCGCAGCCAAGATGACCCGGCGCTATTTCAACGCCATCGGGCAGCCCGAGCGGACCGTCTTCATCTCCAGGGAATGGGCCTATCACGGCATGCACCCCTATGGCACGTCACTCGGGGGAATGGAGCCCAACCGCACCGGCTACAGCGGCGACCTGGTGGCCGACATCGTGATCGTGCCCCACGATGATGCCGAGGCGGTGGAGAAGGCGATAGACCATGCCGGGGCCGAGCGGATCGCCGGCATCTTCGTCGAGCCGGTCATCGGGGCCGGCGGGGTCCGTCCTGTTGAGGAGGCGTACTTCGGGGCAGTGCAAGACCTGGTCCGCAATGCCGGCGGGCTCTACATCTCCGACGAGGTGATCACCGGTTTCGGGCGGGTTGGGGACTGGTTCGCCGCCAACAAGTACGGGCTGCAGCCCGACCTGATCACGTTTGCCAAAGGCGTGACCTGCGGGTACGCCCCATTGGGCGGGGTCATCGCCTCACCAAAGGTCGCCGCCCCGTTCTTCGACACGCCAGGGCTCATGTTCCGTCACGGCTACACCTACTCGGGCCACACCACGGCTTGCGCCGCCGGCCTGGTCGTGATGGACATCCTGGAGCGTGAGGGGTTGCTCGCCCGTGCCGCCGAGCTCGAGGACGAGCTCTATCAGGCGCTACTCCCCCTCGAGGAGCTTCCCGTCGTGGATCACGTCCGACGGGGAGTCGGCGCGCTGGCCGCAGTGCAATTGGCTGTGGGGGACGACGAGACACTTCCCTACAGAGCGGCCACATTCTGTCGCGAAGCCGGTGTCCTCACCCGGGCGGTTGGGGGTGGCGGGCTTCAGGTGTCGCCGCCCCTCGTCATGACCCCGGATCAAGTGTCCGAGATGGCATCTCTCTTCAGGGTCGGCCTCGAGGCCATGTGAAGCAGACTCCCTTCTGGGTCGAGGAGCACCCCAGGCCGGAGAACATCACATCCGATCTCCCCGGCGAAGCCGACGTCGTGATCGTGGGGTCCGGGCTCACCGGGCTCACTGCCGCCTTGCGTCTCGCCCGCGGCGGGAAGTCTGTGGTGGTGGTCGACTCAGGCGAGATCGCCTCGGGAGCGTCGAGCGTCAACGGCGGAATGGTCTCCCCCGACATCAAGGCGGGGATCAAGTTCATCTTCGATCAGCACGGCCCGGAGTTGGGGCGGGAGATGTGGCTGGCGACGGTTCGCTCCGTCGACATCGTCTCCGACCTGGCCGCCACCGAGTCGATCGACGCGATGATCATGCGTGGTGGCATGGCCGCCCTCGGGATGGGCCCGGACGCTCAGGCCAGGTTCGAACAAAGCGTCTCCTGGTATCGGGACCATGTCGGAGTCGACTGGGAAGTGCTCGGCCCGGGTCGGATCAGTGAGGTGATCGGGGACGGGCCCTTCACCACCGCCATCTTCGAGCCGGAGGGCTTCGGCATACAGCCTGCCCGCTTCGTTTTCGGTATTGCTTCGCGGGCCGCCGCGGCAGGGGCCCGGCTCGTGCCCCACTGTGAGGCGGCATCGTTCGAAAAGGATGGCCCCGGGTTCCGGGTGGTGACCTCGAAGGGCCCGGTGAAGACGGGTGAGATCGTCCTCGCCACCAACGGCTACACGACCGATCGACCTTCGGCCGACCTCGCCCGGCGTATCGTCCCCGTCGGGTCGTACATCGTCGTCACCGAGCCGATCGGCGATCGCGCCGGCGACATCTTCCCGGGCGGGGCGATGACCTACACCAAGAAGCGGTTGCTCAACTACATGCGACGCACGCCCGATGGCCGTGTTCTGATCGGGGGCAGACGCAACCTTCACACCGGTCTCGATCTGAAGGAGTCCGCCGGCGCCCTCCGGAGCCAGCTCATCGGGTACTTCCCCCAACTCGAAGACGTGCCCCTGACACACGTCTGGGGTGGCAAGCTCGCCGTCCCCTTCGACCTCGTTCCCCACATGGGCCAGGTCGACGGAGCGTGGTATGCCCTGGGCTATGCGGGTCACGGAGTGGGTCTATCCACGCTGATGGGTCACGAGCTGGCAGGGATGCTCTTGGGTGAGGAGCCCCCGAGCGTTTTCACCAAGGTGCCCCACCCAACCCGCTTCTATTACCGGGGCAATCCCTGGTTCCTCACGCCGGCTTCGATCCTCTATCGGACCCTCGATCGTCTGAACCGATAGGCTCGGGGCATGAGCTTCCCACAAGAGTCGACTGCATATCCGGAGGCCAGTCAGGCCTCTACCGCCCTCGTCCTCGGCATCGTCGGCCTGGTCTGTTGCCAGGTTCTCGGAATCGTGGCGTGGATCATGGCCAACAACGAGTTGGAAGGAATCAAGGCAGGGCGCCGCAACCCGCAGAACGAAGGTACGGCCACCGCAGCACGGATCATCGGGATCATCGCCACGGTGCTTCTCGGGCTCGGGATCATCGCGCTGATATTCGGGATCGTCGCCGGGCTGGCATTCGTCCCCTGGTCCGAGGAGTTCTGGCGGGAGGACATGTTCCGTTGACCCGAGCTTGGAGAGACAGGCTCGTATTCGCCGCCCCCGTTGCGGTGATCGGGCTCCTTGCCTCGATCAGGCCGGTGGACGACGGTGTCACGTTGTGCCCTTTCGCTCTGTTCACAGGGATGGCCTGCCCGGGCTGCGGCATGACCCGTGCCGCCTCCCACCTGATCAGGGGCGATCTGGCAACTGCCGTCAGCTATCACCCGCTGGTGCCGCTCATCGCGCTCCTGTCGATGGGCGGTTGGGCCTGGTACATGCTCCGGCGCTCGGGGCGGGTTCAACCCCTCCCCACGAGATGGGTGAACACCATCCTCATCGTCACCGGGGTCATGCTTCTTGGCGTATGGGCCGCCCGTCTTCTGAGCGGGACGTTGCCGCCGGTCTGACCCGCCGGCGAAATACACGAAAGACGATCGCAGCGGCCATCGCAACGAGGCCGATGGTCAGCGGCACCATCCATTTCGAGTTGGCCAGAAGGGCGAAGCTCTCCCGGAATGGCGCCCTACCCCCCTCCGGGTCGACGAGCCACGATCCGATCCGCAGCAACACGGCAAAGGAGAGAGCACCGAGGGCGAATCGGGTGAGAAGCGCCCTGAACGCCCGCATCCGATCCCTCGACATGGCGACATAGGCAGTCGCCGAGAACACCATGAGCACCGCGCCGAGCATCGCAGCCGTGCCCAGATTCGCCGCCAGAGGCGAGGAAGCTCCAACGAAGGGCTGATCCCAAGGGTCTCGGATCACGATGGGATCGAGTTGGGACAGAGCGGCTTCGACCCGCTCGGTGCTCACCGGCACGCCGGCCTCGTTGAGCCCCGTGGCGATCTGACCAGAAGCGGGGAGCAAGATGGCGGCCACGTCGACCGAGCCTCCGTTCGGATCTCCCGATGCCGCCGCCGCCACACCCTCGGCCACCAGCTGCTCGAGGGCCGGCCCGACCGATTGGTGAGCCAGCACCTGGTCGGCCACCACCGATGCCCCGACACCATCGACGCCGGCGCCGACCAGCTCAGCCTCCAGCCACGTCGCCAGCTGATCGGACACCATGTCGCCCGCAGCCAGCGGGCTGAGCGTGTCGGCCAGCTCGTTGGTGTCGACGACCACGGCACGGCCCCAGATCCCGACCAGGAGCACTGTGGAGGCGAGGCCGAACACCCAACCGGCCACACCGATGGCAAAGCGCCTGCTCCGACTTCGAGAGCTCAATTGATCACGAGAGCCGGATTGGTCCTGATCCGGGGCCGCTTGTCGACGACAGCCTTGGCCAGACCGTCGAATGCGTCCGCTGCCTCGGACCCGGGAGCAGCGATCGAGACCGGATGCCCTTCGTCGGCACCTCTGCCCATCGCCGGCAACAGAGGGATCTGAGCCATGAGATCCACGCCCAGCTCGGCGGCCAATGAGGCACCGCCACCGCTCCCAAACAGCTCGTACCGCTTGTCATCGTCGGCGGTGAACCACGACATGTTCTCCACCACCCCTATGACTTGTTGGTCGACCTCGGCCGCCATGAGAGCGGCACGCCGGGCCACCCGCTGTGCGGTGGGCTGAGGGGTCGTGACAAGAAGGACCTGAGCCCTCGGGAGGAACTGGGACATCGAGATCGCGATGTCACCGGTGCCGGGCGGCATGTCCACGATCAGGAAGTCGAGCGTGTCCCAGAACACGTCCTTGAGGAATTGCTCGATGGCCTTGTGCAGCATCGGGCCCCGCCAGATCACCGCTTTGTCATCGCCGACGAAGTAGTCCATCGACATCACCTTCACCCCGTGAGCGGTTGGCGGAACGATCGCCTCACCCACCAGGAGCGGCGGCTGTGTCACCCCGAGCATCCGGGGGATCGAGAAGCCCCAGATGTCGCCGTCCACGATGCCGACGCGGTGCCCATTTCGGCGCAGCGAAACCGCAAGGTTGGAGCTGACCGACGACTTACCCACTCCACCCTTGCCGGACGAGATCGCCAGCACCCTGGTCGGGGAACCGGGCTCGCCCAGCCCCGGCCCGGACTCCGCGCGCAACTTGCCGATCCACTCGATCGCCATCTGCTCGGTCATGACCTCCACGGTCACGTCAGCGCCGCGACCGTACGGCTCCAGCGCCTGCTGAAGACGCTCGTTGAGGAGATCCGGCGGGTTCGATGTGGGAAGCAGCAGGTCCACTTTCACCTTCCCGAGCTTCTTCTCGGCTGACTTGACGAGACCAAGACTGCCCAGCGTCCTGCCCACCAGGAAGGGGGATTCGATAGACGCGACCGCCTGGAAGATCTCGTCATTGGAAGGCATCGATTTCCCCTACGCCGGCAGTGGTTAGAAGGCCTAGTCACTATAGTTTTGGCCGGTTGGTACCCCTGATGGACACCAAGACCCTCGAATCGAGGATCTCCGACCTGACCGCAGCCTTGGGCGATCCCACCCGGAGGGCCATCTACATCGCGGTCAGGGAATCGGCCGAGCCCCTCACCACATCTGCCGTCGCCGAGTTGTTCGGCATCCACCCCAATGTCGCCCGACATCATCTAGATCTTCTGGCCGATGAGGGGTTTCTGAAGGTCAGCCATCGCCGTCCTTCCGGCAAGGGCGGGCCCGGGGCCGGGCGCCCCGCCAAGTGTTACGAGGCCACCACCAAGGAAGTGTCGGTTCACTTCGCCCCACGACGATTCGAGATGCTCGTGGAGATGCTGATCAGAGTGCTCGACCAGGTTGCGCCGGAGAATGTCGGCCAGGTGGCCGAATCGGTGGGGCGCGCCTACGGCGCCGAGCTGGCCGCTGAGATCGGCGTCCCCGATGAGCCCGGCTATGACGGGGCCGTTCAGGCCGTCGCAAGGGCGATGACAGGGCTTGGGTTCTCGGTCGACCCCGACGTCAAGGGCCAACAGCTCCTCACCACCCATTGCCCGTTCGGCGAGGCTGCAACGAGCCACCCCGAGGTCATCTGCTCACTCGACCGGGGCATCGTCGCCGGGATGTTCGGCGCCCTCTCCTATGACTGCAACCCGGTGATCATCCCTCACACCGATCTCGAGGATGATTGCGTGACCCGGGTCCCTCTCACCATCGGTTGAGAGGTTTTAGGTTCTAGGTTTTAGGTTTTAGGTAAGAGGGGCCGGCCTTTCGATTGAGTCGGCGATTGCCACACTGCACCCCTCGGTAGCCTTGGGGCATGTCCATCGATCCATTCGGGTCTCGCACCACGCTCGACACCCCACTCGGGTCCCGGGAGATAGCCCGCCTCGACGCGGTCGAGGGCGCCGAGAACCTCCCATATTCGATAAAGGTCATCCTGGAGTCGGCACTCCGCAACCTCGACGGGGCCACGGTCACCGCCGCTGACGTGAACACGATCGCCGCCTACGACGCCGCCCGCGTCGGCGGCGGTGAGATCCCGTTCGTCCCCGGGAGGGTGGTGCTCCAGGACTTCACCGGTGTCCCCACGGTGGTTGACCTCGCCGCGATGCGATCGGCCATCGTGTCGATGACCGGCGACGAGGGGTCGGCGCAGAGAGTGAACCCCTTGATTCCGGTCGACCTGGTGGTGGACCATTCGGTACAGGTCGACGCCTTCGCCCGATCCGATGCCCTGACCATCAACTCGCGCAAGGAATTCGAGCGCAATCAGGAACGATACGAGTTCCTCAAATGGGGCCAGTCCGCCTTCGCCAACTTCAGAGTGGTCCCGCCTGCCACGGGCATCGTCCACCAGGTGAACCTCGAGTATCTGGCCAAGGTGGTCTGGGACGACGGGCACTGGCTGTACCCGGACAGCCTGGTCGGGACCGACAGCCACACGACAATGATCAATGGCCTCGGTGTCGTGGGCTGGGGAGTCGGAGGCATCGAGGCCGAGGCCGCAATGGTCGGCCAGCCGATCTACATGCTCCTTCCGGAAGTGGTCGGATTCAGACTCACCGGCCGCCTCGCCGAGGGGGCAACCGCCACCGATCTCGTGCTGAGAGTCACCGAGATGCTCCGTGAGCACGGCGTGGTCGACAAATTCGTGGAGTTCCATGGCCCGGGTCTGGCCGACATGCCTGTGGCCAACCGGGCGACGATCGCCAACATGGCACCCGAGTACGGTGCCACCGTCGGATTCTTCCCTGTCGACGACCGGACCCTGGAGTATCTCCGTCTCACCGGACGGGACGACAAGCTGATCGACACCATCGAGCAGTACTGCAAGACCCAGGGGATGTGGCGGGACGACAGCCGTGTGACCGCCTACTCGTCGACCCTCGAGCTCGACATGTCGACCGTCGAGCCGTCACTGGCAGGCCCGAGACGTCCGCAGGATCGCGTCGCCCTGTCGGCCATGGCAACCCAGTGGCGATCGGACCTGACCAACCTCTTCGGCAAGAACGGTGGATCCTCGGCCTCGACGGTTGTCAGCTGGGAGGACGAGGGCGGGCGTCCCGTTGAAGCAGGATCTCTCAAGGCAAAGACAGGCGTAGAGGTCGAGGTCGACGGGGAGATGTTCCTCCTCACCGATGGCGACGTCGTCATCGCAGCGATCACGTCGTGCACCAACACCTCGAATCCAGACGTGATGATTGGGGCTGGGCTGGTGGCGCGGAGGGCCCGAGAGCTCGGGCTGCAGCGCAAGCCGTGGGTGAAGTCTTCCCTGGCCCCGGGCTCGAAGGTCGTCACCGAATATCTCACCAGCTCGGGTCTTCTCGAAGACCTCGAGTATCTCGGCTTTCACATCGTCGGCTACGGGTGCACCACCTGCATCGGGAACTCGGGACCACTGCCGGAGCCGATCTCTCGCGCAGTCAACGAGCGAGGGCTGGTCGCTGTCGCCGTCCTCTCCGGGAACCGCAACTTCGAGGGCCGCATCTCGCCCGATGCGAGGGCGAACTATCTCGCCTCCCCGCCCCTGGTCGTGGCCTATGCCCTCGCCGGCACCGTCGACTGGGACCCGATCAACGAACCGCTGGGCCAGGACCAGGATGGGAAGGATGTGTTCCTGCGTGACATCTGGCCCGGTCAAGAAGAAGTGGCCGGCCTCGTCGCCGCTCACGTCAACCAGAGCCAGTTCGTATCGAGATACTCAGAGGTGTTCACCGGATCCGACGAGTGGCGAGCCATCACCACCCCCGAGTCGGATCTCTATCACTGGGACGACGATTCCACCTACATCCAGGAGCCCCCGTTCTTCGTCGGTCTCGGACCCGATGTGGGCCCGATCGAGCCGGTGACCGGAGCTCGCGTCCTGGCCATGCTCGGCGACTCCGTCACCACCGACCACATCAGTCCGGCGGGAACCATCTCGCCGACGACACCCGCCGGCGAGTACCTGATCGCCAAGGGCGTTCAGCCCGCGATGTTCAACTCATATGGTTCGCGACGCGGCAACGACCGGGTGATGACGAGAGGCACCTTCGCCAACATCCGGGTCAGGAACGACCTCGCTCCCGGCACCGAAGGGGGATGGACCACCGATTTCCTGGACGGCGAGGTCAAGTCCATCTACGAAGCCGCCATGCACTACCAGGAACAAGCGGTACCCCTCGTCGTGATCGCCGGCAGTGACTACGGGATGGGCTCATCCCGGGACTGGGCGGCCAAGGGGGCCTTCCTCCTGGGTGTGAGGGCGGTGATCACCAAGTCTTTCGAGCGGATCCACCGCTCCAACCTCGTGATGATGGGCGTGCTGCCACTGACCTTCCTGGACGGACAGGATGCGGCCTCGCTCGAGCTCGACGGGACAGAGACATACGACATCGCCATCGACGACTCCCTCCAGCCCCGGCAGATAGTGAAGGTGACCGCCACCGCACGCGACGGATCGCCGAAGGAATTCGACGCGGTCGCCCGCGTCGACACCCCGATCGAGATCGACTACCTCCGCAACGGTGGCATCCTCCACTACGTGTTGAGGAGGATGGCCTCTGCCTGAAGATCCGGAGGGACCCCTCCAGGGGCGAGGTTTCCTGCTCACCGGAGTTTTCGTCGGTGTCGTCCTCATCGGGCTGGGCGTAGCCTGGGCCATCGGCAGATCCGGCGACAGCGCCGTAGCCGAGGTCGGTGAGCCGGCGCCCGACTTCACCGTCGAGCTCCTCGACGGTGGGAGCTTTTCCCTCTCCGATCACATCACCGATGACGGGAGACCCCTGATCATCAACCTCTGGGCCTCCTGGTGTGTGCCGTGCCGCGAAGAGATGCCCGACCTGTCGGCCTTTGCCGAGCAGAACCCGGACATCGCGGTCGTCGGCGTCGCCGTCGAGGATCAGCTCGAGGATGCCCGGGCCTTCGGCGCGGAGATCGATCCGGTCTATGCCCTCGCCTTCGGTGACGAAGCATTCGACGAGGCTTACCCAAATTTCGGGCTGCCAGTCACCTACTTCTTGGACGCGGACGGCGGAGTGACCGATGTCTTCAACGGCATCCTGACGCCGGCGAGGCTCGAGGAGTTGACCGCCGGCATCTAGGCAGGCGTCGCGGCACTCTCCTCGAGATGCTGCACGTATTCGACGTTGGGCCCTGCCACCAGCTCAGCGGTGACGATCAGCCGCTCCCGCGCCGAGTACTTGGGGTTGCAGGTCGTGAAGGTGAGCCAAGCCCCGGGTCTGCTGTCGGTCACCCAGACATCGGTTGGGGCCACGATGAACGACTCCCGGACCTCGTAGACGTGGGTCCCGATGCCGGTGTCGACCTCCACGCGGTCGCCCGCGACCAGCTGTTCGAAGTCGTGGAAGGGTCGGCCGTGGGTGGTCCGATGTCCGGAAATGACAGCATTGCCCGGTTGCCCCGGGAGAGGGGTCCCCGGCATGTGGCCCGGGCCTTTGGTCAGGGTCGGCGTGGTCACACCCTCGAAGACGACAGCCTCCAACCCGACCTTGGGGACCCGCAACAGGGCGAACCCGACACCTTCGCCCGGCACGTCCTCCAGGACGTGCTCGACGACGACACCCTCCTGTTCGACCTCCTCCACCTCGGGATCGCCGGGGTCGGCCAGACCCCGCTCGAGAGCAGCCAGCGCTTCTGCCTGGACCTGCGCGTTGACGAGGTCAGTCCCGTACAGCTGCCAGCCGAGGTAGCCGAAGACGAAGATGCCGCTCCAGATCAGCGTCCAGCCCAGGATCTGGACGTTCCGCCTCATGTCTCCCCCCGCAGGGGGGAGTCCGGCGAAGCCGGGAGGGGGGATTCTTTCTCCTCCCGCAGGGGGGAGTCCGGCACAGGATTCCCTTTCCATCGAGGCTCTCGCTTCTCCTGAAAGGCGGCAATCCCCTCGGTTGCGTCCTCACTCATGGCGACCGCCGTCAGCCCCGTTTGCAGCCGATCGAGGGCCGCATCGAAGTCGAGATCGGCCATGCCGTAGAAGGAGTCCCGGCCGAACATGAGAGTGGCCGCGCTCTTCGCCTGCAAGGCATCGACGATCTCGTCCACCACCCGATCGAGCTCGACGCGGGGCACGACGCGAGAGACGGCGCCGAGACGCTGAGCCTCGTGAGCGTCGATCAGACGACCGGTAAGCATGAGCTCGAGGGCGGACTTGCGCGGCATCACCCGGGTCAGGAGGGCCGAGATCATCATCGGCCACAGTCCAACCCCGACCTCGGGTGTCCCCAACTTGGCGTCATCGACGCAGATCGTCACGTCACAGGCGACGGCGAGCCCGAATCCTCCGGCCAGTGCATGGCCGTTGACCCGAGCCACGGTCGGCTTCCCACCCCGATGCATCAGCCGGAACAGTTCGGCGAGGACTCCCCTCGCCCTATGCAATCCGACAGGGTCGTCGACGAACGAGCCCGACAGGTCGCCGCCAGCAGAGAACGCCTGGTCCCCGGCGCCGGTGTAGACCAGGACGCGCACCGCCGGATCATCGACCGCCCGACTTGTCGCCGAGAGGAGAGCTTCCATCGTCTCCACTGATAGCGGGTTGCGGCGGGCAGGATCAGACAGCCTGATCGTTGCCCGGCCTTCCCCCACTTCGTACTCGACCAATACTCCGCCTTCGTCTGACTTGACACCCGGTATTACCGTCGGGGGACATGCTATGGCTGGCCATTGTCTTGTTTATCGCCTTGGCCATGGCGGTGCTGCGCGGGGGCCGTCTGACCAACCTGGGCGACATCGAGCTTCGGGCTTGGTGGCTCTTGCTGGTTGCCCTCGGGTTGCAGGTGGCAACTGTCTGGCTCCCGGACTCAGATTGGGCCGAGGGTCTCGGGCTGGCCATGGTCCTCATCTCATACGGGCTGCTCATGACCCTCGTGGTGCTCAATCGCACGGCCACCGGGATGTGGCTCACCGGTCTCGGGGTCTTGATGAACTTCACCGTCATCGCCGTCAACGGTGGAATGCCGGTGCTGTCCGAGGCAGCGGAGGTAGCGAGCGGATTCACCGTGACCGTCCCTGACCTATCCGGCTCGTTCAAGCACGTCATACTCGACTCCGGTTCCAATCTCACCGCATTCGCCGACGTCATACCGCTCCGGATCGGAGGGATCGGACAGGTGATCAGCCTGGGTGACGTATTCCTCGCGGTCGGGCTGGGCCGGTTCCTGGAGCACGAGTTGCGCCGGCCCCGTCGTTACTTCAAACGTGGTGCCCACGCCCAGCCCGGCTCGGCCAGCCAGACCTAGGCCGATCAGACCCGCACCGGCGTGAGAACGCCGCGGCTCTCCAGTAACCGTCGTAGAGATGCGACGACTTCAGGGTCGTAGTCGTAGGCAGCACCGGTGTGGAGGACCTCCAGCGCCTGAAGCGGGGAGAGACCCTCCAGATGCACCTGCCAGTCGTAGGCGGCGGCAACCTTGATGATCCGCGACACGACGGAGACGTCGGGGTCGGTCTGTTCCCCCGGTTTGCGATAGGGCTCGTATTGATGACGGACATGAGTCGCCACCCGGCTCAGATAGGGCGACTCGGCGATGATCTCCGAGCTCCAGCGTGCGATGTCGGTGTCGCTGTAGCCCTGGCGCAGGATCTGGGGCTCGTTCAGGCTGACCCGCCCGATGTCGTGCATCAGCCCGGCGTATTCCACGTCCTCCACCTGGACCGGGCCCAAGCCGATCTCCTTGGCTATGGCCGAGGCGAGCTCCGTGGTCCGGTCGGCATGGCCATCGATTCCGAGCCCGGAGACCTCGGGGATGCGGGCCAGCGCCCGAATGGTCTGCTTGTAGGTGACCTTGGTCTCCTGGAACCGTTTGAAGGCGAGATGGGCGAAGGAGTAAGGGAGGAGGGCGATGGGGAGGGCCCACCAACTCAGAACCGGCCAGAGCTCCCCGAACAGGCCGCCGGTCAGGGCCAGACCTAGGAAGACATTGAGATCGTGGAGCAAGGAACGGGCCAGATAGGTCCGGGAGACCTCGCGCTTTCCGACGACCAGCATGGCGCGGGCGAACACCTCGACTGCGATCCAGGCCATGAGCGCCACCACGAATGGGAACAAGTCCTCCCAGCCTCCGCTCAGTTCTGCGAACGGCCCAACCCTGAGGGCGGAGTACACGGTGGCGTAAACGCAATATCCGGCGAACCGTCTGACCAGCGTGGGAAGGAGATCGGTGTGCTTCTCTCCGCGTGAGTATCGAAGGGCCCAGACAATGGCGAGCCCCAGCCCGTAAACGGCGATACAACCGGCCAGGTCCACGTCCTCCGGCGAACCGAGCACGAGGGGCAGCGCCGCAGCTACCCCCAGACCGACTGTGAAACGATTTCCCGTGTTGGAGGCCGCGACCCCGATCATCGAGGCCAGCACCAGCGCGGTCACCGCGACCAACAGTGTCATCGAGTCGCTGGTAGCGAGTGTGGCCGCGTAGAGACCGACACCGGCGATGACGATGACATAGAGCCAGGAGACAATCGACAGGGCGCGTGGGCTCCAGCTAGCCACGGAGGGTCAGCTCCGGCTCCTCGGCGAGACGACGGGCCATCTCCTCGTCGTTGACATGGGGCGCACCCCAGCGACGCCCGGTCTTGGTCAATGCCCGCTCGAAGGCGTCGACGACCTCTGGGTGGAACTGGGCGCCCGAGTTGCGTCTCAGCTCAGAGATGGCGTATTGCTGGGAGAGGGCCATGCGGTAAGAACGTGCCGAAGTCATGGCGTCGAAGGCATCAGCGGCGGCGACGATGCACGCCTCGATGCGTGGTGGCTGACCCTGGCTATGCCCGCTGCCCCCATATCCACTCCCGTCGAAATTGCTGTGATGACCGGAGGCGATCTCGACCATGGGCTGGAGGAAGTCCACTTCGGCGAGGATCTCCTCGACGAGTTGGGCGTGGGCCTTCATCTCGGCGTACTCGTCCTCATCGAGTCGGCCCCGCTTGCGGATGAGCTCGGTCGGAACTGCAAGTTTTCCCAGATCGTGGATCAGGGCGGACCAGCGCACGGTCTCGAGCTGGGTGCCAGTGAAGCCCATCTCCTCACCGATCATCTGAGCGAAGAACGCCACGCGCTCGGTGTGGCCGCGGGTGTACATGTCCTTGGCCTCCAGTGTCTTGACGAAGCCCCGGATCGACCCGATGTGCGCGTCACGCAGTTGGGCGAAGGCGTAGAGCCACATGTGGCCGAGGGCAAAGACACCGACGATGAAAACGATGATCGCCTCGCTGTTGGCGATGAGAAAGGCCGCGCCGATCAGACCTCCGACCAGGCCCATGGCCACCTCACCGGTGAACAGAACCGGCAGCTGCGACCACGGCTCGAGATTGTCCCGACCGAAGACGACCTTCACCGCGTGCCGCACCAGAAGGTTTTGCACTGTGGCGTAGGCCAGGGCCGCAGCCGCTGACACTGCCAGCACGGTGATCAGCGAGCCGGCTTCGACTGCCAAACCGTCTAGATACGTGTCGAGGATGAAGCCGGAGACGGCGCAAGCCGTGACGATCTGGCCGAAGTTGGCCAGCGGCTGGAACCACCGTCTCTCCTTGAAGTCGAGTGGGGTGAACAGGGCCAGAGCACCCATCAGCGCCAGACCGAACATCGCGTCGGAACCGGGCTGCATGGCGAGAATCACGCCTGCGCTCATTGCCACCATCACGGATGCGGACTGGAGCATGCGATCGTTGACCTCGACCGCAAAGAACTCGAGCAGGACAAAGAGAAATGCGAACGGAGCCCAGTAGGCCCAGTCGGGCATGTCGGAGATCAGGAATGACCCGATGAGGGCGGCCAGGCCCATGAGAGAGTAAGGCACAGCGATCCTCAACCGACGCTGCACCGTGGGGCGGAGACGCCCGAACCATCCCCGCAACGGTCTTTTCCTACCTAGCCTCATTGAGCCCCTCGACGACATGTGTGACCCTGGTTTGGTGAGCCGGCGCCTATATCAGCCGATTCTTACGCCGGCGAGCACTATCTCCAGGCTCGCGACATATATGCGATTAGGGGCCAGAAATGCCTTCATCAAGAACGCTCACCTGTTGGTGCCGTATTTCACCGGCGTTGTGTGCCGGTGTTGACGATCCGCTCCGCTAGGTTCGATGGGCGTCCAGTTACAAGGCCGACGTCTGACGCCGGTCTCACCGCTTTCCCCGGCAAAGTCTTGACGGGGAACCTTTTTACATGTCAAAGGCCCCTGACTTCGCCCGCCATAGGCCAGGCAGACGGGTCATAGACCTCGGCTGCCCCACGTTTCCAATAACTGCCTTCCAGCCCGCCGCAATCTAGAGCCTCTTGGAACGTTGAACAAGAGGAAATGAGACCGGTTATCCCGATGGACCTTCGTTGTTGGCTGTACGCTGGGCATGAATGGACCTAATCGCCCTCCAGGACAAGATCTGCCGAATCGACGGCGTCGAGGCGGCGAGGATCGTCGCCGGCAACGGACACATCGAGGAGATACACGTTCTGGCGCGCCGCAACAAGCCGCCCAAGCAAGTCGTTAGAGACGTGCAGTCTCTCAGTCAGGCCCTTTTTGGCGAGGAGATCGACCGGCGCGTTGTGTCAGTGGTACAGCTGGCCGACTCAGACCTCGACATGGGGTTCCGCCCGGCCCTGGTCGATGTGAGCGAGATGTTGGACGGATCGCGCGCCGAGGTCTCGGTGACATTGCGATGGCAGAACGAAGTCTTCACCGGCACGTCGAAGGGTGCGGCGGCGATGACGACCCGATCCCGCCAGATCGCCGAGGCCACCCTCGAGGCGATCCGTCAGGCCATCCATCAGGAGGCAGCTCTCGCCGTCTCGTCAATGGACATACCGACGCTGGGGAGCCGGAAAGTGGCGGTGGCACAGGTGGTCGTGGTGACCGAGGCGAGCGAGCGCCACCTGATCGGGTGCGCCTATGTCGAGGATGAAGAGTCGAGAGCGGTGGTCCGCTCCGTTCTCGATGCCCTAAATCGGGTGCTTCCCGACCTCAAAATATCCTGACCCGCGCGGTCTCCACCCCTCATCTCCTCTCCACGGAAGCAGCCAAGCGTGTTCTGATCGGTGGCGGTAACGCGGTGGACGCGGCAATCGCCGCCACCGCAACCCAAGGGGTCGTCGCCCCGGAGACATGCGGGGTCGGCGGGGATCTCTTCGCCCTGGTGCATCGACCGGGATGGGACGTCCCGCGGGCGCTCAATGCCTCAGGTGTTGCGGGGTCCAACGCCGATGCCGGCCCGGTCCGGGGTCTCGGAGTCATCCCGCGGCACCACCCGCTCTCCGTGACCGTGCCCGGATGTGTCGACGGGTGGGCCACACTGTCATCCGAGCTCGGCCGGCTCTCACTGAGCGAATGCCTAGCGCCTGCCGTGGAGCACGCCACCGAGGGCTTTGAGGTCTCGACCGAGCAGGCAGGCGCTTTTCTCCTGGAGGAGCCCGTCTACGGCAGGCACCCGGCAGTTCGGGAGTTCTATCCGGAGGGAAAACCTGTGACACGAGGTGGCCGGGTGAAGCGGCCAGCTCTGGCCGCGACGCTCAGCGCCATCGGCTCTGGCGGGCGGGACGCTTTCTATCTCGGGGATCCGGCGGAGGACATCGTGGACGAACTGGGTGGTCTCATCACCCGGGATGACCTCGCCCGGCCCCATGCCGATTGGGTGACCCCGATCTCTTGTGCGGTCGGAGGCATGTCCGCCTGGACCATCCCGCCCAACTCCCAGGGCTATCTCGGTCCGGCCACCCTCGCCGTTTTCGAGATGCTGGGACCACCGTCGGACCCGGCAGATCCCGTCTGGTGGCATCTGTTGATCGAGGCGTTTCGCTCGGTGGCCTGGGAGAGGGACGACCTCGTCGCCGACCCCGATCATGCCCCGCTTCCGGGGCATCTGCTCCTCGATCATGACCGGCTGGGCCGCGCCGCCGACACCGTCGACCGGACCAGAACCGGCGTCTGGCCCAAGAAGATGGGCTCCGAGTCGAGCACGGCGTACATGTGCATCGTCGACGCCGAGGGGATGGCAGTGTCGGTCATCCAGTCCAATTTCGAAGGCATCGGTTCCTCATTCGGTGCCGCCCGGAGCGGGTTCATGCTCCACAACCGGGGCAGCGGCTTTTCCCTGACCCCGGGACATCCCAACGAGTTGCAGCCAGGGAAGCGCCCACTGCACACGCTCTCCCCCACCCTTTGGACCCGTGACCGGGAGCCGCGCTGGGTGATCGGGACCAGGGGAGGCGCAGTCCAGCCACAACTCGTCGCACAGGTGGCGGCCCGGGCCGTCCTGGCCGGTCAGTCCATCGAAGAGGCCCAGACTGCGCCGAGATGGGTCGTCCGGGAGTTCGGGCCGTTCTCCAAGGCGCGCTTCCACGTGGAGCCCGGTGTCGGGGCCGCAACCCTCGACGATCTGCGGTCGCGCGGCCACTCAATCGAAGAAGTAGCCGGGCCTCAACCCGGTTGGGGACCCGTCTCCATGATCCACATCGAGGGCGACAACCGCTCCACCTACCCCGATCCCCGAGTCGACACCACGAGCGCAGCCGTTTTCTGACTACAACTTCAGCTTGCGGATCACGTCACGGAGGGCTTCCGGGTCGGTGTCGAGAATTGGGCCAATCGTGTAGAAGCCGAGCCGCTGGACACGATCGCCGTAACGCTCATGAATGGCCTCGGCGAGCCGGTCGGCCGTCGCCGCCACGCCCACCGTGAGCACGGCTTCGTCGGGCACGAGCGCGGCCATCTCCTCCCAACGCCCCTGCTTCGACATCGCGTTGAGCTCACCCCCGAAGGCCCAGCCCTCCGCTTCGAGCACGGGCAAATAGGAAGGCGTGGAGGCATAGAAGGCGATCTGCTGCCTGACCGCACCCATGGCCTGCTCCACATCGGAATCGGTTGCCCCGGTCATGATGAAGACCGTCGTGGCCAGCTCGACGTCGTCGAGCGTCCGGCCCGAGTTTCCGGCCCCCGCTGCGATCCCGGGGAGGACCACCTCATCGAGATAGCGCACCGTGTGGAACGGATGGACGTGGAAGCCCGAGCAGAGCTCCCCGGCGAGACGGCTCAGATAAGGGCCGACCCCCGCGATGTAGATCGGCACGTCCGGGTTCGGGATGGGCCCCGGGTTGAAGAACGGCGTCATCAGGGAGAACTGATAGAAGTCGCCCTCGAAGGCAAGCGGGCTCGAGTCCTGAAACGATCCCCAGATCGCCCGGAGGGCGAGGATGTACTCCCTGAGACGGGGAACCGGGCGGTCCCAAGTCGTCGAGAAGCGCCGAACGATGTGCGCCCTCACCTGTGTCCCCAGACCGAGCATGAACCGGCCCCGGGACATCCGGGCCAGGTCCCAGGCGGTTATCGCCATGATCATCGGCGACCTGGGAAAGGCGACGGCGATCGCCGTTCCCAGGTCGAGCCCCGGCTCGGCCGTTGCGGCCAGGGCCAACGGCAAGAAGGGGTCGTACTGGGTCTCGGCGGTGAAAAAACCGTCGTAGCCGAGTTTCGCCGCGGCGGCCGCCGACTCCGGAGCGCCATCGGGCGGGCTCGGCGGGTAATAGAAGTCGACTTTCATCAGCCGGCCAGGGTAGATCGGGTCATCGGTGGGTACGATCACGACCGATGAAGACTCTGGCCAAAGTCGTTGGTGTCGTCGGCGCAGCAGCCGCCCTGGTGTGGGCCATGCGCGATCGGTTCATCTCGGTCGCGGCGTCGCGAGAACCGGAGCCGCCCATTCTGCGGACCGCCGCCACGGTCCCGATGGCTGCAGGAATCGATGCCGTCGACGGGATCGGCCCAGTGTTCGCCAGCCGTCTGAAACTCGCCGGAATCGACGACGTCTCCAAGCTGGCGTCAGCCACTCCTGACACCATTGCCGAGGCGGCGGGGGTCAGCGGTGCTCGGGCCAGGACCTGGATCGAACAGGCACGCTCGCTGGCCTGACAGTGCCCTACCTCCACCAACCGGAGGATCTCGGCGACCTCCTCGAGGGTGAGCCCTCCTATCGAATCGAGCAGTTGCGCAACTGGCTCTACCAGACGCCAGTGTTCAGCAGTCAGGACATGACCAATCTCCCGGCCGATGTGAGGGGCAGGCTGGAACCCCTCTGGCCCTTCGAAGTGGAGACCGAGCAGTCCGCCGACGGCGATACCACCCGCAAGTGGCTGTTTCGAGCCCCCGACGGCGCCGCCATCGAGGCGGTACTCATGGGCTATCCGCGGCGAGCGACACTTTGCATCTCGAGCCAGGCCGGATGCGCCCTCGGCTGCACCTTCTGCGCGACGGGGCAGTTCGGGTTCGAGCGACATCTCGACGCCGGCGAGATCATGGCCCAAGTGGCATACGCGCAGGCGTTCCTCCGTCAGATCGGGATGCCGGGCAGTCCTGACCATCTGACCAACGTCGTCTTCATGGGGATGGGCGAGCCGCTGGCCAACTACGACCGGGTCAGGGAGGCGATCCGTCGGATGATCGAGGTCATGGGCCTGTCGGCGAGGTCGATCACGGTGTCGACCGTCGGCATCGTGCCGGGGATCCGACGACTGGCCGAGGAGCCTTGGCCGGTATCGCTGGCAGTGAGTCTTCACGCTGCCGACGACGAGCTCAGGAGCACTCTCGTCCCGATCAACCGGCGCTACCCGCTGGCGGATCTCGAGGAAGCCGCCGCCGGGTATTTCGAGAAGAAACGCCGCCGGCTCTCCATCGAGTGGACCATGATGGATGGGGTCAACGACAACACAGACCAGGCAGTGAAGCTGGCGGCGATCGCCCGGCGGCTCCATGCCCATGTGAACTTGATCGCCCTCAATCCGACGCCTCTGACACAGGAAAAGGCATCGAGCGGGAGGGCCATCGACGCCTTTGCCCGGGAACTGAGCCGGCGCGGCGTCAACGTCACCGTCCGCGACACCAGGGGCCGAAACATCGATGCCGCCTGCGGCCAACTGCGCCTGCTGGCCGGAAAACCGGGCCTAAAACCGTTGTCGTAGGCCCGAAAATGGTTTCTCTGGCAATTTCGCGATCTCCGGTTAGGGTGGACTGGCGGACGGAAACAGGGGCCTGAAGGAGTTGGACCTTCATGCCAGTCAATCGACGCGCCCGCGCCATCGCTGTTGGCTCGGTTCTCGCCCTGACTGTGGCTCTATTTTCCTTGGAGTACACCGTGCAGCGCGGGGACACCCTCAGCGAGATCGCACGTGACCACGACGTTTCCCTTTCTGATGTCATCGAGCTCAACGAACTCTCGAATGCCGATCTGATACGCCCGGGACAGGTGATCCTCATCCCCGGTGTCGACGGCTCGCTGGAGCAGGTCCACGTGGTCGCTCAAGGCGAGTCATTGAGCAAGATCGCCTCGATCTACGGTGCCAGCGCCTCGGCCATCGCCGACGCAAACGGCATGCCCAACCCCGACCTGATCCGTCCCGGTCAGGAGATCCTCATCCCCGCAACCAGGAAGAAGTCACCCGGACCCGGCAACGCCAGCGCCACCGATACCGAGGGCGCATCCTCACGACCGGGCCGGTTCCACATCGTTCAGCGTGGCGAGAACCTGGACTCGATCGCCGGGCAGTACTCGGGCGTCTCGCCCGACACAATCGCCGCCGCAAATGGGATCACGAACGGAAAGGTGTATACGGGCACCCGTCTCTTCCTCGATGGTCCCGCCTTCGTAGGGACAGGGAGTGGAGGATCGGCGAGCTACGTCGTACAGGGGGGTGACCGTCTAGGTGACATCGCCGCCAAGTACGGCACCAACATCTCGACCCTGGCCGAGATGAACGGTCTATCTGACGTCAATGTGATCAGATCCGGGCAAACCCTCGCCGTCCCGGGTGGCTCGAGTTGGGTATGCCCCGTCGACGGCGGCCGTTACTCCAACGATTGGGGCTTCCCCCGAACCGGCTCACGATTTCACGAAGGCAACGACATATTCGCCGCGCAGGGGACACCGGTGAGGGCACCGGTCTCGGGCACGGTCGAGCTCATCGAGGGGACAGTTGGCGGACTCCAGTTCGATCTCTATGGAAGTGATGGGATCAAGTACCTGGGCTCTCACCTGGATGCGGCGGGAGCGATCGGCGAGGTCAACGCCGGGGACGTAATCGGATATGTGGGGACCTCGGGCAACGCCCGCGGGGCGAATCCCCACCTCCATTTTGGAATGTACGGGGACGGGGGGGCGATAAACCCCCACCCAACGCTGGCGTCAAACGGCTGCTGACATCGCCTCGCGGAGATGATCGAGCCTGATCGCACCTGCATCCAGCAAACGTCGGTGGAAGTCCTTGCCGTCGAATGAAGCTCCCGCTCCGGCCATCGCCTGCTTCCGGATATCGAGGATCTCCCGCTCCCCTACCTTGTAGGAGATGGCCTGGCCGGGCCAGCCGAGATAGCGCAACACCTCCGACTCCGCCAGGTCTCGCGGCTGCCTGCCGATCCTCTCCATGTAGTCCACGGCGAGGTCGTAGTCCCACACCTCGCCGGCATGAAGCGGGGCGTCGGCCGGGATCCGCTTCTCCAGATGCGCCCCAATATCGACGACGACCCTGGTCGACCTGAAGAGCTGACTCGCGAGCAGTCCCAGCCGGTACTCCGGGTTCTCGAAGAACCCGAGTTCCTCCATGAGCCGCTCGGCGTACAGAGCCCATCCCTCCCCCGACCCCGGGTACCAGACGAAAAGGCGGTGGAAGCGGGACAGCTTCTCCCGTTGCAGAACTGCGATACCGACCTGGAGGTGATGCCCGGGGAAGCCCTCGTGATAGGCGGTGGCCACCTCCTGCCAATACGGGATCCGGGTCCTCTCGCCCAGGGCATACCAGATGGATCCCGCGCGTTGGAGGTCCTCGGACGGCGCCACGTACCAAGCTCCGAGAGCGCCTCCGGGGGGAGCCAGATTGACCGTCACGTCGCACATCGGCGGCGGTACATCGAAAGCCGACCCGTCGAGACGCTCCACTGCATGCGCCTGGATATCCCGGACGAAGCCCGCAAATGCGTCATGGTCGGGTGCCGAGCGACCAGGGTCGGTATCCAGCAGGTCGATCACCTCGTCGATGTTCAGCTCGGGGTCGATCTCCGCTGCAGTAGCTCGCATCTCCCCGAGCAGTCGGTGCACCTCGGACCATCCCCATTCGTAGGTCTCGTCCAGGTCGAGGTGCAATCCGAGAAACCGATCGGATTCCTCCGCGTAACGGTCGAGACCGGCGGCATCGGAGGTCTTGGCAAGCGGCAGATACACGGACTCGAGCCACTCAGCGAACTCGGCTGAAGCCGACCTAGCGACGGCGACAGCTCCAGCTACCCGATCCTCGTCGCCTCCACTGGCCGCTGCCAGCGGCGGCAGCGCTGTGAAGCGGGACTCCGCCCCGGCCACCGAGCGCACTTGTTCGATGACGCTCAACACCTGGCGGCGGGCCACCGCCTCCCCGTCATCCAGGCCCACCTGGAGGCTGGCCTGGTATCCGTCGAGCATGTCGCCCCAGGTCGAGAGGCGGATGGCGGCGTTTTCCCATGCCTCACGCCCGTCTTTCGACACGATGTCGAATGTGTCACGCGCGGTTTGGAAAGGGCCGAATATGTGGTTGATGTCCCGCTTCCAATGCCCGCTGGCGTAGAGGCGCCGCTCCGATTCCAGGTACCCACTCGCCACCCGGGCCGCAGTCGCCTGTACCGGGTCTGGGTGATCGAGGTGTGACGCCAGCTCGGAGACGGCCCTCGCCCTGAGCTCCTCCTTCGCCGCCTCACCTTCGGGCGAGAAGTCGTCCCACTGATGATCGCGCCCGGGAATTCCGGCCTCGGTGGCGGCGATCGGGGACAGATCGGCGTACGCCTCCGTCAAACGATCGCAGATCTCGAACGGTGTGGTCTCTGGCATGCTCGGGTGAAGCGGGGAGCGTAGACCCGATACCCTTCGATCGTGGAAGAGGTCATCGAGGTCCGCCAGGACGAGCGATTCGATGTCGACCGTCTTACCGGCTGGATGACTGGCAACACGTCGTTCCCCGCCGGATCTCCCACCGTCCGGCAATTCGCCGGTGGCAAGGCCAACCTCACATACCTCCTCGAATTCCCCGGCGGTGAGCAGCTCGTGCTGAGGAGGCCCCCCCTGGGCCCGGTGGCCGAAAGCTCCCACGACATGACGCGTGAGTACACAGTCCTCTCCCGGCTGTGGAAGAGCTTCGACAAGGCGCCGCGGGCTGTTGCTCTGTGTGAAGACGCCGACGTGATCGGCGCTCCCTTCTTCCTCATGGAACCCAAGCCGGGCGTCGTCATCCGAGATGTCGTCCCCGACGTCTTCGGTGGGGGCAGAGACGACAGGGCCAATCGCAAGCTGTCGACCGTGGTGATCGACACCCTGGTCGAGCTTCACTCGGTCGAGCCGGCGGAATGTGGCCTCGAAGACCTCGGCCATCCGGACGGGTTCCTCGAACGGCAGGTCGAGGGATGGTGGAGACGCTGGGAGCAGGCGAAGGACGACGAACAGCCGATAGCCGACGAAGTGGGCACATGGCTTCGGTCCGGTGTGCCGCAGTCGGGGTCCCCGACGCTCATCCACAATGACTGGCGTCTGGACAACATGGCGGTGTCCCCGACCGACCCCGGCGTCTGTGTGGCCGTGTACGACTGGGACATGGCGACGAGGGGCGATCCTCTCGCCGACGTGGGGACATTGATGGCGTCGTGGTACGACGAGGGTGAAGAGAAGTCGACCCTGGCACCGATGCCCACCACCTCCCCTGGCTGGCTCGACAG
Source organism: uncultured Acidobacteriota bacterium (assembly GCA_963711895.1). Lineage (GTDB taxonomy): Bacteria > Actinomycetota > Acidimicrobiia > Spongiisociales > ZC4RG35 > JARDZU01. The sequence continues at coordinate 55,806 of CAVQFU010000001.1, forward strand.
AAGCGCAGCACTTGACCACTACGGAGAGCGCTCGGGGAGGGACCTGGGCGACGTCGACTGGTACATCGTCTTCGGGACCTGGAAGCTCGGGGTAGTCCTCCAGCAGATCTACATCCGGTGGCTGCGTGGGCAAACCAAGGACCCACGCTTCGAGCCGCTGGGAGAAGGGGCCCGAGCCTTGTTCCGCCTGGCGGCCCGGAGACGGGCCTGACCTTTCCCCTCTCCAGTCAACTTCGGTTGACAATCTGCGCTCTGTCAACCTAGGGTGACAGACATGACACTCCCCACGATCGCCGGTGCCGACAGCGACGATCCAGCTCAAGGGCTTCAGGCCGTGGTCGTGCTCCGGCGCATCACCGAGCGGCTGGAGACGATCCACGTCGAGGCGGCTCGGGCCCACGGCTGGACGTGGCAGCAGATCGGCGATCTTCTGGGCGTGTCCCGGCAGGCAGTACACAAGAAGCACGGGAGGTAGCGATGTTCGAGCGATTCACCAAGGACGCCCGCCTCGTGGTGACCAACGCCGTCGATGAAGCCGAGACCCGCGGCGATTCCCGCATCGGCACCGAACATCTCCTCCTCGGTGTGGCTCGTTGCCGATCTCTGGAAGGCGTGATGCCGGATGTCGAGTCGATCCGCGCCGAGCTCGACCGGATGGACCGGGATGCGCTGGCTTCGGTTGGGCTGGACCCGAGATTGATCGAAGTGTCAGGGCCGGCTCGTCGGAAGAGAAGCGGGCACATCCCGTTCACCGGCGGGGCAAAGGAGATTCTCAAGGACGCTTTGCGGGCCGCTCTGGATCTGGGGCATCGACACATAGGCGTCGAGCACATCGCCCTGGCGTTGACCGTCGTCGAAGGCCCGGACCGTGCCACCAGGGCGCTATACGGTCTGGACCTGGATCCGGCCATTTTGCGAGCGTCCCTGCTCCGGCGGGCCAGGGAAGCGTCTTGATGCATTCCTGAAAACCACCAAATAGGGCGGCGGGCAAGGGTCATGCCGTTGTTAATTTGGTGACCGCTATGAACTCAGGAGACCTTCCCCTAGGGACGGTCAGCTTTCTCTTCTCCGACATCGAGGGCTCGACGAGGATGCTCCAAGAGCTCGGCGATGCCTTTCGGCCTGTCCTGGAACGCCACAACGCAATCGTGCACGAGGCGGCGAACAGCCACCGCGGCCGGATCGTAAAGAACGAGGGTGATGGCTTCTTCGTCGCCTTCCAGTCCGCCCTCGACGCGGTCACGAGCGCCGTAGAGATCCAGCGCCATCTGGCGGCGGAGGAGTGGGGTTCGCCGCAGAGCGTCAGGGTGAGGATCGGGGTCCACACCGGTGAGGGCCGGCTCGGTGGCTCCGACTACGTCGGCATCGACGTCCATCGTGCCGCCCGCATCGGTGACAGCGGACATGGCGGCCAGACTCTGGTCTCCGAGGCAACCGCCCGACTCGTCGAGTACAGCCTTCCCGAGGGAACCCGCCTCGAGGATCTGGGAACTCATCGTCTCCGCGACCTGACCCACGAGGAGCACATTTTCCAGTTGAGCGTGGAAGGGCTCCCGACCGAGTTCCCGCCACTGCGAACGCTGACCTCCTCAAAGGGCAATCTCCCGATTCGGGACCTGACCCTGGTCGGTCGTCAACTCGAGAAGGATTCCGTGATCGCGGCCCTCGAGGAGTCGCGTCTCGTGACTCTCACCGGCCCCGGTGGTGTCGGCAAGACGACGCTGGCATTGAAGGTGGCCGAAGAGCTCACTTCGGACTTCGAGGATGGCGTGTGGTTCGTCGAAGTCTCGAGGGTGGCGGACGACAACCTCCTGGCGTCCGCCGTCGCCCATCAGCTCCACATCACGGAGAGCCCGTTGCAATCGATCACCGACACGCTGATCTCCCGGCTCGCCAAGGCACACTCGCTATTGATCCTCGACGGGTGCGAGCACCTGATCGACGCCGTGGCCAAACTCATCGACCAGCTGCTCCAGGGCACGGAGGCGTTGAGGATCCTGGCCACCACCCGGGAATGGCTCTCGATCAGGGAGGAGCACCTGGTGCAGATCTCCCCCCTTGCCGTTCCTGGGCCCGACATCAGGTCGTTGGATGCGATCGCCTCCTTCGACTCCGTCGAGTTGTTTGTGAACCGGGCACGTCTGGTGAACCCGAACTTCGAGCTGGGGCTGGTGAATGCGCAACAAATCGCGGAGGTCTGCCGACGTCTGGACGGGATCCCCCTTGCCATCGAGTTGGCAGCAGCCCGGCTGAAGGTGTTGTCGGTGGGTCAGCTCGTCGAACGGCTCGACCAGCAGTTCGCTTTGCTCGCGGGCACGGCTCGTGACCTGCCACCGCATCAGCAGACTCTCGAGACCACCCTCGACTGGAGCTTTGATTTCCTCGGTGGTGCAGAGCGCACCTTGTTCACGCGGCTGTCCGTTTTCAATGGCGGCTTCACTCTCGAGGCAGCCGAGAGCGTCTGCTCCGGAGGCATGGTGGCCGGGGAGCACGTGATGAACCTGCTGGCGCGTCTGGTCGAGACGTCCCTGGTCATGGCAACGGATACCGACCCGATTCGCTACCGGCTCCTCGAACCAATCAGCCACTATGCCCGGATGAGGCTCGGCGAGGGCGCCGAGCTCTCCGCCCTCCGCGACCGTCACGCCGAGTTCTTTCTGGCCATGGCGGAGGAAGGCGACAGCGAGATCCTGGACAACGAGCAGAACGTCTGGGCCGACCGCCTCGAGCGCGACCGCTACAACCTGCGCGCGGCATTGGAGTGGCTGCACGAATCGGGTCGGGCCCAGGATGCGATGGCCATGGCCGGCGCCCTCCGCTGGTTCTGGGTGATGAAGCGCGAGGTCAGCGACGGCACGGAATGGCTCGATCGCACCCTGGCCCACCGGGAGGGAGTCGATCCAGCGATTGTGGCCCGGGCGCTCAATGGCGCCGGCCTGCTCGCCAGCCGCCGACTGGCCTTCGACGAGTCATACGACGCCCTCACCGAAGCGATGGAGATCTACCGGCGCCTCGGAGACCGACGGGGTGAGGCGCGCCAGGCATATCAGCTGATGGCGACAGCGTGGCTCCGGGACGATCTGGAAGAGGCAAAGCGCCTCGCCCCCGAAGCCGAGCGCATCAACCGGGAGGTCGGCGACACATGGATGTTGGCCTGGACCCTGGCAGTCTGGGCAACCATGGCGCGTCTCCAGGGAGATCTGGAAGAAGCGCGAGAGAAGATGACCGAGAGCCACCGGCTGTTCCTCGACCATTCAGGCGTCCTCGACGTGGGGTGGTCGGCCCTCAGGCTCGGCGCCGTGGCCCGTGACGAGGGGGACTACATCGAGGCCACCAACCGGTACACAGAGGGCCGGGCTCTGCTCGTGATCGCCGGCGACTCTTTGGGGGTAGCGCATGCCGACGCCGGACTGGGGGCCATGGCGTGGCTGGCGGGCGATCACGACATCGCGTTGGAATTGTTCAAGTCGGTCCTGGAGGGATTCAGCCTCTACGAGGAAACGGCCAACAACCTCTTCGAGATGAAGACCATGATCCAATCCAACCCAACCACCGCCGAGCTGCAGAGAGTGGTGGAACAGAACCGGGACCGGGCCACAGACTTCAGCGAGAAGGCCGGCGCCAGAGCCGCTCTGGGTGAGTACCTCTATCACATGGGCAAGACCGCCCACCGGCAGAGTCAGTTCGAACGGGCTGAGGCCGCCCTGGTCGAGAGCTTGGTCCTGTGCGACGGTGCCGAGGACATGCGGGGCGTGGCCATCGCCATCGCCTCGCTCGCCGTCGGCGCCCATGCACAAGGCCGCGACATGCTCGCCGCCCATCTCTTCGGGCTCGCAGATTGGCTCGCCAGCAAGCACCGTGTAGCAATCTGGCCACCGCCGGAGGAGCACGACTACGCCGCCCAGGTGGCCGCCACCCAGGAGAGCCTGGGAAGTCAGGAGTTTGCCCACGCCACGGTGGCGGGCGAATCACTGACCGTGGACGAGGCGATTGCCCGGGTGCAGGCGGGGGCCTGAGAACTCTCTGGCGATCACCTAGAAGTCGATGCCCCGCCTCGCCATGACCCCTTCGTCGAAGGCGTGTTTGACCTTCCTCATCTCGGTCACGGTGTCGGCGATATCGACCAACGCCGCGGGTGCATCACGGCCGGTCAGGATGAGATTGAGCCGGGTCGGACGATTGGCGATGGCGGTCATGACATCTTCGATCTCGATCCAACCCCAGTTGATGGGGTAGGTGATCTCGTCCAGGATCAATAGGTCGTACTCATCGGAGCCGATCCTCGTCTTGGCGCTCAGCCACGCCTCCCCAGCGATCGCCTCCGATTCGTCCATGTCGTCCGAGTCCCAGGTGAACCCGTCTCCCAGTGCCCACCAATCCATCCCCAGCCTCCGGCCCACCTCCTCCTCCCCGACCTTCCACTCCCCCGACTTGAGGAACTGGACCACCCCCACCTTCCACCCGCGAGCTACGGCCCGCAACGCGGTGCCAAAGGCTGCAGTCGACTTCCCCTTGCCGTCGCCGGTGTTGAGCAGCACCAGCGAGGGAAGCCGCGTGTGCGCCGCAGGCGGTGACTCAGTCGGTGGGCTGGGATGATCGGTCACTCTGTCTCCGGGTGGGGATCACGGTCGGCCCGTCCCCGTTGGTCACGACTCGGATCCCGGCACCGTAGCTCGGGATGAGGGTGCCCTCGGTCAGCACCTCCGCCGCGCTGCCGTGGGCCACGAGCCGCCCCTTGTCCAACAGCATGAGCCTGTCGGCGAAGCGGCCGGCGAGCGTCAGGTCGTGGATGGCGGTCACAACAGCCAGACGTTCGTTTCGTCGCAGCTCATCGAGGATCTCCAGGACCTCGATGGCATGCCCGATGTCGAGGCTCGATGTGGGTTCGTCGAGCAGGAGTACAGGTGCCTCTTGGGCCAGAGCCCGGGCGAGGACAGCACGCTGAGCCTCTCCACCCGACAACGTGGAGAGAGGACGATCGGAGAGCTCGACCAGGTCGAGTCGCTCGATCGCTCGTCCGACGGACTCGAGGTCATGGTGGCTCTCTGATCCCAGGTACCCGAGGTGCGGAGTCCGCCCGAGAAGCACGTAGTTGGCGACGTTCATCTCGTCGGGCAGCACCGGGCGTTGCGGCATCCAGGCGATGTCCGTCCCGGTCTTCCTCTCCCGGCCCCCGAGGTCAATCGACCCTTGATGCGGGACGATGCCGACAGCCGCCTTGAGAAAGGTCGATTTCCCGGCGCCGTTGGGGCCGATCAGCCCGACCCATTCGCCATCCGCCACCGTCAGGCTGATCGGCCCGACCACGGTCACACCGTGGAATGCGACAGCAACTTCGTTCCAGGAGATCACGAAGAGCCCTTCATCGTCCGGAGGACGAGGAGAAAGAAGGGGGCACCGAGAAAGGCGGTCACGACACCAATTGGCAGCTCTCCGGGGGCGACCAGGGTCCGGGCACCCAGATCGGCCACGATGAGGAACGCCGCCCCGTAGGCCAGGGACAGAGGGATGATCACTCGGTAGCTCCAGCCGGTGAGGAGCCGGATGGTGTGAGGGACGATGATCCCGACAAAGGCGATCAGACCACTCACACTGACCGCGGCGGCCGTGGCCAGGGTGGCGGCGAGAACTACCAGCCTGCGCACCCGCACCACATTCACACCCAGCCCGGCCGCCTCTTCATCTCCGAGCCCGAGCACATCGAGGAGGCGGCGAAGCACGACGAGCACCGCGGACGCGACTACCGCGTACGGGACCAGTGTCCACACCTCGCTCCAGCCCACGGTGACCAATCGTCCGAGAATCCACGAGTACACCTCCCGCAGGGTCTCGTAGTTTCGCTGGAGGAGAAAGGTCTGGATCGCCGTGAAGAATGCTGCAACTGCGACACCCGCCAGGATGAGGGATGTCGTGGTCCGGCCACCCACAGTTCTGCTCAGGACATAGGTCGCGCCGACTGCAGCGATGCCGCCGACGAAGGCCACGATTGGAATGGCTGCCGATCCGGCATCCAGCCCGATCACGGCCGTCGCCCCAAGACCGGCGCCGGCGGCCACACCGAGCAGATACGGATCGGCGAGCGGGTTCCGAAACACTCCCTGGTAGCCCGCCCCGGCCACCGCCAGGACGGCACCGACCAGACCCCCGATGACGACACGAGGCATCCTCAGCTCGAAGAGGAGCCTGGTCTCGAGTTCGGTGAGCCCGTGATCCACCGACAGCAACGGCAGCCGATCGGCCACGGCCTTCACGACCTTCACCGGTGACAGGGCGACCGAGCCGACCAATAGGCCAGCCATGGCGGCGATCACCAGTATCCCGGCGGCTACCAGCCACCGACCCACCCCGATCCGAGCCGGGCTGATCCCTGCCGGTGCCGGCGCTTCGCTCAAGAAGAGGGAACGACTGTCACCGATGTCGCGATCGTCTCCAGCAACTCGACGACTCGGGGTCCCCAGTTCGAGGCGAGATAGGAGTCGAGGGGGACGATGGCCCCGTTCTGGACGGCAGTCATCTCGGCCCACCCCGGCCGCTCACTCAGACTCTCCGGTGTCACCCCGAAGTCCACGTCCGCGAGGTAGATCATGTCTGGGTCCTGGCTGACGATGTACTCCGAGGAGAGCTGGGGAAATCCGCTCCCGGTGGGGTCGGCCTCATCGGCGATGTTGGTCAGACCGAGCAACCCGTAGATCTGGCCGATGAAGCTGCTCGAGGAAGCCGAGAACAGGGTCTCATCGACCTCGTGGTAGAAGGTGACCCCTGCCGGAATGCTGGTCGTGGCCACGATCTCATCGATGTCTGCCTGCATCTGAGCAACTACCTCCGCAGCCTCTCCAACGTGCCCCGTCGCCGCCCCGAGCACCTCCAGTTGCGTGTAAGAGTCATCGAGACTCAGAGCAGTGGGGAGGAGCAGAGTTGGGACCCCTACTGCCTGCAGACCGCTGACGAGCTCACCCGGGTCGAAAGAGATCACCACCAGATCCGGGTCGTAGCCGACGATCGCCTCGAGGTTCGGGGTGAACCCGGAGAGATCGGTGATCGGTGCCTCCGGGGGATAGGTGGAGAACTCGTCCACGGCCACCACTTGCTCGCCGGCGCCGATGGCGAAGAGCATCTCGGTGGCCGTCGAGGACAGCGAGACGATGCTTTCCGGCATCGTCTCGATGGTGACGGCACCGTTGGCATCGCTGACCTCCACCGGAAAATCGGCACCAGCAACTGTCGTGGTGGGGTCGGGTGCCGCTGTAGTGGTCGGGTCGGCCGCCACCGTTGTGGTGACGTCACCGGTGGTGGTCGTGCCGCCTTCGCTTGCGCAAGCAACGAACACCAACAGGGTGAGGATCAGGGCGATCCTTCGCATATGACACATCCTCCGTTATCGGAGGATGAAGAGGCCGGTGGCTTCCCTGAGCCCACGCTTCCGTCTTCATCCGAGACTTTCGTCGTGGCCCTGAAGGTCAGGCGACCTGGCTCGTCCCCTCGAAAGGGGCTTCACAGTTGCGGGACAGCACCGGGGTCAAACCGGTTTCGCTGGCTCCGGGGCAACCCACCAAATGACAGTGGGCCCGGCCAGCATAGCCGGGCCCACCAGGAGGAGCCTTTCTCCCCCCGTAGGGGGGAGTACCGGCGCAGCCGGGGAGGGGGGAACTCTTGGGGGTTTCTCTTTGGTCAGCCGAGGTCTGCGGGGCGCTCGCTCATAGTCACAGGAACGGTCACTTCGCTGCCGTCGCGGACGACCACGAGGTCGACCGTGTCGCCAGGCTGATGGGTCTGGACCTGAGCAGCGAGATCGCCGCCGTCCTGAACCGGAGCACCGTCGATGGAGATGACGAGGTCACCAACCTCTAGGTCGGCCTCGTCGGCACCGGTGCCCGGAGTCACTTCGTCGATCAGGGCGCCGCCCTGACCCGACTCGACCACACCGAGGGAGACTCCGAGGTAGGCGGTCTGGATCTCCTCACCGGCCACGACTCGCTCGGCGATGTCGTGTGCGATGTCGATCGGCACCGCGAAGCCCACACCGTCGTTGGCGCCAGACAGGCTGAAGATCGAGACGTTGATCCCGATGACCCGACCCTGCCGGTCGACGAGAGGCCCACCGGAGTTGCCCGGGTTGATGGCGGCATCGGTCTGGAGGACTGCGCGAGCGGATGCGCCTTGCGGGATGGCCTGGTCGACAGCGGAGATGATTCCGGAGGTGACAGTGCCCTGGAGACCCCAGGGGCTGCCCACTGCAATCGCCATCTGACCCACCTGCGGGTCGTCGTCAAGCGCCAGCTCTGCCGCCGGCAAACCTGTCCGATCTACCTCGACCACGGCGACATCGGCCCCTGAGGTGGCACCGCGGACGGTTCCCTCGACTTGCTCACCGTCGGCGAAGCGCACCGTGACGGTGTCGACGCCCTCGACCACGTGGGCTGCGGTCAGGATCAAACCGTTGGAGTCATAGATGACGCCGGAGCCAACACCCTCGCCCGCTTGAATCTGGACCACCGACGGCATGATCACCGCGGCGGCGTCAGCCACCGGCTCCTCGCCAGGGGTCAGCTCGGCGGATGCCGCTTGCTCGTCGGACCCGGGCTCGGCAGTCTGGCCGGCAGGCACCTCGTCGTTGTCGATCGTGGTCACCAGATAGGTCGCCGCCGAAGAGCCCACTACGAGCAACAGAGCAAGGAATGCCACCAGCCACGGAGACGTGCGCGCCGAGCCGCTCTTTGCGGGCTGGGCCGGGGGGGCGGGCGGAGTGGCCTGGGCGGGCTGCGGGGTGTCGGGAATCTCCTGGGTCACCGGCGCCTCTGTGGCGATCGAGCCGTGGGGAGTGGGGTTCTCGGCGCTCACCGGGCTCTGCTCGGTTGCCGACGGGGTTGGGTGCTGTGTCATTTCCTCGTTTGTCATCTTTAGAAACCTCCTGGCATGTTGAACCTATGGCCCCGGAGATCAAGCTCCTGTAAATGGTGTGAAATCTGGCGGCGAATCTGTCGCGTCGGTCTTCGGGAGCCAAATCGTCATCGTCGTGCCCACGCCGTCGGAGCCGGTCGACGAGACGAGGACGCCCTCGTGACCCTGCGCGATCTGCTCCACGATGGAGAGCCCGAGGCCGATCCGGCCGCCCTCGGGCTCCTCGGGTAGCCCCGGGCCCTGGTCGGACACCGCCATCCAGGCCCATTCGCCCTCAACTCCGGCCCCGATCCTGATCCGCGATCCCGTTCCCGATGCACCAATGGCGTTGTCGAGGAGGTTGGTGAGGGCGCGGTCGAGGGCGACGGGGACGCCTTCGACCAAAGCTGGAGACACGTTGCTCTCGAGGACAATTCCCTTCTCCGCCAGCGGTTTCCCGTATTCGGAGGATTTGGCACGCACGATCTCGGCGAGATCGAGCGCGACAGCCTGCGCCTTGCCGGTCTGCAGCCGGGCCGTGGCGAGAAGGCCATCGATCATCTCGGACATCTTCTCCGTGTTGCGTCGGACGATCCCTCCCACCTCCTGCCAGTCGGTCACGGTCGCCGCATCGTCATCGGCCACTACTTCGACATTGGAACGAATCACGGCGAGAGGAGTACGGAGATCGTGGCTCGTGTCGGCGAGGAACCGCCGCTGACTGGCAAATGCACGGTCGAGCCTCTCGAGCATCCCGTCGAAGGTGTCGGCAAGCCGGGTGATCTCGTCATCGGGGCCCTCGAGGGCGATTCGGCGGCTCAGATCGGAGGCCTGGATCTCTCTGGCCACGTTGGTGATCTCCTGCACCGGTCTGAGAACGCGCCCCGACATCACCCAGCCGACCACGATGCTCAACAGGAACAGGGCGACCAGGGCGAGGATGGTCGCCTTGGCCACCTCATTGAGGACGATCTCGTTGTAGACCGACTCGATCATCCGCACCTCTCGGGCGGCAAGGCTGGGAAGGACCCCGATTTGGACGCCGTCCTGTATGACGGGGCGGCCCGACCACACGTACTGGGTCATGGTCTGGGCGCGCAGCCAGTTCCTGAGGGCCATATAGACCAGGCCCAACAGAGCGCCCCCCAGACCGAAGACGATGGCCGAATACTGCACTGAGAGGCGGAAGCGGATCGAGTTCCAGGCTTGCATCACTCACTCAGCCTGTAGCCGCGGCCGGGCACCGTGGCAATCAGCGGAGGCTCGCCGAGCTTCTTCCGCAGGTTGCTCACCGTGACTCGAACCACATTGGTCATCGGATCGGCCATCTCGTCCCACACGTGCTCCAGGAGGTGCTCCTGGCTGAGCACATGCCCGGCGTGGGACATGAAGTAGTGGAGAAGCGAGAACTCCTTGGCGGTGAGATCGAGAGCCTCGCCATCCCTGGTCGCTACGAACCGGGCAGGATCGAGTCGCAACGGGCCGACATCCAACACCGGGTCGGTGCCGTCGTCTCTTCGGAGCAATGCGCGCACGCGCGCCGACAGCTCGGCAAACGCAAAGGGCTTGACCAGGTAGTCGTCGGCCCCGGAGTCGAGACCTGTGACCCGGTCCTCGACCCCATCCCGTGCCGTGAGCATGAGGATCCGGGGCCTCTCGCCCTCGAGCGTTGGCAGCTCACCACTCACCAACCGGCGGCAGAGAGTGATGCCCGAGCCGTCGGGCAGGCTCCAGTCCAGGCAAACCAGGTCGTACGTGGCAGTGCGAAGCTTCATATCGGCGTCGGAGGCGGTCAACGCCGTGTCGACTGCATGACCGTCGCGGCGAAGACCTCTGGCGATCGCATTCGCCAGGTCCGGCTCGTCTTCAACTACTAAAAGGCGCACTATTCACCAAGCTAAGGGGCCGTGGGTAACGAACTGATAAACCAAGAGTCACCGTTGCTCGATACCAGTATGGGTCTAGCGGCCCAACTGATAGTGAAACCGAGTGACGATGATGTGAGTCGGATACTTTGCAAATGGTCGTAACTTTCATAACCCAAGATCAAGACGGATTACACACGTACACAGGCCACGTGGTCTCGCGTGGGCCAGCGACCATCGTGGTGATGCTGACCGAGCCATTCAGCATGGCAGGACGCTCGGTTCAGTTCCCCATGAAGGCCGTTCTCGAGGAGAAGGTCGTTTCAGCCTGAGACAGTCGATGACTTCATCGGCCTCTGGATCGGCTGGTGTGTCGCGATGTTCCTAGACGCATCCACCTGGCAAGCACTTGCCATCGCCGGTGCGGTCGGAGGCGTTGCGGGCCTCATCGCCGGATTCGTCGCCAACGCCACCAACCTCATCGGTGCAATCCTCATCGGGATCATCGGTGGTATCGCCGCGTCCGCCATCATGAAGATCGCCGGTGCCCCGGCGATCGCCTCAGTGGGCGACGGGTTCTCTCTCGTATGGGCCGCTGCCGGCGGTTTGCTCCTCGGCTACGTCGTCGGCCGCTCCAGCTAGCCACCCCCCTGGTTCGGCTCTTCGTCGTCCATAGCGGTTATCTCGACCTCCCCGACTCGCCGCCCCTCGGTGCTGCGGACACGCAACCTCCAGCCTTGGTCCTCGATCACATCGCCACGACGCGGCAAGCGCCCGAGACGTTCCATGACGAGTCCCCCGATCGTCTCGTAGTCACCTGAAGGCAGCTTCACGCCGTACTTGACCAACTCATCGGGCCGCATGGTGCCTGCAGCAACGATTCGCCCGTTCGGCTCCACCGACACCAGCTCCTGCCGTGGATCGTGCTCATCGGCGATCTCACCGACCAGTTCCTCGGCGATGTCCTCCATCGTGATGATGCCTGCCGTGCTGCCGTGCTCGTCGACCACGACGGCGAGATGGGATCGGGCCTGTCGCATCTCATCGAGAACTGACCGCAGCGGAGCGGTCTCCGGGACGACCAGGGGCTCCCTGAGTCGTTCGGGGGGCAGCGCCGCGTCACGGTCGATCTCGTCTGTCATCAAGTCCTTGACATGGATCAAGCCGGCAACGTCGTCCAGATCGCCGTCATAGATGGGGATACGAGAATGACCGGTGACTCTCATCAACTCCTGGATCCCGGAAACCGGCGTCTCCGAGGGGGCGGCCACGATGTCCGGTCTGGGGACCATTACTTCGGACGCGTCGAGATCCCCAAAGATGATGGCCCCGGTGAGCAATCGATGGGCGAAGTCTTCGATGACCCCTTCCTTCCGACCAGTGCCGATTATCACGGCGAGGTCTTCCGCCGAGTGGCCGACTTCGAGGGCGTCAGTCGGCCTCACCCCGAAGAGACGGAGGACTCCGTTGGCACTGGCATTGAGCAGGCCGATCAGAGGTCTGAAGATGAGGATGAAGCCTCGGAAAGGCATCGCGAGCAGCACGGCCGTTCGCTCGGGGGCCGAGATGGTGATGTTCTTCGGCGCCATCTCGCCCACGACCATGTGCAGGAACACGACGATGAGGAGCGCGATGACCAGGGAGATGCCGTGAATCACGTTCTCCGAGAGCGGTAGGAACCCGAGCCCCAGTTCGAATATCGAGGCAACGGCGGGCTCGGCCACCGCGCCCAGCAGCAGTGAGGCCATAGTGATACCGAGCTGGGCCGCGGCCAGGCTGAGGGTGAGGTTCTTGTTCAGGCCGACGGCGATCTGGGCGGACCTTCGTGGTACCTGCTCCAGGACATTGCGCCGGGCCGTGATGTAGGCGAACTCGGCGGCGACGAAGAACCCGTTGGCGAGGAGGAGAAGGACCAGCCAGAGAAAGGCGGGCCAGTTCACCGGTCGTCCCCTTCCCCATCGCTGGACCGGGTGACGCGCACCTGATCGACCCGGTGCCCTTCCATGGACAGAATCTCGAATGACGTGTCCCCGACCCGGATCATTTCGCCGGCATGGGGGAAGCGTCCGAGTTCGGCGATCAGGAACCCGCCCAGGGTCTCATAACGGCCCTCGGGCCACTCGAACTCGATCAACTCCTCGACTTCGTGACGGTGGAGGAGCCCGGAGAGAACCTCGACCTCTTCCTTCTCGGATTCGGCGACTGGCTCGGCGTCGTATTCGTCTTCGATCTCGCCGAAGATCTCCTCGAGGAGGTCCTCGATGGTGACGATGCCGGCAGTCCCTCCGTACTCGTCGACGACCACCGCCATCCCTCGGCCAGCCGACTGGAGTTGGGTGAGCAGGTATTCGAGCGTGCTCGTCTCGGGGACCTGGAGAGCCGGACTGGTGAGCTCTCCGACCGGGGTGAGCGGAATTCTCGACTCGGGCACGTTGAAGCTGTCCTTCACGTGCACGACGCCCACGATGTCATCGAGGTCCTCGTCAAAGACCGGGAATCTCGAGTGACCGGTCGCAGCGGATGCCCGCCGCAGCTCGGCGACCGAGTCGTGGCGGCTGAGCCCGACCACCGAGACCCGGGGAACCATGGCGTCCCCGGCGACCTTCTCGGTGAAGGTGATAGCCCGGGTCAAGAGCTCCATCTCGTCGTCGTCGAGGCGACCCTCCTCACCCGACGATCGGATCATCAGCTCGAGCTCTTCCATGGACCGAACACCGGCCAGGTCCTCCCTGGGCTCGATGCCCAGCTTTCGGACCGTCCAGTTCGCCGACTCGTTGAGGAAGACGATTAGTTGCCGGAGCACCCTGTTGACCACCTGGAGCGGTATGGCGAACCAAACCCCCGTGAAATAGGGCCTGGCTATGGCCAGGTTCTTCGGAACCAACTCACCAAACACCATGGCCGCCCCCGTGGCCAGGATGAAGGCGATGACCAGGGACACAGCAGGAGCGGCCGTCTCGGTGACGAAGGGAAGCGAGGAGATCCACGGTCGGATCAGCGTTGCCACCGTCGGCTCGGCAATGGCGCCGAGGATCAGCGATGTCACCGTTATCCCCAGTTGCGCCCCGGAGAGCTCGAAAGAGAGGTTGCGCAAGGAGGCGAGGATGCGCCGCGCCGAACGATCGCCATCATCCGCCTTTCGTTGCACGTTGCTGCGGTCAACGGCGACCAGGGCGAACTCAGCAGCGACGAAGAATCCGGTGAGCAGGATGAGCAGGACGACCGCGCCCAACCCGAGGTAGGTACTAATGGATTGGCTCCGGGCTCACGGTTCGCACAAGGATAAGTCTGACGATGGGCGGCGTGGTTTGTGGCCGCGGTCGTGGTGGTAGGTGTGGGCGGAGCCGATGCCCAAGTATCTCGTCAACAAGGACGCAGTAGCCAAGGCCGAAGAGCTGATCGAGGCGCGTCAATACGTGGTGCGAAGCGAATGGTCGGAGGTTCAGCCGAACTCCGCCTCGGAGAACGAATTCCTCGAGCGCAACGACTGGGAGGCGTACTCCCTATGGCATCTCGGGCTGACGGACGGCGCACCGGATGAGACCAAAGCTCGCTATGCCTTTGTGTTCGGTGACCTGCGCCGTATCCACCGGAGCGGGCTGATGGCGTGCCGTTTTCGGGCGACACAATGGGACCACAAGGAGATCGAGCTGGCGTCCCACGATCTCATTCAGAAGCTGGACGCCCGACGGGGCAAGACCTAAAACCTACGACTTACGACCTGGAAAGCTGACACGACTTCGTCGTGTCAGCCTATGGCCCCTGCCTCCGCCATGTTGAGCTCGATCAAGCGGTTCATCTCCACCGCGTACTCCATCGGGAGCTCCTTCACGATGGGCTCGATGAACCCGGCCACGATCATCGACGTCGCCTGGTCCTCAGTCAGGCCCCGGGACATCAGGTAGAAGAGCTGCTCCTCGCCGACCTTGGAGACGGTGGCCTCGTGGCCGATCTCGGCATCGTTCTCCTCGATCTCCATGTACGGGTAGGTGTCGGAGCGACTCTGCTCGTCGAGGATCAGGGCGTCGCAGCGCACGAACGATTTGGCGTTCTCGGCGCCGGGCTCGACCCGGACCAGTCCTCGATAGCCGGCCCGCCCCCCGTTCTTCGAGATCGACTTGGAGACGATGGTGGACGTGGTGTCAGGGGCGACGTGGATGATCTTGGCTCCGGCGTCCTGGTGCTGCCCCTCGCCGGCAAAGGCAATCGATAGGACCTCGCCATGGGCGCCCGGTTCCATGAGCCACACCGCCGGGTACTTCATCGTGAGACGCGAACCGAGGTTGCCGTCAACCCACTCCATAGTGGCGTTGCGGTAGGCAGCGGCACGCTTGGTGACGAGGTTGAAGACGTTGTTGGACCAGTTCTGGATTGTGGTGTAGCGGCAACGAGCGCCCTCCTTGACCACGATTTCGACTACCGCCGAGTGAAGCGAGTCGGTGGTGTAAACGGGGGCCGAGCAGCCCTCGACGTAGTGAACGTAGGCGCCTTCGTCGACGATGATCAGTGTCCGCTCGAACTGTCCCATGTTCTCGGAGTTGATCCGGAAGTAGGCCTGGAGCGGCTGATCGACGTGCACCCCGGGCGGGACGTAGATGAACGAGCCACCGGACCACACCGCCGAGTTGAGCGCTGCGAACTTGTTGTCGTTGGGCGGGATGATCGTGCCGAAGTACTCCTTGACGATCTCGGGGTAATCACGAAGAGCGGTGTCCATGTCGGTGAAAAGGACGCCCAGCTTCTCCAGGTCCTCCCGGTTCCGGTGGTAGACGACTTCGGACTCATATTGCGCCGTGACCCCGGCCAGGTACTTCCGTTCTGCTGCGGGGATACCCAGCTTCTCGTAGGTGGCCTTGATCGACTCGGGGACCATGTCCCAGTCCTTCTGCTGCTCCCCGGCCGGCTTGACGTAGTAGTAGATGTCATCGAAATCGATGGTGTTCAGGGCCCCGCCGCCGCCCCACTGGGGCATCGGCTTGCGCAGGAAGCGCTGATAGGCCTTGAGGCGGAACTCGAGCATCCACTCGGGCTCCTTCTTCATGGCCGACATCTCTCGGATCACGTTCTCATCGAGACCCTTCCGGGGCGTGAAGGCATACTCGATTTCGTCCTTCCAGCCGAGCTGGTAGGCGCCGAGATCCAGGTCAACGGTGGCCACGGACAATCACCTCGATAATTCGCTTCTTGTGGGCCTCTTATGTGAACGGGACAACGGGGTCTCGAATTTCCACTATCCCGATAGTGCGATTGTACCGGAAGGGGGTGACTGGCGAAACCAGGTCAGACGCTGCTGGATGCCCGGATACGTGACGCCAAACATTAGGTTCGGCGTATGCCGGTGATTGTGGTCGGCGCCGACACCCCGAAGGGAAGGGCGGTCATAGAAGGATTGGTGGAGCCGGGGCGCGAGGTGCGTGCCTTTGTCTCGGACCCGGATGCCGGTGCGGAACTGAGGGACCTGGGGGTCAAGGTCGCTTTGGGGGACGTGTCAGACGACAGCCATGTCCAGGGCGCCTGCATGAATTGCTTCACGGCAGTGTTGATCACGGAGGCGGCACTCGACGGGCGAGAGCGATCCTTCGCCACGAACGAAGGACAGGTGCTCGAGGGCTGGGCCGCAGCCGCAGCCGAGTCCGGTGTCACTCGGGTCATCTGGGTTCACGACGGCGAGCCACCACCGGTCCAGGTGAGGGAGGTGCGGACGGTTTCCCCTGATCACCCCGACCTCGTCGCCGAGGTAGCCGCCCTCGACAACGCCCGATTCCTCCCCTACTGAGCGAGGCGATCGTTGGTGAGGATCGCCGAAGGCGAGGACGGCCATAGCCACGCCCTGATTCGGTCAGGACAGCTTGGCGTCCCCGTAACGAATCCCCCAATGGGCCATGGCGGCACGCAATTCCATCGCCCGGGCATAGGCGTCCTTGAGGATGGGATAGGGGTCGACCTCCCCGCCTTCGTAGGCAAGCTCGAAATGGGTGTGAGACCCGGTCCACTCGGCGTTCCCCGAGTCACCGACATAGCCGATGTGCTGGCCGGCCTCGACATGACTTCCCACGACCAGACCCGGGACCAGAGTCAGCGACCAATCGGCTTGCCCGTTGTCCGTGCCGGGATCATCGTTGTTCAGGTGCAGGTACCGGGTCAACCATCCATCCTGGTGCTGGATCTCGACGTACCGGCCAGCGCTGCCGTGTGTATCGATCACCGTGACGATCCCGGCCGCCGCCGCATATACATGTGTCAGCTTGGGGGCCATCAGATCGTTGCCCTGATGACGACGGCCACCCGACCTGGAGGCACCGTACGTCGACGAGAAGACCGTCGCTGGAGCATCCTGAGGGAAGTCGAGGACGAAAGGGGGGCTGCTGGCCGCCTGGGCAGGAAGTGCTGGAACCATGGTGCCTACGACGAACGATGCCGCAAGCGTCAGGGTCAGAAAGGGCATGGCCTTTCGTCGGGACGTCATTGAATCTCCTAGAAAATTGGGGAAAACAAAACGAGGGACTTTCCTGGGTCCCTCGCAGGATGGGAACCCTATGAGGGCCTCGATTACTACACCAACTCCGCGCTGAGAGTGGTATGTGCGCGCGCAGAGCGCACAGGGGCCCGCCGATATCTATCGGGTCAACCGGAGCCTTGCTCGGTGGGTCTGGCCCGCACGCTGAATCGGAGACGTGAGACCGGTTCTCCGTCGACCGAGATCACGAACGAATAGGAGCCCTCGCGCCCGAAGACCAGGTTGTTGAACGTGAACGAGCGGACGACGCCGAAGTCGGTCGGAGACGGCGCCTGGGGTTGCATCGGAAGCCTCACCTGATGGGACAACGGCTTGGAGAGCAATGGCGCGCCGTCGGCGTCCTGCAACTCGACTGACAGGTCGAGCGTCTCGGCCCTCCCCGAGGTGGGAACCCGGAGCCGGAGCCCGATGGCCATGCTCGGGTGGCGGGCCGGGAAGGACCTGACCCAGAGCGTGTCCCAGCCTCCGCCGAGGACGAAGAGCTTCCCCCGCACCGCCTGAACTGCGTCGGCGAGCAACGCAACATCGATGGTCGGGCCGATCGAGTCGGGGGCGCGATCCATGCGAGAACCTTATTGCGGCCGGGGTTCGGTTCCGACACCCCGCTCCCCTATCGTTTCGGGCAGGAGGTTTCATGTCCCCAAGTCAGCAGCCCGCCCCCGCTACAGGGAAACTCGGGATCCTCACCCCCGGGATGGGCGCCGTCGCCACTACGTTCGTTGCAGGTGTCCTCGCCGCAAGGAAGGGTTATGCCCATCCATTTGGCTCGCTGTCCCAGATGTCGCACATACGGCTCGGGAAGAGGACCGACGGGCGGAATCCGCTCATAAAGGACTTCGTCCCTCTCTCCGGGCTCGACGATCTCGAATTCGGTGGTTGGGATCCCTACTCCGACGATGCATACACCTCGGCGATGAAAGCGGGTGTGCTCGATTCCAGGGACATCGAAGGGCTCGGGGACGAGCTGCGATCGGTGAGGCCATACCCGGCGGTCTTCTCCAACCGGTGGGTCAGGAACCTGGACGGGGTCGACCAGGTAAAAGAAGAAGCCACCCATATGGACCACGCCGAGGGCCTGATGGAAGACATCGATCGCTTTCGGGGTGAGAAAGGCGTCGATCGCCTGGTGATGGTCTGGTGCGGGTCGACCGAGGCCTACGAAGAGCCCTCCGAGGTTCATTCCGACCTCCAGACCTTCGAGCAGGGCCTCAAGGACAACGACCCGGCGATCTGCCCTTCGCAGATCTACGCCTATGCCGCATTGAAGATGAAGGTCCCGTTCGCCAATGGCGCCCCCAATCTCACCGTGGACATCCCGGCCATGCTCGAGCTCGCCGAGCTGGAAGGCGTGCCCATCTCGGGCAAGGACTTCAAGACGGGCCAGACACTGATGAAGACAATGGTGGCGCCCGGGCTGAAGGCCCGCATGCTCGGGATCAAAGGATGGTTCTCCACCAACATCCTCGGCAACCGCGATGGGGAGGTCCTCGACGACCCCGACAGCTTCCGTTCCAAGGAGGTCTCCAAGCTCGGCGTCCTCGAACAGATCCTCCAGCCCGATGTCTATCCGGAGCTATATGGCGATCTGTATCACAAGGTGAGGATCAACTACTACCCACCAAAGGGTGACGACAAGGAAGGTTGGGACAACATCGATATCTTCGGGTGGCTCGGGTACCCGATGCAGATCAAGATCGATTTCTTGTGCAAGGACTCGATCCTGGCGGCGCCCATCGTCCTCGACCTGGCCTTGTTCATGGATCTGGCCGCTCGGGCCGGTCGAACCGGGGTCCAGGAATGGCTGTCCTTCTATTTCAAGAGCCCTCAGGCCGCACCTGGCCTCTACGCCGAGAACGACCTCTTCATCCAGCTCACCAAGCTCAAGAACAACCTGCGGCACATGATGGGTGAGGAGCTGATCACCCATCTCGGCACCGAGTACTACGAAGAGAGTTGACCGCTCGCGGGATCACCGTCGGCTCATGGCCGATCCCCGAGTCCGAGATCGAGGAGCGCTTTGACACCTCGGGAGGGCCCGGCGGTCAGCATGCCAACAAGAACGAGACGGCGGTCACCCTTCGCATCGACATCGCCGCCTCGTCCTTGCCGGACGACATAAAGGACCGTCTCGGACGCCGACTGGGAGATGTGGTGGAGGTGACGGCGTCGGACACCCGGTCACAATGGCGGAACCGCGAGATCGCCCGCGAGCGTCTCACCGAGCGGATCGAACGGGCACTGATCCAGCCCAAGCCGAGAAGAAAGACCAAACCATCAGCGAAATCGAAGGAACGCAGGCTCGCCGAGAAGAAGTCGCGGTCGGAGATCAAAAAGGGGCGCCGGCCGCCCGACGTCGACTGACGGCGCCGGGAAAACCGCCCGGAATGTCTTGCTGCGAACTGATGTTCGTGTGATTGTGCAGAATCAGAGAGACCGTGTGAACAGACAAGATTCGACGCTGGTCGACGAGACCGGACGTCTCACCAGTGACTCCCTCAGCCAGTATCTGGCGGGGATCGGTGGGCGGCCTCTGCTCACCGCAGAAGACGAGGTTCGGCTCGCCCAGGCCATGGAGGCAGGCGCCGAAGCGCGCCTCGCCCTCGACGAGGGTGTGACCAACCGCGTGGAGCGGGCACGCCTCGAACGCGTCTGCGGCGAGGGTCAGCGGGCCCGCCAGGACTTCATCCAGGCCAACCTCCGTCTCGTCGTGTCCAACGCACGCCTTTACTCCGGGGCCAAGGTGGACATGCTCGACTTGATCCAGGAAGGCAACCTCGGCCTGATTCGGGCCGTGGAGAAGTTCGACTGGCGAAAGGGGTTCAAGTTCTCCACCTACGCCACCTGGTGGATCCGCCAGGCCCTCCAGCGCGCCCGGGCCGATCAGAGCGACGCAATCCGCATCCCATCGGCCCTGTTCGACATCCTTCCTGTCGTCCGCGGGGCCGCTGAAGACCTGCGAACCAAGCTGGACCGTGCGCCGACCAACGAGGAGATCGCCGACGTCACCGGCATCGCATTGGGTGACGTCGACAAGGCGCTCTCGGTTGCGACCACGGTGGCCCTCGAATCCCCGATCGGTGAGGACGGGGCACTGCTCGGCGACTTCATCGCCGACACCGACGCAGTCGACCCCTCGACCGAAGTCGAGCAGCGAATCGTGGAGGAAAAGCTCCGGCAGAGCCTGGCTCATCTCCCCGATCTGCATCGCCAGGTGCTCGAGCTGAGGTTTGGGTTCGGCGACGGCGTTCCCGCCGCCTTCTCCACCGTCTCGAACATCACCGGTGTGCCCGAGGCCGAGGTACGTGAGCTCGTCGCCGAGGCTCTCGTCCTGCTGGCCACCGACCTCCGAGCCGTCGAGGACATGGTCGCCGCCTGACGGCGGGCGAGTGATTTCCGACCTGGACGTGCGGTCCACGAACTGACCTAACGTCGCGTCATGGCAGACATGACGGCTCAGACCTGGGATTTCATCAACGACTACTCACGGGAAGTATTCGGCGACCAGGACGAACACCTGGCCGGGTTGATGGATGAGGCGATGGGCGCCGGCCTTCCCGCCATCGCCGTTGGGCCGGACGTCGGCCGACTGCTCATGATGCTCACCTCGATGACCCGAGGCAGGCTGGCCATCGAAGTCGGGACGCTGGCCGGGTACTCGGGTATCTGGATCACCCGGGGACTGGCTACCGATGGCCGGCTGATCACGATCGAGTACGAGCCGCGGCACGCCGATTTCGCCCAACGACAGTTCGAACGCGCCGGTCTCGACGAGCAGGTGGAGCTGAGGCGTGGGGCTGGTCTGGACGTGCTGGCTGAACTGAGGAGTGAGCTGGATCCAGGAAGCGTGGACGTCCTGTTCATAGACGCCCACAAGCCGGAGTACATCGCTTATTTCGAGACAGCCCGCCCTTTGCTGGCCGTTGGCGGGCTGGTCATCGCCGACAACGTCTATGGCATCGGCACCGGGTGGATCGACGAGGGGTACGGCACCGACGAGTTCAATCGCCACATCGCCGCCGACTCCGACTTCGAGGCAGCGGCATTCCCGTTCCGGGAAGGTGTCCTCATCGCCCGACGGGTCAACTGAAGCGGCGGGCGGCCCCTGCCCGATCGGGCTTTCCCGCCGGCGTCATGGGCAGTTCGGCGACCTGCTGCCAGCGCTTGGGGATCATGAATCCGGGCAGGAACTCCCTCAGGTCTGCTTCGACCTTGGCCGGATTCGCGGCGCCCACGTAGAGGCAGACGGCCTCAATGCCCCACGTCTCGCTCGCCACACCCGCCACCAGAGCCTCCTCGACACCGGTCACCCGGAGCAGGGCCGCCTCGACCAGAGCCGGGTCGATGTTCTCCCCACCGCTCACGATGATCGTGTCGGCCCGCCCGGTAACCCTGAGGGCGCCTTCGTCGTCGATCGTGCCCAGGTCCCCGGTCACCAGCCAGTCCTCCGGCCCTCGGTCCGGCTCCCCTACGTAGCCCGGGCTCACCATTTTCCCCCGGACCGCGATCCGACCATCGGCCTCGATTCTCAAAGTCACCCCCGGCAACGGATGCGCCTTGTTCTCGAGAGGCGCACCTGGCTTCAGCGTGGCCACCTGCCCCGCGGTCTCGGTCAGGCCATAGGTGGGAAGCACCGGTAGCCCAGATGCACCTGCCTGCTCGAGGAGGCGATCGGGGATGGGCCCGCCCCCCAGCAACACCGCCGTCAAGCCCTCGTAGGGCCCCGGATCGACTTCGAGTACGCGGCTCATCATGGTCGGCACCATGGAAGCCAGGGTCACCCCTCGCCGGAGGTGGGCGGCAAACGCGACGGGATCGAAACCGGGGAGGAGGCGGACGGCACCACCCGAGTAGGCCGACCTGATGAGGATGGAGAGCCCGGCCACGTGGTGAAGAGGGAGGGCCAACAGCCAGGTATCGGCGGGACCGTGAGCCAGGTGCTCCATCGAGGCTTTGGCGGCCGCCTCCCAGTTGTCCCTGGTGAGGCGAACTCCCTTCCGCCCGCCCGTGCTCCCGGAGGTGAAGACGACCGAGGCTGCTCCGGCAGGGTCGACGGGCCTGGGCTCGGCGACCTCCCCGGTGACCACCGCCGAGCCCTTGGCCATGACCGCCAACAGATCGATAGCCGATTCCATGTCGAGTCCCGGGTGAAGGACCTCTGTGCCATCGACCGGCCGCTCGTTGACGGCAAGGGCGATCTCCCCGAAGGTCAGGCTCACACTCGGGGTCTCGATGAACACCCGACGCGGGTCGTGACGGCTCAGCCAGTCGAGCATGCACCAAGAATCTTCACACGACGATTCTGCCTCTTATCCTCCGCCGGTGATCTCTGCGCTCTTCGATGAGTCATCGTGGGATTCGGTGCCGGGTTTCGATTTCTCCGACATCACCTATCACAAGGCGATTGGGCACGGTGTGGTCCGGATCGCGTTCGATCGACCGGAGGTGCGCAATGCATTCCGACCGCATACCGTCGACGAGTTGTTCGCAGCACTCGAACATGCCCGGCAGTCCACCAACGTCGGGTGTGTCCTCCTCACCGGGAACGGCCCATCTCCCAAGGACGGGGTATGGGCGTTCAGCTCGGGCGGCGATCAGAGGATCAGGGGTCGTGACGGCTACAAGTACGCAGACGGTGAGGAAAGCGACACGGTGGATCCCGCCCGCCTGGGCCGCCTTCACATCCTCGAGGTTCAGCGTCTGATCAGATTCATGCCCAAGATCGTCATTGCCGTGGTGCCGGGTTGGGCAGTCGGGGGCGGTCACTCGCTCCACGTCGTCTGCGACCTGACCCTCGCCTCCGAGGAACACGCCATTTTCAAGCAGACCGATGCCGACGTCGCCTCCTACGACGCCGGATACGGCTCTGCGTATCTGGCCCGACAGATCGGCCAGAAGCGAGCCCGGGAGATCTTCTTCCTCGGGCGCGAGTACTCGGCGGCCGAGGCGCATCAGATGGGGATGGTCAACGCCGTGGTGCCCCACTCCGAACTGGAGCAAGTGGCTCTCGAATGGGCGGCGGAGATCACATCGAAGAGCCCGACCGCCCTGCGCATGCTCAAGTTCGCTTTCAACCTGATCGACGACGGGTTGGTCGGTCAGCAGATTTTCGCCGGGGAAGCGACCCGTCTCGGCTATATGACCGACGAGGCCCGGGAGGGGCGTGACGCCTTCTTGGAGAAGCGGGAGCCCGAGTTCGGTCAGTATCCCTGGCATTTCTGAGCCCGTGACCACAGTCCAGGCCTGGAGGACGGCAGCCCGGGTCCACACTCTCCCGGCAGCCGTGGTGCCGGTCGTGGTCGGATCGGCCCTCGCCCAGTCAGATGGTGTGTTTCGTTGGGATGCATTCCTCTGGGCCTTGGTGGCCGCCCTAGCGATCCAGGTGGCAGCCAATTTTGCCAATGACGTCTCGGACGCTCAACGCGGCGCCGATACCGGAGAACGCGTGGGACCGCCGAGGATGGTTGCCTTGGGCCGGATCACGGCGAGGCAGATGTGGGCCGGCGTGGTGGTCGCGCTCGTGATCGCCGCCTCCGCCGGTATCGCCCTCGCGGTGATCGCCGGGCCCGTGATCCTGGTCATCGGCGTCGTGTCCGTCATCGCCATGCTCGGCTATGTGGGCGGCCCATTTCCATACGGATATCGAGGGCTGGGCGAGGTGTTCGTGTTCCTCTTCTTCGGGGTGGTCGCCACGGTTACCAGCCGCTATGTCCATGACATGACGGCCCCTCGCTCGGCTTGGCTGCTGTCGATCCCTATCGGTCTCCTGGCGGCGGCGATCCTCGTGGTGAACAACTACCGCGACCTAGACACCGACCGATCGGCGGGGAAACGAACACTGGCTGTGATCATCGGGCCGGACAGGACGAGGACGCTTTTCCTCATCCTGGTCTACGGGGCATTTCTTCTGATCGCCCTCTTCGCCACGTTGCGATGGACCCCATTCCCAACCATCTTCGCTGCACTTCTGGTCCCCTACGCAATGGGGCCGGTTCGCATCATCTATCGCAACAGCGACGGCCCCGCCTTGATTCGGGCGTTGAAGATGACCGCCCGTCTTCATCTCTGGACCGGCTTGGTGCTGGCCGCCGGTGCCATGATCTGAACGGAACCGAACCGTGGAGGCGTAGCGTCGAAGCACCATGAGAAGAGCCATAGTCCTCGTTGCGGTACTTGCCACCGCCCTTGCTGCATGCGCCGACCCCGGCGAAGAGGGCGCAGCCGATCCCACGACCAATGCCTGGGTCCTCGAGGCCGGCACTCTCGACGGAGCCGACATCCCGGTCTTGGAGGATCACCCCATCACCCTGGCCTTCGACACTGAGGCGGGGACAGCCCATGGAACCTCGGCGTGCAACCAGTATTTCGGCGCCTACACCCTGTCCGGGAACGAGCTCACCTTCGCCGATATGGGATCGACGATGATGGCGTGCATGCCAGACGAGGTGATGGACTCTGAATTGGCATATCTCGAAGCGCTTGGCTTGGTCGAGCTCTTCTCGATGGAAGGCAACCAGCTGAATCTCTCCGGTGTAGACGCCGATCTGCTATTCGTCGTCGACGAGTCGGTCACCACGACCACGTCCTGATCTGAGGCCGATGAGAAGCCGGTTGTCCCTCGCCCTCGGCTGCGCCGTGGTCGTGGTGACGGCATGTGGCGATGCCGGCGGGCAGGGCACCGACCCGACCGCCATCGCCTGGGAGCTGGAATCGGGCAGTGTCGACGGCGCCGAGATCCCCATCGTCGACGGGCACCCGATCAGCCTTTCTTTCACCGACAACGGGGCGGGAGGGACCGCGGCATGCAACGGATACGGTGGCTCCTATGCCATCTCCGGAGTCGAGATCATCTTCTCGGAGCTGGTTTGGACCGAAATGGCCTGCATACCCGAGACGGTCATGGAATCGGAGCGCATCTACCTCGATTCACTTCCCCGGGTCGAGGCATTCACGATGACGGGCGACGAGCTCACCCTCACCGGCGAAGCGATCGAGCTGGTCTATGTGGCGCTGCCCCCGGTCCCCACGTCCGAATTGACCGGGACGGTTTGGGTGCTCGACGGCCTGGTCCGAGGCGACTCGGTCTCGAGCGTCGCAGGCGAGAGGGCCACCCTGGAGCTGTTCTCCGACGGGTCGATGCTGGGCTCCACCGGGTGCAGGACCCTCGACGGCAACTACATGGTGAGCGGGGCCGAGGTCGTGATGACGGAGATGACGGCCCACGGTGAGTGCCCGGACGAGCTCGAGGAACAGGACAACCAGGTGGTGAGCGTCCTCGGAGGCGGGTTCCGGGTGGACATCGATGGGGACTCTCTCACCGCCACCTCGTCGGGTGGACAGGGATTGATATACAGATCCGAGAGCTGACAGTCGTCGTTCTAAAAGCCATCACTATGGTTGAAAGAAGCCGGACCGAAAGGACTGCGGATGGCAGAGACGGAGGTGACCGGGCCGGACCTGGTCAACGAAGGCATTCCCATCGATTCGCTGGGCGACGACATCCCGGTCAAGGGGCAAGTCGACGGAAGGCAGGTGATCGTGGTCCGCACCGCCAGCGGCTTGTGCGCCGTGGCCGGACACTGCTCCCACTACGGCGGCCCACTCGGTGATGGGCTCTGCGTCGACGGCCGCGTGCATTGCCCTTGGCACCACGCCATCTTCGATCTGACCACCGGCGAAGCGGTGGGAGCCCCCGCCCTCAACTCGCTCAAGGTCTACGAACCGAAGGAGCGAGACGGCCGGGTCTTTGTTACTGGCCCAATCGATGCCCCCACTCTCGACCGGCAGCCTCCTGCCGAGCCCGACTCAGTGGTCATCGTCGGGTCTGGTGCCGCCGGGGCTGCCGCCGCCGAGATGCTGCGCCGACTGGGCTACACGGGATCTGTATCCATGATCGGCCTCGAAGCACCGGTCGATCGCCCCAACGTCTCGAAGGACTATCTGGCGGGTACGGCGCCTGAGGACTGGATGCCGTTACGCAGCCCGGATTTCTACGAGAAGCACGACATCACACTCATCACCGGCGTCGAGGTCACCGCCATCGACGTCGGATCGCGGACCGTTGCCCTGGACGACGGGCGGAGCATCGGGTACGAGTCCTTGCTCTTCGCCCCCGGTGCCGAGCCAAGACGACTCCCGATTCCCGGGTCGGATCAGGCCCACGTCCACTATCTGAGGACCCTGGAGGACAGCCGCTCGATCATCGCCGCGTTGGAGGGGACCGACCATGCGGTCGTGATCGGAGCCGGGTTCATCGGCCTGGAAGTTGCTGCATCGCTGCGTCAGCGAGAGGTGAAGGTGACGGTGGTCGCACCCGAGGAGGTGCCACTGGTTCCGATCATCGGCGAGAGGCTTGGGCGTTTCGTACAGGACCTTCATGAGGAACATGGTGTCGAGTTCCTGCTCGGCCAGACCGTGAGTGAGATCAGGCAAAACGAGGTCGTGCTCGACAACGGGAAGACCGTGCCCGCCGACCTCGTGGTGATTGGTGTCGGCGTCGTCCCCAACACCGGTCTCGCCGAGGCGGCAGGGCTCACGGTGGATAACGGGGTGGTAGTCGACGATCGTCTGCGGACCAGCGATCCCAACATCTGGGCTGCGGGGGACGTGGCGTCCTATCCCGATCAGAACGCGGGCCGGGTTCGGATCGAGCACTGGGTGCTGGCCGAGCGTCAGGGACAGGCCGCCGCCCGGAACATCCTCGGGCACGACACCCCGTTCACCGACCCGCCGTTCTTCTGGAGCCAGCACTACGACGTCCCGATCAATGTCGTCGGTCATGCCAAGGAATGGGACGAGGAGATCACTCGGGGCGAGGCTGCGGACCACGACGTCATGGTCGGCTATCGCAAGGAAGGCTCCATCCAGGCTGTGGCCTCGATCTATCGGGACCTGGAATCCCTGCGTGCCGAGTACGCCCTGGCCAATCAGGATCAGAAAGCACTGGAACAGTTGTTCGCCAAGGGGTGAGCCGGCCCGGGATTTTCTGAGATTTCTCTTCTGATGGCTGGTTTCTGACCCGGATTTGTCCCAGGCGGTTTGTACGTTGGGTGGCATGGAGAGGGTGTATTCGAATGATCAGGTCGAGGCGGGAATCGGTCATTTTCTGAGTCTTTCGGCGGCAGCTCTGGCCGCGGCTTGCGAATGGTTGATCGAGGCGGATCGGGGTCAGTTGTTCCTGGTGGATGGGGCTCGCGATCTTCCGGAGTGGGTGTCGGCCCGGTTTGGGCTGCGGCATTCGACTGCTGTGCAGCTGGTTCGGGTGGCCCGGAGACTGGAGGATCTTCCTCTGCTTCGCGCCCGGTTTGCGGCTGGTGAGTTGAGTCTGGATCAGGTCGATTCGATTTCGAAGCTGGCTACTGCTGAGACCGAAGAAGCAGTGATCGATGAGTGTTTGGGTTTGTCGAATGCTGCCCTGGATCGGGCCGCGCGGAGAGCGAATCCTCCATCCACCTCTGATGTGGTGGATTCCTGGCGGGTGAGGTGGTTGACGATCCAGTACAGCCTGGACGGGTTCCGAGGCCATATGAATGCTGATCTTCCCGGGGCGGAGATGTCACAGGTGGAATCGGCGATCCGAGAGAAGGCGGATCGGATACCGGTCAATCCCGAATCAGGCATCTTCGATCCGTATCCACAACGAATGGCCGACGGATTAGTCGAACTTGCCACCACCACCGGTGATGAGAGTCATCGGCACCGGCCCAGATCGTGGTTCATGCCGATCTGGACGCGTTGACCGAGAACCCTGAGACGACCGGGGTGGCCGAGATCGAGGGTGGTCCGGTGATCGCCAATGAGACCGCCCGCCGTCTCTCCTGTGATCCGATCGTGGAATGCACGGTCTATGACCACAGGAAAGTGTTGGGGATCGGTCGTCGTTCCCGGTTGATCCCGGCCTGGTTACGTCGCCAACTCTGGCTTCGGGATGGGAACTGTCGCTTCCCCGGATGTCCTTTCCAGGGTTGGCTCCATGCCCATCACATCACCCACTGGGCTGATGGGGGACCCACCGACCTGGACAATCTGATCCTGCTCTGTGGTTACCACCACCGGTTCCTCCATGAACACGGATGGGAAATCGAAAACGACCGAATACGGGAAACCCGTCTTCCGCCGACCAGACGGTCAGGTCTACCCACCAATCCGACCCGGGCTCGACCCCCGACTCCGAGAACTGGTCGGACAACGAACCTAGGGGCCACCGCCCCCACCACCGCCCCACCCAACCGTTAACTTGCACGTCTCTCATGGAGACGCCGATGCGAATCGAACGTGATGTGTCGATCCCGATGGACGACGGGATCGTGCTCAGGGCAGATCTGTTCATCCCGATCGATGAGGGCGAGTACCCGGCGCTGCTCAGTTACGGCCCATACGGAAAAGGCCTCGCCTTCCAGGAGGGCTATCGGCCGCAGTGGGACTACATGATCGAGAAATATCCTGAGGTTGGTCAAAACACCAGCAACCAGCATCAGAACTGGGAGGTGGTCGATCCGGAACGGTGGGTACCGGCTGGTTATGTATGCGTTCGGGTCGACTCCAGAGGCACAGGGCGCTCCCCCGGTTACGTCGACGTGTGGTCGAGCAGGGAGACGGTCGATCTCTACGACTGCATCGAATGGGCGGCCGCGCAGCCTTGGAGCAATGGCCGAATCGGTCTGGCCGGCATCTCGTACTACGCCATGAACCAGTACCAGGTGGCCGCCCTCCAGCCTCCGCACCTAGCGGCCATCTGCCCCTGGGAGGGCGCATCGGACTGGTATCGGGACTTCGCCCGACATGGCGGGATACTCTGCGAGTTCGCCCAGGACTGGTACCCGCGCCAGGTCGAGAATGTCCAACACGGCGTCGGTGACCGGGGGTTCTTCTCGGCGGTGACCGGGGAATCAGTCTCCGGGCCGGACACCGAGGACCCCGAATTGTTGGCCTCGAGAAGGGCTGACCTGGGACACGATGTGAAGAGCCGTCCCTTGATCGATGCCTGGCATCTGGAGCGCAACCCCGACTGGTCGCGGGTGACGACGCCAATGCTCTCGGCTGCGAACTGGGGTGGCCAGGGTCTACATCTCCGGGGCAACGTCGAGGCATTCACTCAGTCGGCCTCGTCAGAGAAATGGCTCGAGATCCATGGCGATGCACACTGGGTCGACTTCTACACCGACCGGGGCGTGGCGTTGCAGCGGCGGTTTCTTCGACCATTACCTCAAGGGCGAAGACAACGGCTGGGATTCGGAGGCGAGGGTCCAGCTCCGCATCCGAAACGTCGATGGCACCTTCACCGATCGAGCCGAGAATGAGTGGCCCCTGGCACGGACCAATTGGACCAGGTTCCACCTGACCGGTGAGGGGGGCCTGGCCGAAGCGGCCAGATCCGCTTCTTCAGAAGTCGGTGTACGACCCCGAGGGGGAGGGCGTCACCTTCACCACCGGCCCGCTGCCGGAGGAGACAGAGCTCACCGGGCCTATGGCGGCCAGACTCTTCATCTCCTCGGAGACGGCCGATGCCGACCTGTTCCTGGTGGTGCGGGTGTTCGACCCCGAAGATCGAGAGGTCACCCTCATGGGCGCCCTCGACCCCAACACCCCGGTCGCCCAGGGCTGGCTACGCGCCTCGCATCGTGCGCTCGACCCAGCCAGGTCGCTGCCCTATCGGCCCTATCACCCTCACGACCGGGCTGAGCCGCTGGTCCCTGGCGAGATCTACGAGCTGGAGGTGGAGATCTGGCCCACCTCGATCGTCATCCCCGCCGGATACCGCCTGGCTCTAACCATCCGGGGCAACGACTATCGATATGAGGGTGAGCTCTCCGATTTCGCCCGGGAGTTTCACTACGCCGGGCGGGGGGTAGGGCCTTTCAAACATGGCGATCCCGACGACCGCCCCGCGGATTTCTTCTCGGGACAGGTGAGCATCCATGTCGGCGGTGAAACCGACTCATACCTCCTGGTCCCGCTCATTCCGTGGCCCGGGAATGACGCTCCGGAGCGAAAGACCTGCCGATGTTTCGCCACCCGCCACATTGAGGCCCACGGTGCAATCGTTAACTTCATTGAGCTGATGCCGCATCTCTACGACTTCTCCGCCACCGACGGCTCGGATCGCGACCTGCTCGGCGGCAAAGGGGCGGGTCTGGCCCGGATGACTTCGCTCGGACTTCCGGTTCCCCCAGGGTTCACCATCACCACCGATGTGTGCCGCGCAGCCATGGCCACAGGATCGATCCCGGCTGACCTGTGGCCGGAGGTGGAGACCGCCGTCGACCGCCTCGAGAAGACCAGCGGCCGAAGTTTCGGGACGGGTCCGGCCCCGCTGCTTCTCTCGGTCCGCTCCGGCGCCAAGTTCTCGATGCCGGGGATGATGGACACAGTCCTGAACCTGGGCATCAACGACGACGTGGTGAAGGCGCTGATCGAGTGGTCCGGCGATCCCCACTTCGGGTGGGATGCCTATCGGCGCTTCGTCCAGATGTATGGGGACGTGGTGCTCGGTGTCCCGGAGCACCGTTTTCAGGAAGTTCTCACCGAGCTGAGAAGGTCGAGAGGCGTGGAGGATGACTCGGAACTGACCGCCGAGGATCTGGAGACCGTCACCGCCCGATTCCGCGACATCGTCGAGCAGGAGCGGCCCAGGCGAGCTGCCCGAGGACCCGATGAAACAGGTCGAGGGAGCGATCACCGCGGTCTTCCTGTCGTGGAACACGAAGCGTGCCGTCGAGTACCGCAGGATCCATTCGATCCCGGACGATCTCGGGACCGCGGCGAACGTCCAGATGATGGTGTTCGGCGACCTCGGAGACGATTCGGGCACCGGTGTCTGTTTCACCCGTGACCCGGGAACGGGAGAGAAGGTCATCTACGGCGACTACCTCCCTCGGGCCCAGGGCGAGGACGTGGTTGCCGGCATCCGCAACACCCTCACCCTCGACCAGCTGGCCGGCCTTCATCCCGAGTGCCATCGTCGGCTGCTCGAGATCATGGACGGTCTCGAGAGCCACTATCGCGACATGTGTGACATCGAGTTCACCATCGAGCGGGACGTGCTCTACATCCTCCAGACCAGGGCCGGGAAGAGAACGGCTGCGGCGGCGGTGAAGATGGCCGTGGCCATGGTTGGTGAGGGTCTCATCGACCGGGAGATCGCCGTGACCAGGGTCGAGCCCGCCTCACTCGAGCAACTGCACCGGCCCCGGATCGCCGACCGGGTAAAGGGATCAGCAACGCTCGTGGTCGGTGTGGCCGCCTCGCCCGGCGCCGCCGCCGGGAAGGTGGTGTTCTCCTCTGAAGAGGCCGTGGAGCAAGCCAGGAACGGCGTTGGGGTGATATTGGTTCGACCGGAGACGACTCCCGACGACATACACGGCATGGCGGCGGCGGTCGGCATTCTCACCAGCCAGGGGGGCAAGACCTCCCATGCTGCCGTGGTAGCTCGTGGCATGGGCAAGCCCGCAGTGACCGGGGCAGCCCAGCTCCAGGTCGATTCGGAGGCAGGCATCGCCTCCACGGGCAAAGCGGACCTTCGTCGCGGGGATGTGATCACCATCGACGGGACTTCGGGAGCCGTCTATCAGGGAGAGGTCGAGCTCGTCCCGCCCGAGGTCCCGCCCGAGCTCGACCAGCTTCTCGAATGGGCCGACGAGCTGCGGACCCTCGGTGTCAGGGCCAACGCCGACACAGCAGAAGACGCCACATTCGCCCGGGGCCGTGGGGCGGAGGGCATCGGGCTGGCCCGGACCGAGCACATGTTCCTCGGAGAGCGGCTCTCCATCGTCCAGAGAGTGATCCTTTCCACCGATCCGGCGGAGCGGGAGGCAGCCCTGGCCGATCTGGAACGTCAGCAGGTGGGCGACTTCGAGAGCCTGCTCGAGGCGATGGACGGCCTGCCCGTCGTGATCCGCCTTCTCGACCCGCCACTCCACGAGTTTCTCCCCTCCCGTTTCGAGTTGGAGCACGAGATGCTGCGCCGGGTTCGGGCGGGCCGTCCCATCGACGATCTGCAAGCGATGTCCGACCAGGTCGCCCGCTGGGAGGAGGACAATCCGATGCTCGGGTTGCGTGGAGTCCGGCTGGGGCTGATGGTCAAGGACCTATACCGGATGCAGGCCCGTGCAGCCACCACGGCGCTCACCCGGCGCATCCAGGCTGGAAGCCAACCCCACCTCGAGATAATGATCCCGCTGGTTGCCGCCGCCGAGGAACTGATCCGGATGCGGGAGATGATCGAGGAGGAGATCGCGGTCGCCACCGCAGATTCCGGCGTGGAATTGGATATCCCCATCGGGACCATGATCGAGCTGCCGCGGGCCGCATTGACGGCCGGCGAGATCGCACGAGTGGCCGACTTCTTCTCATTCGGCACCAACGACCTGACCCAGATGACGTATGGGCTCAGTCGCGACGACGCCGAGGGGCTGTTCCTCAGGGACTACCTCGAGCAGGGCATCCTGAGCTCCGACCCATTCCAGACTCTCGACCGGTCGGGTGTGGGCCGTCTGGTCCGGGTTGCCACCAGAGAGGGGCGGGAGGCCAACGAGGACCTGGTGGTCGGGCTGTGCGGAGAGCATGGTGGTGACCCCGATTCCATCTACTTCGTGCACGATCTGGGACTCGACTACGTGTCGTGCAGCCCGCCGCGGGTCGAGGGAGCCAGGCTCGCCGCGGCACAGGCGGCGTTGCAGTCAGATCGCAACGACGTCTGACTCAGCGAATGACTTCGACCAAGCCGGGCACGCCATCGCCCGTGATCGCGGTGGTGATCAGCACCGGTGCATCGGATCCACCCAACCTCTCGAGCAGGGCACGGTGCACGGTGTCCACTCCGGGCCGGTCCCCCTTGTTGACCACGAAGACATCGGCGATCTCGACGATCCCGGCCTTGTCCGCCTGGATCTGATCCCCCCAGCCGGGGCCGAGGACCAGGACGACGACGTCGACGTGGTCCATCACCTCCAGCTCGGACTGGCCGACTCCCACCGTCTCCACGAGAACTATGTCGAAACCTGCCCGAGCCATGGCGGCTATGGCAGGGGCGGCGGCGACCGACAGGCCACCCAAATGCCCGCGGGAGGCCATGGAACGGACATACACCCCCGGGTCTCCGGCGTGATCCTGCATCCGGATCCGATCCCCGAGCAGTGCCCCGCCAGTGATGGGGCTGGAAGGGTCAACCGCAAGCACCGCCACGGTGTCCCCCCTCGATCTCAGATCGGTGACCATGGCATTGACCAGCGTCGATTTCCCGGCCCCCGGCGGCCCGGTGATACCCACCCTCCGGGCCGGCGCATGGGATGAGTCGATGAGCGAGGCGACGACGGTCTCTGCTACAGGATCCGCGGCCTCGATTGCAGTGATGAGCCGGGCGAGGCTTCGTCGATCACCATCCCGGACGCGCCCGGCCAGATCGTTGTCGCTCATCGGGCGACAGGTTAAGGGTGGTGCCCCTGTGTCAGAGAGCGGGGAGGGTGATGCCGTTGGGGCTGTCGAGCTCGTCGAGGCCGGGTGCATCGGCGCTGGCGCGAACCTCGACGACCCCCGGGACGCGATCCATCAGGATCCGCTCGATGCCGGCTTTCAGGGTCATCATCGAGAGCGGGCAACCGCCACAGGCGCCGACCATCTGGATGTCGACTGTGCCCCCGTCCGTTCCGAGCAGGACGAGGTCACCCCCGTCGGCCTGGACGGCAGGTCTTATGTACTCGAGGGTCTCACGCAGCTTGTCGACGTCGATAGGTCCTTCGTCGACCTTGACACTGCTCGAGATGCTCACGGGTGTGGTTTCTGACATCGTCTTGAAGAACCCTTGCCTGGTGGGGATTTGTTCCAGATTCTACAGCAGGGTCATCGCTCAGAATTCGCTCGGCGGGCCCCAGGGAGGAATCCGAATTGGCGGAATCACCTGGATTGCGCCATCGACCCATAGGAAGGTCCAGGAGCCTGCAGGGGCCGGGGCAAGGTCTGCCCCATCGACGGTCACCTGGAGCGGCAGATCCGACGAGATACGCACCGCCCGCTCGCCTACGGCGAGGCCCACCGCCACCTGCTCGGGGAGGAACTGGCCTACCCGGAACCGGGGTGAGCCCTCCGTAATAATGGGCCAGGATGTCGGGATAGGCGGAACCGGCTTCGGCCATGGCCTGGGCGCCGTACTGGGACATCCCAATGAGATGCCCCCAGCCTGCCCCCTCCACGACGTAATAGGGGACGGCGATGGCCAGGGCATCGCCCCCGACCCGGCCGGCGCGCACTTCAGAGCGAATCGAGAACTCCGGACTGAGGATGGTGTTCGGATAGTCGATCCCGTCCGGTCTCTTCGCAGGCAGGAGGTCGGGCAGGATGGCCGCTGCCTCGTTGATCCGGGAGCGAAGCGCCCAGGTGTCCATCGAGACGGTGCCGGAGTCGGACATGATGTCGATCATCCACGGCCCTTGGCCGTCATCAGTCGTCCTGGTTGCGATCGACCGGACATCGCCATCGGCCACGTCCGCCTCCCTGAGCAGTTGTTCCATCTGGTAACCGGGGAGCTCCCACGACCAGCTGACGAACGGGCTGTCCTCCCCTGGCGATGGGACGCCGACCAAATAGGGCGCAGGCTCGGAACCGGGCCAGATGTCCTCGATGTTCCTGGTGCGGAGCCCAGTGGTGGAAGAGTAGAAAGCGCGGGCCGGCTCCCCCTCATGCACGAGGATCTCGCCCGTGGTCCGGTTAACGGCTTCGCGCCAGCGATCTCCGTCCTCCCCCAGCACCGCTTCTACGCCGGCATAGACCTGGCACGCGGCGGTGGCGCAGATGTCGTACCCGATCCGGCGACCGGTCTCCGTTCGTCCACCCAGAAGAGTCCAGGCCAGATAGGTGCGGGCGGCGACGACCTGGGCGGCCAGGGCATCCTCGTGCCAGCTGAACGGGACCTCTCGAATGCCCTCCAGATACGCGTCCAGCGACATCGACTCGACGACGGCCACGCCATCCGATTCCGCCGTGATCCGGAACGGCCCCGGGTAGCGCCGCCCCCCCTTCTCCAGATAGACGCCATCCGCCGCCGAGACTTCGATCACCGCGCCCTCGGGCCGGGCAGCCAGAGCAGGCGGGGCCATCAGGAGGACAAACGCGAGGACAGCGAGAGCTCGGCGAGCGATCACGCTCTCTCGATTCTGGCTCCCAGCGATCGGAGCCTCTCAGGAAATTCCTCGTACCCCCTGTCGATGTGGCTCGCCTCGCCGACCTCGGTCGTACCTTCGGCCCGAAGGCCGGCCAGCACCAGTGCGGCCCCGGCGCGTATATCCGGCGCCAGCACCGGGCAGCCCGAAAGCCGCTCGACACCCCGGATGATCGCGTGCTGCGCCTCGGTGGTGATGTCTGCACCCATTCGTGCCAGCTCGCCGACATATCGGAATCGCGAGTCGTAGAGATTCTCGGTGATGACTGAGGTGCCGGTCGCCACCGCGAGCAAGGCGACCATCTGAGGGTGCATGTCAGTGTGAAATCCAGGGAACGGAAGCGTGGCAAAGTCCACCGGAGCCGGTCGCTCCGGGCCTTTGACCCGAAGCCACCCGTTGCCCTGCTCCACTTCGCAACCCGACTCCTCGAGTTTCCGCAGCTCCATGCGGAGATGGTCCGGCAGACAGCCCGTCACCGTGACGTCGCCGCCGGTGATGGCGGCGGCTGCGGCGTAAGTCCCGGTCTCCAGCCGATCGGGGACGACGTTGTGTTCGGCTGGCGAGAGATAGTCCACCCCGTGAATCGTCACCAGGGATGTGCCACCACCGGTGATCCTGGCCCCCATCTCGGTCAACTGGGTGATCAGGTCCTCGATCTCTGGCTCGCGGGCGGCATTGACTATGACCGTGTCTCCTTCGGCGAGCACGCCGGCGAACAGCATGTTCTCAGTGGCACCCACCGAAGGGAAGGGCAGCTCGACTTCGGTCCCCTTCAACCTGCCGTCGACCCGGCCCACCAATTCTCCGTGGATCAGCTCGAAGTCGACACCCATCGCCTCCAGGCCATTGAGATGCATGTCGATAGGCCGGGCGCCGAGGTCGTCGCCGCCGGGTAGGGCAACCCGTGCCTCACCACATCGGGCGAGGAGCGGACCGAGCACCACGATCGATGCACGCATCTGTCGCACCAGCTCTATCGGCGCCTCGGGTAGGAGCTGGTCGGGGACCACCACCCATAGCTCGTGAT
The DNA here is from genome assembly GCA_963711895.1 of uncultured Acidobacteriota bacterium. Classification (GTDB taxonomy): domain Bacteria; phylum Actinomycetota; class Acidimicrobiia; order Spongiisociales; family ZC4RG35; genus JARDZU01. Next base: position 92,241 of record CAVQFU010000001.1, read on the forward strand.
CGCCCTGTTCCACGCGGCACCCGGTGTGTTCCAGGACTTCACACATCAACCCGACGTCGAGGATCGATGGGACATTGGTGAGACGGTGCCGGCCGGGGGCGAGGAGGGCAGACACCATCTCCTTGAGCACAGCGTTCTTGGCCCCGAGCACGCCGATAGTCCCCTGGAGACGCGCTCCGCCCTCGACAACCAACTTGGACATTGAGGCGAATGTAGTTAGGTGTGGCGCCAACCCCATGCAGGGCCGGGGCCGACGGTCTGGCTACTCTGCCGCCCGAGATGAGAATCGCCCTCGGTTCTGACCACGCCGGCTATCCATTGAAGGAACACCTCTCGAAGTGGCTGGCCGAGTCAGGTCATGCCGTGTACGACCTGGGCACCCATTCCGCCGAGCCGGTCGACTACCCGGACTACGCGGCCGCCGTAGCCCAGGCCGTGCTGGATGGACGCGCCGACCGTGGCATCCTCATCTGTGGCTCCGGGGCCGGGGCGGCGGTCGCCGCCAACAAGCTCCAAGGGATCAGGGCGTCGATCGCCCACGACACCTACACCGCCCACCAAATGGTGGAGCACGACGACGTGAACGTGCTCAGCCTTGGGTCACGCGTCATAGGCGAGTCGCTGGCTGAAGAGCTGGTGACGACCTTCCTCGAGGCGAGGTTCTCGCGCGAGGACCGCCATGTGAGACGTCTGGAGAAGATCAGGTCCTTGGAGGCCTGACCGGCGTTACTGGGCCCCGGATTGGGCCAGCGACACCAACTGATCGAGGCCGGCAGCGCCGATCTCGCCCGACACTCGGCCCAGATTGTTGTTCTCGCCGTCGATCACGACATAGAAGGGAGTTCCGGCCATCCCGTAGTTGCCGGCCACGATCCCGATCTCGTCATCCATGATCACGGGGGCGGTCCAACCCTCCTCCTCCAACCAGTCCTGTGGCGGCCAGTTGGGCCGCAGACGGTCGGTCGATGTGGCGACAGAGATCAGTTCCACGTCGTCGGGCAGATTGCCATCGTTCACCCAAGTCTGGACTACCGGAACCTCGGCCTGACAATGGGGGCACCAGTGGGCGAGGAAGACAATGATCTTGGGTGTCCCGTCGGGCTCGATGGTGACCGGGTTCCCCTCCCAGTCGGCACCTACGACGGTGGGGGCGGTGAGGCCGACCGAGACATCCTCTTGACCTGCGGCATAGACCGGCAGGGGGTCTCCGGTGACCGTCGGGTCGCCAAAACCGATGCTGTCGTCGACCGGCTCCTCGCCGGCGATCGAGATGGCCAGGGCCACGATCAGACCGAGACCGACCACCCCGCCGAGGATCCACCACAGTGTGGAGTTGCTCTTTGTGTCCTTGGTGCCGGGCTTGGGCTTCTTCGTCGCGGTCATTCGGAGGCTTTCGTGTAGAAGGCGAGTAAGACGGCGATAACGATAAACCCGACGGCGGCCATAAACGGCAGGTCCATGAATCCGAACATCTCGATGCTGCGAGCCGAGCAGGGGACGTCGGGGTCACACGACCCACCCTCGAGGCTGGGGAAGAATTGCACGAAGTTGTGATAGACGGAGATGGCGAGCCCGATCAGAGCGAGGGGCAGGCCGTAGAACCTCACGATCGCCTCCCGTCGGATCGCCCCTACCAGCAGGACGATGGACAAGGGGTACATCGCGATGCGCTGGAACCAGCAGAGACGACAGGGCACGTAGTGGAAGGCCTCCGAGTACAACAGTGAGCCAACAGTTGCGACAAGAGCGACCGCGAAGGCCAGCCAGATCGCCTTGTCCCCGAACAGAGACGCTGCATCGGGTCCCTTGACCGCCCGGTACACGAGCAGACCGATCGCCCCGGCCAGCGCGACCAGAGTGAGGATGGCGAAGAGGTTGTTGAAGACGAGGATGGTCTCGGCCGACATGTGCCTTCCTGGCTGGCAGTCCCGACCGGATTCGAACCGGCGTTTCCGGCTTGAAAGGCCGGCGTCCTAGGCCACTGGACGACGGGACCTCGCGATCAGGACAGGTTAACGGGTGGCAAGGACCTACCCCCTAACCGGCAAGCTCTCGCTGCGCTCGTTCCAGACGCTCCAGAGTCTTGTCCTTGCCCAAGGCGGCCATCGATTCGAAAAGGGGAGGGCTCACCGAGGACCCGGTCACCGCCACCCGAAGCGGCTGGAGTCCCTTGGCCGCCCCGAGACCCATCTCATCGAGCATGCCCCGCAATGCCGATTCGATGCCCTCAGCGCTCCAGGGTTCCACCGAGGCCAGCCGTTCCCGTGCAACTGTCAGGATGTCGCTCACTCCGTCTTTGACCATTACCTTGTCCCAGGCCGCCCGGTCGTATTCGACGAAGTCCTCGAACAGGAACACCACCTGCTCGCCGGCCTCCGGCAGCAGCCGGGTTCGTTCCTGGACCAGATCGGCCACCGCCTCGAATCGGGCCCATTCCTCGTCATCGAGCGCACTCCTCACTGCGGCTTCTACGTGAGGTCGGGCCATGACCCGAAACTCCTCAGGATCCAGCGCTCGGATGTACTCCCCGTTCATCCATGACAGCTTGTCGGGGTCGAATACCGCCGGGTTCCGGGAGACATCGATCAGGTCGAACGCGGCGACTGCCTCATCTCTGGAGAAGAGGGTCCGGTCGCCGTCGATCGACCAGCCGAGGAGTGACAGGTAGTTGAAGACGGCATCGGGCAGATACCCCTCGTCGCGGTACGTGGACAGGGACTCGGCTCCGTGGCGCTTGGACAGTTTCTTCCCATCGGTCCCGAACAGAAGAGGGAGGTGGGCATACCGGGGCTCGCCGGCTTCCAAAGCCCTGGTGATGAGGATGTGCTTCGGTGTCGAGGGAAGAAGATCCTCGCCGCGGGCGACATGTGTGATTTCGTAGTCGACATCGTCCACGGTCGACGCCAGGTGGTAGGTGGGGCTCCCGTCGCTGCGCAGGATCACGAAGTCGTCGATGTCACGTCCTTCGAAGCTGATCTCGCCCCGCACCAGGTCCTCGAAGACGACCGGCTGGTCCTGGGGCACTGACAGCCGGATCGCACCCTCGGTGCCTGTGTTGTCCGGACGTCTGATGTAGTGACCCGGGTGCAGATGCTCTTCTTCAGCCCGGCGGCGTAGCGCCTCGAGCTCATCGGGAAGGCGGTTGTCGTAATAGGCCGCCCCCGAGTCGACGAGACCAGCGGCCGCTTGCCGGTAACGCTCGTAGCGGCTGGACTGCCGGTACTCCCCGTGGGGTCCGCCCACGCCAACGCCCTCTCCCCAGTCGAGACCGAGCCAGCGCAGAGAGTCGAGGATGTCCTCCTCGAACGCGGCGGTCGACCTCTCCCGATCGGTGTCATCGATCCTCAAGATGAACGTCCCACCGTGATGTCTCGCATAGAGCCAGTTGAAGAGTGCCGCCCGAGCCGTCCCCACATGGAGGTGCCCGGTGGGCGAGGGAGCGACCCTCACGCGAACCGTCATCGCGCCGCCACGACTCGATTCTGAAGGACCCCGATCCCGTCGATCTCGACCTCCATCAGGTCGCCAGGCACGACCTTGCTCACTCCCCCAGGCGTGCCCGTGAGGATGACGTCACCGGGAAGAAGCGTCATCACCGCCGTGACGAACTCGAACAGTTCGGCCACTCCGAAGACCATGTCCGAGGTGAAGCCGGCCTGTCGGACCTCCCCATTCACCCGGCAGATCACTGCCAGCTTCTCCAACGGGTCCAACTCCGTCTCGATGGCCGGGCCGAGCGGGCAGAAGGTGTCGAACCCCTTGGCCCGTGCCCACTGTCCGTCCTTCCTCTGCAGGTCGCGGGCGCTCACATCGTTGGCTGCCGTGTAACCCAGGATGTAGGCAGAGGCGTCCTCGGCCTTGACATGACGTGCCACCCGGCTGACGACCACTGCCAGCTCGGCCTCGTGGTGGACGTTCTCAGAAATCGCCGGATGGACCACATTGGCGTCCGGCCCGACCACGGAGGTCGCGGGCTTGAGGAAGATCAACGGCTCATCGGGAACCGGAGCGTCATGCTCGGCAGCATGATCCTCGTAGTTGCGACCGACGGCCACCACCTTGGAGGGCAAGACCGGCGCCAAGAGGTGGGCGGTTTCCCACGGGACCACCGTCTCGGTCGGTTCCCAGGCAACGAACGGGGAGCCGATATAGACGAGCACCCCCTCGAGGTCGGCCACCCCGTAAGCGATGTCGTCTCCTGCCTTGATGCGGACGAGCTTCATGGTCGGAAAGCTACCGCTGCTCTTCGGATGCCCCCGAGGAGGCCAGAAGGCTCCGGATCTCGTCGGGCTTGCGGACGATGAGTTCACGGTCGACCTCGCCGGTCGCCGTCTGTCCCGGCCTCACCTCATGAGGCACCGCCGCCTTCCACCGCTCCCGTCTCGCCAGGACCTCTTTGGACGGGTCATACCCGTAGCCGCAAAGGGCCAGGGCGACCTCGATGTCCTCGGGTACCGGGCCCCGGCCCAGGGCACCGGCCCGGGCGATGGTCAGGGCGGCGACCACCGCCTTGAGGTCGGGATCATCGTCGGGGAGGGTTGCCGCATTCACCAGCCGTAACCCCCAGCCACCATCGGGTGTCGTCTGCCCGAAACGGCCCCCCGCAGGGACCTCCTCGGGCGAGATCGGGATCCCGGGCTTGATGCTGGGATTCCACCGACGGGCCGCCGGGGGCTGTAGCACTGAGCGCGGGCGGTCCGCCTCCGTCACCTCGATATTGGGCTGTTGGCCCATTAGATGAAGCTGAGCCAGTGGCGGTACTCGGGGATCTTGGCCGCGACCAGGTCGGAGAACAGGTCCTGTGCCTTCCGGGTGACCGGACCGGGCTCTCCGGCGCCCACCACCCGACCATCGATCTCCCGGATCGGCGTCACCTCGGCCGCGGTCCCGGTAAGGAAGACCTCCTCCGCGGTGTACAAACTCCCCCGGGCCAGGTCGGCCTGGACCACCTCGACACCCTCACCGTTGAGCAGTTCGATCACTGTGTTGCGGGTGATTCCTTCGAGGATCCCCGAGGAGACAGGCGGGGTATAGACCACGTCCTTGCTGACGGTGAAGAGGTTCATCCCGCTCCCCTCGGAGACGAGCCCGGCATCGTTCAGCATGATCGCCTCGTCGAAGCCGGCGCGGAGCGCCTCCTGCTTGGCCAGCACCGAGTTGAGGTACTGACCCGAGCCCTTGGCCGTCGGGATGAAGCTTGTGTGTGAGATGCGACGCCAGCTCGAGACCATGGTGGTGATGCCCTTCTCCACACCGTCATCGCCCAAATAGCTCCCCAGGTAGAAGGCGGCCATGTAGTTGTGCACCGGGCTGCTTATCGGGTTGATGCCGAATGCGCCAGATCCATAGAAGACGAAGGGGCGGATGTAGGCGGACTCCAACTGGTTCACCCGGAGGAGCTCGAGACAGACTTCATCCATCTCCTCGGCGCTCTCCTTCATCGGAAGGCCGTAGGCCCGGGCCGAGGCGACCAGCCGGACCATGTGATCGTGGAGACGGAATACGGCGGTTCCCTCGGGTGTCTTGTAGGCGCGAATGCCCTCGAAGACACCGGTTCCGTACTGAAGGGAATGTGACAGGAAATGGACGGTGGCGTCGTCCCAATCGACGAAGTCACCATCGACCCAGATCTTCTTTGCCGGTTCCATCCCTGAAGGCTAACTGGTGTGTGCCGGAGCGGAACCAACGATTCGCGATTCCAACCCCGGTGGTTGAATCGGGTCATGCCCGGAACTGCCCAGGATCGCGCCATGAAGATCGAGTGGTTGCTCGAGGGTGACCCGGCCATCCGCTGGCAGACCTTTCGTGATCTGGACGGTGCCACCGAGAGCGTGTGGCAGCCGGAGCAGGATCGCGTCGCCACCGAGGGCTGGGGGGGGAGGCTGCTCAAGCATCAAGACCAAGACGGACGGTGGACACCCAAGCTCTACGGCAAGAAGTGGATCTCGACCACCTATTCCATGGTGCTGCTCAGGCAGATGGGCCTGGCCGGCTCCGATCCGAGGGCCGTCAAGTCATGTCATCTATTCATCGAGGAAGGGCTCGGAATTCGGCTCACCAGGGACACCTGTGTCGCTGCAATGGTGCTGGCTCTCCTCTATTGGTTCGAGGTGGACGACAGTCTGCGTGAGCCGTACCTGGAGCACGTGCTCGACCTCCAACTCGCCGACGGGGGCTGGAACTGCGAAGAGGAGTCCAGGCACGGCTCGTTTCACACCACCTGCACTGCCCTCGAGGCCCTGCGCCAATGCGCCCTCGCCGGTGCCCCGGGCATCGACGAGATCGAAGCCGCCGAGGCACGGGGACGGGAGTTCTTTCTGCAGCATCGGATGTTCCGCTCCCATCAGACCGACGAGGTGGTCGACGGGCGGTACCTCCGATTCTCCTTCCCTCCCCGTTGGCACTACGACGTCCTGCGCGGGCTCGACTACTTCTGGTCCGCCGGCCAGTTGAGCGACCCTCGTCTCCAAGACGGGATCGAGGTGTTGGTTGGAAAACAGGATGAGAACGGCCGCTGGCCACTCCAGCAACGCTGGCCGGGTGAGACCTGGTTCGAGATGGAGGTCGTCGGCGAACCCAGCCGGTGGAACACCCTCAGGGCAATGCGAGTCCTCGAAGGGTGGGGCGGCGAGAAGTAGCCTCGCCGCCGATGCACCGACTCATCGCCTCCCTGTTCGGGGCCGGCTTGATCCTGCGCAGGGTGCGGGGCTCGGACGCCGGGTCCGGGACGATTGGCGGCCTGCTCGCCCTCCCCTTCGCGCTTCTCACCGGCGAGACGTGGGGCTGGCCGGGTCAGTTGGCGGCAACAGTGCTGGTGACGGCCGTCGCCCTCTGGGCCTCCGCAGGCGTCGTGTCTTCGGAGGGAGACGCCGGCTGGATCGTCATCGACGAGGCAGCGGGGGTCTTCGTCGCCACCATCGGGTTGCTCGGGTGGGCCGCCGTGATCGCATTCGTCTTGTTTCGCATCGTGGACATCACCAAGCGGCCCTTCCCGGGGGTTCATCAGGCCGACTCGATGCCCGGGGCGACCGGCATCGTCCTCGACGATCTCGTTGCCGGCGCCTGGGCGCTGGCGATGGGTCATCTCCTCAACGCCACCATCCTGTGACCCGGCCGATCTCCGAATCTGCGTATCGTCTCCTGAGGAGGTAACAGAGCAGATGGATTGGAACCCGAAAGCAATCGTTGTCGGTGTCGACGGCTCGGAGACGAGCACCCGCGCAGCCGTGATCGCCACCGAGATCGCCCGATCCCGGCAGGCCAAGCTCCTGCTGGTCACCGTGGTCAGACCACCTGAGGGGTGGTGGGGCATCGGCGGCGCACCCCCGACTCCGGAGGCCCTGTCGGCCGCACTCGTGGAGGGACAGCAGCAGGTGATCAAGGAGACCGAGGAGCAACTCCCGCTGGAGGGAATGGACTACGAGACAGTCGAGGAGCTGGGCGATCCCACATCGCGGCTCATCGCTGTGGCCGAAGAACGCGACGCCGGGCTGATCGTCATCGGCAAGCGTGGGGCGGGCCTGGCAGAGAGGGTGATGCTGGGGAGCGTTGCAGATCGCCTGTGTCACCACTCACCGGTTCCGGTGATGGTGGTGCCCTGACCCAGGGGCATCGCCAGCCAGTCGCGTGCCCACCGTCGCCATCCTGCCGGTCAAGTCCTTCCGACTGGGCAAGGGGCGGATGGCCGACAATCTCTCGGATGAGACTCGATCCGTGTTGGGCCGTGCCCTCGCCGAAAGGACCGCGGCTCTGGCAGTGGATGCCGGGCTGATCCCGATCCTGGTCGCCGGTGATGGCGAGGTCGCCGAATGGGCACTCTTGCACGGGTTCCCGTCGATACCCGATCCCGGTGAAGGGCTGGACAGTGCGGCCCTGGCCGGGGTCTTCTGGGCCACCGAGGCCGCGAGCGAGTGGATCGTCGTCCACACCGATCTTCCTCTTCTCACCGCCAACGAACTGGCGAACCTGGACGAGGCACTGTCCAGGACAGGGACAGTCATCGCCCCGTCTGCCGACGGGGGAACGTCTGCCCTAGGTTCAAGCGGGCCAGCCGACTTCTCCTACGGCCCGGGGAGCTTCCATCGCCACCTCGGCCGGTTCCCGGCGGCGGAGATCGTGGCCAGACCAGGTCTTCTTCACGACATCGACACCTTCGCCGACCTCGAATCGGCTCGCCGCCACCCCCGTGGGGCCTGGCTAGCTCATCTGACGTGACCACCCGCTTCGATCCCGGGGTCCTCTCCCCTGATCCCGAGGCCAGGGCTCACATGCTGGGCTGGCTCGAGGCCGGTCTGGCCGCGGTCGAGCCGGAAGCTCTCACGGCCGCCGCTTTGGCCGGACGGCACTCGGACAAGTCCATGGTCATCGCCATTGGGAAGGCGGCGGCTGGGATGGCTCGGGGCGCTGCTTCCGCACTCGACGTGGTGGGCGGGGTATGTGTGACCGATCATCCCGAGCCGGTGCCCGACACGATGAGGCTGGTGATCGGCGACCACCCGCTGCCCGGGCCGGCAAGTCTCGAGGCGGGGGCAGCGGTTCTCGAGGCGGTGCAGAGCGCGCTCTCTTCAGTGGACATCATTGCGCTGATATCCGGGGGCGGCTCCGCTCTTTGCGAGGCGCCCCGAGAAGGCGTGCCCGCCGCCTTTCTCTCGGAGGTGACGAGAAGGCTCATATCGGGAGGGGCCGACATAGAGGAGTTGAACCTGGTCCGGGCACATCTATCCGCCATCAAATGCGGTGGGGTGGCACGGGCCGCGGGCCGGCCCATCGATACTTATGTCATCTCAGATGTGGCCGGCGCCGACCCGGGGGTGGTCGCCTCCGGGCCCACCATCCCTCGAGCCCACGATCCGGAAGCGGCGGCAGACGTCCTGCGAAGGCTGTCGATCGACATTCCGTCCGAGGTCTGGGAGGCGATGGCGATCGAGCCGCTATCGCTCCCGAGTCCGAACGTCCGACTCTTGGCAGACGGGCGCACCGCCGCCCTTGCTGTGGCGAGTGTGGCGCCCCCTCCCACCATGGTCGTCGACGAGTGGCTGCGGGGAGATGTCGGCGCCTGTCTCGACCGGTTCCTGGCCGGTGGCGAACGCGAAGTGACAGTGGGTGCCGGCGAGGTAGTGCTCGACGTCACTGGCCCGGGGGCCGGCGGCCGAAGCACACATGCAGCCCTTCTCGCCGCCGAGCGCCTGGCCGGCTCGACCGATATTTTCTGCGCGTTCGCCACCGATGGCGTCGACGGGCGATCCGGAGCAACGGGAGCCATCGTCGACGGTTCCACGATCGACCGCGGCGGTAACCCGTTGGATGCACTCAGGAGTTTCGACTCGGCCGGCTATCTCGCCGGTACCTCGGATCTGCTTCGGTGCCCACCAACCGGAACCAACGTCTCCGACCTGTGGATTCTGTGGCGGAGGGGTTGAGGCGCCTCGTAGAGTGGGCGCACAGAGCAACGGGAGCATGGAAAAGACACTTGTGATCACCGGTGGCACCGGCGGGCTCGGCACCGCCCTCGTGCGCCGCCTCATCTTCGAGGATTACCGACTGGCAATCACCTATCTGCTTCCGGACGAGGCCGAGCAGTTCGAGCAGGAATTCGACATCGACGAGGACCGCGTGCTGCTGGTGCGGGTCGATGCCACCAATGCCGAGGCCGTCAACACGTTCATGAAGGGCGTCGCCGAACGGTGGGGCTCGATTCACGGTCTCGTCGCCCTGGTCGGCGGATGGGCCGGGGGTCGTGACGTCGAAGAGACCGACGACGTCCGATTCGAGCGGATGCTCGACCTCAACCTGCGCTCCACGTTCTACTCGGTGCGGGCCGTCGTGCCCTATCTGGTGGAGACCGGCTGGGGCCGGATCGTGACGGTGGGCAGCCGGGCCGCCGTCGAATTCCCCACCGGCCAGGCCGCGTTCAACGTGGCCAAGTCGGGTGTGATCGCGCTCACCAGGTCGGTCGCCCAGGAGCTGGAGGGGACGGGGGTAACGGCCAACGTCCTCCTCCCCTCGGTCATCGACACGCCGGCGACGCGCCGATCCCTCCCATACGCCGACTATGTGAACTGGCCGACGCCCGACGAGATCGCCGCGGTGGCCCACTTCCTTCTCACCGAGGAGTCAGGCGTCATCAACGGTGCCGAGATCCCGGTCTACGGCCGGGTCTAGCGGTAGAGCTCGATCCACTCCCCGTGGGGGTGGGCCTGGCCGACGGTCGAAGCCCCATTTCCGTCGTCGACCACCAGCCGAGCCCAGTCGTCGGACCCGTCCAGGGCCTCCCCCATCGAGACCCGATGGATCGGACGCGCCGAACGGGCGCCGGACACGATCGAATCGAGACGGTCTCGCTGCGCTGCGTCGAGTTGGTTCAGGGTGAAAGAGCTCATGACCACCGCGGGCTCTCCGGCGGGGATCCTGTCCAGTGCAGTGGGCAGGGTCTCCAGGGCGTCGCCGGCGATCATGGTGATGTCGAGACTCGCCACCATGTCGAGGGCGGAGCGAAGCCGCGCCCTCCGCTCGACATGCTCGGGCCAGATCAGGGCGTCGAGCCAGCGCCGAGCACTCTCTTCGGCCGGGTCGATCGGGTTGAGGTCGAGACCGGTGCGGCTCAGGACCTCGATCTCGACTAGTTCCGGGGCGACGCCTCTCGATTCTGCCTCGAGCAATGGCTCAGCGTCGGGGTGCCATTCCTGGCCGTCGTATCGATACCCGTAGCGATCGAGGCCGAGGTTGAGGCCGGCGCTGGTGCCCACGTCGATGAGATGAAAGGCATGGAACTCCGCCATCGTCACCATCGGGAGCAGGGCGACACAGCGACGGCACTCATTGGTCTGGGTGTACCGGGTGTTACCGATTTCGACTATCTCCTCCTCGTGGGCGAGGACAAAGCTCCGGAATTTCGGCCCCACTCCGTGAGGTGGCGCCGGATCGTCCACGATCGAGCGGTAGTGCGTAGCGAGGTCACCGTCCTCCCCGTCCATGAGCATCAACTGGACGGCGCCGAACATCAGATTGGGCGGCGGCAGGTGGCTGATGCGATTCATCACGCGGAGCAGCTGCGGATCTTCGGCCACGACCTCGACCAGCTCGGCGTAGAGGGGAGAGCCGTGGGTGTGCTTGCCCCAGTCCCGCATGTATTCGGCGGTCACCGGAGGCGGGGGCATCAGTGCACCTGGCGCCGATACGACGTGGCGAGCGCATCGGCATACTCGTTCCAGCGATAGCCGCTGTGAGCCTTGATCCACTGAATGCGGGCCCCTGGCTTTTGCTTGTGGAGAGCGTGCGCCTCCTTGACCAACTCGAGATTGGCGATGGACCCGGACGACTTCTTGGTCCACCCTCTCGCCTCCCATCCGTCGGCCCACTTGTTGACGATGTTCACGATGAGCTGGGAATCGGTGTAGATCTCGATCGGGACCTCGGCGGGCGCCATGCCGAGTCCGGCGATCAGGGCCGTGAGCTCCATCTTGTTGTTGGTGGTGTGCGGGTCGGAGCCTTTTGCCTCCTCGACCACCTCACCGTCCACTACGTACACCGCTCCCCAGCCTCCCGGGCCGGGGTTTCCCTCCGAGGCACCATCGGTGAAGATTCCGGTGTCCGGGCCGTCTGTGAAAGAGCTCAGCACTTCGTCGACGGTCAGATCCCGCGACTTGGTCCGACTCGCCGCCGTCGTCTTGGCCGGGGCGGGCTGAGAAGACGAGGCGGCGGATCGGCCGCCAGCATCCCGGCAATCCATGCATTGGCGCGGCACCCAGCCCGGGTATCGGTCGAGGACCGACTGACTGAGCTCGAACTCCCGGCCGCAGGTCTGACAGGTGAACACGTCCTAGGCCTGCCCATCCTTGGAGAAGCGGGAGATGAACTGGGGCGACTTGAACAGGTTGAACTCGTGGTGGGTCTCGGTCATGCCGTGAGGTTCCATGAGACGACGCACCTTGGAGGGCGAAAGCCAGTGGCAGTGGACCTGCCGCGCCTTGAAAGGAGTGCCATAGAGGATCACCGAGGTAGGCATGGCGTAGAGGCCCTGGACCGGCTCGGCAGGGTAGATGTGGAGGGCACGGCCCCCGGGCTTCAAGACCCTCGACATCTCCGCTGCCGCCTCGTCGAGGGGCGGGATGTGCTCGATCGCGTGGACCGAAACCACCGCATCGAACTCGCCGTCGTCGAAGGCAAGGTCTTCGGCCATCATGTGGAGGACCCTGTCGGAGCCGGACACCTCCGGGGCGTTCGGGTTGGCGTCGATACCGGTCACGTCGACCCCCCGCTCGGCCAGGCGAACGGTCAGATGGCCCTGCCCGCATCCCACTTCGAGCACCCGCTCTCCCGGCCGGAGCGGGAGCAGCCGGTCGATGCGGCGCAGGTGGGCAGGATCCCAACGGTTGACCAGCGCGTAGCGGCGTGAGTCGTACTCGGACATCGCCGGGAGGCTAGGAGAGGCTCTCGAGATGAGCGGAAACCGCGTAGTCCAGGAGAAGCGGCCCGGTGTCGGTCAGCGCAACGTGGGTGACAGCCGTGTTGGCCGGGGTGTAAAGCGACTCTGAGTGGGAGTCGGTGGTCACGGTCAGCGAGGAGACATAGGCGCGGATGGCTCCGCCATGGGCGACCACCACGGTGGGCTCGTCGACCACGGGCTCGAGGCCATGCACCGTGGCCCGAATCCGCCCGGTCAGCTCACCCCAGCTCTCACCGGTCTCCCCCCGCTTCAGGTCGACCCCATCCCGATAGATCGTGCCCATGAGGTCGGGCCATGTCTCATAGATCTCATCCGAGGTAAGCCCCTCCCATTTCCCCATGTCCAGCTCCTTCAGCCCGTCGAGTGTGGTGATCCCGTTCGAGGCCACATACTCGGCGGTGGACAGAGCCCGGCCCAGCGGCGAGGCATAAACGGTGGAGGCAGTGCCGTACCAATCACGCAGCGCCCTCGCCTGCCGGTGGCCCAACTCGTCGAGACCCCAGTCGCCCTGTCCCTGCCAGCGCCCCTCCGTATTGGCCCGGGTCTGGCCGTGCCGGACCAGCGCCAGCACCGGGTCGCCCCTCTCCAGGTGCTCTGTCACCGCGGTCGGTCGTGGCCCGAAATGGGCGAGGTCGTTGAAGCCTGCGAGGCGCAACCGGTCGAAGGACCAGATCAGCCTGGTGAGCGAGGTGTTGCCGGCAAAAGCATGAACCCGCCCGCCCCGGCCGGCGAGATAGCGTTGGAGCACCTCCTGGATGAAGCCTCCGTGGGTCACCACCGCGGCCCGGCCCTCTTCCCCCAGATCCCCCGCCAATGCGTCGAGGGCGCCCACGGCACGACGATGGAGTTCCTCGAGGCTCTCACCGGTGAACCCCATGGGAAGATTGCGTTCCCGTATCGCCTCCCGCAGGTACTCGCCGTCCTTGGCGAAGATCTCTTCCCGGGCCTTGCCTTCCCAACGACCAATGTCGAGCTCGGCGAGGCGGTCCCAGACTTCGAATTCCGACGTGAAGGCGGCGGCAGTGGTCTTGGCCCGCTGTAATGGAGAGCAGACGACGAGGTCGAACTTGCGGTCGTGAAGCCGCTTGCCGATGGCGTCCAGGCTGGCCTCCCCGGCTGCGCTCAACGGCCCGTCCACCTGCCCGTTCCAGATGCCGTCGAGGTTGGCCTGCGACTCGGCGTGTCGGATGAGGGTGATTTCGGTCATGGGTCGTGGGTTTTGGGTGGTGGGGCGTGGGTAGGCGCCGGGTCCTATCTCAGTACCCATAACTCAGAACCCAAAACCGAGAGGACGTAGTCCGCTCAAGCGACGAAGGCGGAAGCAAAGACCAACGACACGATGGTCATCACCTTGATCACGATGTTCATCGCCGGGCCCGACGTGTCCTTGAACGGGTCTCCGACCGTGTCTCCGATCACCGCCGCCTTGTGGCTCTCCGAGCCTTTGCCGCCAAACGCCCCCGATTCGATGAATTTCTTTGCGCTGTCCCAGGCACCGCCGGCGTTGGTCATGAAAATGGCGAGAAGGAACCCGGTGATGAGGGCACCGACGAGCATGGCACCCAGGGCCTCCACGTCGATGAAGCCGAAGACGAGGGGCAGGACGATCGCCAACGAGCCCGGGATGATCATCTCGCGCAAGGCCCCGGTCGCGGCGATGTCGACGCAGGCCGTGTAGTCGGGCTTGGCGTCGGACCGACCTTCGCGCAGACCGGGGATCTCCCGGAACTGGCGGCGTACCTCGTCGATCATCTTGTTGGCCGCACGCCCCACCGCGTTGATGGTCAGCGCGGCGACGAGGAACGGGAACATGGCGCCGACGAACAGCCCGATCAGGGTCGTGACACGGGCCAGGTCGATCCGATCCAGCCCGGCGGCCCAGGTGAAGGCGGCGAACAAGGCCAGTGCGGTCACGGCGGCGGAAGCGATGGAGAACCCCTTTGCCACGGCAGCAGTGGCGTTGCCCAGCGAGTCGAGGGCATCGGTCGCCTCCCTGACTTCGCTCGGCAGGTTGGCCATCTGGGCGATGCCACCGGCATTGTCGGCGATCGGGCCGTAGGCATCGACCGAGATGATGATCCCCACCGTGGCAAGGGCGCCGATGGCGGCGATCGCCACCCCGTAGACACCGCCACCGTCTCCGAGGGCCCAGTCGCCCGAGAGGTAGGAGACACCAAGGCCCGCCGCGACGACGATCACCGAGTAGCCGGCCGATTTCATCCCCTCGGCGATCCCGGAAATGACCACCGTGGCCGGGCCGGTCTGAGACTGGCGGGCGATCTCCTTGACCTTTTTGTGGTCGTCGGATGTGAACCACTCCGAGATCTTGCCCACCAACCAGCCGACGATCAGGCCGGCGAGGACGGCAAGCCAGATGCCGAGGGGGTTGTCGGCCACGTCCCCGAACACCCAATAGGCCAGGCCGAAGACACCGACTGCGGTGGCGATCAGGGCGAAGTTCGTCCCCCGGCGCAGCGTGGCGGCGAGATCGTCTCCCATCGGTCGGACCAGGAAGGAACCGATGATCGCGGCCAGCATCCCCACGGCACCGACCGCAAGGGGGAACACGATCGCCTCCTCCACGAACGACTCCGAGCCGAAAACCAACGCGGCGTAGACGATCGGCGCGACCAACGCGCCGACGTAGGACTCGAAGAGATCGGCGCCCATCCCGGCGACGTCACCGACATTGTCTCCGACGTTGTCGGCGATCACGGCCGGGTTGCGAGGATCGTCCTCGGGGATGCCGGCCTCCAGTTTGCCCACGAGGTCTGCCCCCACGTCAGCCGCTTTGGTGTAGATACCGCCGCCGACCCGGGCAAACAGGGCGATCGACGAACCACCAAGTGCGATGGCGGTGATGATCTCGGCCCACGCATCCAGATCGAGCAGCTGACGAAAGATGAGATAGCCGATGCCCACCCCGATCAGCCCAAGCCCGGCAACGCTGAACCCCATGACCGCGCCGCCGCGAAAGGCAATCGGCAAGGCAGCGACGACGCCGCCGGTGCGGGCTGCCTCCGTTGTTCGGGAGTTCGCTTGGGTGGCTATCCGCATCCCGACATAGCCGGCGCCGGCGGAGAGGAGGGCACCGAAGACGTACGCCACGACTCCCCAGGGGCGCCCCCAATCGAGCAAGACAGCGATGAGAGTTGCAATTACGACGACGAAAGCCGCTACCCACGTGTACTCCCGCCGCAGGAACGCCATCGCCCCCGATCGGATGGCATCGGATAACTCGACCATCCGCTGGTTGCCACGAGGGGCCGCCAGGACGGCCCGTGCGTACAGGACGGCGAGCAGGAGGGCAGCAAAACCCGCGCCAAGCGCGGCGTACAGGATCACATCCGACACAGGGGGCCGGGATTGTAGGTACTGCCTACCTGAGGCTCGCGGGGCCGTTCTCCCCCCAGCGAGCTAACGAGCGCTGGGGGGAGTGCCACGAAGTGGCGAGGGGGGCCTCGTGGCCCCTCTCAGTCGGTTAGAGGCGATCAGCCCCCGGCGATGGTGGTGGCGAGCTCCAGGATGGCCGCCTCCACCTCGGGACCACCACCCCCGCTCTGCACCGCGACTGAGTAGATGATGTCGAGGTATCGGACAACGATCTCGTAGGGCCCGACATCGTTGGGCTGAAACGCCTCGTCGCCGACGCCGGGTACCTCGGTCACCCCGCCCCGGTTCTCCTCGAATCCGGCCTTGACCGCATCCCAATCCGTGGAAGGCCCGTAGTGGAAGACCTCGACGGTCGGGACCAGACCGTCGACGAGGGTGAAGGTGCAGTTGCGGGCGATGCCCGGCTCCCCGCTGGCTGAGGCTGCCGCGAATATGAAGGCAACCGTCCCCGCCGGCACCAGCGCACATTCGAGCCCGGTTGAAGCTTGGACGGCCGCGCTGGTGGTCGTCTCCTCGCCCACGGTGGTGGTGGCCTCGGTGGGCTCGGTGGCCTCAGCTTGGCCCACCGAAGTCGTGGCCCCGCCAGTCACCAATGTCGTGGTGCTCTCGCTTCCGCCCCCGCACGCCACGATCGCCAATCCGACGATCACGGCCGCGGCGCCTCTTGTTCGCATCGTCCCTCCCCTATCGATCACCCACATCCGACCCTATGTGTGACGCTTAATGCGGGCTTAGGGCTGGCGGTTGACAGGACTGGCATCGACGAGTGCAGAATGCATGCAATGAGGTCGGCATTTCGATTGATCGCGTTGCTGGTGGCGATGTCTCTCGCCCTGCCGGCGATGGCTCATGGCGATCACGATGCCCGTCCCCTGTTGAGACGAGCCGAGGTCGGTCCCTACACCGTGTCGTTGTGGCAGGTCTATCCGGATGTGGGCTCGGCGATCATCCCGCATCTGATCGTGATGTTCGACAATGGGATTCCCGACGAGGGCACCGTGGTGTCGGTGCAAGTGGATTCGGAGAATGTCCACGTGATGCCGTCATTGACGACCACGGGGGCATGGGAGACGATGACCGGAGTCGAGCCGGATGACGTCGTATCGGTGACCATCTCCGAGCGCGGCGAGTCGTGGAGCGCACCAACCGTCGTGATCCCGCCGCCGCTCACCTCCGTCTTACCGATGCGGGCATTGATCGCGATATCTATCTTCCTCGCCACCGCCGTGGCCTGGTGGATAGGCAGCAGGGCGGCGCAGGCCTGGCGGAGGCCGATCACGTACCGGAACGTTGGTCTAGAGGGCTGAACAAGGAGGAAGGGAAATGGTTGGGACGTCGGAGCAGACCGCGGAGATGGGGTTCATCCAGAAGCTGAACGGGCCCTGGCATGAGCGGGCCTTGTGGATCTACCTGGCCATCGTGGTACTCCACTGGATCGAGCATCTCTTCCAGGCGGCCCAGATCTGGATTCTCGAGATGCCGCGGCCGGAGGCTCTCGGGGCCCTCGGTTATGTGTTCCCCTGGTTGGTCAAGTCCGAGGTCATGCACTTCGGCTACGCCCTGATCATGTTCACCGGACTGGTGCTCCTGCTGCCTGGTTTCCGCGGTGCCTCCAGAGGCTGGTGGCTCGCATCCACCATCATCCAGGGCTGGCACCTGGTGGAGCACTCCACGCTTCAGATCCAGGCGATCGTGGGGACCAACCTGTTCGGCTCGCCGGTCCCGACCAGCTTCCTCCAGCCCTTCATCCCCCGTCCCGAGCTGCACCTGGTCTACAACCTCATCGTCTTCATCCCGATGATCGTGGCCATGTGGCTGCACACGCGCCCCTCACAGAATCATCTCAACGATTGCAACTGCGCCGCACCTCCGGTGGAGCGAGCCAAGGCGGGTCTGGCCAGCGTCTGATATCAGGCGGGTGTGCCGGCGCGATCGGCGGCGGCTCGGGTTAGGACCTCGACGAAGGCCTCGGGCGGCTGGGCTCCGCTGATCCCGTGTCGGCCATCGATGACGAAGAACGGGACTCCGTTGATCCCGTACTGCCGGGCCTGGACCATGTCGACGCGCACGGAGTCGGAATACTCGCCTGCCTCGAGTGAGCGAACGACGTCGCCACTGTCGAGACCCACCTCGGCGGCCAGGTCGGCGAGATCCTCGACACGGCCCACGTGCCGGCCCTCCACGAAGTATGCGCTCAACAGCCGCTCCTTCATCTCGAGCTGGAGACCACGCTCTTTGGCATAGTGAAGGAGCTCGTGTGCCTTGAGAGTGTTGGTGTGCCGGAGGGAGTCGTAGTCGTATTCGAGGCCCGCATTGCGGGCGATGCCGACAACGCGGTCGATCATCGCCCTTGCCTGCTCGGTGGAGATGCCGCGATGACTCATCAGGAACTCGATCTCAGACCCGGTGAACTCGACCGGCGTGTCCGGAGCCAGCTCGAAGCTGTGGTACTCCAGCTCCATGGGCACGGCGTGCTCGCTAGCGGTGAAGGCGATCATTCCTGATTCCAGGTTGCGCTTGCCGATGTAGCACCAAGGGCAGGCGATATCGGACCAGACGTCGATCCGAATCGGGGGTGTTTCTGGAGCCACGATCCGAAGTTACCGCGGCTGGGCTTTTGTCCCAGCCGACCGATACGTTGACATCATGGCTGGCTGCTCGGTCATCGACTGTCCTCGCGATGCGCGGACCCGAGGCATGTGCGAGATGCACTACAGACGAGTCGTGCGAAGCGGCGAACCGGGCCCGCCGGGTCCATTCACGAGGGAGCGATCAATGTGTGTAACGGTGCATTGTGACGAGGACGCCGAGGCGTGGGGTTATTGCCATGGTCACTATCAGCGGTTGCTTCGAAACGGAGCGGTGAGCGAAGAGCCGCTGAGGAAACCGAGGCGACTCTGCTCGGTCGACGATTGCCCACGACTTCACAAGGCCAAGGGCTACTGCGCCGCCCACTACAAACGGGTGATCGCCACAGGAGACCCTCAGTCCGAAAGACCGATTCGGGAGACCACTGGGGAAGGCAGCCTCAGCCATGGCTACTTGAACATCCCTGTCCCGCCAGAGCTCCGATATCTGGTCGGAGGCTCCCCTTCGGTCGGAGAGCACAGACTCGTCATGGCAGTGCACTTGGGTCGCCCCTTACGTTCGGATGAAGTGGTTCACCACCGCAACGGGAATCGCACCGACAATCGCATCGAAAACCTCGAGCTCTGGATCACGTCGCATCCAAAGGGTCAACGAGTTGAAGACGTCGTTGCGTTCAGCATCGAGGTACTCAGCCTGTACGCGTCAGAGATCGCTTCGTGGGCCATCCGTAGGACAGGCGTGCCTCAAGACGTCCCGGAGTTCAAAAGGGCCGGTTGACAGGACCTGGCAAAAAACACATCTACCAGGGGTTTTGCAGTCCCGAGCGGGTTCGAACCGCCGTTTCTGGCTTGAGAGGCCAGCGTCCTTGACCACTAGACGACGGGACCAGGTTGGGGCCGGCTCATGCCGACCCTGGCTCGGGGGGAAGGACTCGAACCCTCAATAACAGGGCCAGAACCTGCCGTGTTACCTATTACACCACCCCCGAACGCGCACACCCGAAGGCCATGCGGGGTACGGAGTAAGGATAATCGACAAGAGTCCCAGTGCGAACTCTGGCTCATGGGACCAGAACAGGGACCGCAGTGGACTCGGCAGTGACTGTCAATGGCGCTGTCTGATCGACGAACACCCCCATCAGCCCCAAGTCGAGGCGGTCGACCACCAGCACTGAGACAGACAAACCATCCGGTGCGGTGGTGATGATCAGGTCGTCCGGGTCGACGTCTTGCGACGCCACGTATGACGAGCCGATGCCAGCCGCCCGATCCGAATCGATCCGGACTTCCCCAGTCGCCCGATAGTGCTCCTCGTCGATACCTGATCCGGCAGCCACCGAGGCCGAGTCGGCGATCGCGGCCAGCTCCCGCTGCAATGCCAGTGCCCGCCAAAAGTCGATGGCCAGTCCACCGAAGAGGAGCAACAAGAGGGACAAACCCAGCATCCACAAAGTGACCGAGCCTCGCTCCGACCTCAAGGGAGACTCCGGTACAGATCTACCACCTCCGAGTGGGAGGCTCCGACCCATAGTCCGCCCACCTCACCCCACGGGGTGGCGATCAGGGGGACCCACACCTCGACCTCCGCGGTCACGACCGAGCCACGACCGAAGGTGCAGGATTCCGGAACATCATCCGGGACGGACCTATCGGCGCCACACCAGCTGAGATGAACCAGGTCAGGACCGAGCCCGTGATTGGCAGCCATATCGGCCACCACCTGATTCCCTGCTGACGTGTCGAGTTGGATCACAGCAGCACGCACTGCTTCGGAAGCCGCCGCCTCAGCGAACACCCTGCGCTCAGACCAAGGACCGAATGCCAGGACAGCGAGTGCCACCGGGAAGAGAAGGGCTCCGACCGCCAGGCCCAACTCCACGGCCGCGTGACCGCGATCACTCACGGAGGCAACTCCCTCGTGGCCTGTGCCGTCATCTCGATGACAAAGTCGGCGGTGAAGGGGGTCCAAGAGACGAACACTGCCTGGGCGGACGCAGTCACCGTGCCGGTCCCCACCGCACACGAAGTCATCACCGAGTCGCCCATGCGGCCACCCAGCAATTGGCTCAGGACCCCCTCGATCCTCTGCCGGCATTCCTCCTCCGATGAGCTGACTGCACCGGCCCGGGCTCCTTGGTCGAGGGCAGACCGGAGCGCACCCCGTCCGTACTGAACGACGACGAGATTGGCCAGGGCCAGGAACAACAGCATTCCTAGCCCGCTTGCGAGGAGAAACTGGACCGAGGAGATCCCGCGCTCGCTCAGCCTCCGATCAGCTGTGAGCGGATCCACCCGACGATGTCCACGCCAAGCGCCTGAAGCGCGCCCCAGATCACTACGAGTGCAGCAATCGCCAGGGCGGCATTCCCCATGAGCTCGGCAGTGTTCAGTCCCCGGTCGTCGCCCCACACGTCGTGGAGCCATTGCTTGAGGGCCAGCATTTCAACCTCCTTTCATCGCCAGCCAGTGATCAGATAAGGGAGGGGCGCCGCTACGAAGAGCAGGAGGACGGGTGCCAGGATGGCGATCGTCGGCACCAGCATCGCTGCCCTTCGCTTGGTCGCGGATCTACGCATCGTCTCACGACGTGTCTCCCGGACGTCCTCCGCCAGATCGAGAAGGGCCGGGGCCAGATCGGCGCCTCGTTCCTCGGCGGTCGCGAGGAGTCGATAGGTGCGGCCGCAGAAGGGCTCGGGGGTCAGCTCGGCGATCCTCCGAAAAGCATCCGCAGCGCGCCATCCCGACCGATGCAACCGGAGCGCGTCAGCGAGCTCGGCGACTACCTCACCCTCACCACGGCGCACCACGTCCTGGACGGCGTGAACCACACCACCGCCAGCCCGGACTCGCATAGCGAGGAGCTGGTTCACCGTGTAGATCTCGATGCACATTCTCTCGCGTCGCTTGTCGATTGCGGAGCGCAGCGATGCCCGCTGTCGAGTTGACCCGATCACGATGCCGAGAACCACGAGCACGATTCGCTGACCCGGTGAGAGGCCGAGGACCACCCCGACGAGGAAGGCCATCCCGGCACCGATCGCGATCGTCCGAAGCTGAGCCATCCGAAACACCTGAACCGTTTCGTCCTCGGGCACATCGCGGTACCAACCGGCTTGGCGTAACTCGAGGATCGTCACCTTCTCCCCGGACCTCTCCAACACCCGGCCGACCGACGCCGCCAACGAGCGAAGCATCGGCCCGAACACGGCAGAAAGAGGTCCGGTCACGGTCGGGCGCGTTGGGGTCATCCGGGTTGGGCTGAGGTAGGGATTGAGCCTCGACGTGAGACTGCGAGCCGGAGGAAACAGGGCGTGAACCACTAGGCCGGCGACGAGAGCAGTGGTCCCGGCTGCGACCAGCACGACCGGTGTGAGGCTCAATCGCCACCTCGGGGTGACACGAACACCCTGGGCTCTGCCGGCTGAGTGCCGAGCCTCGAAGCGACCATCACGCCGACAACACTCATTACCCCGCCGATGGCGGCGACCAGGACACCAATCGGTGAGGCATAGAACTCGCGAAAGGGCCCGGCCCTGGCGGTCATGGCCACCAACACCAGCCAAGGGAGGATGAAGACGATGCGTGAGTTGATCTTCTGCTCGAGTGCGTCGGTGCGGATCTCTTCGAGAGTCCAGAGATCCTTGGTCGTCGCATCAGCCAGATCGGAGAGGATCTCGGGCACGACAGCGCCCCCGCGCTCATAGGCCAGGATCAGCACTTCGAGGACACGGTCCGAGGTCGGGTCGGCGAGATCGGATTTGATCATCTCGAGCGCGGGCACGACACCGAGACTGTGCGAATACACGGGAAACCCGTGAAAGGCGGCCCGCAGGGGAGCCGGCCCGAACGAGGCGAGACCCACGATCGCGGTAGGAAGCGACGCCCCGGATCTGACCGACGCCAGGAGGTCCCGAAGCCCGTCGGGCCACGCCCGTTGCACTTCGTCGAGTCGCTGCGCCCGCTTGCGAGAGAAGTACGCCTTGGGCAGGGTTGCGACAACCACGGAGGGCATCAGCGAGACGATTGGAAGTGATGTCAGGGCGAAAACGACTGCGTACGTCCCGAGCCCTGCACCAAGGGAAGCAACCCAGAACTGTCCCGGTGTCACTTCGAGGCCGGATTCCTTTAGCCAGCCCGCCTTCTTCGGCTTGGGCCGACTCCGATCCCTGACGCCGACCATCGCCCATTTGACGACGAGCGCCACTGCCACCGAAGTCGCCACGGCCGCAGCGAGTGTCACCAAGTCTTAACTCCCTCCAACACCTGGGTCAGGTTGGCCTGTCCGGGAAGCGCACGCTCGAGACGCCTAACGAGGGACTGCGGCGGCATCGAGCCGGTCCACTCCAGTGGGCCACCCAGGCGATCTCGCCGAAACAACGGCTCGGATGAGAAGTCCTCGTGAAGCCAAGGAACCAGTGCTCGGATCTCCATCGTCTGGCGCCGAATGCCGCCATCTTTCG
Source organism: uncultured Acidobacteriota bacterium (assembly GCA_963711895.1). Taxonomy (GTDB): domain Bacteria; phylum Actinomycetota; class Acidimicrobiia; order Spongiisociales; family ZC4RG35; genus JARDZU01. The sequence goes on from CAVQFU010000001.1 coordinate 115,127, forward strand.
GTTCGATATCTCGCTCGAGGTGGATGACCAGATCGATTGAGGAGGCGAAAACCTTGCGCACCACGCGCTCCGGGATATTTTCCCCAGCCATCAAGGCAGCGTTGACCAGGGCGTCGAGGGCGTCTGGCGCCGAGTTGGCATGGATGGTGCAGGCAAGGCCGCATCCGGCGTTGACGGCGCGGGTCAACTCGAAAGCTTCTCCTCCCCGCACCTCGCCGACCACTATCAGATCGGGTCGCATCGCGAGGGTGGCCTTGACCAGTTGGCGCAAGCTGATCTCCCCGCCGCCGTCCAACGATGGCGGCCGAGCCTCGTAATAGGACCCGTGGACTATCGGTACGTGCAACTCCCGGATCTCCTCGCATGCCCGTACGCAGTGGTCGGATGGGACGGCTGCGATCAGGGCAGATAGGAACGAGGTCTTGCCGGCGCCGGGCGGGCCGCTAACGATCACAGAAGTCGATGCGCGCATGGCGAGACTGAGGAAACCCGCCGCACCGGGGGTCAACGACCCGAGCTCGACCAACGAGGCGAGCGTCTCCTTCCGAAGCGCGTAGCGGCGGATGGTGGCGGAAAGATGGTCGGACACCGGCGGGATCACCGCCGTCAGCCGTGCCGAACCATCGAGGATGCGCGCCTGAGACACCGGGTGAGACGCATCGAGCCGCCGATCCGTGGCTGCGATCAGCCGCTCGACAACCTGGCGATTCTCCGACTCGGAGCTCGGAACATCCAACCCACGAAGGCGACCGCCGGCTTCGAGAAAGGTGACTCTGTCGCCCTCGATGAAGATCTCCTCTACGTCGTCGCGGGAAAGGAGGTCCCCCAGCGGTCCGAAATAGGTCACCGATTGGAGCAAGCGGCGCACAGTGGCATCAGGGTCTGCCAGAGACCGGGTCTCCCCCAAGTGGGCGTGTCGCTGATAGTCATCGACGGTGGCCTGCAGTAGCTCGACGAGCCGAGCAGTGTCGCGCTGCGGGTCGAGTCCGGAGCCGTCGATTCTTTCGAGGGCTCGCCTCCTGATCTCGTGATAGGCGTCGACTGTCATCCCGCCGCTCGATCGATCAGCGACGCCACACGACTGACTGACTTCACGAAGGGACCTCGCCCGAGGCGGGTCCCATCCCAAGCCGCACGCTCGAGTCGACTGTCTTCAGGCACCAGGATGACCGGCATCGCCGGAAGCAGGCGGGCCATCTCCGCCCTTATCTCGAGACGGCGGCGACTTCCGGCGGCGACACGGTTGACCAGGGCCACCGTGTCAGGCATGTCGGTCCTAGTGCCCAGCCCTTGAACGAATCTCACCAGCCGTGACATTCCCACCGGATTTCCCATGCCGACCACGATCAGGACGTGGCAACGGAGGTAGTCGAGTCGATCAGGTCGCGGGCTTCCCAGATCGGCGATTACGACTTCGTAGCCAGCCTTTCCGATTTCGTCGAAGACCCCTTCGATCTCGACGAGCGGGATGTCGTAGGCCGACATGGTGTTGACGACGCCGCCAATCACATCCACTGAATCGTGGTCGAGAATCGCCTCGGTGATCGAACCAGAGGGTTGATGGGCCACCTCGAGGGCGGTGAGAAGGTTGGGATGAACCGGCAGATCGAGGCGCTGTGCCACGGACGGCGTCTTCTCGTCCAGGTCGATCAGCAGGGTGGACCGAGAGCGGGAAAGGCTCGCGGCGATTCCGATCGCTATCTCGGTGCATCCGGCCCCACCGATGGGCCCGAGCACGCCGACACGAAACGAACCGGGCACCGGTACGACTGCAGGCTTCGGTGCAACCCGGTGGAGAAGTGTGGCCTCGGCCGCGACCAGGAACTCGTCCGGGGCCGCACCCTCTTCGATCACGTCGGTGATGCCGCACTCGAGAAGGTGACGTTTGGCATCAGGAGCGTCGACCGGGTCGTATACCCCGACGATCTCACGTCCCATTTCCCGGACCGTTCTGACCAGACGTGGGGTCAGGAATGAGCACACGTCGTCGATGAACAAGACCTCGTACTGATCCGTAACTGCCTGTTCGGGGCCCATGACACGCGATCGGACTCTCCCTCCACCATGATCGAGCAGGAATCGATGGAGCCGGTCCGGCCAGGCTCGAGCAGAGGCGGCGAGTGCCAACTCGGGTCCGGTGTTCACCGTTCCGCCTCTTCGAAAACATCGGCGCCGGTAGAGCGGAGCATCTCCAGAGACCCGTCTGCGATCGCCCGGGCCAGCGCAAGCGCCTGTTCAGGACTCACCCCGACGACCACGTGATAGGGCCCGGCCCCTGACAACCCCGTCTGCATCGTGTCGGCGATGCTGACCACCTCGAGGTCGGTGGCCACGAATGCCGGCTCCTCGCCCACCATCGATATGACATCGACGCGATCTCCGATGACCAATGTGGCACCGGCGGCATGCTCGACCGGCACCGGGATGCTCATCGTCCGCAGCCCTTCGCCGGCGCCCGGCCGCACGACGAGGGAGCGATCGATCAACTCCCCCTCACGGACCGAGCGTCCAACGATCCATCCATCGAGATCCTCGAGATCGGACTCCCCCACCAGGTGGTCGAGACCCTCGAAGTCAGCCGATAGGGGAACAAGTCGAACGATGTCCGGCGTAAGAGGGGAGCCGGCCGCGATCGAGGAGTCGGCGATGGCGACCAGCGTCGTGGCGTCCCGGCTCTGAAGAGCGAGAAAGTTGAGGACGAAGGCAAGGACGACAGCGGATGCGATCGCGATATGAGACAGAGACGGTCGATAGCGAGCCGACCGGACGGTCGGTGCCGAGGTGCCCGCTTCCCTCGTTATAACGGAGGGACTCGTGTCCACTTTGGGGTGAACCTATCGTCTTTGGTGTGAACTTATCGTCGAGCCTGCGGTCGATGTCGAGAGCGCGAAAGTAGATGGAACAAATGCCGGATCGGGATGTGGAATCTCATCTTCGCCAGGGGGCTGGGAGGGAGTGGTTGGAGGAGGCTGCCGAGGACGAAAAGCTCACTGAGCTGCTTCGGAGGCGGCGGCTGGACCTTTCCGGGCGAGTCCTCGAGCTGGTTCACCGCGGGGAGCGAGTGCGTGCTGAGACTGCAGCACACACCTTCTCCGGCCGCGTCGTGTACGCCGGCGCGGACTTCGCCAGTATCGATCGGGGCGACGACAGGGTCGAGGTAGTCCTCGACTCGGCGGTTTGGACGGTGGAGCGAAGCGAGTCGGGTGGCAACGAGCAGAGCGGCGACATGCTCACCTTCCGGGCTCGGCTCGCCGAAGTCGCAGCGGCGACGGAGTCGGTGCGAATAGTCGTTGTCGATGGGAGGGCAATCGTCGGGTCGATCGATGTCGTAGCCACCGATCACGTCGAACTGACCCAGGATGGGAACACGATCGTTGTTCCGCTCCGACAGATCGTCGCCGTGATCCGCTCTACATCTCGCTTCTGACATCGTCGATCTCCGCGGTCACCGGGTGAGCCCGGACGAACTCATATATCTCGTCCCGGAAGAACTTGAACGTGCGTCCACCGGGGAGCTTGTAGGCGGGCAACCTCCCCTCCCTGGCATAGCGCCTGACCATCTGCACGTTCATTCCTAGCAACTCCGCTACCTGCGCCGCGTCGAGGATCGGGGGGTAGTCCTCAGCCATCTGTCGTCCTCTTCGTTACTCGAGGTGAGCCTACGGCATCCAGGGATGGGTTGGAATGGGTCCGGTTCGGGTCTTCACCAAATCCCGAAGCAAGCCGATACCTGAGCATGCTCGAGTTCTATCTCGGTTACAGCATGGGTCAGTCTTCGGCCACCCGGGCCGCCTCGTTGGCGCGAAGTGCGGCGGTCGCCGACGGCACCCACCACACCAACCGGATCGAAGACCTCAACGAGCGCATCGACCGTCTGGTCATGATCATGCGGGCGACACTCGCCCTCCTCGAGGAGCAGGGGATCACCCCGGAGCGGCTCATGGAGAAGATCAACGAACTCGATCTCCAGGACGGAGTCGATGACGAGCGGGTCCGCGAGCTCATCGTCGAATGCCCCTCATGCCAGTCGAAGGTGGCGCCGGGTCTGCGCAACTGCCAGCTGTGCGGGACCGAGGTCAGGGCCGACACCGGCCACCCGCTCGGTCACGTCTGAGGAGAGCCCCCTCCGTCGCCTGCGGCGACACCTCCCCCTTCGGGGGAGGAAATGCCGTCAATACACTTCGCCGATGGGCAGCTTCGACGAGGTCCACGGCCCAGACGGGGTCCGTCCTCACTACCAGGCGCTGATGAATCGCCTCGGAGAGATCGGTGACGCCGAGCTTGCCGATCGTCTCGGGCTGCTCGACTCATTCTTCCGCACCCTCGGGATCACCTTCGCCGTCACCGGGCACGAAGGCGGCCTCGAGCGCACCTGGCCCATGGACCTGGTGCCACGGATCATCCCCTCCGACGAGTGGAGCCACATCGAAGCCGGGCTCGTTCAGCGGGTAACCGTCCTCAACCGCTTCCTCGACGATCTCTACGTCGGCGGTCAGCAGGCGATCAACGACGGCATCATCCCTCGCTGGCTGGTCGAGTCGGCGGACGGATACGTTCGGGAAGCACACGGCATTCCCGCCCCCCGCGGCTCCCGATGCGTCGTGGCCGGGATCGACATCGTCCGCGACGACAAGGGCACGTATCGGGTCCTCGAGGACAACCTGCGGGTGCCGAGCGGGATCTCCTACGTATTGGAGAACCGGGTGGCGATGACCCGGATCCTCCCGGTCGGCTTCGCCAGCCACATCATTCGCCCGGTCGACCACTACGGGGCCTCGTTGCTCCGGGCGCTCCGTGCCATCGCCCCACCGAACGTCAACGACCCCACGGTGGTGGTCCTCACCCCGGGGGTGGCCAACTCGGCGTACTTCGAGCACGCCTTCCTCGCCCGGCAGATGGGCATCGAGCTGGTGGAGGGCAGAGACCTCCTGGTCGACGATCGCCAGGTGTTCATGCGCACGACCAAGGGCCTCAAGCGTGTCGATGTGATCTACCGCCGGGTCAACGACGAGTTCCTCGACCCCGTCGTCTTCCGGCAGGACAGTCTCCTCGGCGTGCCCGGTCTCCACGGCGCGGCAAGGGCGGGGACGGTGACCATTGCCAACGCCATCGGGAATGGTGCCGTCGACGACAAAGGGGTCTATCCCTACATCCCCGCCCTCATCGAGTACTACCTGGGCGAGGAGCCGATCCTCCCCAATGTCACCACCTATCTCCCCTGGGACCCCGACCAGCTGGAGCTCATCCTGGGCAGACTCGACCGGCTCGTGGTCAAGCCGGTGGCCGAGGCTGGCGGTTACGGCATCGTGATCGGCAGCGTGGCCGACGAGGCGACGCTTGCCGCAACCGCAGCCGTACTCCGTTCCAACCCGAGGGGTTACATCGCCCAGGAAATCGTCCAGCTCTCCACCCATCCCACCTTCGTCGACGGGCATCTCGAGCCCCGCCACGTCGACCTGCGACCCTTCGTGCTCAGCGGTGACACCATCGAAGTGGTCCCCGGTGGTCTGACCAGGGTGGCGATGCGGAAGGGTTCCTTGATCGTCAACTCCTCACAGGGCGGCGGGTCCAAGGACACATGGGTGCTGGGTAACGGGAGCGGTCATGCTGTCACGCCACGCTGAGGACCTCTTCTGGGTGGGCCGCTATGTCGAGCGGGCCGAGGACACCGCCCGCATGCTCGACGTGACCTATCACAACCTGCTCGAGTCGCCGGGTGACGGCGCAGCCAGAACATGGGGCGAGCTGCTCGAGGTCCTCTACGTCAACGCCCTCTACACCGGCGCCGCTGGAGAGCAGCGCGGTGAGCAGCTACCTGGTCGCTGACCGCACCAACCCCGGGTCCATCATCTCCGCCGTGGAGCGGGCCCGTGACAACGCTCGCGGCTTGCGTGACCGGATCTCGACCGAGCTGTGGGAGGCGATCAACGTCTTTTATCTCGACCTGGCCCGCGCCGACTTCCATCTCGATCTCGACCGACGGGCCTATGAAGTCTTCCGGAGCATCAAGAGCCGGTGTCAGCTGATCAGCGGTGTCGCTGCCCAGACCATGCCCCGGGACGATGGCTACCACTTCATGCTGCTCGGCCTCCTCCTCGAGCGCGCCGAGATGACATGCCGCCTCCTCTCCGTCCGATATGCCCGCCTCGCCGGAGGCGACGAGCAATCGGGTTTTCACGCCTGGGTTTCGGTGCTCAAGTCGGTATCCGCCTACGAGGCCTATCTCAAGGCCCACGATGCCTCCCTCGACCCGACCGACGTCCTCGAATTCCTGCTGCTCGACCAGGAGTTCCCGCGCAGCGTCCTCTACTGCCTCCAGCAGGTGGAGCGTCTTATCGACCGTCTCGCCGGGCCGAGCCAGCAGACGAGCATGGAGCGAGCGGTCGGCCGGGTGCGGGCGCATGCCGAATTCACCGACGTCCCCGCCATCGTCGACGGGCGGCTCGACCCGTTCCTCGAGGAGCTGCAGAAAGAGATCTATGAGGTCTCCGACGAGGTGGAGGCCCACTTCTTCCGGGCCGGCACCGATCTCCAGCTGCACTTCCAGAGGTGGGCATGAGACTCGAGATCCGCTACCTGAACGAGTTCATCTACGGGGAGCCGGCGTGGGAGTCGCACAATCTCCTCCGCGCCTGCCCGGCCAACTGATGACCACCAACGTCTGGATGCGTACCACGTCGAAGTCATGCCGACAGCTCGGGTCCACTCCTACACCGACTACTGGGGTACGAGGGTCGACGAGTTCGGGATCGTCGAGCCTCACCGGGATCTCCGGATCATGGCGGAGTCGACGGTGGAGACGACGACTCCGTCGAGCCCATCGAGCGAGGCCTCGATCGAGGCGCTCGAATCCGTGCGGGAGGAGCTGTCGAGCTTTCTCCGCCCCTCGCCCCACGCCATCTGGGACGGGCCCATCGAAGAAGCGGCCCGGGAGGCCGTGGGCGGCGCGGTTGAGGTGGTGGACGTCGCAACCGCCGTCTCCGACAAGGTCACGTCCACCCTCGACTACGTGCCGGGCGCCACATACGTCGGCGTCGACGTGGCCGATGTCATGTCCCAGGGCAAAGGGGTCTGTCAGGATTTCGCCCATCTCGGCATCGCCATGTATCGCAGCATCGGCATCCCGGCTCGGTACGTGTCGGGCTACCTGTATGCCGCCGAGCAGACTTCGGCAGTGGCCCCGGACGAGCCCGAGCTGAGTGTGCAGACCCATGCCTGGCTCGAAGTCTTCGTGCCGGGGCACGGATGGTGGGGCCTCGACCCGACCAACGCCCAGCCTGTCGGCGAGCTTCATGTCAAGATCGGGCACGGCCGGGACTACCAGGACGTCATGCCTTTGCGTGGCGTTTATCACGGTGGAGCGGATCATCAGCTGGGGGTTCAGGTGCGGATCAGCCGTGAACGACTCTCCCAGATGGCCGAGCAGTAGCGGCCCACCGTTTTCTCAATGGATTTATCATCGATTTAGGGTCTCTGCGGTCATTTCGAGTGTTTGTGACCAAAACCGATGAAGAAGGAGCTCTGATCACCTTGGTGTCGAAGAGGCAATTGCTGGTGGCGTTGGCCGTGGTGTCCACGCTGGCTCTGGCCCCTGCGGCTCTCGCGCAGACGGACGAGGAGACACCTACGACCCTCCCCGCCACCGCTCTGACCGTCAGCACCCCGTTCCCGTCGGTCGCGGTCGAGCCCGGGGACCAGGTCAGCTTTGTGCTCACCGTCGCGGCCCCCAGTCAAGTCGCGGTCGCTCTCGCCGTCGAAGGCGTGCCCGAAGGCTGGACCGCGGCATTCCGCGGCGGCGGCTTCGAAGTCGACTCGGTCACCGCCGGGCCGGGGCTCGTGCCCGAGCTCACATTCGATGTCACCGTCCCGACCAGCGCGACCGAGGGCGACTTCCCGATGACCATCACCGCCTCCGGCGGAGGGGAGACGGTCACCCTCCCCATCGCGGTCAGGGTCTCCGCCCAGGCCGGCGGTGAGGTCACGCTCACTCCCAATTTCCCCGGTCTTCGCACCCCGGCAGGTGAGCCAGTCACCTTCGACGTGGAACTGAACAACGGGACACCTGCCGACCTCGAGTTCGAGCTGGCTCCCACCGCACCCTCTGGCTGGGACGTAACCGCCGAGCTCTCGGGTCAGGCGCAGGCGTCCACCGTTCTCGTCGAGGCCGGTGGCACCCAGACGATCAACGTCGAGGTCACCCCGCCCTTCCAGGCCGAGGCAGCGCAGTATCCGGTCACGCTCGTGGCTACCGCACCCGGCTCGACGGTGGAGACCGAGATGATCGTGGAGGTGGTCGGATCGTTCGCCCTGGAGATGTCGACTCCGGACCAGCGGCTCAATGCCGAGGTCACAGTGGGCAGCTCGAGCGATTTCCAGATCCTCCTCACCAACACCGGGACCGCTCCGCTGGAAGGGGTGACCATGGGCGTCACCCCCCCGAGCGGGTGGGAAGTCGTTTTCGACAACGACACGGTTGCGGTCGGTCCCAACGAGTCGACCCCGGTGACCGCGACTATCACGCCTTCTGAGGAGGCAGTGGCCGGCGACTACGTGATCACCTTCACCGCCACGCACGAGGAGGTCGAGGCTCCACAGATGGAGATCCGCACCACCGTCAACCCGTCGGCCGTGTGGGGGTTCGTCGGTATCGCGGTGATCGCCCTCACCCTGGCCGGCCTCGCCTGGGTCTTCCGCCGTTTCGGCCGCCGCTGACATGGCCGCCTCGACCATCCGCAGCCGGAAGCTGACCAAGACCTACGGCGAGCACACCGTGGTCGACCGGCTCGACCTCGACATCGAGGCCGGGGAGGTGTTCGGGTTGCTCGGCCCCAACGGGGCGGGAAAGACGACCACCATCCTGATGTTGCTGGGTCTGGTCGAGCCCACCAAGGGCAAGATCGAGGTGCTCGGGCTCGACCCGAGATGGAACCCCCTCGAGGTCAAGAGGAAGGTGGGCTACCTGCCCGACGCAGTTGGCTTCTACGATCCGATGACCGGGCGGGAGAACCTCAGGTTCACGGCACGACTCAACGGGCTCGAGGACTACGAGGACCTGATCAGCTCGCTGCTCGAGCTGGTCGGCCTGGCCGAGGCCGCCGACCAGCCGTCCGGCGAGTACTCGCGAGGCATGAAGCAGCGTCTCGGGGTGGCCGACGCCCTGGTGAAGGACCCTTCGGTGCTGATCCTCGACGAGCCAACCACCGCCATCGACCCCGAGGGCGTGGTGGAGATGCTCAACCTGATCCAGCGCCTCGCCAAGGACGAGGGAGTGACCGTTCTCCTCGCCAGCCACCTCCTCCACCAGGTCCAGACGGTCTGCGATCGGGTGGCGATCTTCGTCAGGGGCAAGGTCGTGGCCCAGGGAACACCACACGAGCTCGCCGCAGTGGACAAGGGCGGGAAGATCAGGGTCGAGTTCCGTCTCGGCGGCGAGCCGTCCAAGGGTCGAGCTGCCCTCGAGTCCCTCGGATCCGCCAGCGGCATCATCCCGGGTCGGGTGCCGGGATCATGGGTGGCCGACCTCCATTCGGAGTCGCTGGCGCCCGCGGTGAGCGGTCTCGTCTCCCAGGGTGCCGACGTCATCGGTGTCCATCGGCTCGACGAGGATCTGGAGAGCATCTATCGCCGCTACTTCGAGATCGAAGAGGAAGAGGAAGAGGTTCCGGTATGACCACCGACGTCGAGACAACGGTTGAGGACACGCCGGCGCCGGAGGAGTCCATTCGGGTAGGAGGGTGGCGGGCGGTAGCCAGAAAGGAGATCGCCGACCACATCCTGTCAGGGCGTTTCGTCGTGCTGATGGGGGTCCTCGGCATCGCCACCGCTGCGGCCGTCTTCGCCGCCTCGGGGGGGATCCGCGACGTCGCCCCCAACGCCCAAGGGATCACGGCGCTGTTTCTCAAGCTCTTCACCGTCACCGCCGACCCGGTCCCGTTCCCCCTGATCGTGTTCGTCGGGTTCCTGGCCCCGCTGCTGGGGATCATGTTCGGGTTCGATGCGGTCAGCGGCGAGCGCTCCCAGGGGACGCTGCCCCGGCTGCTCTCACAGCCGATCCATCGTGACGAGGTGATCCTGGGCAAGTTCGTGGCGGGACTGGCCGTCGTCTCGATCATGCTCACCGCCCTCGTCCTGTTCGTGTCCGGGATCGGGATCTTCCGGCTCGGCGTCGTGCCCACCCCGACCGAGATCTCCCGTCTGGCCGTGTGGCTGATCTTCACCATCATCTACGTGGGGTTCTGGCAGGCACTGGCCACTCTGTGCTCGGTAACGGCGAAGCGTGCCTCTACCTCGGCGATGATCCCGCTGGGCGTCTGGCTCGTCCTGACGCTGTTCGGGTCGTTCATCTTCGGGGCCATCGCCAGCGTGCTCAGCCCCAGGGATGGTTCGGATGCGGCCGAGATCGCCTACCAGCAAACCGTCCAAACCGTTTCACAACTGTCGCCGGTGACCCTGTTCCAGCAGGTCTCGAGTGTGCTCCTCGACCCGGAGGTGCGGACCGTCGGACTTGTCACCGTCGAACAAGTCGACCGGGCGATCGTCTCCGAGCTCAACCTGACCCAGAGCCTGGCCGTGGTCTGGCCTCAGATCGCCATCCTGGTGGCCCTGACGTCGGTCATGTTCGCCGCCGCCTACATCGCCTTCATGCGGGACGAAGTCCGGGCCTGACTCATCGTTCTGGCGCGGCGATGTCGGTCTATAGGCCGACATCGCCGCGCCAAAAGCAATTGCCTTTAGGCTGAGGCCATGGAAGAAGCGGTGAAGCCGGACGCGGTCGAGCAGGTGCCGGAGGAGGAGCGCCCGGACCCGCCGGTCTCCGAGCCGACCAAGCTGATCCGGATCGCGTCGATGACACGGGCGATGCTCGAGGAGGTGCGACAAGCGCCTCTGGATGACGGGGGGCGGAGACGTCTCGCCGACGTCCATTCCCGATCACTCGACGAATTGAGAGAGATCCTTTCCCCCGAGCTGCTCGACGAGTTCGACGAGATCATGGTGCCCCTCGACAGGGAGGGCGTCAGCGAGGCCGAGCTGCGGATCGCCCAGGCCCAGTTGATCGGATGGCTGGAGGGTCTGTTCCACGGGATCCAGGCCTCGTTGTGGAGCCAGCAGATGGCTGCGCAATCCCAGTGGCAGGAGATGCAAAAGAGAGCATTGATCCCACCCTCGCCCCCCGGGCAGAACGAGGACCAGACCGGTCTCTATCTCTGAGCCCTATCCGACCTTGCGTTCCCTTTGGGTTCGCTCGCGTCGGACCCGACGTCGCTCACGCTCGCTGAGACCACCCCAGATGCCGAATTTCTCGCCCATGTCGACCGCGTAGTCGAGACATTCCGCCCGCACCTCGCAGGCAGCGCATATCGCCTTCGCTTTCCGGGTGGAAGCCCCCCGCTCGGGGAAGAAGAGGTCGGCATCGGCGCCTCGGCAGTTGGCGTAGTCCTGCCAGGAAAGCTCACCTACAGCCAGGGCTTGGATGAGCTTGCTCTGCATCAGGTCTCCTCACAACCGTGTAATTACACGTTTGACATTAAGACCGGTCGCGCGCGCCGTCAACCCCGAGTGGCGGATTTCTCCTTGTCGCGCCGAGCGATTCTCCGGAGACTCAGACTTGGCATAATGGAGTCCCGGTGTCCGCCACGATCGAAGAGAGAAGAGCCCCCTGGCCGGTCGGCTTCTATCGATCGGCGGTCGGCAAGAAATGGGTGATGGCGCTCACCGGCATCGGCATCATCTTCTTCGTTCTGGCCCACATGGTCGGGAACTGGAAGATCTTCCTCCCCGACGTCGACGGTGTTCCCGACATCGACATCTACGCCGAGGCTCTCCGCGAGCTGCTGGTCCCCTTCCTCCCCTCCCACGTGGCGCTGTGGATCCTGCGCACCGGGTTGATCGTTGCCTTCCTCCTCCACATCCACGCCGCCTATTCGTTGACGCTGATGAACCGTCGGGCCCGACCCGAGGACTACCAGGGCCCGCGCACCTACGTCGCCGCCACCTACGCCAGCCGGACCATGCGGTGGAGTGGAGTCATCTTCGCCGCCTTCCTCCTCTTCCATCTCGCCGACCTGACCTGGGGCATCCAGCCGATGGCACCCGAGACGTGGGCCCGGGGTGAGGTGTACGCCAACTTCGTCGCCACGTTCTCCAGGGCCCCCGTGACCGCCTTCTATGTGATCGCCATGATCCTGCTGGGGCTCCACCTCTATCACGGGGCGTGGTCGATGTTCCAGAGCCTCGGGATCAACCACCCGCGGTTCAACAACCTGCGCCGTTACTTCGCCATCGGGCTCGCCGTCCTGGTGACCGTCGGTAACGCGATCATGCCCCTCGCCGTCTACTTCGGGTTCGTGGGGTGAGCAGGTGACGTCTCCAACTCGACGCCAAGGTGCCGGACGGTCCCATCGAAGACAAGTGGGAAAACCACAAGTTCTCGGTCCGCCTGGTGAACCCGGCGAACAAGCGGAAGTTCAAGATCCTGATCGTCGGCACCGGGTTGGCCGGAGCGTCGGCGGCGGCCTCCCTCGCCGAGCTCGGATACGACGTCGAGGTGTTCACCTTCCACGACTCGCCGCGCCGGGCCCATTCCATTGCCGCCCAGGGGGGGATAAACGCCGCCAAGAACTACAAGAACGATGGCGATTCGGTGTACCGGCTTTTCTACGACACGGTCAAGGGCGGGGACTACCGGAGCCGGGAGGCGAATGTCTACCGGCTGGCCCACGAGTCGCTGAACATCATCGACCAGGCCACCGCACAGGGGGTTCCCTTCGCCCGGGAGTATGGGGGGCTGCTCGACAACCGGTCGTTCGGTGGCGCCCAGGTGGCTCGCACCTTCTATGCCCGGGGGCAGACCGGCCAGCAGCTACTCCTCGGGGCCTACCAGGCGATGGCGCGCCAGGTGGCGGCGGGCACGGTGAAGCTCCACACACGGTCGGAGATGCTCGACATCGTGGTCAAGGAAGGGCAGGGCTGTGGGCATCGTCGTCCGGGACCTGATCTCGGGCGCCATCACCAACCATTCCGGCCACGCCGTGGTCCTCGCCACGGGTGGTTACAGCAATGTCTTCTTTCTGTCCACCAATGCCATGGCCTGCAACGTCAGCGCAATCTGGAGGGCACACCGGAAAGGCGCCGGCTTCGCCAATCCTTCCTTCACCCAGATCCATCCGACCTGCATCCCGGCATCGGACGAGTTCCAGTCGAAGCTGACATTGATGTCCGAGTCGCTGCGAAATGACGGTCGGATTTGGGTCCCGGGCCGAATCGGCGACGAGCGACCACCCTCCCAGATCCCCAAGGAGGAGCGCGACTACTTCCTCGAGCGTATGTACCCGGCTTTCGGCAACCTGGTTCCGAGGGACGTGGCATCGCGCGCCGTGAAACGAATCGTCGACGAGGGCAAAGGGGTGGGCCCGCTCCGCAACGGGGTGTACCTCGACTTCCACGACGCCATCGAACGCGACGGCCGCCTTGTCATCCAGGAGCGTTACGACAACCTGTTCGAGATGTATCAGCGCATCACCGACGAAGACCCCTATGACGTGCCGATGCGCATCTATCCCGCCCCGCACTACACGATGGGAGGGCTCTGGGTCGACTACAACCTGATGACCACGATCCCCGGGCTCTACGCCATCGGCGAGGCCAACTTCTCCGACCACGGCGCCAATCGTCTCGGTGCATCGGCGTTGATGCAGGGACTGGCGGACGGCTACTTCGTCCTCCCCACCACCATCGGCGACTACCTGGCCGGTTTCCTCAACCAGCCGCCGGTGCCCACCGACGACCCGGCCTTCGGAGAGGCGGGACAGGAGGTCCGTGAGCGGGTCGACCGGTTCGTGTCGACGAGGGGCAGCCGCACCGTCGACTGGTTCCACAAGGAGCTGGGAAAGATCATGCTGGAGTACTGCGGCATGTCTCGGAGCGAGCCAGGCCTCAACAAGGCGCTGTCCGAGATTCCCGCCCTCTACGAGGAGTTCAAGAGCGATGTGCGCATCCTGGGCACGGCGGGCGGGCTCAATCAGACCCTGGAGCGGGCGGGTCGAGTGGAAGACTTCTTCGAGCTGGCCCAGGCGATGTGTCTCGACGCGCTCCATCGTGACGAGTCGTGCGGCGGTCATTTCCGTGAGGAATTCCAGACCGACGACGGTGAGGCCCTGCGCTGGGACGACGATTTCGCCCACGTTGCGGTGTGGGAGTGGACCGGGGATCCGGCGAAGCCGGAGCTGAACAAGGAGCCACTCACTTTCGAAGCGGTCAATCTGAGCACCCGGAGCTACAAGTGAACGTGACGCTCCAGATCTGGCGGCAGGAAGGCCCCGACGTACCTGGTTCGTTCAAGACCTACGAAGTCGCCGGAATCTCTGAGGAGATGTCCTTTCTCGAGATGCTCGATGTTCTCAACGAACGTCTGGTCAACCAGGGGGAAGAGCCGGTCGCCTTCGACCATGATTGCCGTGAGGGGATCTGCGGCTCCTGTGGCGTGATGATCGACGGCCAGGCCCACGGCCCCCAGCTCGGCACCGCCACCTGCCAGCTCCACATGCGCAAGTTCGAGAGCGGGTCGACGATCACAGTCGAGCCGTGGCGGGCGGCGGGGTTTCCTCTGGTCAAAGACCTGGTGGTCGACCGCAGCTCGTTCGACCGCATCATCGAGGCCGGCGGCTACATCACCGTCGACACCGGGTCGGCTCCCGACGCCAACCTGACCCCGGTTCCCAAGCCCGCCGCCGACATCGCTTTCGACGCAGCGGCCTGCATCGGTTGCGGGGCCTGCGTCGCAGCCTGCCCCAACAGTGCCGCCAATCTCTTCACCGCGGCCAAGATCAGCCATCTCAACCTCCTTCCCCAGGGCCAGGCCGAGAGATGGACCCGAACCGAGAACATGGTCGAGGTGATGGAGCAGTACTTCGGATCGTGCACCAACCATGGAGAGTGCGAGAAGGCCTGTCCCAAATCGATATCGATCGACTTCATCGCGATGATGAACGCCGATTACCTCAAGGCGAAGGTGAAAAACCGCCGTCTCGTCGCGCAGTAGTCCTTTTTGGCCTTGGCTTAGTAACCCCTTGTCAGCGAAAATTTACGACGTAGCCTGATCGGATTCGGGGGACCACTCTGGGTAGGTTCAGCTCACCGAACGTGGTTGCTGGGACCAAGGGAATAGGGGCAGATGACAACCGAGCGACGGGATGACAGAGGGGCAACCCTCGTTGAGGCGGCGTTGGTCTACGCCCTGCTCTTCCTCGCCCTCTTCGCCGTCGTCGAGTTCGGTCTCGCCTTCAAGGATTGGCTCTCTGTCAGTCATGCCGCCCGCGAGGGCGCCCGCGCCGGCGCCACCTATGGCGACGACCCCACCGCCGACATCCAGATCCTTCGTGACATAGAGCAGACCCTGGCTCCGGCGGGGATCGCCAACGGGATGAATGTCCGCGTCTTCAACGCCGAAGCTCCTGCGGTGGACGAGGTCTACTCCTACGCGCCCGGCACCGACTGCAGCGACAACACACCCGTGGGTCTGCCTCCACTCGTGGGGTGTTGCGACTGGACGCCGTGCCCGGAGCCGTTCCGGGACAGCTACCAAGTCCCCGGGTGGGACCCGTCGAGTCGCGACGTGGAGGCGCCTGATCTGGATCGGATAGGAGTAGAGGTGCAGTTCATGCATCAATGGCTGACGAACTACTTCGTCCCATCGAGCGATTTCACGACCGCAACGGACTTCCAGATCGAGCCACAGGTGTTCGAGTCATGAGCCGTCGTCGCGAGCAGGGGGCGTCGCTGGTCGAGGTGGGTCTCGTCCTCCCCATCCTCATCCTCCTCGCCATAGGCCTCTCCGAGATCGGGTTTCTGGTCGTCGACTACCTCACAGTCACGAATGCTGCACGCGAGGGGGCTCGCACCGGCGCTGCTGCCGCCGACTTCCCCACCGCCGACGCTCTGATCCTTGATGCGGTGGAGGAGGCGTCGTGCAACCTTCGCTTCGGCGATCTGGAGAAGGTCCGCATCTTCAAGGCCGACGGCCTCGGCGATCCGATTGCCGGATCCATCAACGAGTACTCACCCGGAGGCGCCCTGGCCTGCGACTCGCCGGGGAACGCCCTGGGATGTGACAATGGCTGTCCGTGGCTCGCGACTGATCGCCATCGAGAGCCGCACCTCCTCGAGGTCCTCGGTGTCGAGGTCATCTTCTCCCACAACAGTGTGACCGGCATCTTCCCGTTTCCAACGGTCAACTGGGACGAAACCGCCTTGATGCAGATCGAGCCCGACACCAGAGGTACGCAGTGAGAGGTCTATTCCATCGCATCAAGGACGGCGAGGACCGGGGCGCGGCCCTAGCGCTGGTCGCGGCTTCGCTCGTCGTGTTGATGGGGATGGCCGCTTTCGGCACCGATCTCGCCTGGTTCTATCTCAACGCAAGCCGAATCCAGCGGGCCGCCGACGCCGCGGCCCTCGGCGGTGTCATCTGGCTGCCGGGAGACTCGGGCAAGGCCGACGACACCGCCGTCGACATCGCCCTTCGCAACGGATACGACAACACCCTCACCGATGTGGAGGTGCTTCCGGCCGGCGTTCCCGGCGAGCCCAACAAGCTCAAGGTGACCATCAACGACGAGGTGCCGACGTTCTTCGCCAAGGTCCTCGGCTTCAGCAAGATGGACATCTCTCGAACGGCGGTCGCCGAGTACATCCCACCGTTGAAACTGGGCAGCCCGGACAATCAGTTCGGCAACTCGTGCGACCCGGAACAACCGGGGTGCACCGGTCAGGCCAACTTCTGGGCGAACATCCACGGCAAGTGGACCGACAACGAGATGGGAGACGCCTACTCGTCGTTCTGCCGCGACGAAAGTGGCTCGACAAACGGCTGCCCGCAGAGCCCGGCCTATCGAGACACCGGCTATCTGTACGGAGTGATCCCCAACGGCAACAGCTTCAGCTTCGACACCCTCGACATGGCGTTTCACAACAAGTCCGGTGCCGTTGCCAATGGCGATGCCTGGCGCACCGGGGATCACAACGACTTCTGCGGGAACCCGGCCACTTGTGTCGGGCCGACGGTGACCGTCAATGTCTTTGCGCCCGACCCCACTCCGCTCATCCTCAGCGACAACGGCGCCCCGGTCTGCTCCAAGGCGTACCCCCCGCAGGCTCAGGTGAACCCTGACAGCGATCCGCCGTTCACAGGACCACCGGCACCGAACTGGAACTGGGATACCGCGTGCTCGGTCAACTCCAGCGCCAGCCCCAACGGGACCTGGGTGGTGCAGATCGTGAACACCAGCGGGAATGTGAACGCGAGCGGCCTCAATCGCTACGCGGTGCGGACCAATGGAGGGAGCAATCTCTTCGGTCTGGGCGATTTCTCAATGTTCAACAACGCGTCGGCCACCGAGTCCAACTTCTACCTGGCCGAGGTCCCGGACTACTACGCGGGGAAGACCTTCGTCGTCGAGCTCTATGACCCGGGCGACTCCAACGCCGGCGGCACCATCAAGCTCGTCCCACCAGGGTCTACTGTCCCCTACGGAAGTTGCGAGATGTTCACCCGTGCCGAGGTCTCCGATACCTGGGCGTCGAGAGGGATCATGTCGCCGTGCCAGTTCACTGCGCTCAACAACGGGGGCGCGAACGACTACAACGGGGAATGGGTCAAATTGGAGGCCGTCCTGCCTCCGGTGGGCTCCGTATTCCGGAGGCTGGTGGCGGGTTCACTACACCTTCGTCGGCGGCGTCCAGGACACGACGACCTGGCTGGCCTACATGATCGGTAACCCGATCCACCTGGTTCCCACATCCTGAACCGGAGCCGAGCGGCCGCCCTCCGCGGTAACCGCCCACTCTGCGTCGTAACGGCTGGGTCGACAGGCCCGTTTGTATGCCGACAATCGGTTTCTGCTTCAAGTAATTGGCAGTTCTGCCGATGAACCCCCAGTCGTCGAGCAACGCAACGCTCTGGTGGGTGGAAAGAACGTGAAGGCAGTCAAAGGCTTTAGGGGCATCATCGAACGGAGCGATCCCGGGCACGAGCGCGGGGCAACGCTGGTCGAGGCGGCCGTGGTTTACGGCTTGCTCTTCTTGACCCTTTTCGCAGTCGTCGAGTTCGGGCTCGCCTTCAAGGACTGGCTCTCGGTGAGCCACGCAGCGCGTGAAGGCGCCAGAGCTGGAGCGACCTATGGAGACGACCCACGGGCCGACATTCAGATCCTCCGGGACATCGAGCAGACACTCTCGCCTGCGGGAATCTCCGATGGCATGACCGCCAGGATCTTCGAGGCAACTCCACTTGGAGAATCCACGACGTACAGCTACGCGCCGAACACAGGGTGCGCCAGCACCGTCAGCCCTGCTCTCCCCGGTTGTTGTGACTGGTCCCCGTGTCCCGAGCCGTTCCGCACCAACTATGTCACCCCCGTCTGGGATCCGGCAGACCGCGATGTCGAAGCTCCCACCACAGACCGGATCGGCGTGGAGGTCCTCTTCACCCACGTCTGGCTCACCGGGTACTTCACGCCGGACGCAGACTTCACCGCCTCCACCGATTTCCAGGTCGAACCACAGGTGTTTGGCACCTCATGAGACACAGATTCGAGAAGGGCGCCAGCCTGATCGAGGCCTCGATAATCCTCCCGCTGCTGATTCTGATGGCAGTCGGGCTATCCGAGGTCGGCTTCCTCGTCGTTGACTATCTCACGGTAAGCAACTCGGCCCGGGAAGGAGCTCGCACCGGCGCCGCTGCTGCGAACTTCAACGACACTGTCTCGGGGAAAGACGCCGACGATCTGATTCTCGCCGCCGTAGAAGAGTCGGCCTGCAATCTCAACTTCGGCGACCTGGAAGAGGTACGCATCTACAAGGCCGATGCTGCCGGTAATCCGATCACCGGATCGGTCAACGTGTACGTGCCCACCGCATCGACGCTGGCATGTGACAGCGCCGCCACCAATCTGGGTTGTGACAACGGCTGCCCATGGGCGCCGGCCAGCCGTGATCGGGTGCCACCCACCTTCGATGACCTCGGGGTCGAGATCACCTTCTCCCACACCGACATCACCGGGATCTTCCCCTTCCCAACCGTCAACTGGACCGAGTCTGCAGTGATGCAGATCGAGCCCGACACCCGAGGCACACAATGAGGAAACTGTTCGAGAGAGCTCGCGAGAAGGACAATGGCACAGCCATGATCCTGGTCGCCATGTCGATGGTGCTCCTGTTGGGGATGGCGGCCTTCGGCACCGACCTCGCTTGGTTTTATCTGAACGCCAGCCGGGTACAGCGGGCCGCGGACGCCGCCGCCCTCGGTGGTGTCGTCTGGCTGCCCGACGACACCGTCACGGCCAACAGCACTGCCCTCGCAACCGCACTGCAAAATGGCTACGAACGACGCCGACGCCGACGTGGTGGTCAGCTCCGGTGCAGTGACCGGCGAGCCGAACCAGCTCGAGGTATCTGTCCAAGACGTGGTGCCGACCTTCTTCCTCGGCGCCCTCGGCTTCGACGATATGACCATCGAGCGGTCGGCGGTGGCCGAGTACATACCGCCGTTGAAATTGGGGAGTCCAGCAGGACTGTTCGGCAACAACTGCGATCCCGACTCAGGCCGGCTGCCACCGGACAGGCCAACTTCTGGGCCAACATCCACGGATGGTTCACCGACACCGGCATGGGTGATGCCTACACATCGCATTGCGTGGGAAGCTCGGATGTCCCCGCCTGCACCGCGAACCCGATCGCCCGACCGGGCGGCTATCTCTACGGAATCGAGAGAGGGACCGGCGACTTCACGATCGAGGGGATCGATCTCAGATTCTTCAACACCTCCGGTGGCAATCCCACCAGTGACACCATCCGCACCGGTGACCGTGGGTGCGAGGACTGGACCCCGAGCACCAGCCGCCGACCTGTGGGCCGACCATGGTGGTCAGGCTCTACGCCCCGGACCCCACACCACTCGACCTCTCCGACAATGCCGCCCCTTTGTGCACGGCAACCCTCAGCCCCGCCGGGCAGGTGCTGCCGGCAGCTGCCTACAGCTGGGCACGCCGCGTTCGGCGCAGCAGGCGGAGCTCGCCGGCCTGTTGGACTCAGTCGCGGCACCGGGATCTATGTCCTCCAGATCGCAGTTCAAGACCCCGGCAACACGGTCGACCGGGCCGGTCTGAATCGCTATTCGGTCCGAGCCAACAACAACGGGGCCAAGCTGTTCGCCCTCGGTGACTTCTCGATCTACAACAACGCCAGCGGCACCACGACCTCCTTCTACCTGGCAGAAGTGCCCACCTACTACCACGGCAAGACCTTCGTGGTCGAGCTCTACGACGCCGGTGAGTCGGCCAACAATGGGACCCTGGCCGTGGTCGATCCCTCGACCAACGTCTTCAACGACGGCGAGTGCCGGATCTACAGCCGCAACAACCCGAACGTGGCCTGGAACCTGCAACAGACCATCCCCAGTGGTTCCAACTGTCAGGAAACGGTGACCCCCGGTGAGTACAACGGACGCTGGCTCAAGTTCGAGATGGATCTACCTGCGGCGTACTCGTGCTCCAACTGCTGGTGGAAGATGAGCTACGCCTACCCGTCGGCGGTGAACGACACCACCACCTGGCGGGCCTACATGATCGGGAACCCGATCCACCTCATCGACTGAGGTATCGCAGCTTCTAGGCTGGCGGCGATGCTGCCCCCGCCCGACTACATGCCCGCGTTGATCACGCCCTTCACGAGAGGCGGGGAAATCGACGTCAGGGCGCACACAACGAACCTCCGCATCCTGGCCGGCGCCGGCATCGACGGCTACGTCATCGGTGGGTCCAACGGGGAAGGGCCGTATCTGGAGCCGGGTGAGCGGTTCCGTTTGGTCAAGGCGGGGCGCCGACGGAAGTCCCATTTCATGGTCGGGATAGCCGCCGAGTCGACCCGTGTCGCCTTGAACCAGGTAGAGGAGGCAATCGAAGGCGGCGCCGACAGCATCCTGGTGATGACACCGACCACCCTGACTCGGGGGCGCGACGAGGCAGTCCTTCGGTTCTACAAGACAATCGCTGACACTTCGACGGCTCCGGTTTTCCTCTACTCGGTCCCCTCCGTCACCGGGTACAACCTTCCGCTCGAATTGGTGTGGAGGCTCTCCCGACACGCCAACATCGTGGGGATGAAGGACTCGAGCGGGGACGTGGTGCGTCTTCAGTCGATCATCGACGCCTCGCCCTCGGATTTCCTCCTCTATTCCGGTTCGTCCCGGGCCCTCACTGCGGCGATGGCCATCGGATGTCACGGGGCCATCACCGGTTCCGGCAACTATGTACCCCAGCTGGTGCTGCAGACTCTGGCCGCGGCCAAGACGAACCCAGCCCAGGCGAGAAAGCTGCAGAAGCGGCTCAGCGCCATCAGCTCCGATGTCGAGGCCCACGGAGTGCCCGGCGTCAAGGCGGCAGCGAAGGCGGCAGGTCTAGATCCGGGACACCCGAGGGAACCTCTGACCAGGCTCTCCCGAGGCGCCGAGACCTCCATCGCCAAGCTGATCTGATCCTTGGCGGGGTCTGTACCATTCACGTCCCCAATCACCAAGGAGTCACCGCGTGTCCAAGTTTCTCAGTGACGAGTGGGCGTCGGACGTCACCACCGCCCTCAACAGCCACGACGGCTTCAAGAACGCCATCGGGGAAGCCGAGCTGGGAATCCAGTTCAGCACCACCGATGCCCCCGACGGTGAGGTCGACTACTACCTGCAGGCCGGCGGCGGCAACGCCACCATGGCTCTCGGGACCCTCGAGGGCGCCGACGTCACGGTCAAGCAGACCTACGACACCGCCACCGCCATCTCCAAGGGCGATCTGAACACTCAAAGCGCCTTTATGACGGGCAAGCTCAAGGTCTCGGGAAACCTCGCCAAACTGATGATGCACCAGGGCGCCATCCAGCAGTGGGGCGCCGCCGTGTCCGACCTCGATGTCGAATACTGAGAATCGATCCGAGACCTGTCGAAATCGGTGTGTGCTCTCCGTCATAGAGAGGTAAGTCGTCCGACGACAGAAGGGAATCGAGGATGCCCAAGTACGCAGCTCTCATCTACGGACCGGCTGAGACCCAGGGGCAGGGCACGCCCGAGGAGAACGAGCGGGTCATGAACGAGTACAACGTGTTCAGCCAGGCCTCCGCCGAGGCGGGAGTCATGATTGGTGGCGAGGCGTTGCACGACACCAACACCGCGACGACCGTCCAGATCCCGTCCGGGAAGGGCGGCGAGCCGGTCTTCACCGACGGGCCTTTCGCCGAGACCAAGGAGGTCCTGGGAGGTTTCTACCTCCTCGAGGTGGCCGATCTCGACGAAGCCCTGAAGTGGGCGCAGCAGATTCCCGGCGCCTGGTATGGCAGGGTCGAGGTTCGGCCGGTCGTCGAGTGGGAGGATCAGCCGGAGGGCTGAATCCCGCATCTGCCGGCGGCCGGCAGTCGTCTTGAAGAGGAGTCGCTACGTTCTGGCATCTTGGTGGAGTGACCGTCTCGGAATCCGCTCGCCACGACCTCTACAATGGGTTGAACGAGTTGCTCGGTCCGCAACGAGCGGAGACCCTGATGGCCGCACTTCCCTCATACGACATCTCGGAGTTGGTCACCAAGGACGAGTTTCGGGCGGGAATGGCGGAACTGCGCGCCGAATTCAAGAGCGACTTGCAACAGGGTCTGACGGCGTTGAATGCCCGGATCGATCGGCTCTATCTCGCCACGATGAGCGGGTTCGTCGTGACCCTCGGGACGATGGTCGGTTTCTTCCTGGCCCTGCTGAACTGAACCCCCTCCGGCCCTCCGGGCCACCTCCCCCAACGTCGCTTCGCTCCTGGGGGAGGAAACTCAGATCAGGCCGAGCTCCTTGACCGCGTTCCGCTCCTCGATGAGCTCGGCCACCGAGGCGTCGATTCTCTTCCGGGAGTAGTAATCGATCTCGAGACCCTCGACGATCTCCCATCGGCCCTCGCGACAGATGCAGGGGAACGACGACATCAAACCCTCGGGCACGCCGTACGACCCGTCTGAAGGGACACCCATCGAGATCCAGTCGCCTTCCGGCGTGCCGTTCCACCAATCACGAACATGTCCGATTGCGGCATTGGCGGCCGAAGCCGCCGAGGAAGCGCCCCTCGCCTCGATGATGGCCGCGCCGCGATTGGCAACGGTGGGGATGAAATCGTTCTCGATCCACTCCTGATCGTTCACCAGCTCGTGGGCCGGCTTGCCGTCGACCTCGCAGTGGAAGAGGTCGGGATACTGGGTCGACGAGTGATTCCCCCAGATGGTCATCTTCCGCACCGAGGTCACCGGCCGGCCCAACCGCTCGGCCAGCTGTGCCACCGCCCTGTTGTGGTCGAGCCGGGTCATCGCCGTGAAATTGGACGGGTCGACCCCTTTGGCGTTGTTCATGGCGATCAGTGCATTGGTGTTCGCCGGGTTGCCCACGACGAGCACCTTGACGTCGGGACTGGCGGCGGCAGCCAGGGCCCGGCCCTGTGTAGTGAAGATGGCGCCATTGGCGGAGAGGAGATCCGAGCGCTCCATCCCAGCCTTCCGCGGCATAGCGCCGACGAGAAGGGCGATGTCGGCATCTGCAAAGGCTGACTCGGCGTCGTCGGTCGCGATCGTTCCCTCCAACAGAGGAAAAGCGCCGTCCTCCAGTTCCATGGTCACGCCTTCGAGTGCGCCCAGTGCCTGGGGAATCTCGAGCATCTGGAGAACGACCGTTTGGTCCGGGCCGAGCATGTCGCCGGCGGCGATCCGGAAGACGAGGCTGTAGCCGATCTGCCCGGCCGCCCCGGTCACTGCGACCCGTAGTGGATGTTCGCTCATGGCGTCGAAGTTATCCCTGAGCCGGGAGTCACATGAAATCCAGCGCGATGTCGAGTTGCGGCGCGGAGTGGGTGATCCATCCCACCGAGATGATGTCGACGCCGGTCTCGGCCAGGAGGCGGACATTCTCCAACGTGACCCCGCCTGATGCCTCCAACGTGATGCGACCTTCGGCCATCTCGACCGCCTGACGCAGGGTCTCCAGGCCCATGTTGTCGAGCAGCACCCGGTCGGCGTCCGTCTGGAGGACCTGAGCAAGCTGCTCCAGGCCGACCACCTCGATCTCGATCATCACCCCCGGGCGCACCTTCGCCCGTGCCGCCGTGACCGCAGCAGCGATATCACCGGCGGCGGCGAGATGGTTGTCCTTGATCAGGACCGCGTCGTAGAGCCCGAATCGGTGGTTCATCCCGCCCCCGACTCTCACCGCGTACTTGTCCAGGACCCTGAGCCCCGGCATCGTCTTTCGGGTGTCGGAGATCCGTGCCCCGGTCCCAGCGACGGCGTCGACCAGTTGCGCAGTGGCCGTGGCCACACCCGACATCCGGCCCAGCAGGTTGAGGGCCGTTCGCTCCCCGCTGAGGATGGAGCGTGAGTGCCCCGATATCTGGGCAATGATTCCGCCCTCCTCGACACGATGCCCATCCTCGACCTTCGGTTCGAAGCGAACGGACGGGTCGAGCGCCTCGAACACATATGTGGCGACTTCGAGCCCTGCGATCACACCGGGCCTACGGGCGACGAACGAACCCTTGCTCTCAGCAGTCTTGGGGACGACCGAGTCGGAGGTGATGTCACCTTCGGAGCCGAGGTCCTCGGAGAGGGCACGGCCCACGATTTCGACATACTCGGCACGCAGCATCAGCTCACCGCCGTCATTTGGGCCCTGGTCGGATCGATCAGAGTGCGGTGCTCCTGCATCGGATCGGGCTCGGGGTAGTCGGCCCGGTAGTGCCCGCCCCTCGACTCGGAGCGGCGGAGCGCGGCCAGGATCACCATCAACGACAACTCGATAGCTACCCGCCCGGCGATCGTGCGGCGCAGCACGGAGTCCAACTCGAGCAGATGGCTTCGTGCCTCCCACAGGCCCGGGCCGGTCCGCACCAGACCGACCCGATCCCACATGATCTGACGGAGGTCCTCGAGGGCAGGGCCTGCCACCAAGGGCAGGTCCAGGGCCTCCTTCGGGGCGAAAGGCTCGCCCTCCGGCTCGACGAGGGAGGTGGCGACGTCGGCCGAAGTCCTCGCCCCAAACACGAGGCCCTCCAGCAAGGAGTTGGAGGCAAGTCGGTTGGCCCCGTGAACGCCCGTCGAGCTGGCCTCCCCGACCGCCCACAGACCCGGGACCGACGTCCGACCGTTGGCATCGGCGTCGATCCCACCCATGTAGTAATGGGCGGCGGGTGAGACCGGTAGAAGGTGCTCGGACGGGTCGAGTTCGACAGAGTGGGCATGGGCGTTGACTGTCGGGAACCGATCTGCGAAGTCGACAATCGACCTCGCATCGAGATAGGCCCCGCCCAAGCCCCGGTCGTATTGCCAGAAAATGGCGCGGGCCACTATGTCCCGTGGGGCCAGCTCGGCCATCGGGTGGTACTGGGGCATGAACCGGCGTCCGTGGGCGTCGACCAGGACGGCTCCCTCGCCGCGGAGGGCCTCGGTCAACAGGGGCATGGGATCCTTGCCGACGTGCAAGGCGGTCGGATGGAACTGCACGAACTCGAGATCGGCCAGCCGCGCCCCTGCCCGCCCTGCCATGGCGATGCCATCTCCAGTCACGCCAGGAGGATTGGTGGTCTGGGAGTAGAGCCTCCCCGCGCCGCCGGTGGCGAGGACCACCGCCGGGGCCAAGAGCACCTCCCGTTTCTTCCCTTCGCTGGTGACGACTCCGATCACGCGGTCCCCTGCCATGACCAAGTCGATGGCCCGGCGGTGAATCGTGGTGACACGGTCCCCGGCGTCCACCGCGGCAATGAGCGCCCGCATCACCTCAGCGCCGGTTGCGTCCCCGTCGGCATGCAGCACACGTCGCGTCCGGTGCCCTCCCTCACGGGCGAGCATTAGCTCCCCGTCCTCGTCGCGGTCGAATTGGGCGCCGATGGCAATCAGGTTCTCGACCGCCGCCGGTCCGCCGTGGGTCAGGATGTCGACCACGCGTTCGACGCCCAGTCCGCCGGAGACGTTGAGAGTGTCGTCGGCGTGCTGGCGTGGTGAGTCATCGGGCGACCATGCCACGGCAATGCCTCCCTGGGCCCACCAGGTGGATCCCATGTCCTGGGTGGTGAGCACGTGGGCCCGGGGCAGCCCGAGAGCCACTGTCAGCCCGGCGACGCCGGCGCCCACCACCAGCGGGGCATCGAGCCGGGTGATCTCGGTCATCGGGGGTGGCCTCTAGTCCTTACGGCCGACCTCGAGCATGCGCATCACCGCTTGCCGGGCCCGATCCGCCACCTCGGGCGCGATCTCGACCTGATGGGTGAGGGTGGCCAGGGAGGTCCGGATGTTGTCGAGGGTGATCCGCTTCATATAGGGGCACAGATTGCAGGGCCGCACGTACTCCGTGTCCGGGGTCTCCCGGGCCACGTTGTCGGCCATGGAGCACTCCGTGATCATCATCACGCGGCTCGGCTGACGGGTGGTGACCCAGTCGATCATGGCGTGGGTGGACCCGACGAAATCCGCCTCGGCCAGCACGTCGGGCGGGCACTCGGGATGGGCGATCACCGGAATGTCGCCATAGGCCTTCCGGTAGTCGGCGATCTCCTCGCCGGTGAAACGCTCGTGGACGATGCAGGATCCCTCCCAGAGGATCACATCGACGTCGGTCTGGGTGGCGACCCAGCGGCCGAGGTACTGGTCGGGAGTGAAGATGACCCGGCCAACTCCGAGCGACTCAACCACCGCCACCGCATTAGAGGAGGTACACGTGATGTCCGACTCGGCCTTGACCTCGGCCGAGGTGTTGACGTAGGTAACCACGGGCACCCCCGGGTACTGCTCCTTCAGATGGCGAACATCAGCCCCGTTGATCCCGTCGGCCAGGGAACAACCTGCCTCGAGATCCGGGATCAGGACGGTCTTGTTCGGGTTGATGATCTTGGCCGTCTCCGCCATGAAATGAACCCCGGCGAGGACGATGACCTCTGCGTCGGTGTCCAATGCCAGCTGGGCGAGGGCGAGAGAGTCCCCGGTGATGTCCGCCGCCAGGTGATAGATATCCGGGGTCATGTAGTTGTGGGCCGCGACGATTGCGTTTCGCTCCACCTTGAGCCGGTCGATGTCGTCGAGGATCGGCTCGAGCGCGGCCACTTCCTCTTCGGGCAGGACATCAGACGAACGGGTGATCTGGAGGGTGGTCATGGGCTCCCGCTAGGTGAAATCAGTGTAGGAGAGGCCCGTGTGCAGGGAGCCACCGCCCGGGTGGGCCGACGCACACGACACCGCTACATGTGGCCGATTACGGCGTCGCCGAACTCGGAGGTCTTGACCTCGATGGCGTCGTTGGTGAGACGGGCGAAGTCGTAGGTCACCGTCCTGGCCTTGATCGCCCCCTCCAGGCCCTGGATGATCAGATCTGCCGCCTCGGTCCAATCCAGATAGCGGAACATCATTTCCCCGGAGAGGATCACCGATCCCGGGTTCACCTTGTCCTGATTGGCATATTTGGGGGCGGTGCCGTGGGTGGCCTCGAAGACCGCCACTCCGGTGTCGTAATTGATGTTGCCCCCGGGGGCGATCCCGATCCCCCCCACCTGTGCGGCGAGGGCGTCGGAGATGTAGTCGCCATTGAGGTTGGTGGTGGCGATGACGTCATAGTTGGCGGGGCGGGTGAGGACCTGCTGGAGCATGGCGTCGGCGATCACGTCCTGAACGAGCAGCTTGTCTCCCGGTTCGCCGCCGCTGTCCTCCCATGACACCGCCACGTCCGAGAACTCCTCCTTCACCAGCTCGTAGCCCCAGCTGCGGAACGCACCCTCGGTGAATTTCTGGATGTTCCCCTTGTGGACGAGGGTCACCGACCTGCGCCCGTTGGCCAGGGCGTACTTGATCGCCGCCCGGATCAGGCGCTTGGAACCGGTGATGGAGATCGGCTTGAGCCCGATCCCGGAATCGGGGCGGACCTCCCACCCGTATTCCGACTTCACCCACTCGATGAGGCGAGCAGCATCCTCGGTGTTGGCCTCGAGCTCGAGCCCGGCGTAGACGTCCTCCGTGTTCTCCCTGAAGATCACCATGTCGACCTGGCCCGGGTCCTTGACGGGCGAGGGGACGCCCTCGAACCAACGCACCGGGCGGACGCAGGCGTAGAGGTCCATGATCTGTCGCAAGGCCACATTGAGGGAGCGAATGCCACCTCCCACTGGAGTGGTCAGCGGCCCCTTGATCCCGACCAACTGGTCGCGGAAGGCGTCGACTGTCTCATCGGGCAGCCATGACCCGGTCTCGGTGAAGGCCTTCTCCCCCGCCAGGACCTCCTTCCAGGCCACCGCGCGCTCGTCGCCGTAGGCGCCCTTGACCGCGGCGTCGAAGACGCGAATAGACGCCGCCCAGATATCCGGGCCGATGCCGTCGCCCTCGATGAACGGGATAATCGGGTCATCGGGCACGATGAGACCGTCCGGGCCCATGGTGATGGACGTTGCCATTGAGACTCCCTGGGAAATTTGAAGGAAACGCCGAGGTTAGCTGTGCGCCGACCCCTGGATTCCAGAGCCCGTTGGCTAGATGCTCGAGCCCTCCAGGGTCCCGCTCACCTTCGCGAGGTCGAGGCGGTAGACGAAACAGGCAACGACCCGGTCGCCCATTTCCCAGGTATCAGCGGTCGGTATGAGCCAACCAAAGTCGAGGGCTGAGCTCTCGTAGTCGAGGCCGACGAACGGGTCGAAGGCGTCGAGACAGACCTCGTCGGCCTGGATCTGGATGGCTTCTTCGCCCGGAAACACCTCTCCGTCGACGGTGACGACGGCATACACCTCGTTGTCGTGTGGCACGGAGCACTCGACCAAGGGGACCTCGCCGATCTCCTCGAGCTCGCCAAGGGCCATGTCCCCGTCGTCGAAGCAGTCACCGACGGCCAAGTCGAACACGTTGCCGGAGCAAGCGGCAAGCAGCATCGCCACCAAGACCAGACCGGCCAGCGTCCGCAGTGGGCTGCGCATCCGATAATTTCGACCGATTCGACGCGATTCTTTACAACCCTCGTCTGTTCCGGGCCGCCTCCAGCGTGTTGACCAGGAGCATGGCCCTGGTCATCGGGCCCACCCCGCCGGGAACGGGTGTGATCGAGCCGGCCACCTCTTTCACCGATTCGAAGTCGACATCGCCGGCCAAGCCATCCTCCACCCGGCTGATCCCGACATCGATCACCGCAGCCCCCGGCTTCACATACTCCGCAGTCACCATTCGGGGAACCCCGATCGCCGCAACCAGGATGTCGGCACCCCGGGACACCTCGGTCAGCTGAGGGGTCCTGGAATGGGCCATCGTCACCGTGGCATCGACGCCCTTGGTCGCCATCATCAGGGCCAGTGGGCGTCCCACGAGGAACGACCGTCCGATGACCACTGCGGTCTTGCCGGCCACTCCCACTCCATTGTCCTCGAGCATCCTCATGATCCCACTAGGGGTGCATGGTCTGAGACCGGGCCGGCCCAGGAGGAGAAGCCCGAGATTGTGTGGATGGAGCCCGTCGACATCCTTGGCAGGGTCGATGGAGGAAACGATCCTCTCCGAATCGAGCCCTTCGGGAAGGGGGAGTTGCACCAGGATTCCGTCAACTCTGTCGTCATCATTGAGCCCGGCGATGACACCCTGCAGCTCTTCCTGCGAGATGTCGGCGGAGAGCTCATGGTGGAACGATTGGATACCCACCTCCGCGGCGTCGCTGCGCTTTCCACGCACGTAGGTGTGCGAGGCGGGGTCGTCACCCACCAGGACCGTGGCCAGCCCGGGCTGGTAGTCGAGGTCGGCGACTGCAGCCGACACCTCGACTTTCACCTTCCGGGCCGATTCCTTGCCGTCGAGTATCAATGCGCTCATCAGTGCTTGAAGTGCCTCCGCCCGGCGAACACCAATGCCATACCGTGCTCGTTGGCTGCCTCGATCAGCTCCGGGTCGTTCCGGGAGCCGCCCGGCTCCACCACAGCGGTGACACCGGATCGGGCCAGGACGTCCAGACCGTCGCGAAACGGAAAGAAGGCGTCCGAGGCCGCGACAGCGCCCGCCGACCGCTCGCCCGCTCGAGCCACCGCTCGTTCCGCCGCCCCGACCCTTGACTGGTCCCCTGCGCCGACACCAACTGCGGCCCGGTCCTTGACCACCACGATGGCGTTCGACTTGGTGTGCATCGCAACGGTCCAGGCAAACTCGAGCTCCTCTCGTTCGACTTCTGTCGGCTGGCGGTCGGAGACGACCTCCCATTCCTCGCCAAGGGTGGTGTCACGATCCTGCATCAGGAGGCCGGACTCGACCCGACGCAGATCGGGATCCTCCCCGCCCGGCGCCACAGCTTCGAGCAGACGCAGGTTCTCCTTGGGTCCGAGCACCTCTCTCGCTTCCTCTTCCACGGCCGAGCAGACCACCACCTCGACGAACTTGTCGGCGATGGACCTGGCGGTGGCGGCATCGAGTGCGCCGTTGATTCCGATCACACCCCCGAAGGCGGACAGCGGGTCACAGGCCCAGGCCCGCTCGAAAGTGTCGGCCACATCCTCCCCGTAGGCGGCGCCGCAGGCATTGGTGTGCTTCACGATGGCGACGCAGCCTGCTCGATCCGAGACCAGCCTCCATGCCGCTTCGGCGTCGACATAGTTGTTGAACGACATCTCCTTGCCCTGGATGCTGCTTCGCCCGTTCCCACCAGGGGCCGGCCCCGTCCTCCATGTAGATGGAACCGGGCTGATGCGGGTTCTCGCCGTAGCGCAGGTGGGCGATGTGGCGCAGAGGAAGCACCCGGTCCTCTCCGATCCAGCCCACGATCGCGGCGTCGTAAGAAGCGGTGTGGAAGAACGCCTCGGCGGCGAGGGCCCGTCTGAGGTCGTCGTCCAGGCCTCCGGCCTCGACGGCTCCGGCCACTCTGTCGTACTGACCGGCCGAGGTGACAACGCCTACGTAACGGTGATTCTTCGCCGCCGCACGAATCATCGTCGGCCCCCCGATGTCGATCTTTTCGATGATCTCCGATTCGGTCACGCCTGGCGTGGCCAGTGTCTCCCGGAATGGGTAGAGGCTCACGACCACCAACTGGAAAGGCTCGATCCCATTGGCTTCGAGATCTGCCAGATCGCTCTCGTCGTCGGGCCGGGCCAGGATTGCCCCGTGAATCGAAGGGTGGAGCGTCTTGACCCGGCCCCCCAGCATCTCCGGGGCCCCGGTGACCTCCGCGACGGTGTTGACCCCGATGCCGGCGACTGTCAACGCAACAGCAGTCCCGCCCGAGGAGACGATCTCGACCCCGGCCGCGGCCAGACGCTCGGCGAAATCGACCAGACCCGTCTTGTCATAGACGCTGACCAGCGCTCGTTTCACCTCGACGCGGCTCAATCCCATCTCACCTTTCGCCCCTCTACCGCGATCTGCCCCCTGGCAAGGGCAGCCACCACTTTCGGGTACAAATCGTGCTCTTCGACCTGGATTCGGGCATGGAGGCTGTCCCGGTCGTCGTCGGGAAGCACCGGAACGGCTCGCTGGGCGATGATCGGCCCGTGGTCGACCTCCTCGTCCACGAAATGAACGGTAACCCCGGTGACCTTCACGCCATGCTCCAAGGCCTGGTCGACGGCGTGTGCGCCGGGAAAGGCAGGCAGCAATGAAGGATGAATGTTGAGGATCTGGTTCCTGAAAGTGCCGACCAGTTCACCGCCAAGAACGCGCATGAACCCGGCCAGCACCACCAATTCCACACGCGCCTTCTCGATCTCGTCTCTCACCGCTGTTGAGAACTCGCTCCGAGAGCCGTAGTCCCCCCAGGGCAGCACCGTGATCGGAATGCCGGCGCCGCGGGCCCGCTCCAGGGCGGTCGCCTCTGGCCGGTCGGAGATGACCAGGCCAATGTCACCTCCCAGGTCTGGGGCATCGATCAGGGCCTGGAGATTGGTCCCGGAGCCCGAGGCGAGGACTGCGATGTTGATGATGACCTCCACTCGACCCGTCGACCGCGGCGGGAGTGTAGAGGTCACCGACGCAGGCCCGGCAAGCCCCGATGATCGGCTTGAATCTGATCTCGATGATCGAAAACGTGCCGGCGCAGGATTGGGAGAGCTGGATCGATTCCACCGGGGGGACGATCCTCGATATCCGCGAGCCATTCGAATGGGAGCAGGGAGTCTTACCCGACGCCACCCTCATCTCCATGGGTGAGATCCCGGAGCGAATTGGCGAGCTCGACACCGAGCAGGCGTTCCTCGTCGTCTGCCGCTCGGGTGGACGGAGTCAGCAGGTGGCTGCCTTTCTGACCATGAACGGGTTCGACAAGGTGGCCAACATGAGCGGCGGGATGCACGCTTTGGGTCTCCAGGACTGACACCCGACGGTCCCGATTTGCGAGGAAGGGGACCTGCGAGAATCGAAAGCCATGGAAGAGGGCCGCAGACTACCGGGGTGGGTGTTGCCCGCCCTTGGCGTCCTTGCGGTGGTGGTCCTCGTGCTGATCGGTCTCAACCGCAGCCCCGGAGCAGTTCGACCCCGGACACGCCTGAGGGCGACGGTGCAGTCCTACATCGCGGCACTGGTCGACGGAGACTACGAGACCGCCGCTTCCTTCTGGGCCGATGACGGATGTCATCCTGCCTTCGATGGAGCCGACGGGGGGAGCACCCGACATCTCGGCCACCCTGGTCAGTGTCGACGGGGACGACGAAGACGCAACGGTCGTCATCGGGATCACCGACAACACCACCGATCCGCTCAACGGCATCTACGAGTTCCAGGAGTGGTTCACCCTGGTCAATGATGACGATGGCTGGAAGATCCAGCAGCCATCGTGGCCCTATTACGACCAGACGTGCGAGGAGGAGGCATGACAGTCGGACTGGCCGGTCTCGTCTTCCTGATAATCGTCGGGGCGCTGATCGCCCTTGGGGTTCGAGCGGTTCGGGGTCGTGGCAAGCAGGACGAGGACGGCGGGCTCGATCTCATCCCCTACCTCATCCTCGCTCTGGCCGTCGGCACCGCGGGGTTCTCGCTGGCCGCCCTGGTACGGGCGAGTCTCACCCCGGACCGCCTCATCGGTCGGCCCACCGGCGAGATCGCCGGAGCCCTGGCCGGTCTGGTCGTGGCGAGCCCGATCGCCTTCCTGCTGTGGCGGCGCCAGGAGCGGCGGCGCAAGACCTACGCCCAGACCGCCGGTTGGCATGTCTATCTGGCCATCATCGAGCTGGTCTTCCTGACCGCCTTCCTGGTGGCAGTGAGCCAGGTCGCCGCGTTTCTGGGCGGTGACGGCGACCGGGCGAACCCGACCGACCTGGTGGTCTACGGCGGGATCGTCCTCTTCCACTGGTGGGCAGAGCTGC
This sequence comes from uncultured Acidobacteriota bacterium, assembly GCA_963711895.1. Lineage (GTDB taxonomy): Bacteria > Actinomycetota > Acidimicrobiia > Spongiisociales > ZC4RG35 > JARDZU01. The sequence continues at coordinate 148,474 of CAVQFU010000001.1, forward strand.
GTGAGCGTCCCCTCGGCGACATCGGCGACCTACCACGACTGGTGGGATCCGGCGTTGCCCTCGTTGCCTTGACCATCGGGCTCATCGGCACACTCGGCTGGATCTTCTCCCTCGCCTACGACACCTTCTGGGGCCTAGCCGATGTCCCAGAACCAGCAGTCCCCCTCGCCCTGCTCGTGGCGGGTGCGCCGATATGGGCCTGGCGGTGGCTCCCGCCCTGGGAGGAAAGGCCCAACGTGCTCCGGGACTTCTATCTCTGGTTCGTGACTGCATTGTCACTGACCATGGCCATTGCGGCCGGAGTCACCATGATCGTCACGGTTCTCACCTTCCTGGTCGGCGAGGGGCCGACGAACCGCACAGGAGCATTTCGAGGTACTTCCCATGTCGCTGGCGTTCCTCCTCGTTGGCGGCGGTCTTTGGTATCACCATGTGAACCGGATGGGCCAGGGGCGATCGGGTGCTCGGCGCGGCTACGAGTACGCGATGGCGGCCACCGGACTCGCCGCCCTGGTCGGGTCGGCCACCGCCCTCGTCGAGGCGGTCTTCACGCCGACGCTGGCCGGCACCAACAGCACCACGACCCTGATAACGATCGCTTCCGCGGTGATCGCCTCGGGTTGGGTCTGGCTGTCCTTCTGGCGCAAGGCACAGGCGGCGCCACGCGCCGAGGAGGCCCGCGCCCTGTCTCGTCGCATCTACCTGATCGGGATGGCCATCGTCCTTGGCCTCACTGCGGCCGGATCCCTGATTGCCGTCCTCGTAGTGGTATTTCGGGTGTTGCTCGGTGATATCGAAGCCAGTGCCGCGAGCCTTCGGATCCCCGTCACTCTCACACTGACCTCGGGACTGGCCACGTGGCATCTCTTCAACCAGATTCGGGCCGATGGAGCAGGGACGAGAGGAATTGCTCTCGAGCACTTTGCGGTGACCGTGGTCTGCTCCCATCCGGGCAGCCTCGCCACCCTGTTCCCCAAAGAGGCCAAGGTCCGGGTCATCTATCGCGGAGACCAGGTGGGGATCATCGACGAGGAGATGGCAACGGCAATAGTGGCCGCGGTGGATGGGCGCTCTTCCCTGGTGTGGGTGGACGAAACCGGCTTCAGGCTGGCGGCGGCGAGGAAGTCCTGATCACTCTCCAACCTGTCCGATCGCGATGACCTGGCTCGCCGAGAAATGGCTCAAATGGCGGGGCTGGCGATTCATTGGCGAGATGCCAGATCTGGAAAAGATGATCCTCATCGGGGCCCCTCACACCAGCAACTGGGATTTCATCCTCTATCTGGGGGCGATCCGGCATTGGAGGATCTCGCCTCGATTCGTCGGCAAGCACACTCTGTTCCGTTGGCCGTTCGGGTACTTCTTCAGGAAGTTCGGCGGCATCCCGGTCGACCGCGATCGGCCCGGGGGCATGGTCGGCCAGGTCGTGGAGGAATTCGAGAAGTCGTCCCGGATGATCCTGGTCGTAGCCCCCGAAGGCACCCGCAAGGCGGCCCCTTACTGGAAATCGGGCTTTGCCCGGATTGCAGCGGCGGCCCAGGTCCCCATCGTTCCGATAGTTCTCGATTTCCCGGCAAAGACGCTGGTCGTGGGGGATCCGATCGCCTACTTAGGCGACGAGAAGGCATTGATGGACCAGCTCCGGGTCTTCTACGAGCCCGGAGTGGGCAAGGACGGGGAGGGCAAGGGCCCGGTTGGGCTCAAGGAGGAGGACTCAGTCTGAGTGCTCGGCGAGCCTCCTGAACTCCTCAGGGGTGACGCCGCGATCCGGGGCGGACCCCAATTTGAGCAGATCTCTCCCGAACCGTTCCCTGATTCCATCCACCGACGCATCGATGGCTCGTCGCTTGAGGTCCAAGTCGCTACCGGCGCGAAGGACATCACCCGGGTCCACTCCGAGCTCGAGCTGGAGATAGTCGTCCGTCCTGAGATTGGAGAGCGACATGCCGACGAGGGTTACCGGTTCCTCTTCGCCATCGATTGCCCGCCGAAGCAGGACCCCGCCCAGCTCGGCCAGTGCGGCTGTAGAAGAGGTCGGAGAGGGAAGGGTGTGGCTCCGGGATACCAGGCGGGGCCCGGGGAACCGCACCCTGACCGTCAGGGTCGACCCTGACCGCTCCTTCTTCCGGGCGCGTCTTCCGATTCGGTCGGCGAGCCCGAGGACCACAACGGCCAGCTCTTCAGGATCGGTCAGTCCCCGACCCAATGCCTGTTGGCTCCCGACACTTCCTGCCCGTCGCCCTCCGCGAACCGGCCTCGGGTCCCGGTTCCAGGCGAGGGCACGGAGGCTGCCCGAGGCCCACGGGCCGAGCGAGGAGGAGAGGGCGCCGGACGGAAGTGCGGCCAGATCCCCGATCGTGCAGATCCCGAAGCGATGCAGGCGCGCTGCGGTGACCCGGCCCACCCCCCACATCGCCTCCACCGGCAGAGGGTGGAGGAAGTCGAGCTCGGTGCCCGGCGCCACCATCACCAGCCCGTTCGGCTTGGCCCGGGCGGATGCGATCTTGGCCAGGAACTTGGTGGAGGCGACGCCGACCGAAATGGGAAGCCCGACCTCGTCGGCGACACGGGACCGGATCTGCCGGGCGATTGCCGAAGGTGAGCCGAGTAGATGCGTCGTCCCCCTGACATCGAGAAAGGCCTCGTCGATCGATATCTGCTCGATGACCGGGGATGCATCCTCGAGGACCGCCATGACGTGGGAGGACAGATCCAGGTATCTCTCGAAGTGCCCGTTGACGACGATGGCCTCGGGACACAGCCGCTTGGCATCACGAGTGGGCATGGGTGAGCGAACCCCGTAGGCCCTCGCCTCGTAGGAGGCGGCAAGGACGATCCCGCCCCCGACCAGGACCGGCTTCCCCTTCAACGAAGGGTCGAGGAGTTGTTCCGCCGAGGCGAAGAACGCATCGAGATCGGCATGGAGAATGGTGGGCTCTCCCATGACGGTCAGTATGCCGCGGGCCTGGGACACCTAATCCCGGCCGGGACCGAGCGCGGGGATCACCCGCCTGCGGCGAGGCCCCTCAACGCTCCCCGGTCGACCTTGCCCAGATGAGTCTGCGGAAGACGTTCGACGAAGTGGACGCGGCGGGGATGCTTGTAGGCCTCGAGATGAGAGAGGGCCCAATCGGTCAGCTCGCCCTCGGTGATGCCCGACGCAACGACGAAGGCGACCGGCTTGGCCAGACCCGCCTCGTCGCTGATCGCGACCACGGCGCACTCCTTGACCGCCGGGTGGTCGAGGAGGACGGACTCGACCTCCTGGGGGCGGAACCACCTTCCCTTGACCTTGATGGCGTCATCGGCGCGCCCCCGATGGGTCACATATCCGTCATCGTCGATCGAGACCAGGTCCCCACCGGCGAACCACTCACCCCGGAAGGCGTCCGCCGTGGCCTCGGGGTTCTCGAAGTAGCCCAGGCCTAGTGAGTCGCCCTTCACCCACAGCCTGCCCACCTCGCCCGTGGGAAGCTCATCGCCTTCCTCGTCACACACCTTGATCTCGAAGCCCGGGACGACTCTTCCGAGGGTGCCGGGCCTCACCTCCCCGACCCGGTTGGAGACGAAGATATGCCACATCTCCGCGGTGCCGAGACCATCGAGCAACTCGACCCCGAACCGCTCTGTCCACTGGTGATAGAGCGTGTCGGGGAGTGCCTCACCCGCCGACGTCGCGACTCGAAGTGACGTCATGTCCCGGTTGGCAGTTTCGGGGTGGGACAGCATCTGGTTGATGGCCGAGGGCACGTTGACCAGCACGGTCGCCCGGTGACTCTCGATCCGGTCGAACAGGGCATCGGGGGTGGACTGATCCGCGAATAACACCGCCGAGGCGCCGACTGAGAACGGGAAGAAGAGATTGGACCCCATGGCATACCCGAAATAGAGCTTGGGGACGGCGATGGTGACGTCTTCGGCGGTCAGCCCGAGGATCCCCTTCCCGTACAACTCTGTGGTGTTCGCGAACGACTGATGGGTCTGCACCACCGCCTTGGGCAGACCGGTGGTGCCACCTGAGAAGATCCACAAAGCTGGGTCGAGGGCTGCGGTGTCGAAGGTCGGGATGTCGACATCGGGAAGAATCAGATCACCATCGACCACGACGAGCGGTGGCCTGGGGATCGCAGCGGTGGTGATGGCCGCTTCGAGATGATCGCGATGACTTTCATGGACGACCGCTCCCGTCGCCCGGGCCAGGCCGGCGATCGCGCCCATGTCGCCCGTTGTCAGCCCCGGATTGAGTAGCAAGCCGACTGCACCGAGACGGAGGACCCCGAAAAGGGCGCCGACGTACTCGAGACCGTCGGGCATCACCAGAAGGACCCGGTCACCGGCTTGGACGCCGTCGTCTTTGAGCAGGGAGGCGAATCCGGACGCGGCCCGATCGACTTCGGCGTAGGTCACATCCCGATCGTCGAGACGGAGAGCCACGCGGTCGCCACTCCCCTCCGTGAGACGCTGCCGCAACAGATGATCGTCGATGTTGAGACGGTCCGGCCAGCGCCTGGTCACAGATGGAACCTACCGCGCGGTCAGGTAGGTGCCTGTTCCCGCGGGTCGAACCGGTAGGGCAGCTCCAGACGATGGGTCTTCATCAACACGTCGTCGGTGAGGATCTCAACTGTGGTGTCCCCCGCCACGATGACCCCTTCGTCCATGACGAGGGCGCGTGGGCACAGCTCCAGGGCGAATGGGAGATCATGGGTCACGACGAGCTGGGTGATGGGCAGGCTACGGAGCACATCGATTAGCTCCCGGCGGGAGGCGGGATCGAGATTGGACGTCGGCTCGTCGAGGACCAGGATCTCGGGACGAATCGCCAGGACGGTGGCGATTGCCACCCGCCGCCGCTCCCCGTAGCTGAGGTGGTGGGGGGCTCGTTCCCGTGCCTCGAGCATGGAGACGGCACCCAGGGCCTCGGCGACCAGTGCTTCGAGCTGCTCGCCCTCTACCCCGAAGTTGGCCGGGCCAAAGGCGACATCTTGGCCGACTGTCGGCATGAACAGTTGGTCGTCGGGGTCCTGGAACACCAGGCCGACCCTTCGCCGAACCTCCAGCGCCGAATCCTCCGAGACAACGAGTCCGGCCACACGCACCTCTCCGGAGGCCGGTCGGAGAATCCCGTTGAGATGGAGGAGAAGGGTGGTCTTGCCGGCCCCGTTCGGCCCGAGCAGGGCCACCCGCTCGCCATGGTGTACATGCATATCGACATCGCGGAGTGCTCGACGGCCGTCGGGATAGGCGAAGCTGAGATCGATGACCTCCAGGGAAGGCTCGCTCATCGAAGCACCGTCAACGAGAGGAGGGCGAGAAGGACAGCGGCGAGGGACACCGATAAGCCGATCCACCATTCCTGGGTGGTAGCCGGTCGATCGCCAAAGACCGGCATCCTCCCCGTGAATCCTCTTGCCACCATCGCCTGGTGGACACGCTCTCCCCGCTCGAACGACCGGATGAAGAGCGAACCGGCCGACTGGGCCAGCGGCCCGTTTTGCCACCACCAACGGGGCTCGTATCCCCGTGCCGCCATGGCCACCCTTCTTCGGGAGAATTCGCCGGCGACGATGTCCAGATAGCGCACCATGAATCCGGCGATGGCGGTGAGGACCCGGGGCACCCGGATGCGATCCAGCCCCCGGAGCAAATCGGGGATGGTTGTGGTCGCCGAGACGATGATCGACGCCCCTACGCCGAGAGTGGCCTTGGCCAGGATGGTCCACGCCCCCCACAGCCCTTCGACCGAGAGGGTGAGCCCCAGAACCTGAGTGGTCTCACCCTGTCCGAAGAAAGGGAGCATGAGGGCGAAGATCAGGATCGGGACCTCCACGAGCATTCTTGGGGCAACGAAGCCGGCAGGGAGCTCGGCGACGATCATCACCCCTACGAGCAAGCACCCCGCCAGGAAGTAAGCCCAGAACGCCTCGGGCGGGATCACAACCACAGCCAGGACGAACACCAGCAGGGCCACGACCTTCACCTGGGGCGGCAAGCGATGGACCGGTGTGGTCCCGTGCCGGTACAGCACGTGATCGTGATATGTCCCGCTCAGACCGGGGACGCGCTCTTCCTTCTGATCACCACGAATGCGCCGACGATGGCAGCGCCCACACCAAAGGTGATCAGAACGCCGATCAGGCCAGAGAGACGGGTCCCCGTAGCCTCGTCCTCGACTCCCGAGACCCCATAGTCGGCCAATGGTGAGTCGGCCAAAGGGTGATCCTCGGCCGAATCGATGAATCCCTGGTCGATGGCCACTCGCTCCAGCCCGTCTGGCTCACTCGAGGCCAGCGGCGCCGCCACCAGCACGAGCAGGGCGGCCACCACGAGACCGGCGGCGGCAAATCCCCAGACCCCGGCCCGGACCGGCTTCCTCTCCTTGTCGAGGAGGTCGAGGTCCTCCACGCCGGCGATCAGTTCGGGCCGGGTCGCGGCCACGGCGCCCACTGTCGCCGCCGAGATCAGACCCTCACCGACCCCGATGAGGAAGTGGACACCGGCCATGGCGGCGAACACCGTCGCTACGTCGACGTTGCCCCGCCCCCCGATGGCGTACTCGACTACGAAAGCGATCGACGAGGCGACCACAGAGGCCAGGGCGGCGGTAAAGGTCGATACCAGGACGGTGGTCCATGACCTGGGCAGGGTCTTGACCATGATTCGGAAAACACCCCAGCCGACGAACCCGGTCACCAGGGCCATGTTGAGGATGTTGGCCCCCAAGGCCGATACACCTCCATCGGCGAGTACGAGGGCCTGGATGATCACCACGACGCTTACCGCGGTGATGCCGAGCCAGGGGCCGACCAGGATCACCGCCAGCGCTCCGCCCAGAAGGTGTCCCGAGGTACCGGCCGCCACCGGGAAGTTGAGCATCTGGAGGGCGAAGATGAACGCAGCGACCAGACCTGTCAGCGCGATTCGGTTTTCCTGGAGATAGGCACCCGCCCGTTTGATGGCGTATCCGAGACCCCCCGCGGCCATGACTGCGGTGCCCGCCGAGGTGGCGCCATTGAGAAATCCATCCGGGATGTGCAAGATCCGTCCTCTCTTGCGACAGTGTCGCAACAACCCTAGTGGATCGGATCAGATGGAGTTTCGGAGGCACAGTCGCCACAGACACCGGAAAGGGCGAAATGGTTCAGATCGGCCACGAATCCTGTAGCCACCGTGATCGAAGCGGCCAGGCGCTCGCTCTCCTGCCGGGGAAGGGTGATGGTCGCCCCACAGCGGCGACAGATCAGATGCTGGTGACCGGCATCCTCGGCCAGGTGATAGACAGATGGACCGTGTCCCATGTGCGAGTGGGCGAGCAACCCCGATTCCTCCAGCGCCTCGAGGGTGCGGTAGACGGTGGACCGATCGAGACGCGTGCCGCTCTTGGCCCGCGCTTGGTCGTAGATGTCGGCAGCGCTGAGATGCTCGTCATGGGCGGCTGCAACGACCTCGCAGACAGCACGTCGAGCGTTGGTGATCCGATAGCCCCGCTCACTCAAGGCGTCGACGAGCTTGTCCGCCGTGATGTGCACCGGGACAGGCTAAGCGCGGCCCGGAGATGACCGGCAGGGCGCGCCGCTAGCTTGCCGACGATGCCGATCGCACTCGTCACCGGCGCCAACTCCGGCATCGGCAGGGCCACCGCGATCGGGTTGGCCGGCGGGGGTGTCCATGTGATCGCTGCCGGTCGCTCGGCGGAGAGAACCAAACCGGTCCTGGATGAGATCATGGCCAACGGCGGCAGCGCCGAGTTCCTCGAGCTGGATCTCGCCTCGATGACCTCCGTGCGCACCGCTGCCCAGAGCTTCGCCGTCACCGCTCGGAAGCTCGACATCCTGATCAACAACGCCGGCATCGGGGTCAACCGCCGCGGTCTCACCGAGGACGGGTTCGAGGTGCATTTCGGCATCAACCATCTGGGGCACTTCCTCCTCACCCGAGAGCTGTCTCCCAACCTGGAACCGGGGTGCCGAGTGGTCTCGCTCACCAGCGCCATGCACTATCGAGCCGACGGTCTCGATTTCGCACGGGTTCGCCGCCCGGCCGCATTCACCGGTCTCCCCGAGTACGCGACATCCAAGCTGGCCAACGTCCTTTTCATCAGGGAGCTCGCCCGGCGTCGCCCCGACCTGCGGTCTTACGCAGTCCACCCCGGCCTGGTCCGCACCCGACTGATCCCTGGCCCGATCCGCGCCCTGTCGAGAACCAGCATGCTGAGCCCGGAACAGGGTGCCGACACCGTGCTTTGGTGCGCCACTTCGGAGGAGGTGGCATCGGAGACGGGCCACTACTACCAACAGCGATCCCGGCTTCCCCCCTCAGCCCAAGCCCAGGACGACGACCTGGCACGAGAGCTCTGGGTCAGATCGGACGAGTGGTGCGGATAGTCGAGCGGGGTACCGTCCCGCTCATGGAGCAGGACCTCTACTACGGGAGCTACCTGAGGTTGGACAAACTCCTCGACGCCCAGGAGCTAGAGAGTGCCAAGGCTGGGAGCACCGTCCACGACGAGATGCTGTTCATCGTGGTCCATCAGGCCTACGAGCTTTGGTTCAAGCAGATCCTCTGGGAGATGGACGAAGTGCGGCGCGTCTTCGGGCAGACCATCGTCGACGAGGCGGACATGGGCACCGCCGTCTCCCTCCTACGACGCATTACCGAGATCCAAAAGCTGCTCATTCAGCAGGTCTCGGTCTTGGAGACGATGACTCCCCTCGATTTCCTCGACTTCCGGGACTATCTCTTTCCCGCCTCGGGCTTCCAGTCGGTCCAGTTCAGACTCGTGGAGAACAAACTCGGGCTCCGCGCCGAAGACAGAATGAAGCTGGGAGGGGCCGCATACACGTCTCGCTTCACCCCCGAGGACACGACATCAGTGGCGGCCAGCGAGGAGGAGCCGTCGATCTTCGACCTCGTCGAGCGGTGGCTGGAGCGGACGCCGTTCCTCGATCACGAGGACTTCTCGTTTTGGGACGCGTTCCAGCGGGCCGTGAAGGAGCGGCTGGAGGCAGACCGGGCCGTCGTCGAGTCCAACCCGAGACTGTCCCCTGAAGAAAAGGCAGGACAGCTCAAGGACTTCGAGACCACGATGGAGCAATACGAGGCGCTATTCGACCCGGCCAAGCACGCCGAACAGCAGGTCGCGGGAAAGCGGCGTCTCTCCCATCGTGCCTTCCAGGCTGCCCTCTTCATCACGCTCTACCGGGACCAGCCCGCGTTGCAGGAGCCGTTCCGGCTCCTCGAGCTGCTCATGGACATAGACGAGGGGTTCACGACGTGGCGCTACCGCCATGCCCAGATGGTTTTGCGAATGATCGGGCGGCGGATCGGGACCGGCGGCTCCGCCGGGGCCAAGTACCTGGAGAAGTCGGCAGAGCGAAGTCGAATCTTCGGCGACCTTTACAACCTCTCCACCTTCCTCATCCCCAGGGCAGATCGGCCGCCCTTGCCTGAAGGCATCGTGGAATCGATGCGGTTCAAGTACGAGGGATGAAGCTCAAGCCGCACTTCTCCCGATTCCTCGGGGCCAGACCGGATCGACTCCACTTCGCGGCCCATTCCCATCACCCCTGGCCCGATGTCTCATTCGAGGCGCAGCAGCGCGCCTGGCTCGAGGCGGCCGAGATGATGGACGACAAATGGGACCACGTCTTCGGGGTAGTGATCCCCGACGCCCGCACCCGGGTGGCCGCTGTGCTTGGTCTCGCCGACCCGGCGAGTCTGACCTTCGGCCCCAACACGCACTCCTTTCTCCTCAGGATCTTCTCCTGCCTGGAGCCTCCTGTCCGTGTCCTCTCCACCGATGCCGAGTTCCACTCCTTCACCCGTCAATCGCGGCGATGGGAAGAGGCGGGGCTGGCCATCGTGGACCGGATCCCAACCGAGCCATTCGACACATTCGCCGAGCGTTTCACCCGGGAGGCCAGGGCCGGCGTCCACGACCTGATCTATCTGAGCCCAGTCTTCTACGACTCCGGGTTCGCGGTCCCCGATCTCGATCAGATCGTCTCCTCGGTACCGGAGAACCGGACCTTCATCGTCATCGACGGTTACCACGCCTTCATGGCCCGCCCCCTGAACCTGGGCGCCATCCAGGACCGGGTGTTCTTCCTCGCCGGCGGGTACAAGTACGCAATGGCCGGTGAGGGCGCCTGCTTTCTGCACTCTCCCCCGGGCTATGGGCCCCGCCCTCTAGACACCGGCTGGTATGCCGGATTCGGTCAGCTCGAGACAGGGGTCAGCCAGACCATCGCATATGGCACCGACGGTTCGAGATTCTCCGGCGCCACCTTCGACCCGTCCGGGGTGTATCGGATGGCCGCGGTGCTCGGCTGGCTCGAGTCCGAGGATGCCACGCCGTCCCGGATCCACGAGTACGCCGTCTCGCTACAGGAAAGATTCCTCGCCGGGGCGCCTGCTCTCGGCAAACTGCTCGTCGACGACGGGGCACAGCGTGGCAACTTCCTCACCTTCCGATCCGACCATGCCGGCGAGATCTACCAACGGCTGCACGAGAAGGGAGTGATCACCGACTTCCGGGCCGACCGGCTCCGCCTCGGGTTTGGGGTGTATCAGGACGAGGAAGACATCGACCGGTTGCTGGGGGTGTTACGAGCAACCTGAGGTTGCACGTCTCGTATCAGTGACCAACTCTCTCCAGTTGGCTCGTCAGACCACCGCGGTGCACACCAACTCGACCTTTGCCTTGGGGTCGAACAGCTCGGCCACACCGATCAGGGCCATGGGCGGGAAATGCTTGCCGAATACCTGGCGATAAGCTTCCCCGATCGGGCCCAGGCTCTCGCGGTAACCCGGCACGTCGGTCGTGTAGATCGTCATCGAGACCAGATCGGTCGTATCCCCTCCGGCTTCCCTGATCACCGCCGCCACCGATTGGCAGGCACGGGCGAACTGCTCGACGAGGCCTGCGTCGAGGGTCATGTCCTGGTGGTGCCCGGTCTGGCCGGCTATGTACAGGGTCCTCCCGTTGGCAGGGATCGCCCCGTGGGAGAAGCCACGGGCCGGGGGGAGGCGCTCAGGATTCAGGAACTGGTGACCGCTCATCGACCTTTCCACTCCGGTGGCCGCTTCCCTGTGAAGGCCCGGTAGAACTCGGCGTGGTCCTCGGTGGTCATCAAGAGAGCCTGGGTGAACGCTTCCAGCTCGATAGCCGAGCCGAGGTCCATGTCTAGCTCACGCCCGATCAGGACCTTGGTGGCGCCGTAGGCGAGCGCCGGGCCCGAGGCGAGGTCTTTGGCCAGGTCGCCGACAGACGCGGACAGATCGGCATCGGCCACCACCCGTGTCGCCAGCCCGATGCTCACCGCCTGCGCGGCATCGACGCTCTCTCCCAGGAGCAATAGCTCGGTGGCCCGGCCCAGACCGACCACCCTGGGAAGCAGGTAGGCCGAGCCCATATCGGCCCCGGCCAGACCCACCCTGGTGAAGAGAAAGCTGAATGAAGCCGACTCGGCGAGGATCCTGAGGTCGGAGGCCAGGGCGATGACTGCCCCCGCCCCTGCGGCGACCCCGTTGACCGCTGCTATCACAGGAATGGGCAGCCGGCGGATCCGTTCCACGACCGCACCGGTCATCCGGGTGAACTCGAGAAGGCCCCTGGCGTCCATCTCCAGCAGCGGAGCGATGATCTCGTCCACATCCCCGCCGGAGCAGAATCCGCGCCCGGTCCCGGTGAGCACCAATGAGCGCACGTCCTCGCGATGCTCGATTTCGCCGAGCAAGTCTCTCAGATCTGCATAGACCTCGAAGGTGAGTGCGTTGAGACGTTCGGGACGGTTGAAGGTGACTGTTGCGACCCCGTCTGCCACCTCGAACCCGAAATGCTCCCAGGTCTCAGTGAAGTCTGCAGAGGCGCGAAATGGGCTCACCGATGTGCGTCCTAGACGCCAACCTCCTCGGTTACCACCGGCCGTGCCTCCTTCGCAGTGAGATAGGTGTAGATCCCGTAGAGGAGGGACAAACCGAGGATTGGTGTGAATATCCGTTTCAACGTCGCATTCTCCGTGAACAGGCCGACAGCGAAGCCGAGCACCCCCGTGTTCACCCCCCAGTAGATGACACGATTGGCCGTCTCGGCCACTACCGAGGCAGTCGCCATCATGGCGAAGATCAGGTTGGTCATGACCATGATGAAGTTGATGTGGTCGACAGCCACCAACCAGGGGGCGATCTCTTCGAAATCGGCTCCCGACACGAACAGCGACACGACATAGGCGAACAGAGCTATGCCGAGAACGAGACCGACCACCGCGGTTCGGGCCATGATGCCGGGGACCGGGCCACTCCACTGGGACGGGGCCAGATAGGAGCGCAATCGCCATATCAGGATGACGAGCCCGATCACCTCTAGCGGCACGTTGGCCTGGAGCATGGCCTCGTTGTCGAGGAGGACGCCCAGCATCGCAAGGACGCCGGCGAGAAAGATCAAGCTCATCTGGACCACCCCTGCCCTGGAGGCGGACAGCGACGGGGTGTCCTCGCGTCGCAGCAACCACTCGATCAGGGCTGTGCCGGCGAGGATGACATAGCCGACCACCATGGCGGCTGGATGGGCGCCCCCGAGCTGTTCGGCGTTCTCCGGTGGGACGATCTCCACCTCGGCCAACTGCAAACCAAGAGCGATGCCGAGCACTGCGCCGATCACGAGGAAGAACAATGAAAGGGCCATCCCGTACTGGGCGACGTTCCAGGTCGTCCCGCGATGGGCTCGGAGCACCCAGACGAACATCCAGACGATGGCGATGAAAGCCAGCACTCCCCCAACCGGACGCTGGACGGTCGAAGTTGTCAGGTCAACCGACCAGAAAGCCAGGACGTAGAGAGCCAGCGCCACAATGGAGAAATTGGCTACCGCGTTGCTCGATCGGTCCTCAGGCGAGCCGAACATCCAGATTGCCCCTGCGAAGATGGAGAGGGTCAACCATCCCAGGGTTCCGGCGTGGACATGGGTGAGCAGGGTGTTGCGGGGTGGCTCCCACACATCGATCCCATTGAGGATCCCGATCACCACGGTGATGACGAAGATCACCAGTGCCGAACGGAACAGGTTTCGCACACCAGAGGGCATCGCGCCCATGGCTCGTCCCTTCTCTCGCAGGTCAGATGATTATGTCAGCGGTCCCTAGAGGAGGGTGGGCAAATTGGGCCGACAAACGACACATGGGGCCATGCCAACGCTCATACTGGGCGCATGACCAGGCCTCTTGTCGAGGAATGCGAGCGACTCGGGCACGCCTTGATCGAAGTGGCCGAGACCGGCGTGCCCGGCCGGGTCAACCGCCCACTGCTCGAGGCCCTGGCCGACCACGGGCTTTTCGACCGGCTCTTCTCCGACGAGACAGTTACCGCCACCGATCTGTGCTCGATACGGCAGGGCCTGGCCCGGGTCTCCACTGAAGCCGAGACGGCGTTCGCCGTCCAGGGGCTGGGGGCCATACCCATTCATCTCTCTGGAGACCCGCAATTGAGGGACCAGGTGATGCCGGGCATTCGACACGGCGCCACCGTGGCCGCTTTTGCCCTGACCGAGCCGGGGGCGGGGTCGGATGCGGCAGCTCTTTCCACAGCCGCCGAGGCCGACGGGGATGGCTTCCGGATCAGCGGCGAGAAGGCATACATCTCCAACGCACCCGACGCCGACATCTACACGCTGTTCGCCCGGACCACACCCGGCGCCGGATCCCGTGGCATCACCGCCTTCGTCGTGAGTGGCGATATGGAAGGAGTGAGCGGGGAGACGATCCCGATGCTCTCACCACATCCGCTCGGGAGAATCCACCTGGACGGCGTCTACGTGCCGAAGTCGAATGTCCTCGGCGAGGTCGATCACGGGTTCAGAGTCGCCATGCAGACACTGGATCTCTTCCGCCCCAGTGTTGGCGCCTTCGCACTGGGCATGGCCGAGGCGGCGCTGCGCATCGCTACCGGCCACGCCATGACCCGCACAGCTTTCGGCACCCCGATCTCCGACTTCCAGGGTGTCTCACATCAACTGGCCGATGTGCGTCTCGACATCGAGGCGGCCGAATTACTCGTCTACTCGGCGGCGGCCGCGCACGACGGCGGCGACACCGAGACGCTCACCGGAAAGGCAGCGATGGCCAAACTCCACGCCACCGAGACGGCCCAGCGCGCGGTCGACACCGCGATCCAGGTCCTCGGAGCACGAGGTCTCGAGGCCGACACCACCCTGGCCCATCTCTATCTCGAGGTGCGGGCACCCCGCATCTACGAAGGAACCTCAGAGATCCAGCGCAACATCATCGCCCGGGAGCTGTTCAACGGGCGGATCTAGCTATCCGGCTATGGCAGCCCGGACCATGATGCAGGCGTGGGCCAGCCAGTCGAATGGGCCGGCGTCCAGCTTGGCCATCAATTCCGGGGACTCGGCTCCGGGCTGGAGCCAGATGTTGGAGATGCCGGCCTGTTCGCACTCGTCGACGACATCGAGCCCGCGACGCGCCGGAATGACGAAATCGGCGATGGTCGGCGTCTCCGGAAGGTCGAGGACGGTCTTCCAACAGGAGTCGCCGTCAACCGTCTCCCGGTAGGGATTGACTGCGAAAACGCGAAGCCCCCTCCGCTTGAGGTCCCGATAGATGATCCCGCCGTACTTGGTGGGATGATCGGTGGCCCCGATCACCGCAACCGAGGCGCCTGGCTCGCCCAGGAGCGGGGTGAGGTCGGTCATCATGTGCCTGGCACGGTATCCGCCTCGCACGTCTTGTCTGCAATCAAGCCGGTAGCGTCGTCGTCGTGACGGAGGTTGTCGTAGATGGCGGTCCACTCACCCCGAGCCAGGTGGTGGAGGTCGCCTATCGCCGGGCACGGGCGATTCCGGGGCCTGATCTCTCTGAGAGAATGGAGCCGGCCCGCGCCGTGGTCGAAGCCGCCGTCGAATCGGGCGACGTCGTCTACGGGATCACAACCGGCTTCGGCGCTCTCGCCTCCACCCGCATCGAACGTGACGAGGCGGAGACTCTCCAGTACAACCTGATCAGGTCACATGCCTCCGGAGTCGGACCACCATTGCCCGACGCGCTGGTCCGGGCCATCCTCCTGCTTCGGGCGAGAACGCTGGCTCAGGGCCATTCCGGGGTCCGGCCCATCGTCGTAGAGCGCCTCCTAGACATGCTGGACCGGGACGTCCTCCCCGTCATCCCCTCCCAGGGGTCGGTGGGGGCCTCCGGTGACCTCGCCCCCTTCGCCCACATGGCGCTGCCCTTGATCGGCGAGGGGCGGGTCAAAGTCAACGGTGCGATCGTCCCCACCGCGGACGCCGGGTTGGTCCCACTCGCCCTGCAGGCGAAGGAAGGCCTTTCCCTCCTCAACGGGACAGAAGGCATGACGGCCATGGGCGCCCTGTCACTCGATGAGGCACGCCAGCTGCTGATCGCGGCCGACGCTGCGTGTGCCATGACCATCGAGGCGATGATGGGGAGTGCCCGGCCCTTCCGTGAGGACGTGCACCGTCTCCGGCCACATCCGGGCCAGATCGCCTCGGCCCGGCGCATCGCGGCCCTCATCGATGGCAGCCCGATCGGGGCGAGCCATGAGCACGATTTCGACCATGCAGTACAGGACGCCTATTCGCTCCGCTGCGCCCCACAGGTTCACGGAGCGGTGGCCGACACACTGGATCACATGGAGGACGTGCTTTCCCGGGAGATGGGATCGGTCGTGGACAATCCGATCGTCTTCCCGGAGACGGGTGAAGTGGTCTCCGGTGGCAACTTCCATGGTCAACCCCTTGCCTTCGTGCTCGATTTCGCCGCCATCGCCGTCTCCGAGGTGGCCTCGATCTCGGAGCGTCGGACGGACCGCCTCCTCGATCCGGCACGGTCCAGGGGCCTCCCGGCCTTCCTCGCCAGCAACCCAGGTGTGCAGTCCGGGTACATGATCGGCCAATACGTGCAAGCGGCGCTTGTCGCCGAGAACAAGGTCCTGGCTCATCCCGCCTCCGTCGACACCATCCCAACGTCGGGCAACCAGGAGGATCATGTCTCGATGGGTTGGGGCGCCGGCCTCAAGCTGAACCAGATCCTGGGTAATGCGCGCAAGGTGGTCGCCATCGAGATTCTCTGCGCCGCCCAGGGCATCGAATACCGGACCCCCCTCCTTCCCGCACCCGGGACCGCCGCCATCGTCGGGCTGGTGCGAGCCCATGTCCCGCCGCTGAGCGAAGACCGCTCGCTGACAGATGAGATCGAGGCAATCGCCGCCCTCATCGCCGACGGATCGGTGGCTTCGGCAACCGAAAGGTGAGCGACCTCCTCCTCACCGGGATCGGGCATCTCACCACCAACACCGGCGAGCCGATCGTCGACGCCGTTGTGAAGGTCGAGGATGGATCGATCGTGTTTGCCGGACCAGGCTCGGACGCTCCCGACCAGGGCCCTTCGCCACGCGTCGAATGCGAGGGGCGGGCGGTCATACCCGGGTTCGTCGACAGCCACACCCATCTCGTCTTCGCCGGGGATCGGGCCGCCGAGTTCTCGATGAAGATGGCCGGGGCCAGCTACTCCGATGTGGCGAAGAGTGGGGGTGGGATCCTCTCGACCGTGGCCGCGACACGCGAGGCGTCGGAGGACGATCTATTCGGGTCGGCCGCCACCAGGGTCAGGAGGATGATCGCCGGCGGGACGACGACAGTGGAGATCAAGTCGGGATACGGCCTCGACCTCGACACGGAAATGCTTCTGCTCCGGGTCGGCAGGAGGATCGGTGCCGAGCTCCCGGTGAGCGTCAAGACCACCTTTCTCGGTGCACATGCCGTGCCGCCGGAATTTCGAAACGATCGGAGCGGCTATGTCGACCTGGTTGTCGAGCAAATGCTGCCCGTCGCCGCGCCGCTCGCCGACTACTGCGACGTCTTCGTCGAAGAGGGCGCCTTCTCAGTCGATGAGGCAAGACGCATCTTCGCCGCCGCCCGAGGGCTAGGCATGGGGGCACGTGTGCACGCCGAGCAGCTGACCCATTCCGGCGGAGCGGCACTGGCTGCCGAGATCGGCGCTGTCAGCGCCGATCATCTCGACCATGTCACCGAGGAGGACGCGGCCAGCATGTCCGCTGCCGGGGTGGTCGGGGTCCTGGTCCCCGGCGCCTCATACATGATGCGCTCGCCACAAGCACCGGGCCCGATGCTGATCGAGCACGGCATCACCGTCGCCCTGGCCACCGATTGCAACCCGGGGACCTCCTACTTCGAGTCGATAGGCGCGGTGATCAGCCTCGCAGTCGTCCAGATGGGTCTCACTACCGAGCAGGCGATCCACGCCGCCACGAGAGGCGGAGCGCTCGCCCTTGGCATGGACGGTCACGGCACCCTCATCACCGGGTCCGCCGGCGATCTGGTGGTGCTCGATGCTCCGTCGCCAGCGCACATCCCCTATCGACCCGCGACCAACCTGTCATGGAAGACCATCAAGGGGGGTCGGGTCGTGGCCGGTGGATCGGGTCCGCTGTAGGGTCGACGGCAATGCGAGACGGTCTCCTGTTCCTCCACATCGTCGGAGTAGCCGGGTGGCTCGGAGGCGCCGTCTATGCCTTCTACACATATTCTGCCCTGGCGCCAATGGAGCCGGCGGCTGCGGGACCGGCGCTACAACGGCTGAAGAAGGTGGAAGACCGCTTCTTCGGGCCGGCGAGCGGCCTCGTTCTCCTCTCCGGAATCGGTCTGGTGTTGACCTCAGAGGCCTTTGGCTGGGGCGATACCTTCGTTCTCATCGGTCTGGGTGCATTCCTGATCAGCGCGATCATCGGCGCCACCGTCGGCAAGAGAAACAGCGAGCGTCTGGCCGAGGCGACGAGCACGGGATCCGACGTTGCAGGGGCGCTCAGGTCGTGGCGACGGGGGACGGTCTGGGACTTCGTCATCCTTGGAGTCGTCATTTGGGCGATGATCACCAAGCTCGGAGCCTGAGCGCCGGTGGATAGGGCAAGCATCGAGGCGTTCCTCCAACGTTTTGTCGACCTCGCCTCGGGGGCGACGACGATTGGGCTGCTCGCGGTTGCCGATCGGAGCGGCCTCTCCCGTCATCTCGGTGAGGTGGGCGGTGGCAGTGCCGAGGACTTGGCTGAGGGCGCGGGTCTCGAGCGCCGATATGTCGAGGAAATCCTGTCGGGTCTGGCAGCAGCCGGGGTTATCGAATATGACGCTGCATCCAGAAGGTTCGATCTACCGGCCGAACACGCCCTCTTCATCTCCGACGAATCGAGCCCCTACTTCATGGGTGGGTTCTTCGACATGCTGCCGGCGATGCTGAGCCAGGTCGACCAGGTCGCCACCGCCACCAAGCACGGCGGCGGCGTGCCTTTCGAGGCATTCGGCGACTTCGCGATTCGCGGAATCGACAGGTCCAACACACCCTCGCAAACGGTCTTTCTCGTCAATCGATGGCTCCCGGCCATTCCCGAACTGGTCCCGGCCCTGGAGGCTGGCGCCCGGGTCGCCGATGTGGGGTGCGGGTCCGGCACGGCGGCCATTCTCATGGCGCGGGCCTTCCCCAACACAGAAGTGGCAGGCTTCGACGTCTCGGCTGATTCCCTGGATGCAGCCCGCATTCGGGCCAGCGGCCTCTCCAACCTCGAGTTCACCGACCTCGATGTGAGCGAGATCCCCACTGACCCACCGTTTCGGCTGGTCACCACGTTCGACGTCATTCACGACCTCGCCGATCCGCTGGGTGGGATGCGCCGGATCCGTGAGGCTCTCTCCGATGACGGCGTCTATCTGATGATGGAGCCCAACATCGGTTCGAACCTCGAAGACAACCTCGATGCGAGCGGTGCCATGTTGTACGGGGTGTCGACCCTCCATTGCATGACCCAATCGCTGGCCCGGGGTGGCGCTGGGCTCGGCTCCGCCTGGGGCAGGGAACGCGCCGAGCAAATGGCCTCGGAAGCTGGGTTCGGGTCGTTCCGCCGAATCGACGAGATCAGCAACCGGTTCTCGGCTTTCTACTTGCTCACCCGATGAAGGGCGGTTGCCTCCAATGCTTGCGCCGGGCGTTCCGGTCGAGCCCGAAATCGGTGGGTGTCACGGCACCTGGATGACGTGCCCTCGGGCCGGTCATCGCATCTATACAAGGCATACCGCATTCGATCAGGTCGACCCCGACCCACACGAACTCCCAGGGCTCCGGATTGGGACCTTGGGCTGTGACATCGTCGGGGTAGGACGGGATGAACCCAAACCGCTTGGCGTTGTAGAAGTTGTCGGCCGCCAACCATGCGTAATCGGGCGTGTCCCTGAACTCACCGAAAGTCCCATCCGAGTAGCGGAAATCGAGCGCATAGCCGCTGTGGTGTTTCGAGGTTCCCGGGATCGAGTACCAGGTCAGAGCGGCGTCGATAGCCTCGTCGGTGGTGCCTTTCAGCTTTGAGATGAACTGGGTTCGCTGGCTCTCCGGCGACCGGTAGGCAGAGGAGACGACGAACCCCTGCCCGGCCGCCCGAGCTGCTTCCTTCAACTCGAGCCAGGCGGATGCGGCCTGCGGCTGCATCGGGACACCGTCGGCGCTGCCCAGATCGGGGCCGGCGATCGGTCGCAACACGTAGCCACGGGCTGTGGCGATCTCCCATATCCGTGCGTCGAGCACGGCGTCTCCGGTGATCGGAAGGCGCTCCGATGGAGGCATCAGGTTGGGGAGGGCCTCGGCCACTGCGTAGTCGTACAGTGCCTTGAATTCGTCACCGGTGTAGACCGGCAGTTCCTCCTCCACCGCCTGCACCGGAACGGCAAGAAAGGCGCCGATGACCAAGACGACCAGGGCAAACAGGGATCTCATCCTTGCGAACAAACTAAACCGGACGGACCTTTTGCCGGTCGACCCCTGCTACCAGGCCCCGCCGCCGCCTCCCCCGCCTCCTCCACCACCGCCACCTCCCCCGCCGGAGAACCCACCGCCACCACCGCTGGAGGAAGGTGGGCTGAAGGCGCCGGTGAGAGCGGAGTTGAGGCCGGCGAAGGCGTTCTCGGTGTGGCCCCCCGAGTACCCGTAATGCCCGAACCAATAAATCGAGGAGGACTGTTCCAGTTCGGGCGGGGCATGGAGTCGGGCCTGTTGGAGGACCTCCTCGGCCACCCCGAACACGATGGCGTAGATGAGGAACTTGTCCCACAACTCCAGCGAGATAGGTGGTGCCTCCTTGAGCCTGGAGAAGTCGGTGAGATAGCGCCGGAATGCATCCCATCGCTCCGCCTCGAGGGCCCCTTCCTTGGACCTCCGAACACGGACCCGACGGAAGACGAGCAAGATGAACAGGGCGAGAGCGCCGAGCACCATCCCGATCACGATGAAGATGGCCATGGTTTGCCCGCCCGGCCGGCGCTCGAGGATGTTGGGCAGGAACACGATGGCTCCGAAAACGAGCAACGCCACCGCGATGGCCACGAACCAGGCGACACCGTTGCCCGTTTCGTCGAGGAGCCCAGCTCGCTTGATCGCCGACAAAACCTTGCCACGGAAGGTCTGATAGCTCGAGGCATTCTCGGAGGCATCCTCCCGGATGGCGTCCCTGAACTCATGCAGTGGACGGGGACCCTCGTCGAGGACCCGGCCGACGACGGTGAGCACCGATTGCTCGTAGTCCTTGTACCCGGTGTCCTTCTCAGTGAGCTCGAGCACCAGGTCGGTAATGGTCTCGTCACGCAGCCCACCCCAGGTGCTCCGCTCGACCTGTGACGGCGTCGCCTTGATCGCCCCCTGCCGGATCAGGTCGAACATCGTGGCGGTGAACTCCTTCTCGCTCACCGCCCCCTGAGTGAGGAGGGCCCCCACCTCGGCAGGCTTGAGCTCGGTGGGCGGTTCCTGTTCGTATTCCCGGTCGTAGTCGACGGCCGGCTCCTTGCCGTACCGGAAGTAGACCAGGCTGCCCAACCCTGCGGACAGACCCACGGCGAGAACAGAGCCCCAGATCAGCCCCGACCTTGCTGCGGAGGTGGCATCGGAGGCCTCCGAGGCGAACTCATCCTCCTCGGCGATGATCGACTCGAGCCCGTTCCCGGCGACGACCGTCGCCCCATCGGTGGATGGGAGCAGTGATCTCGGGAAGACGGTTCGCATCTCGACCCATTGGTACGCCGGCACATTGCTCGCCGCCAGCGAGGGGGATACCTGATCGGACCCGAGCGAGGTCTCGCCATCGACACCGTAGGGATGGCCGTAGACCAGGACATCTCCCGCCTCGGCCCCGTCGGGCAGGTTCATCCTGGCCTCGAGGGAGTTCAGACCCACCGCCCATTGATCCCCCCAGACCTGCAGATTCACGTCAACGACGTCGTCGTAGGCGACGGTGAGACCGGTCAGGACGTAGCTGATCTGGAAGGTCCTCTGTTCGTTGGACGAGCTGTGATGCCACACGATGCGGACCAGATCGCTCTGCTCTTCGACCCCGTAAGTCCCTGGTTGTGACGAGCACCCCAACTCGGTGCAGCCACCCGGCTCAAAGGTGACCGACTCGTCGCTCACGGTTACGCCGGTGATGGCCTCGCCCGGACGAAGCGGGATGTCCCGGTAGGCGCCCGAGAAATCCCCATCGAAGTCAAAGGTGAGACTCTCGGTGACGGTCAGCGACCCATCGTCGTTGACCACGATGTCGACGTCGGCTGCGGTCATCCAGAAGGACTTGGCCAGCGCCGCCGTCGCCGGGGCGACGACGAGGAGGAGGACGATCAGAGCTCGGGTGAACCGGCCCAACTCAGAAATCGACGGTCGGGGCTTCTACCGCTTCTGGCCCGGCCTCGAAGAACTCCCGGGCGTCGAACCCGGTCATCCCGGCCACGATGTTGGTTGGTATCTGCTGCACCTTGTTGTTGTAGGTCAGAACCGTGTCGTTGTAGATCTGACGAGAGACGGCGATCTTGTTCTCGGTCTCGGCCAACTCGTTTTGCAAGTTCTGGAAGTTCTCGGTCGCCCGCAGTTCGGGGTAGGCCTCGGCGACGGCGAACAACTGGCGCAGCGCCTGGGTGAGGAAGCCCTCGGCCTGTGCCTGCTCAGCGGGGCCGGTGGCGGATTGGGCGGCGCTCCGCGCCTGGGTCACCCTCTCGAATGTCTCTCTTTCGTGGGAGGCGTACCCCTTCACCGTCTCCACCAGGTTGGGGATCAGGTCGTACCGACGCTTGAGCTGGACATCGACCTGGGCCCAGGAGTTGTCGACCCGGTTCCGAGACTGGACGAGCCCGTTGTAGATGCCGATGAAGGCAAAGATCAGAATCGCCACCACGACGATCACGATGATCCAGATGAGATCCATGGCCGGGCAGTGTAGGGGCATCCCGTTTTGGCGCGCCGATGTCGGCTTATTGACCGATGTCGGCGCGCGAGAATGATTGCCATGACGATGGAAGGGCGGTTTGGCGCCGTCATCAATTGCATGGATGGGAGGATTCAGACACGGACGCTGGATCAAGTGATGACCCGTTTTGGTGTCCGCTACGTGGACAACATCACCGCAACCGGGGCTGTGAAGAATTTCGACGGCGGGGTCACACCCACCGGCGAAGGGCTCCTCGACAGCCTGACCATTTCCAACAAGGCACACGGGACCAATCAGGTGGCGCTGGTGGCGCACACCGGATGCGCCGGCAACCCGGTCCCCGACAACAAGCAGAAAGAGCAGCTGCGCCACGCGAGAACCGTGGTGGCTGAGCGGTTCCCGGAAATGGAAGTCATCGCTCTCTTCTTCGACCCCAGAATCGGGTTCGAGAAGATCCACTAAGTTCGGGCTCCAGACCCGATCGAGGAAAAGATGAATCAAGCCGCCCTGTCCGATGCCCTGACCGACCTCCTCAGCCTGGAGCATGCCCCAATCGCCATCACTTTCCACGAAGAGCTACCCGACGACGGAGTTCCACGCTTCGACGCCCCGATGTCAGAACCGACGGATGACGGTCGATCGGGTCGCGCCGCCGCTCCTTGTGTCTTCTGGATGCACGCCCACGAGCGGACGTTCGACACGGTCGCCGAGGATCACGGCAACTGTTCGGTGGGCCGGTTCACCCACGGCTTCGCCGAGGCCGCCGACATCCTGGACAAAACCGATGTCGCCGCCCTGCTCGACGTGGGATGGGTGACAATGGAGGCCTTCGCCGGGGTGACCGCCCTGTCGCGGCGACCGAAAGGCGTCCGATATGGCCCACTGACCGAGGCGGCTTCGAGCCCGGATGTCGTGCTTCTCCGGGTAACTCCCCGTCAGATGATGGAGATCAACGACGCGGTGGAGGTGGACTGGTCGGGCAAGCCCCAATGCCAGATCCTGCCCAGGGCGGCTGACCATGGAGTGATCGCGGCCTCGATGGGATGCGCACTCTCCAGGGCCCGCACCGGGATGGGAGACGAGGAGCTCACGGTGGCCGTGCCAGGTCATCGGGTCGAAGAGTTGGTTGAGGCCTTGCGTCCCGTCACCACGGCCGATGGAGCCGTCGTGGGTTACGCCGTCGCCGACCTGGCCCGCTTCTGACCTACCTCTTGGGCGGTGGCTCCAGCGCGTCCACGGCTTCGGACCACTGATGGGGCAACTCGACTGGTGATGGCCGGGACATGAGGCGGAGGTAGAGATCGGACACCGTCCCACCGGCCCTTCCCTTCCCGGCTCCCGATCCGAAGCTCCAAGACTCGCCCAGGTCGGTGGCGGTGACCTCGAGCACAGCCGGGATCTGACCCATGCGCGGGACCCACATGTCACCGAATTCGTCCAGGGCCGTCCGACCCACCAATGAGGTGAGGGGAGCCGGTTCGCCGAAGGCCTGGTCGGCATCCCAGCGGTGCAATCCGGTCTCGATCACCATCCGTTTCTCCCAGAGCCCGATCGTGAACTCCGGCCAGAAACCCCACACCGCGGCGGCCGGGTCCGACTCTTCCAGGGCGGTGAGCATCTCCTCGAGATTGCCCTCGTACCACTCGAGGATGTCGGCGCCCTGCGGCGGCCGGGGGGCAGAGGGGCGCTCGGTGGGGAACTCCCGGCAAATGACCGTGGTGCGAGCGTGGTTGCCACCTAGATGCGACACGAGGTCACTGATCAGCCAGCCGGGATATTGAGGGACCGGACGCTCCCGATCCAGCCGGCCCAGTTCGAGGACCCGCTCGCCGTCGGAGCGGATCGCCGCCAGGTTCTCAACCGAGAGCACGGGCCATGGCCTCCCCCATGTCACTCGGCGTCTCGGCCATGACGATGCCGGCCCCGGTCATCGCTTCGATCTTGGCGGCGGCCGTCCCTTTCCCCCCCGACACGATGGCGCCGGCGTGCCCCATCCTCTTCCCGGGTGGGGCCGTGGTGCCTGCGATGAACCCGGCCACCGGCTTGGTCATGGAGCCGGAGACGAATTCGGCTGCATCCTCCTCGGCGGTGCCCCCGATCTCCCCGATCATGATCACCCCCTCGGTCTCGGGGTCCTCCTCGAACATGCGGAGCATGTCGACGAAGTTGGTCCCGTTGACCGGATCGCCGCCAATTCCGACTGCGGTCGTCTGCCCCAGCCCGTTGAGCGTGAGCTGGTAAACCGCCTCGTAGGTGAGGGTCCCCGAACGGGAGATCACCCCCACCCGCCCTCGCTCGTGGATATAGCCGGGCATGATTCCGATCTTGCACTCCCCCGGCGTGATCACACCGGGGCAGTTGGGACCGACGAGACGGGTTGGCTTGTCGGCGAGGTAGCGCTTGGCCTTGATCATGTCGGCCACCGGGACGCCCTCGGTGATAGCAACGACGAGATCGAGGCCGGCGGAGGCGGCCTCCATGATGGCGTCGGCCGCAAACGGCGGCGGGACATAGACCACCGAGGCGTTGGCCCCGGTGGCGGCCACCGCCTCCTCTACCGTGGCGAACACCGGCAGGTCGACCGAGTAGGTGTCATCTCGCCCCGGCACACCCGATGGGTCGGTCTCGCCCTCGAAGTGGGCCACGCTCCCCTTCCTGGAGGGGTGGACCGCCCCCACCATCTGGGTCCCGTAGGCGATGGCCTTCTCCGTGTGGAAATGACCGGTCTTGCCCAATCCCTGGATCAAGACCCTGGTGTCCTTGCCGACGAGGATGCTCATCGAGCCAGTTCCACGATCTTCTCGGCGCCGTCCTTGAGACTGTCCGCGGCGACGAGGTCGAGACCAGAGTCATTCAAGATCCGTTTGCCCTCCTGGACGTTGGTTCCCTCGAGCCTGACGACGAGGGGCACCTCGAGCCCGACGGTCTTGACGGCGGCGACGATGCCGTCAGCGATGACATCGCAGCGCATGATGCCCCCAAAGATGTTGACGAAGATCCCCTTGACCGAAGGGTCCTTGGTGATGATCTGGAAGGCAGTTGTCACCTGTTGCTCGTCGGCGCCACCTCCGACGTCGAGGAAGTTGGCCGGCTCACCCCCGACATGCTTGATGGTGTCCATGGTGGCCATGGCCAGACCGGCGCCGTTGACAAGACAGCCGATGGTCCCGTCGAGTTTGATGTAGTTGAGACCGGCCTCCTTCGCGGCCAGCTCGGCCGGATCCTCCTCGGTCTCGTCACGCATGGCGGCGATATCGGGGTGACGGAACAGCGAGTTGTCGTCGAATCCCATCTTCCCGTCCAGCGCAATGACCTGGCCCCCACCGGTGATGACGAGGGGGTTGATCTCGATCAGATCCGTGTCCAGTTCCGTGGCGGCGCGATCGAGGGCCTTGACGAATCTGACGAAGCCTGAAGTGGCATCACCTTCGATCCCAAGCCCGTGGGCGAGCGTGTTGGCCTGGAAGTCGGCGAGGTCGATAGCGGGGTCGATCTCCTCCCTCAGGATCTTCTCCGGCGTCTCCTCGGCGACCTTCTCGATCTCCATGCCGCCTTCGGTGGACGCCATGACGATGTTCCGGCTCACTGACCTGTCGAGGAGGATGGCGAGATAGAGCTCTCGGGCGATGTCGATGCCCTGCTCCAGATACAGCCGGCTGACCACCTTGCCCTCGGGCCCGGTCTGGACTGTCACCAGAGTCGAGCCGAGCATCTTGCCGGCCAGCTCGCGCACCCGTGCCTCGGCGGCTTCGGGCCCACCCTCGACTCCTTCGGTGATCACCTTGACACCGCGCAAATCGGGATGCTCCTTGAAAGTCCCTTTGCCCCTCCCTCCGGCATGGATCTGCGACTTGAGAACGACCACCGGGTTCCCCGATTCCTCGATCAGCGGCCGCACTGCGGCGACCGCCTCTTCGACCGTTGTCGCCATCCGGCCCAGCGGGACGGGAATTCCCCGGGCGGCCATGATCTCTTTGGCCTGGTACTCGTGGATCTTCAAGCGAGACTCCAGTGTCCCGGGTCGTCGGTCTGTGCTGATTTTGCCGAGTCATCGGCGTTCATGGCAAGGACGCACAACGCAGGCGCACCTGTAGGTGCGTCAAGGCGGAGGACGCAGCCAGGGGCGTCGAGGGCCGGCGAAATTCTGTGCATGACTGGCGACTCGGGACACTAAACCTTGGAGGGAACGTTGTTCTCTGCCCACGACGTGATCATGTCGAGGGGAGTTCCGGGGGTGAAGATGGTGGCCAGCCCCGCGTCGAGGAGGGCCTGGAAGTCTGCCTCGGGAATCACTCCGCCTCCGAAGACGACGATGTCGGTGGCGTCCCGGGCGGCGAGCTCCTCGACCACCTGTGGAAAGAGAGTCTTGTGCGCCCCGGAAAGCGAGGAGAGGCCCACGGCGTCCACGTCTTCCTGCACGGCGGCTTCGGCGATCTGGGCCGGTGTCTGGTGGAGACCGGAATAGATGACCTCGAAACCCGCATCTCGAAGTGCCCGGGCAATGACCTTCGCTCCGCGATCATGGCCATCGAGACCGGGTTTGGCGATGAGGATCCGTCGAGGCATTCCGGGACGGAGAGTAGTTGGGATCAGCCTTCTTCAATCCGGTGCCATGACGCCCAATCGTCGAGATGGGCGAGCTTGAACTCGGCGCAGGCGGGCTTCTGGAAGTTGGGCTCTTCGACACATGCAACCTGGTACTCGACCGGGAACAACAGGTTGGAGAACCACTGATAGGACGCCGTCAACCTCTCATCCTCGAGGTACGGCCCGGCCACGAACAGGATGCGCCCACCCTCGATCCCGAACTGCTGCGACACCACTGCCGGCGCCTTCTCGATGGCGTCGTTGAGGAGGTTGGAGTAGGCGACGTCGCATCGCAGCGTGGAAGGCGGCAGGGACTCGCAATCGAGCAGCTCCGTCGACGCCCCCAGGTTCGCCTGATATGCGACCTCATCGCGAGCGCGCTCCTCGGACGGGCCGGTTCGTAGGGGCGTAGGTGCTCGGAGGGCCTCGGCAGCATCGAAATCACCTCCGTACCAGGCCTCGAGATGGGCCTCGATGAGCCGACGCTCGGACAGATTCATCAGGTCCCCACCGCTCTCCCCGATCGCCAAGGTGGCGGCAGCAAGGACACCAACGATTGTTGCCAACAGCCAGTGGCGCGGCCCGGCTGACCGGCGTTGCACGGCTCGCGTGGCTGTCAGCCCGTCGGGCTCGACGAGGACAGGGCTCACTCACATCGAGCCTAGAGCAGCAGAGGTCACCTAGACCGGGACCGACCTACCCTTGGGTCATGAGCGCTTCCAACTTGCACGGGCTGGCCGCGGCTGGTGTCTCCATCTGGTCCGATCAGATCTCCAAAGCCATGCTCGATTCCGGGGAACTCGCTCGGAGAATCGACGAGGACGCAGTGACCGGGGTCACCTCGAACCCGACCATCTTCGCCGGCGCCATCGTCGGCTCCTCCGAGTACGACGATCTGCTTCGAGATCTCAAGTCGGCCAATGTCGCCACCGAGGAGATTGCCAAGACCCTGATGGCCACCGACTTGAAGCGAGCCTGCGACGAGCTGGTCGGTGTCTTCGAGAGAATGGACGGGACCGATGGGTTCGTCTCCGTCGAGGTGGCGCCGACGCTGGCAGGCGAGACCGAGGCGAGCGTGGCCGAGGCGAGGGACTGGGTCAAGCAAATCGACCGACCCAACCTCCTGGTGAAGATCCCGGCCACGCGGGAAGGCATCCCCGCCATCCGCCAGCTTCTCGCCGAGGGGATCTCGGTCAACATCACGCTGATCTTCTCGCTGGAGCGATACGGCGATGTCATGGACGCCTACCTGGGCGGGCTCGAGGAGTACCACGCCTCGGGTGGAGACCCGAGCAAGGTGGCTTCGGTCGCCTCATTCTTCGTCTCCCGATTCGACACCGAGGTCGACAAGCGGCTCGATGCCATCGGAACCCACGAGGCCCTAGCCCTCAAGGGGGTCACCGCCAATGCCAATGCCCGCGTTGCCTATGGCCGGTTCCTCGATGAGTTCGGATCGGAGCGCTACAAGGCGCTGTCGGAGAAAGGGGCGCGGGTGCAGAAGCCACTGTGGGCTTCCACTTCGACCAAGAACCCCGACTACCCCGACCTCTTGTATGTGGAGAACCTGGTGGCACCGGACACGGTGAACACGATGCCACTCGAGACGATCGACGCCTACCAGGACCATGGCAACCCGTCACCGGAGCCCTTCACCGGCGCGGATATCGAGCAGGCCGAGGCCGATCTCGACCGGCTGGGCGAGGTGGGGATCGACTACAACGACGTCGTCAAGGTCCTCGAGGTGGAAGGCGTCGACAAGTTCACCAAGAGCTGGCTCGAGCTGCTGGAGGACATCGAGAAGGCATAGCACCCAAGTCGGACCAGCCCCCACACCGTTGCGAGTGCGTACGGTCGCAACCATGCCGAGGGTCCTTGTTCGTGAACACAGCGAACTGCCGCCTGAAGTCGTTCTGGCGGCGGCACGGGACTTCTCAGATCGGCGTGCCGAGATGTGGCCGGATGTGCATGTCGAGTACCTGCAAGTGCACGAGATCGGTGAGGACCACGCCGAGGTCACTGAGGGCAATCCGTGGCCTATCGGCTACGTCTGGGAGAGATTGCGATACGACTGGTCCGATCCGCATGCTCTGGTGGGAAGGGTTATCGACTCCAACCTGTTCAAGCCGGGGAGCACATGGGAGCTCCGGGCGACGCCTGAGGACGGCGGCAGCCGGGTGGAGATCCGGGCCGTCCGTCACCTTCACGGTCGAGGGTGGCTGCTCGCCCCGTTCTTCCTCCCACTCCCGTTCGTTTCGGCGGCCGCGACCGTGCGAGAGCATTTGCGCCACTTTCTTGGCAGCATCGACGCGCCGGGTTGAAGGAAATCTTCGAAATCGGCCAACGAACCTCTTGTTTTTGTCATACCCCGAACGTATGTTCGGAGGTATGGGTTATGCGACCTGGACCACCGATGAGCTCGAACAGGAGCTGCTCGCAGACGAGGTGGAAACCTCGCGTATCGCTGCCAGGAAGATGGCGATCCTCGAAGAGCTCGACTACCGCCAGGTGGCTACGGCGGATGGTTGCCGGTCCCTGTCGGAGTGGGCGACGGCCCGGTTGGATCTTCATCCTGATACTGCGAAATCTCTGGTTCGGACGATGCGGAGGACCGTGGATCGTCCTGATCTTCGGGACGCGCTGGCCTCAGGTGAGATCACCTTCGACCGTCTGGAAGCCCTATCCCGGATCCCGGACGAGGTGGGACTTCTCCAACACTTGGATGTGGCCGGCGTGCGACGCCAGGCGGCAATGCGAGCCCGGATCAGCGCCGAAGACGAATACCGGACCGCCCGAGACCAGTTCCTGGTCCTCCAGCCCTCACTGGACGAATCATGGTGGAAATTGTGGGGTGGCCTCGACGGAGTAACCGGTGCTCTGGTGGACAAGACACTCTCCGAGAAAGCCGATGATCTACCCCTGCTCCCCGACGGGACCCGTGGCGACTCCTCGTGGCGGAAGGCGATGGCCCTGGCCGAACTCTGTGTTAGCGATGATCCGCCGCCAGCCCAACTGACCGTATTTGTCGACGCCAACCAAGCGACCGCATCCAACGCACAGGCAGGTGTCGCGTTGGAAGCGGGGCCCCGAATCGGCCGGGAGGCATTGGAAGCCATCATCTGTGATGCGGTCACCGAAGTGACCGCCCGAGGAGAAGACGGCACACCAATGGTCTACGGGCGGAGAACCAGGACCATCCCACCCGCCCTACGCCGGGCCATCATCCACCGAGACGGGAACACCTGCACCGGCGACGGCTGCCCCAGCACCCACCGACTCCAAGTCCACCACATCATCCCCTGGAGCCAAGGCGGAACCACCGACCCCGACAATCTCATCACCCTCTGCTGGTTCCACCATCAGATCGTCGTCCACCAACGAGGCTTCCAGCCCTACCGCCATCCCGAACACGGACGGATCCGATTCCGCAAGCCAGCCCTCCGCGGCCCGCCTTCGGGCTGATCAGCCATAATCCACGGATGATCGTCACCCGTCTGGGACACGCATGTCTCCTGGTCGAGTCCCCGTCCGCTCGCATCCTCATCGACCCAGGGACCTTCTCCACCACCTGGCATGGTCTGACCGATCTCGATGCGATCCTCCTGACCCATCAGCACCCCGACCATTTCGATGCGGACAACGTGAGGACAGTCATCGGCGCCAACCCTGGGGGGCGCCTCATCGTCGAGCCGGCGGTTGCCAAGATCCTCGCCGAGCAATCACCGCACGCCGCGCTCGTGGGCGAGAAAGTCGACCTGGGGAGTGTCAACGTCGAGATGGTGGGCGGAGAGCACGCGGTAGTCCACGATCGCATCCCTGGCGTCGGGAATGTCGGCTTCATCATCCGCGAGACCGGGGGTGCCGCCCTCTTCCACCCAGGGGATTCGTATGACGCAACACCATCGGGGATCGATCTTCTCGCCATGCCCTTCGTCGCACCGTGGGCCAAGGCGGCGATGACGATCGACTTCGCCAACACCGTGAAGCCGGGGCGGGCGATGCCGATCCACGACGTCTTCCTCAACGAGATCGGCCGGTCCACGTGGATGCGTATCTGCCGGGGCGTCATCGACGAGACGATCGTCATCGACGACCCTGCATTGGGCGATCCGTATACCGTCTAGAGCATGGCCACAGACTCGACCCTCATCTCCTGGCTCCTGACCCTCGCCGATCGACTCAACCCGCTCACCAGCGGGCCGGAGGCTCCATTGGTGACAGGTGCAGCCCTCGATTCCTTCGGTCCCTCCCTGATGCCTCGCTCGTCGATGCATCAGGGCATCGCCGGAGGTCTGGCCGTGATATCGGCCCGGGCCATCGGTCTCGGCGTCGACAGGGTCGTCCGGATCGTGGCTCCGGCGACGGCGCCGCTGGCCTGGCGGATCGGGGCACGCGCCGCCGTCGCCGGTGGAGGCGCCGCATTGGGGCGGCTTTCCGAGACTGAGGATGAATCGACCGCCAGAGCCTCCCTCCGCAGCGCCGGGAAGCTGATCAACGTTGCAGCGATCGGCGGGATCATCTACGAGGCCGCCAACGACGTCAGCGAGAAGGTCGACTCTCCGATCGTGCCGATCATCACCGGTCTCGGCGGCTTCGGATATGCGATGACGAGGTGGTCCAAGGAGTTGGACACCCGGCAGGGTGTGGTGGCGAAGTGGACCGCCGAGGACAAGCCGGCCAACATCTTCGCCTCGGTCGCCATCGCCGCCGCGGTGGCAAATGGGGGACGAGCCCTGGGACGGGGGTATTCCTCCTCCAGACGCTCGATGGTCGGATATATGGGAAGCGGCGTGGGGCACATAGCCGTCGGCCGGGCCATGAACCTCGCTCTGTGGGGAGTGGGAGCCGTGGCGCTCTATCAGGGATTGGTCACGAGGATCTCCAAGAGCAACTCCAGAATCGAGACCGCCTTCGCCACACCGCCCAGCAACGAGCACGTCTCCGGAGGGCCCAACAGCATCTCGCCCTATGCCCACTTGGGCCTCCAGGGCCGCCGCTATGTCTCCGAAGTAGTAACCCCGGAGGTCATCGAGCAGACGATGGGTCAGCCGGCGGTGGCTCACCCGATCCGCGCCTACGTGGGTGTGGAGAATGAGCCCGTATACGCCACCGGGCGATCCGAGCTCGCACTGAACGAGATGGAGCGCCTCGGCGCCTTCGATCGGAGCTATCTACTTCTCGTCTCCCCGACCGGGACTGGTTGGGTGGATCACACCATGATCGAGACGGCCGAGATCCTGACCCGTGGAGACATCGCCACCGCGTGTATCCAGTACGGCAAGGCGCCGTCCTTCCTCGAGGTGCAGGGAGTCTCCTTGGGGCGGGCACAATTCCGACAGTTGCTCTGGGGCGTGAAGCAACGGCTCAGGGCCATGCCGGAGGAGAAGCGGCCAAAGGTGCTCGTCTTCGGTGAGAGTCTCGGGGCCTGGTCGAGCTCCGACGTGGTGATGCATCTGGGCATCGCCGGCTTCGATCACTACGGCATCCATCGTGCCCTGTGGTTTGGCCTGCCCGGCCTCGCCCGCTGGTCGAAGACTGGAATGCGCGAAGGGCGCAACCGTCTGACTCCAGAGGGAACCGTCCATCCGTTCGACCATTTCGAGCAATACCAGGCGCTGAGCGAGAAAGAGCGGGAGAAGATGCGGGCGGTGATCGTCGACCACGACAACGACCCGATCGCTCAGTTGTCACTGCGAATGGCCGTCAAGCGACCGCCGTGGCTCGATGGACGACGTGGCCGTGGGGTGCCGGAGTCGATGAAATGGGCTCCGGTCATCACCTTCACCCAGGTTCTCGTCGACGCCATGAACGCGATGGTGACCATCCCGGGCCAGTTCAAATCGTTCGGGCACGACTACCGGGCGGATACCGCGGCGTTCGTTCAGGCCGCCTACGACCTGCCCGAAGTGACCGAGAAGCAGATGGCTGCCATCCACGACACCTTGGTTCGGCGTGAGCTCGATCGGGCGGCCCGGATCAAGGCAGGCCAGGATGCCGGCCGACAAGACACTGTGGGCCGGGTCGCCTCCGATACCCAGTAGCCGCCCTACTTTCCCTTCTGCTGTCTTCGCTCCACCTGATCTTTGACCGTGCGACCAAGGATGAAGTTGAGAAAGCCGAGCAGGGTGCTCACCCCGGCGAGGACGAAGAAGATCGTGAACAACCTGGAGAACTCGGTCGTCGGGTGAAGGTCTCCGTAGCCGATCGTGGTCAGGGTGATCACGGTGAAATACAACGCCTGGATCACCGACCAGTCCTCGACGAGAGTGTAGAAGGTGGTGCCGGTGACGAGGATTGCCAGGACCGACAAGATGAGGAGTCGCCCTCCGGGCTCTGCCCAGACCTCGCGCAGTGTTCGGACGATCGCCCTTACCACACCGCCAAAATAGACCTGTCAGCGACCGCAATCCGGTATCAACTCCCGACGAGGTCCTCGACGGTCTTGCGCGCTCTCCGCTCCCTGGTCTCCGCTTTCTTCGCCTCCGCCACGTGGAGGGCGTGCTCCCTGCGATGTGAATAGCTCAGGGCCTCGAAGGTCTTGCGGGCGGCCGGGTTCGCCTCCAGGAGCCGGGCCAGCTCGATCGGGATCTCGACTTCGCGTTCGGCTTCGTCCCGCTCGACAGTCACCTCGACCTCGTCGCCGTGACCCTTGCCCAACGTCTCTCGAAACTCCTTGAGCACACCGAGCACCGAATCCCCTCCCATGCGCACGATGCTCCCCCGGTAAGAGATCCCGTCGAAACTGGCTTGCACCGGGATTCGACCGCCGCCGCCGAGACCATCCACGACATCAGGAGGTATCCGTACGAACGCGCCGCCTCTCGGCGCCGCTTCGATCGTGGCGGTGAATCGGCTCACGCTCTTTCGAGCGGTGCCCACGCCAGCAAGAGGCGCTTCTTGCCCTGCGTGTCGAACATCACCTCGGCCTCGGCTAGCTCGCCGGTGCCCACCACTTCGCGCACGGTGCCCAACCCCCACTTGTCGTGACGGACCCGGTCGCCGGGCCCGATATTCGCCGCGTCGACCGTGGTGCGAGGGCCGGTGGCCGCGGCCCGCTCCGAGGCGCTGCGCCGCTGACGCTTCCCGGCCTTCTCCATGAGCCCGTCCGGGACCTCGGTGAGAAATCGAGACGGTGGGTTGTAGTTGGACCCACCGAACAGCATCCTGCTCCACGCCGAGGTGAGATGGAGGCGGTCCTGGGCCCGGGTGATCCCCACATAGGCGAGGCGGCGCTCCTCCTCGAGCTCGCTCGGGTCGCCGAGCGAACGCATGTGGGGGAACACGCCATCTTCCATGCCGACGATGAAGACCACCGGGAATTCGAGGCCCTTCGCCGTGTGCAGTGTCATCAGCGTCACCGCCCCGGCCCCTTCCTCCCACTCGTCGATGTCTGCGACCAGCGCGGTGGACTCCAGGAAAACCTCCAAACGCCGCATGTTGTCGAGTTCATCGAACTCTTCGTCGCCGATCACCGCGCCTTCATTCGATGACTCGAACTCGGAGGCGACTCCGACCAGCTCACGGAGGTTCTCGACCCGGCCCATCGCCTCGATGGTCTGCTCCGCCTCCAGGGCGGCCAGCATCCCGGTGTCGGAGAGCACCGACTCCACGCCCGCCCTCACACCCTCTTCCTCGGTCACCTCTCGCAGATGATCCATGATGGCGACGAACTCACCGATGGCCGATTGGGCCCGAGCATTCAGCTGAGGGATATCCCGCGCCCGGCGCAGCCCGTCGGCAAACCCGATCTTCTGCGACTGGCTGAATCGGTCGAGATGGGCGATGGTCGTGTCGCCGATTCCCCGTCTCGGCTCGTTGATGATGCGCTTCAACGACACCTCGTCTGCCGGGTTGACCACCGCACGCAGATAGGCGATGGCGTCCTTGATCTCCTTGCGGTCGTAGAACTTGACCGACCCGACCACCGTGTAGGGCACGGTCCTCCTCACCATGACGTCCTCGATCACGCGTGACATGGCATTGGTGCGATAGAAGACCGCGATGTCGGAGAGATTGAAGCCCTCTCCCTGGAGGCGCTCGACCTCGTCGGCGATATACCCGGCCTCGTCGTGCTCGTCCTCTGCCTCGTAGCGGAGGATGGGAACTCCCCGTCCCCGGTCCGACCACAGGTTCTTGGGAGTCCGCTTCGTGTTGTTGGAGATCACCGAGTTGGCGGCATCGAGGATGGTCTCCGTCGACCGGTAGTTCTGATCGAGGATGACGATGCGGGCGTCCGGGTAGTCGACCTCGAAGTCCCTGATGTTGCGGATGTCGGCGCCCCGGAACCTGTAGATCGACTGGTCCGAGTCGCCCACAACGCAGAGATTGCGATGACTGGCGGTCAGCTGCTTCACCAGCATGTACTGGGCCCGGTTGGTGTCCTGATACTCGTCGACGAGCACGTAACGGAAGCGCTCCTGATAGACGGCGAGCACATCGGGGAAGGCGCCGAACAGCTCGACGGTCACCATGAGGAGGTCGTCGAAGTCCATCGCGGACGCCTCGAGCAGACGCTGCTGGTAGAGGCGGTAGACGTCCGCAACCTGCTCGTGATAGAACCCGTCGCCCTGGTCGGCGAAGGCTTCGTAATCGACCAGCTCGTTCTTCGCCTTCGAGATCACCGCCTTCATCGCCCTCGGGGGGAAGCGCTTCGGATCCACGTCGAGGTCTTTCAGGACGAGGTTGATCAACCGGAGCGAATCGGCTTCGTCATAGATGGAGAACCCGGAGCGGTAGCCGAGCCGTGAAGCCTCCCGACGCAGAATGCGAACACAGGCGGAATGAAATGTCGATACCCACATCGACCTGATCGCGCCGCCGACTAGCGAGCCGACGCGGCTCTTCATCTCGTCTGCGGCCTTGTTGGTGAACGTGATGGCCAGGATGGCGTCGGGAGCGACTCTCATATCGCGGATTAGATGGGCGATCCGGTAGGTGAGAACCCGTGTCTTGCCCGAGCCCGCCCCGGCCACGACCAGGACCGGCCCTTCGGTGGCGGCTACCGCCTCACGCTGCGAGGGATTGAGGTCGGCGAAGAGTGGAGATTCCGCCGGGACATCGTCGAGAAACCACTCTGCTTGCATCGAGAGAGGATGGTACCGGTGGCCGACGTGGAATCACATGTGTGTGATCAGTTGGCCAGCACCGAGTCGTCGCCCAGCTCGACCGAGGCCGTGGCGTCGAGGTCGATGACCTCGGGCACGTCTTCTTCGCCCAAGACCGCCCGCCGGCGGAGGGGAAGGGAGAAGCAGAAACGGGCGCCGGTCGGGAACCGACGCTCGTACCAAACCTCGCCACCCATGGCTCGGGCGAGTCTCCTGGCGATGGGGAGACCGAGCCCGATTCCGGTCGCCTCCCTGGTATCGCCTTTCGAGACCTGCTCGAAGTTGTCGAACACCCGTTGGGTCTCCTCATCGGGGACGCCAGGACCGTTGTCGGAGATCACGATGAGGTACTGATCGCCGAGGACGAAGCCCTCGACCATCACCTGGTCGCCACCGTACTTTCGTGCGTTCTCCATCAGGTTGCGGAGGACCTGCTGCACCCTGCGGCGATCCGCCCTGACCCGCACCCCGTCAGGCAGTGAGACGACGGCGCTCTTCTTCCCGCCGGTCGGGAACACCATCTTGGACACATCGGCGAGGAGGTCCCCCAGGTCGAACAGCTCGGGATGGAACCTGAGCCGATCGGCCTCGAGGCGAGGGATGACGAGGACATCCTCCACGAGGTCTCCCAGATACATCGACTGACGGTTGATGATCCCGAGAAACTCATCTACCTCTTCTTCGGGGAGGTCTTTCCACGATTCGACCAGTGTGTCGGCGAACCCGGCGATCGAGGTCAAAGGGGTCCGAAGCTCGTGGCTCACCATCGCTACGAACTCGTCCTTGATCCGATGGGCCTCCTCGGAGAGACGCATGACCTCACGCTCGCGTTGCCGCCCTTGTCTCGTGATGGTGATCGCCCAGATCATCCCCACGACACCCACGAGGGCCAGGGCGATAGACCACCAACTCAGGACATCAGGCAATTGGGGCAAGGATCGTCTCTCTTGTTTGGCTCAGAAACTAACCCGAACAGCCGCGTATTCGACCCCTCAGCCGGCATCCACGCCCTCGTCGGCGCCGATCATCCGGCGCAGCGTGGCGGTCAGTACTCCCTGGCGGAGGTCGAACTTGTCCAGATATGCGTCGACTCCGGCCTCCCAGGCCGCCTGCTTCTCCTCCTGGGTGGCGACGCCGGACACCATCAGGATCGGCACGCTCACATCCGATGCGCGCATGGCGCGAACGAGCTCCACGCCGTTGGACCTTGGCATGGAGAAGTCGATCACCATCGCCTCGAACCCGTTGTTGGCCATGGCCATCATCGCTTCCCGGGCTCCGGCAGCCACCTCGACTTCGAAGCCGGCGCCGTTGAGCGTCGCCGAGAGGAGCTGACGCACGCCGGCGGAGTCATCCACGACCAGAACCCGGGGCCTATGTCCGACCAGGCCCGGCCGCCGTTTGGCGAGATATCCGAGGAAGTTCGGGTCGAGCACGACCAGCACCTGGCCACCGCCGAGGAGGGCGGCACCGGTGACATGACCGGGGCCTTCGAGGATCGGCCCCAGATTCTTCACGGCCACGCGACGGCGGTCGATCAACTCGCTCACAGTGATGGCAACAAGGCCGAACCGGGTGTTGATGACGAGCAGCTCGGACTCATCGCCCGATCCGGAGACGCCCATCGCCTTGGACAATGAGACACAAGGGACTTCACGGCTCTGGAACCTGACCTCGCGACCGCCGTCGGTCGCATTGATCTCGGCAGTGGAGAGTGGCATGGCCGCCTCTATCGAGGCCTCGGGCAGACCCCAGAACTGGTCTCCCGTGGCGACCACTACCACGTTCTGGAGGACCATCGAGAGCGGCAGAGTCATCGTGACCCTCGTCCCCATGCCGACCGGGCTCTCGACATGGACGACTCCGTTCACCTTCTCCACGATGTCACGCACGGCGGTCAGACCGTCACCGGCGCCGGAGAAGTCGGTCACCTCATCTGTGGTGGTGAACCCCGGCTGGAACAGGATCGGGCTCATGTCGGAAAAGACGAACGGGATGCTGTGCTCGGTGGCGACGTCGGCCACTCGATCCCAGTCGATGCCGGTGCCGTCGTCGTACACCGATACCTCGACTCTCTCGTCGACGATCTCCGCCCCGACGCGAACCGTCCCGGTGGGTTTCTTACCACCTGCCACCCGGGCCGCCGTGGTCTCGATCCCGTGGTCGACAGCATTGACCAGGAGATGGCGGAGCGGCTCCCTGAGGAGGTCGACGATCTGCCGGTCGAGCTGGACATCGTCACCGATCAGCTCGAATCGCACATCCTTGCCCATCCGTCTTCCCAGATAGCGCACGAACTGGGGGAAAGTTGCCGTGGCATCGCGGAATGGGATGTTGGCGAGGGCAACCGCCTGATCCTGGATCTCGGCGATGGACGCGGCCAATCTCTCCAGCTGCTGGCGCCAGGACTTGCGGAAGAGCGCGGGGTCGGAGCCCTCGATCGACAACAAGGAGAGGTCGGCCAGGGCTTCGGAGTCGAGCGAGACCTCGACGATCCGGTTGATCATGCGGTACAGCTCGCCGGTGTCGACGCGGGTCGACCCCCCGAGCAGCGAGTCCGAAACCGAAGTCAGCAGCCCGCCCAGGCTCCCCGGCTCGGGCCGTCTCAAGGGGATCACTTCCGCCGGGGGCGACCACACAGTGCCCTCGGTCGTCTCCTCTGCCCGTTCTCCCGGGATCAGCTTGTCGGCGATCACAGCCAGCTCTATGTCGTCGCTGTCGAGCGATGGCAGGAGCCGTCCGGCGCTGGCCTCCATCGCGACCACGACCTCGTCGGGCGGGCGGTAGCCCTCGCCGATCTGCTTCCACAGGTGCTCGAGTCGGGACGCCACTTCCTTGATCTCGTCGTAGCCGAGGAGACCGGCGGAGCCGCGGATCGTGTGGGCGTCCCTGATCAGATCCTGGATCCGCCCATCCTCGAGCTCGTCGTCGCGGAGGGCGATCGCGCCCGCGACCAAGCGGCCGGAACGCTCTTCCAGCTCATCGCGGAAGATCCGCGTCAGTTCGGGGGTATTGAGGTCCAATTTGGATCCGTCCGTGGCCTGATCAGGTGTTATCGGCAGCGGAACCTAAGCCCTGAATGGGGCCGCCCGTTGGGCAGCCGCGCCACGAGCCTCTATTCCCACTCGATAGTGGCGGGAGGTTTGCTCGAGATGTCGTAAGCGACACGGTTGATGCCGGGCACTTCGTTCATCACCCGGCTCGATATTCGCTCCAGGACCTCATAGGGCAGACGGGCCCAATCGGCCGTCATCGCGTCCTCCGAGGTCACCGCCCGCACCACCAGCGGGTAGGCGTAGGTGCGCAGGTCGCCCTGTACCCCAACTGTCCGCACCGTGGGAAGCACCGCGAATGCTTGCCAGATCTCGCGGTAGAGGCCGGCCCGCCGGATCTCCTCGATCACGATCAGATCCGCTGCCCGCAGCAGCTCCAGACGCTCCCGGGTCACATCGCCGATGATCCGCACCGCAAGACCAGGCCCGGGGAAGGGCTGGCGCCAGACAATTTCCTCGGGGAGTCCCAGCTCCTCGCCGATGGCCCTCACCTCATCCTTGAAAAGGTCCCGCAACGGCTCGACCAGCTCAAATGTCATGTCCGCCGGCAATCCACCGACGTTGTGGTGGGTCTTGATCGTCGCCGCGCTGGCCGACCCGGACTCGATGACGTCCGGGTACAGGGTTCCCTGCACCAGATATCGGGCGCCGCCCACCGACCCGACCGCCTCCTCGAAGACACGGATGAACGTCTCGCCAATGATCCTGCGCTTCTGCTCGGGATCGGTCACACCGGCCAGCAACTCGAGAAATCGATCCTCCGCCTTGACGTGGATGAAATCGACATCGAAATGAGAGCGGAAGGTCTCTTCGACCTGCTCTGCCTCTCCGGCCCGAAGCAGACCATGGTCGACGAAGACACAGGTCAGCCGGTCCCCGATTGCCGCATGGACCAGGGCCGCGGCCACGGCCGAGTCGACGCCACCGGACAGGCCACATATCACCCGCCCATCTCCCACCTGTGCCCTGATCGCCTCGACTTGTGACTCGATGATCGAATGGGAAGTCCAGCTCGGGGAGGCGCCACAGACATCGTGGAGGAACCTCCGCAGGATCTCGGCACCCCTCGGTGTGTGAGCCACCTCGGGATGGAACTGGACCCCGAAGAGGGCACGGTCTCGGTCCTCCATCGCAGCCACCCTGGCCCCGTCGGAGGTGGCGACGGTGACGAAGCCCTCCGGGGCCTCGGTGACTTGATCCTGGTGGGACATCCAGACTTGTTGCTTTTCGGGCAGATCCCTGAGAAGGACCGAATCCCCGGTCACGGCGAGGTCGGTATTCCCGTACTCAGCACTCCCGGTGTTGGCGACGGTGCCGCCGGCGAGGTCGGCGATCAACTGGTGGCCGTAACAGATGCCGAGGACCGGGATGCCCATCTCCAAGATGGCGGGGTCCATCCGATAGGCGCCCTCGGCGTACACCGAAGCGGGGCCACCGGAGAGGATGAGGCCCACCGGGTTGTGGGCCCTGATCTCCTCCGGGATGATGTCACGGGAGACGATCTCGGAGCGGACATGGCCCTCACGCACCCGACGGGCGATCAATTGCGCGTATTGGGCTCCAAAGTCCAGAACCAACACCGAAGGTGTTGGTTCTGCGTTATGGGTTATGGGTTTTGGGTCTTGGGTTTCAGAACTCAGAACTCACCACCCACAACCCAAAACGGGGATGGGGTATCACCCCATCCCCACTTTCTGATTTCGCTGCAGCGACTTCCCTTCCGTCTGGAGTGAGGGGGCGATCATCACTTCCGCCTTCTGGAACTCCTTGACATCCGAGAAGCCGGTAGTGGCCATCGACACCTGAAGCGCCCCAAAGAGGTTGAGCTTGCCGTCGTTCTCGTGGGCCGGGCCGACCAGTATCTCCTCGAGAGTCCCCCGGTTGCCGACCTCGACGCGCGCACCTCGCGGCAGGGTCGGATGGAACGTGGCCATACCCCAGTGGAATCCGCGGCCCGGCGCCTCGGTCGCTGAGGCAAGGGGGGAACCGATCATCACGGCGTCGGCCCCGCACGCAATCGCCTTGGCGACGTCGCCACCGGTCCTCATCCCCCCATCGGCGATGACGTGCACATATCGGCCGGTTTCGTCCAGGTACCTGATACGGGCCCCGGCTGCATCGGCGATCGCAGTCGCCTGCGGCACTCCGACACCGAGCACACCCCGGGTGGTGCAAGCGGCACCAGGTCCCACACCGACGAGGATGCCGACAGCCCCGGTCCGCATCAGATGCAATGCGGTCGAGTAGCTGGCACAGCCACCGACGATGACCGGGACCTCGCAGCTTGCGATGTACTGCTTGAGGTCGAGTGGCTCCTCCCGGCTCGATACGTGCTCCGCCGAAACAACAGTTCCCTGAATCACTAGGACGTCGAGCCCGGCGCCGAGGGCATGAGACGCCCAGCCTCGCACGCGTTGTGGGGTGAGGCTTGCCGCCGTGACCACTCCCGCCGCTTTGATCTCGGCCACCCTCTGCCCGATGAGCTCTGGCTTGACCGGCTCCAGGTAGATCTCCTGCATTCGCAGTGTGGCCTTGTCTGCGGGAAGCTCGCCGATCTCCTCGAAGTAGGGCTCGGGGTCCTCGTAGCGGGTCCAGAGCCCTTCGAGGTTGAGCACGGCCAGACCCCCGAGTTGGCCGATGTGAGCAGCCGTGGAAGGGCTGATGGCCGAATCCATGGCCGATCCCATCATGGGGAGAGCGAACTTGAAAGCGTCGAGCTGCCAGGAGATGTCGACGTCGTCGGGATCACGAGTCCGCCTCGACGGGACGATCGCTATGTCGTCGAAGCCGTAACCCTGACGACCGGACTTCCCGATCCCGATGTCGATTTCCACTCCGACTGACCTCCAAACAGCGCTGTGGCCAGCGTAACAGTGGTAGCCAGCGGCCAATCATTAGTCTCGCGGCACGTGCCCAGGCCCTGGTCGCTCATCGACTTCCTCCTCGTCATCCTGGGCGGATTGGCCGGCGCCGTGATACTCCTACCGGTCGATGCCTTGCTCGGGGGAGGAGATCTGAGCCTGGTGCTGGCTCTGTCCGGCCAGTACATCGGCAACCTCGTAGTGCTCTGGCTGCTGTCCCGGAAACGCGACGAGCTCGGCTTCGCCGTTGTCGGATCCGATACCTTCTATCTGGGTCTTGGCCTCCTCCTCCAAATAGGTCTTTCCGTCCTGTTCCTCCCCCTGACCTCCCTGCTCTTCCCGGATGGAGGATCGGCACAGGAGGTGTCCAACGCGATCGCCGACCTGGAGAGCACGCCGGCCCGCGTGGCGGCGGTTCTCACTGCAGTCGTCGTGGCCCCGATCACCGAGGAGCTCACCTTTCGCGGGGTGTTGCTCAAAGCGTTTCAAAAGCGGGGGCGGCGGACGATCATGGTCGTCACTTCGCTGCTTTTCGCCGCCTTTCACATGTTGGGTCTGCCTGGCGACCAGTTTCTCGAAGCGGCGGCGGTGGTAGTGCCAACGATATTCCTGGTAGGGCTGGTCCTGGCCTGGATCACGCTCCGCACCGGACGACTCGGGCCGGCGATTTTCATCCACTCCGGCTACAACCTGTTGGCGGCGCTGGTGCTGCTGCTTCCCCCGGAGCTTCTCGAGCCGATCAGCTAGTGGTCTGTCGCTCAAATAGGGTGCGCGTGAGACGCCATCATATTTGTGCGACGGGCCACTACACGATCCCGACTTTCGCCCGGACGGTCTTCATCGCCGTCTCGGCGCGGTCCCTCGCGGTAGCCGCACCCCGGGCCATTACCTCGGCTACCTCCGCGTCGTCGAGGCTCTCATAGGCTTCCCGGATAGGGGCCAGTCCATCGGCGATCGCTTCTGCGGCCGCCGCCTTGAAGAGGCCGTATCCGGTATCCGCGTACTCGTCCACCAAATCCGGGATCGGACGATCGGCGAGCACACTGAACAGCTCC
The DNA here is from genome assembly GCA_963711895.1 of uncultured Acidobacteriota bacterium. Classification (GTDB taxonomy): domain Bacteria; phylum Actinomycetota; class Acidimicrobiia; order Spongiisociales; family ZC4RG35; genus JARDZU01. The sequence continues at coordinate 191,406 of CAVQFU010000001.1, forward strand.
AAGAGGTTGGAGATGCCCGGCTTGGCCTCCCAGTCGTAGGTGACCCCGGTGCCGGCGTCGGTCACCGCAGCTTTGACCTTTTTCGCGATCTGGCCCGGCGAGTCCTTGATCAGGATGCGAGAGCGATCGCTCGCATCCGATTTCGACATCTTCGACGTGGGATCGGTGAGCGACATGATGCGAGCACCGATCTTGGGCGTGATCGTCTCGGGCAGCGGGAACTCGTCCCCGAACCGGGTGTTGAAGCGCTGGGCGAGGTCACGGGTCAACTCGAGATGCTGGGCCTGGTCCTCACCGACGGGGACCGCGTGCGCTTTGTGGACCAGGATGTCCGCCGCCTGGAGCACGGGGTAGGCGAAGATCCCGAGGTTCTGTCGGGCCCGATCGGCCTTCTCCTTGAACTGGGTCATTCGCTCCAACTGCCCGAGCCCGGCCAGCGTGCCCAGGATCCAGGACAGCTCCACGTGTTGGGGAACCTCGGACTGGTAGTACAGAAGGGAACGATCCGGGTCGACCCCCACCGCCAGCAGCATCCGGGCCGACTCGTGCCGTCCCGCCCTGAGGTCAGCCGCCTGATAGGGGACGGTCATGGCGTGCAAGTCGACGACGCAATAGATGGTCTCGTAGTCCTCCTGCAGGGCCACCCAGTTCCTCAGGGCACCCACATAGCTCCCCACATGGAAGTCGCCGGTGGGCTGAATGCCAGAGAACACACGTTTCCGATCCATGTGTCGATTGTCGCCCCTCTCCTGCCCGTCCGCAACGCGGCTCGGGGCGGTACTAGCTGTGGTTGCGGACGAAATCCTCTTGTTCTTCGACCAACCCGTAGGAGCCGTCGAATTTGGCACCGGTGAGTAGCGCTCCTCCGGTGTCGTCCACGAAGCGGGTGGCAGAGAGGGCGGTCTCGCTCAGATCGGCGTCGGTCAGGTCGGCGCCTGAGAAGTTCACCCCTTCCAGATCGGACCCCGAAAGGTCCGCGCCGCGCAGGTCGGCCCCTCGAAGGTCACTCAGGGAGAGATTGGACGCGCGCAGATCGGCGCCGGCCAGGGACAGCCCGCGCAGGTCGCAGTTCTTGAGGTACATACGGCGCAGATCCAGGTTGGCCGGCGTCCAGCCACGCAGATCCAGACCCATCATCACCCGTCCCCGATACTTGTCGTAGCCGGGCGCGCCGATGAATCGCTCGAGCTGGTCGGGGCGGACCGAGCCGCTGGTGAATCGCTCGTCTCCCGCCCAGGGGTCGGCGTTGTTGTGGTAGTAGGAGCCCTCCTCCCACCAGCCGAGCCGGTCCTCTGCGAGGACAACCACCCGTCGCACCCATTTGAGGGACTTGTAGAAGTACCGGCTCGGAGTCACCACGCGAACCGGCCCGCCGTGCCCGACCTCCAATGGCTCGCCCTCGAATGAGTGGACCAGCCAGCTGTCCTCCTTCGCCACCTCGACGGGCAGCGAGGTGTGATGACCCCGGTCCGAGTAGGCCTCGAAGGAGATGAAACCAGCCCCGGCCATCGGCTCCGCTTCGTCGAGGAGAACCCTCAGGGGCATACCCGTCCAGCTGGAACCGAAACGCGTCCAACTGGTGACGCAATGGATATCGAAGGTCAGATCCTGATCGGCTCTCGAGAGGAACGTGTCGAGGTCGAGTGTGAACGGGTTCCGCACCAGCCCGGCAAGCTCCAGCTGCCAGGACGCGGGATCGGAGAGGTCGGCCGATGGGACGCGCTCACCGACCATGGGGAAGCGTTTGGTCTCGATCTGGCCTGGGGGGAGGGTGGGGGAATTCAATGCAGCGGGAGAGTGGGGGTGAGGGAGGTCAACCGGCGAAGGCGCCGCTCGGGTCCTCCGCCATCTCCGGTGCCAGATAGTCGTCGACCAGGTCGGCGATGTCGACACCCGCCACCAGGACCGCGGCTCCCGCAGCGGTGATGGCGTCCGAGACCGGGACCTCCAATTCATCGATGTTGCCGTGCCTGAGACCGCGCAAACTCCAGGCAAGGTTCACTGCGTCGATGAACGAGAGCCGCGAGTCGACAGTGACATAAGGAGCGATCACCTGGGCAGTGTCGGCTATGGCGGTCGGGCTGCTGAAGTCGGACAGGTGCCCCATCATGGCCAGGAGGAAGGTCCGCTGCCGCTCGTTCCGGGTGAGATCGTTGACGCCCGGCATGACACGCCACCCATCTTCCGTCAGTTCTTCGGTGCTGCGAGACCGCAACCAGGCCAGGGTCTGGGCACCGGTGGCCTGGGTACACCCGGCCGGGAGCTCGAGTTGCGCCAACTGGTCCCGCACCGCTCGCTCGAGGCAGATCTCATAGCCACCCACCGCATCGACGACCTCCTGGAAGCCGGCCAGGTCGATGAGGGCGAAATGGTCGATCTCCTGGCCGATCACCGATTCCACGGTCTCGGTGAGGGCGGTCGGCCCGTTCAACGCGGCGCAGCCCTGCAGCGCGTCATTGAGCCTGTGTTCGCTTCCTTCGCCGCATACGTCGTCGACGAGGAGGTCGCGGGGAAGTGAGAGCAGGGCGGCCCGGGACCCATCAGACGGCCGGATGAGCACCATGACGACATCGGCCCGCTGGCCCCCGAATTCGCCAAACCCCTCGACACTCTCGAGCTCGTCTCTGGAATCAGACCCGACAAGGAGAAAAACCTCCATGCCCTCGGTGGAACCGACCTCTTCGCCGAAATCGGTTGCCGTATTGCCCTCATCCGGCGATTCGTCGGGTGCGACGACCGGGTTCTGCTCAGGGTCGATGCTCACCCGATTGATGTCTCCCCAGGTAGACATGGCAAAGACTGCTCCCAAAGCGAGGAGCAGCCCAAGGGCGATCGCGCCGCCGATTAGCAGTCGTTTCTTCACAGGTTGGCTTACAGGTACCCCGAATCGTCCATTCTAAGACACCTGAGGGGAGACGAATCTGGGGACGACCTGAGATTAGTTGTTCACATGCTCCGGAAGGCCGAGCAAGGATCGAACCATGTGAGCGGTGGCCCCCCAAAGGGTGTCCCCATCCAGGTCGTAGTACCAGACCTGGCGTCCATCCCACGGGACATGCCACCAGCGATCCCCGTCGGCGAGGTCGTGCAACCGCGGGGTGTGGATGCGAGCCACCTCCCGCTCGCTCGGCACCAGCTTCAGTGGCGTCGCCACCCGACCCACCACCGGCACGACCCACGGCTTGAATTCGACGGTGTCGATCGGGGGGAGAAAGCCAAGCACCTCGACCATGCCGGGCTCGATGCCGACCTCCTCGTGAGCCTCGCGCAGAGCGGTGTCGACCGGGCCGGCGTCCTCGGGGTGGGCCCTTCCACCAGGGAAGGAGATGTGCCCGGCGTGGGTCGGCATCGTCTCCGGGCGCTTGGTCAGAATCACCCTGACCTCGCCATCATCGTCCTCGTAGAGCGGGGCCAGGACCGCGGCGAGATGGAGACCCTCCCCGAGGTCGAGGTCCTGCACCAAATGCAGCCGATCCCACATCGGGCCTCAGGTTAAGCCCGCCGATAATCTGACCCGGTGCCGAAGTCATTGCTCGAGACGGATCGCCTCAGGCTGCAGCGATTCAGCCGACGCGACCACACCACCTATGACGAGGCCGCGAGAGCCTCACTGCCCGAGTTGAACCAGTGGCTCCCCTGGGCGCGGCTTGACTACGAGCATGGCGACACGACGGCCTTCATCCGCGAATCGATGCAGGCCTGGAAGGAAGACCGGGCCTGGGACTACTCGATCAGGCTCAAGGACGACCCGGACCGCCACGTTGGGAGCGTCTCCCTGTGGACCGTTTCCAAGCTGGGCAAGATCGCCGAGTTCGGCTACTGGGTTCGCACAGAGGACCACTCGAAAGGGGTCTGCACCGAAGCGGTGGACCGCCTGCTCGAGGAGGCCTTCAACTCACTCGGCTACCACAAGGTGACACTTCGAATCGCGGTCGGGAACCACGCCTCCGACCGGGTGGCGGAAAAGCTCGGCTTCACGCGGGAGGGGGTGCTCCGGGAAGAGCTCCTGATCCGGGGCAACTGGGTCGATCACTCGCTCTGGTCCCTGCTCGACCGTGAGTTCAGGGCCATCCGCCGTGGCGAGGTGCGTGGGAGCCGATGAGCCGGCTCGATGGCGACGCCCTCCGTTCCTGGATCGACGAACAGGCCGCCCAGCACCTGTTCAGCGGAGTAGCGCTGGTCCGGGCGGGCGGCGAAACCCTCTTCGAGCACGCCGCCGGTCTGGCCCACCGCGGTCACGGGGTCCCGGTGACCGTCGAGACCCGGTTCCAGGTGGCCTCGGTCACGAAGATGATCACGGCGGCAACCGCGCTGAAGATGGTCGAGGAGGGCGCCCTCAGCCTCGATCGACCCTTGACCGGCTACCTGCCGCATGATCGTCGCCCGGCCGGCATCGACGATCGTCACACGCTGCATCACCTCCTCTCCCACACATCGGGGCTGCCCAACTACCACGATGACGAGGATGAGACATGGGCCTCGTTCACGTCTGCCTTGGAGAGGATCCCGGCAAGCAGGGCGCGAGGACCTCTCGATGTCCTTCCTTTGTTCGCCGAGCTCCCAGCCGTCGACGATTTCGGCGAGTTTCGCTATTGCGATGCCAACTATGTCCTGACTGGCGTCCTCATCGAGTGGGTGGCGGGCCGGGCCTTCAAGGAAGTGGCACGGGAGAAGGTGCTGGACCCCGCCGGGATGGCCCGTAGCGGTTTCTTCGAGCTGGATCTGGAGCCCGATGGTTACGCCACGGGCTACATGGTGACCGACGAGCCGGCCGCCACATGGCGATCTAATACATTCGGTCTGACCGCGGGCGCCATGCCGGACGGAGGGATGACCACCACCGCGCACGACCTGGACCTCTTCATGAACGCGCTACGCGACGGGAAGGTCCTGACGGCGGAGACCGTCGACTCGATGCTCACGGTCCATGGCTCCGACGACGAGGAGTCCTACGGCTACGGCATGGAGCTCGTGCTGGATGACGATTCGGTGATCATCTACGGGCACAGCGGCCTCGATCCCGGCGTCACCGCCGTCGTCTCGCACTATGTCGGCGATGGGATCACTGTCACCGTCCTGTGCAACCAGGACCAGGGATCGTGGCCGGTCGCCCAGAGGATCGCAGCCGATCTCGGCCTCCACGACCCCCGGGATTGATGCCGTCAGCCTCCGGTTGCGATGACCCGACTGGCCTCACCGACGAAGGTGGCGATGGCCGGGAAGAATCCGATGGCGACTGTGATCACCAGTGAAACCAGCAACGCCAGACGCAGCGATCCCGCCGGCGCCGCCTCGGCATCGGGTGCGAATTCACCCACCGGGTCGTCCAGCCAGACGGCCTTCACGACCCGTGGCGTAGTAGTAGAAGGCGATCACCGAGTTGACCGCGGCGATAGCGGCGAGGGTGACCGTCGCGGTGCCACCGGCAATGATCACCGAGCGGAACATGGCGAACTTGGCGAACCACCCGGCCAGGGGCGGGATGCCGGCCAGACTGAAGAAGAACACGGCAACCAGCACCGCCAACCTGGTGTCGACCGTGGAGAGCCCCGACCAGGCTCGGATCTCACCGGATCGGGTCTTCCTCGCCCCGGCGATGACGACTGCGAATGCCCCGAGATTCATGATGGCGTAGATCACGAGATAGACCAGGGTCGCCGAAAAGGCCTCGGCCAGGTCTGCCCCTGCCACCGCCGCCGCGGCGAAGGGCACGAGCATGAAGCCGGCCTGGGCGATCGAGGAGTAAGCGAGAAGCCGGACGATGTTGGTCTGGCGGAGCGCGGCCAGGTTGCCAACGGTCATCGACAGCACGGCCAGGATCCACAGCGCCGGGGCCCACACCTCGGAGATCTCGGGAAGGGCCTGGTACATGATCAGGAGGAAGGCGACAAAGCCGGCCGCCTTGGAATTGACCGACAGATAGGCGGTAACCGGCGTGGGCGCGCCTTCGTAGGTGTCGGGCGCCCAGAAATGGAACGGGACGGCTGAGATCTTGAACCCGAAGCCGACGATGAGCCCGAACAGCGCCACCACCATGATGGGCTCCTCGGCCAGACCTGCCGTGGCTTCGGCCAGACCGGCGAACGTGACCTCACCGGTCAGCCCGAACAACAGCGACATCCCATAGAGCATGATCGCCGTGGAGAGGACCCCGAGGATGAAGTACTTCATCGAGGCTTCGTTCGACTTGGCATCGCCCTTTCTCCACCCGGCCAGGAGATAGAGAGGGCCGGTGGTGAGCTCTAGTCCGATGAAGAGGATGATCAGGTCCCGGGACGATGCCATGACCAGCGATCCGAGCACCGAGGCGAGGAGGAGGAAGTAGTACTCGCCCTGGTAGTAGCGCTCGGACTCGATGTAGTGGTGGGACATGAGGAGGACGATGTAGGCCGAGACGATGAACAGACCCTTGAGGATCACGGCGAATTCGTCGACCACATATGAGCCGTCGAACATCGATCTGGTGGTCCCGTCAGCGGCGAGGATGACCAGGGGCACCGCGGCGATTGCGGTGCCGGCGACCGCCACTGTGGCGATCCAGAACTTTCGCGCCCGGGGCAGGATGAGATCGAGAGCGAAGACCCCGAGCATGGTGGCCACCACCACCAACTCGGGAGCAAGCGCCAGGTAGTCGATCTCGAATGGCAAAGGTCAGCCTCCAGATCCCAATGAGGCGACGGTCTCCGAGTTGAAGATCATGTCGACGAGCGAGACCACGCTGTCGGTGGTGGCGTTGAAGATGACCTTGGGATAGAAGCCGATCACCACGATGAGGACGATGAGCGGGACCCAGGCGGTCATCTCGAACCGATCGACGTCGTGGAATTTGTGCCCCTGCCATTCCTCTCCCGGCTCACCAAGGTTCACCTGCTGCAGGAGATAGAGCATGTAGGCGGCGGTCAGCACGGTGCCGATGGCGCCGAGCACCATCGCGGTGCGGAACACGCCGAGCGAGAGCCCCTCGAGGGGGTTGTAGGCCCCAATGAGGGACATGAACTCACCCCAGAACCCGGCCAGCCCGGGCAACCCGAGCGAGGCCATGGCGGTGAAGGCCAGGATGCCGCCCATCACCGGCATCAGCTTCATGTTGCCCCCGAGACGCGACATCTCCCTGGTGTGGTAGCGGTGCGACATCGATCCGGCGAGGAAGAAGAGAAGCCCGGTGATCAAGCCGTGGGCCACCATCCCGATGATGGCGGCATTGATGCCGACATCGGTCATGGTGGCGATTCCGAGCATGACGAACCCCATGTGGCCTACCGAGGAGAAGGCGATCAGACGCTTCATATCGGTCTGGGCGAGACAGGCCAACGAGCCATAGATGATTCCGATCACGGCCAGGATGGCTATGGCCGGGGCCCAGTTGGCGGCCTCCTCGGGGAGGATGGGCAGGGAGATCCTGATGAAGCCGTAGGACCCGAGCTTCAGCATGATGGCGGCGAGGAGCACCGACCCCACCGTCGGGGCGGCGGTGTGGGCGTCGGGGAGCCAGGTGTGGAGCGGCCACATCGGGACCTTGACCGCGAAGCCGAGGAACATGGCGAAGAAGACCAGGAAGGCGAACCTCCCGGTGAACGCCCCGGAGGCGCCGAGCTCGGTCAGTTGCGGGATGTCGAACGTGCGCTCACCTGATTCACCCGACTGGAAGTAGAGGGCGAGGAATCCCAACAGCATGAAGGCCGACCCGAACAGGGTGAAGAGGAAAAACTTGATCGCGGCATAGAGACGGGTCTGCACCTCGCGTTCGTAGCCGGGGATCTTCCGCGGCGACCGATCACCCCAGATCCCGATCATGAAGTACATCGGGAGCAGCACCACCTCGAAGAAGATGAAGAAGAGCACCAGATCGAGGGCGAGGAAGGTGCCGTTGAGCCCGGTGCCGAGGATCAGCATGAGGATCAGAAACGCCTTGGGGTTGTGCGGCTCCTCCCAGTGATTCCAGCTGTAGATGACCGAGAGGACCATCACGAAAGTCGAAAGGACGAGGAGGGGCAGGCTGATCCCGTCGACACCGAGGTGGTAGTTGGCGTTGATCGCCCCGATCCAGGGCTCGTTGACCTCGAACTGATAGGTGTTGTAGGGGAGGCCCGAGAAATCGAACTGGAAGATCAAGACGAGCGAGACGAGAAACGCGGCCACCGTCACCAGCAAGGAGGCTCCCTTCAGGGCGGTCTCCTTGGTCTTCGGGATGATGCCGACGAGGAGCACTCCGGCCAGCGGCAAGAACACGATGAGGGTGAGGGCCCACGTTTCGAACAGTTCCATTTGCTCTCAGCTCTCCTATATCACGAAAACGAACAGGACGATCAGGACCAAGGCCCCCCCGACGAAAGAAGCTGCGTACTGCTGGATCCGGCCCGTCTGCATCTTGCGCAGGGCCGCGCCGGCCCCATCTGCTCCGGCGCCGAGACCATGGACCACACCGTCGACCCCGCGCTGGTCCACGACTCCATAGACGAACGAGCCAAGACCCTTGGTCAGAAACGCCGCACCGTTGACGATCGCGTCTATGACGTAGTCGTTGACCCAGTTGACGAATCGGGCCGCCGGGCCCATCGTCCCCGCAGTGATGCCGTCGGCAAGGTCGTCGACGTAGTACTTGTTGCGGAGCAGGGGGTAGAGAGCCGGGATCTCGAAACGGTCGCGCTCCGCCTGGGTTGCCCGATCCTTCCCCCAGATCATCCAGCCGACGGCGATGCCGAGCAATGCCGCGAACAGCCCACTCCCCGCCAGGACCAGATCGATCGCCTCCGCGTGCTCGTCGCCCATCGGGACCACCCTCACTGCCAGCCACTCGCTGAAGTTCCCGATGCCCGGGATCTCCCAGCCGGGGACGTTGAAGAAACCGAACAAGATGGACGGGATCGCCAGAGCAACCAGGGGCAAAGTCATGATCGCCGGCGCCTCGTGGGGCTTGCCATGGCCCTTGTACTCGCCGTGGAAGGTGAGCGCCACGGCCCGCGTCATGTAGAAGGCGGTGACGAAAGCACCGGCGATGCCGATCCACATCACGGCGAGATACCCCTCGTGATCGAGAGCGACCAAGATCTCGTCCTTGGACCAGAACCCGGCCAGAGGCAGGATCCCGGCCAGGGAGAGTGAGCCGACCACGAAGGTCCAATAAGTCCTCGGCATGGCCTTGCGCAGCCCGCCCATGTCACTCATGTTGTTGGAGTGCACGGCGTGGATCACCGCCCCCGCGCCAAGGAATAGCAACGCCTTGAAGAAGGCGTGCGTGAAGAGGTGGAAGAGCCCGGCGGTGTAACCACCAGCGGCAACGGCGGTCATCATGTAGCCGAGCTGGGACACCGTCGAATAGGCGAGCACCTTCTTGATGTCGTCAGCCACGAGGGCGAGCAGTCCCACCGCGAATAGCGTGATCGCCCCGATGCCCACCATCCAGGGCCTGATCTCGGCGGCGAGATACTCGAACAGGGGGAAGACCCGTCCCATCAGATAGACCCCGGCCGTGACCATCGTCGCGGCGTGCATCAGTGCCGACACCGGGGTCGGCCCGGCCATGGCATCGGGGAGCCAGATGTGAAGCGGGAACTGGGCGCTCTTGCCCATGGCGCCGAAGAACAGGAGCGCCCCACCGACGACGGCGACTGCCCCCAGAGGCTCGGAGTGCTCGAAGGCAGCCGTGCTCATCTCGAAGAAATCGAAGGTGCCGATGGCGAGGCCGAGGATGATTGCGCCCAGGATCAGCCCGACGTCAGCAACCTTGTTGACCATGAACGCCTTGTTGCCCGCGTTCACGTTGGCCATGTCTTCCCAGTAGAAGCCGATGAGGAAATAGGAGGCGAGGCCCACGCCCTCCCACCCGATGATCAGCTGGATGAGGTTCGGGGCGCCGACGAGGATCAGCATCGATCCGGCGAAGAGGGAGAAGGCGGCGAAGAACCAATCGACCCTGATGTCGCCCTTCATGTAACCCACCGCGTAGATGAACACGATCAGGCCGACCACGTTGACCAGGAAATACATCATGATCGACAGCCCGTCGACCACCCATCCCAGCTCGAAGACGAGATTGCTCCCGATCCGGGCGATCTCGAAAGTGTTGGCGTCGCTGAGCACGCCTTCGGTCATGTTCATCACGAACAGGACCGTCGCCCACAGGCTGTTGATGGCCAGGGCGCCGATGGCGATCTCGGCTCCGTGAAACTTCATCCTCTTCCCGACAGCGAGGATGAGAAGGAAGGCGACCAGCGGGAGGACCAGCATGATCCCGGCCGTGTCGACCCAGAACCCCCCGGTGACACCTGCCTCTACGGCGTGCTCGGCCTCGGTGGCAGTGATCACGAGATCACGCATGCGTGACCTCGTGATCAGTTATGTGTGGTGAGTGGTGGGTTGTGGGTTCCGGACTCAAAACCCAGAACCCAGAACCCAAAACGGCGAGCGAGCGAAGTGAGCGAGCCACCATTACCACCGCATCAGATCGAGCTCGTCGACATTGGCCGATTTCCGGTTGCGGAAGATCATCAAGACGATGGCGAGGCCGATCCCCACTTCGGCGGCGGCCACGGTGATCACGAAGACGGCGAAGACCTGGCCGATAGCCTCGGAGGTCCGGAGCACCGCTTCGAACGCAATGAGGTTGATGTTGACCGCTGCCAGCATCAGCTCTACGGAGAGCAGGATCAGGACGATGTTGCGCCGCACCAGCAGCCCGTAGATGCCGAGCGAGAACATCGCCGCGGCCAGGATCAGGAATTGGTTCAGGAGCATCAGACCGATCCCCGCTGTTCTTCTTCGAGAGGGCTCAGGTCACGCCGGGCGATGGTGATCCCCCCGATCAAGGCGGCGAGGAGGACGAAGGACACCACCTCGAAAGGAATCACGAACCGGCCCAGCAGGGCCAGGCCCAGGACCTCGGTCGAGGTTGCCTCGCCAAGATCCGCGATCTCGGTGGAACCGAAGGCATCGAGTGACGCCCAGCCGAGGAGCAGGAAGGTGGCGCCGGAGAGGGTGGCGGGCCAGACCTTGTTCGGCGAGTCGAGGCCAACGTCTTTCCCGGTCGGAGCCCGGGTGATCATGATCCCAAACAGGAACAGGACCAGCACCGCCCCGATATAGACCAGCACCACCACCCACGCCACGAATTCGGCCGACAGCATGAGGAACAAGATGGCTGTGCCGCCCAGGGCGGCGACGAGGAACAGGGCGGCATGCACCACGTTCTTGGCGGTCACCACCTTCACCGCCGACCACAACGTCAGCAGGCCGACGATCAGGAAGATCCAGTTGATAGGGGAGGAAATCCATTCGCTAAAGCTCATGGATTTCCTCGGTTCTGGGTGGTGGGTTCTGAGTGGTGGGTCGAACCCAAAACCCATGACTCAAAACTCACCACCGCGAGGCGAAGCCGAGCCCTCATTTCTCCAGCTCCGGGTCGGGAGGAACGGTCTCCAACCAGTCCTGGAGTCGGTCCATGTCATGCAACATCTCCCCCATTTGGGTCTCGGAGTACTCGTACTCGGGCGACCAGAACAGGGCGTCGAATGGGCAGACCTCGACGCATATCCCGCAATACATACAGAGGGCGTAGTCGATGTCGAAGCGGTCGAGCGTGGCCCGGACCTTGACCCGCCCTCCCGGCGTGGACGGCGCCTGCTCCTCCTTGTGCCCCTCGATGTAGATGCACCAGTCGGGGCAGTTGCGGGCGCAGAGCATGCATACGGTGCACGCTTCCTGGTCGAGGGCGATGACGCCGCGGGCCCTTGGCACCGGCGTCTCCTTGACCTTGGGGTAGTTGATCGTGGCCAGGTACTTCCCGGGGCGGAAGATGGTGCGGAACATCGTGTAGATGGTCACCCAGAGGCCTTTGACCATCCCCATGCCGGGGAACACCCGTCGCCTGGTGGTAGTGGTCGCGGTCACAGGTACACCTTGAAAGCTCCGGTCAGGATGATGTTGGCCAGCGACAACGGAATGAGCACCTTCCACGCCAGGTTCTGTAGCTGGTCCTCTCGGAACCGGGGGAAGGTCCAGCGGAACCAGATCATGGTGAACACAAGGAGAAAGGTCTTGCCGAGGAGGATCACCGGCCCGGCGTAGGCAAGCACGTCCTCGGGTATCCCGGGCAGCCAGTACCCACCGAGGAAGAGGGTCACCGCGATCGCCGACAGAGAGAACATGTTGGCGAACTCGGCCAGGAAGAAGAAGAGAAACCGGAAGCCCGAGTACTCGGTGAGATAGCCCATCACCAACTCGGATTCGGCAATCGGCATATCGAACGGGATCCGGCTCAACTCGGCGAGCGCGGCGATCATGAAGATCCCGAAGCCGATGAATTGCAGGATCACGTAGGGATAACCGGCAGAGATTTGGGCCTCGACGATCCCGCTCATGCTCATCGTCCCGGCGAGCACGACCGTGCCGATCACGGCCAGCACCAGCGGCAACTCGTAGGCGATGAGCTGACCCGCCGCCCTGAGCCCGCCCATCAGGGAGTACTTGTTGCCCGACGACCATCCCGCCATCAGAACCCCGACTGTGCTCAGGGAGGAGATGGCGAGGGCGTAGAAGATTCCGACCTCGAGGTCGCGGAAGATCAGCCCAGGCCCGAACGGGATGATGACCAGTACGGCAACCGTGCTGACCAGCACCAGAACCGGTGCGATCTTGAACACGGGCCGGTCGGCCTCGTCCGGGACCAGGTCCTCTTTCTGGAAGAATTTGACTCCGTCGGCAATGAGCTGTGCCCAACCCCACCGGCCACCGGCGAAGTAGGGGCCGACCCTGGCTTGCATCTTGGCCGACAGCTTCATCTCGGCGTACCCAATGACCATGCCGATCAGCGGGATCATGAGGGCAACCAGCAAGAGCTTGCCGGTGAGGGATACCCAGAAGTTGGAGAAGAGGTTGGTGACGAACTCGATCATCGGTCCACGTCCCCCAGCACGAAATCGAGACTCCCCATGATGGCGATGATGTCAGGGACCAGCACGCCTTCCAGGATCCAAGGAAGGATGGAGATGTTGGAGAAACTCGCCGAGCGGATCTTGAGCCGATAGGGCCCCTGGTTGCCGTTGGAGACGAGGTAGTAGCCCATCTCTCCCTTCGGGTTCTCCGCCCGGACGTAGGTCTCCCCCTGTGGGACCTTGATCACCTTGGGCACTTTGGCCTGCAGGGGGCCAGACGGAATGCTGTCGATCGCTTGCTGGATGATGCGGACCGACTGCCGGATCTCGAGCAGGCGGACGTGCCAGCGGTCCCAGCAATCCCCGCTCTCGCCAACCGGGATCTCGAAATCGAAGAGGTGATAGGGCAGGTAGTCCTCGACCTTGCGCAGATCGAACTTCACCCCCGATGCGCGAAGATTGGGCCCTGAAACCCCGTAGGACGCCGCCACGTCGGGTGGAAGGATCCCAATCCCCTTGGTGCGGGCCAGGATGATCTCGTTGTCGGCGACCAGCTGCTCCAGCTCGTCGACCGCCTCCATGACCTTGTCCATCGCATCCCGGGTCTCGGCCAGGAACCCGGCAGGCAGGTCCTGGATGACCTTGCGGGTGCTGGACCCGGACCCGTAGGCGGGCTTCACACCGCCGATCCGGTTGAAGTTGGGGTGGAATCGGCCCCCGGTCACCCCCTCGAGGAGATCGAGCACTCGCTCCCTCTCCCTGAGGGCGAAGAAGAGGGGCGTGGCGGCGCCCAACTCGAGCGGATAAGAGGCCATGAAGATGAGATGGGACGAGATCCGCGCCATCTCGGAGAGGATCAGCCTGATGAATTGGGCCCTCTCCGGGACCTCGATCCCAAGCAGCTTCTCGGCGGCCACGATGAAGGGCACCTCGTTGGCGTAGCCGGACACCCAGTCGATGCGATTGACCAGGGTGGTGATCTGCGGATAGGTCCTGACCTCGGACAGCTTTTCGTAACCGCGGTGCATGTATCCGATCACCGGATGGACATCGAAGGCGCGCTCGCCGTCGACCCGGGCGACAAGCCGGAGCACTCCATGGGTCGAAGGATGCTGGGGCCCGATGTTGAGAGTCATCTCCTCGGTCTGCAGCTCTACGGAGACCGAAGACTCGGAGAGGTGGCGCACCAGGTCCTGATCCAGCACCACGTCAGGCCTCCGGATTCTCTTCCGATGGCCCGTCGGCGGGTTCTTCCTCGTCGCCGCTGCCGGGCATTGCCTCGACGTCAACCGTGCCTGGCCAGGGCTTCACCTCGCGGCTGAGCAGCGGGTAGCTCTTTCGGAGCGGGTTGCCCTCAAAGGAGTCGGGAAGATAGAGGTGAATGAGGTTGGGGTGTCCCTCGAAGTCGATGCCGAACATCTCGTAGGCCTCGCGCTCGTGCCAGTTCGCTCCGGCGAACACCTCGACGAGGCTGGCGATCGACGGTGAGTCCTTCGACAGCGTGGTGGAGAACGTGACCCGACGGCCCTCGCTGATATCGCCCAAGGTCGCCAGCACTTCGAAGCGATCTTCGACCTCCCCGGGGAAGGGGTCGCCAACCTCGACTTCGGACGCCCAGTCGACGGCGGAGAGCCAGGAGAAGAAGATGAGGCCGAGGTCGTCCCGCGCCGTGGTGAGGGCTGAGACCCATCGATCCGCGGGCACCTCTACCTTCACCGTGTCAAAGGTGATGGTGGCAGTTCCCTCGACCACGGCCGCCACCCGGTCGGCGTACTCCTGGAGTGGATGCACCGTCGGGGCCTCGACGGCCTCGGCGGCTGTCTCGGTCTCAGACGGGCTCGAGGTCACGCCGGCTCCACTTCTCTTTGATGTCCTCGCCCTGGATCTTCTTCTGAAGCAAGACGATCCCGTCCATGAGTGCCTCGGGGCGTGGCGGGCAGCCCGGCACATAGACGTCGACCGGGATCACCTGATCGACACCCTTGGTCACCGAATACGAGTCCCAGTAGGGGCCGCCACAATTGGCGCAGGAGCCCATCGAGATCACGTACTTCGGATCGGGCATCTGGTCGTACAGGCGGCGGATGGCCGGCGCCATCTTGTCGGTCACTGTGCCGGCCACGACCATGAGATCGGCCTGGCGGGGCGACGCCGGCAAAGGGATGATCCCGAATCGCATGAAGTCGTAACGCGGGCCGGACGCCGCCATCAACTCGATGGCACAACAGGCCAGACCGAACTGGAACAGCCAGAGGGAGTATTTCCGGGACCAGTTGAGAAGCCAGCTCACCGGCTTCGGTGCCCCGAACTTCTGGACTACTCCCACCGGAGCACTCCCTTGCGGACGGCGTAGACCAGCCCCAGGATGAGGATGTCGATGAAGATGAACATCTCGACCAGGCCGAAAGTGCCCAACTGCTCGAGCACGATGGCCCAGGGGAAGATGAAGACGGCCTCGACGTCGAAGATGACGAACAGCAGCCCGTACACGTAGTAGCGGACGTAGCTCTGGCTCCACCCTGACCCGACCGGGTCGACTCCACATTCGTAGGTGAGCCGCTTGGTGGTGGTGGGGTTGGTCGGGCGGAGGACCGCCGCCACGCCGAGCATCACCATCACGAGGATGGCGCCCAGCACGGCGAAAGCGCCGACCGTCAGATAGCTCTCAAAGTAAGAGCTCATGCCTTTGAGGGTCGAAGGACACCACCGCGGGCGAGTATACGCACGGGTCGTTTCACGTCGAAGTTTGGAAACCCCAACTGGTATGGGCAAAAACGGTCGAGCAAGCCCTAGCCTGCATCGATGGTGGACCCCCCCTCGTACGACTCCCGAGGTCTGGTGAACCTCGTGGCGGACATCGAGTCGAGACTGACCGGAAGCTCTGCGTCACCCCGGCTCGACCCCGAAATCGGCTCTTTGATACCCGAGGGGAACACTTACGTCCTGGTCCTGTTCGATGGCCTGGGGATCGCCCAACTGGACCACGACGCGGCGCGATCGCTGCGCGAATCACTGCAGGGGACTCTCCATGCCCCGTTCCCGACCACGACGAGCGTCGCCCTGGCCACGATTGCGACCGGACTACCCCCATCCCGCCACGGGCTCATCTCCCATCTCTGCTGGCTCGAGGAGGCCGGTCGCGTCGTCAACACCCTGAAGTGGGTCGATCTCTCCGGTCAACCGGTCCACCACGACTACGGCTCGTTCCTCCCCGGGCCGAACCTCTGGGAGCGTCTCCGCACGGCCGGAATCGAGCCGATCACCGTCCAACCTGGGCCCTTCGCCGGTAGCCCGCT
Source organism: uncultured Acidobacteriota bacterium (assembly GCA_963711895.1). Lineage (GTDB taxonomy): Bacteria > Actinomycetota > Acidimicrobiia > Spongiisociales > ZC4RG35 > JARDZU01. Next base: position 207,571 of record CAVQFU010000001.1, read on the forward strand.
CTCCCGCCTCGCCTACCGCGGCGCCCGCTTCGAGCGGACCTGGGACGACCACGATCTCGTGGAAGCGACCGTTCAACTCGCTGCCGAGCCGAACCGGCTGATCTTCACCTACTTCTGGCCGGTCGACTTCGCCGGACATGTATATGGCCTCGAATCGGACGAGTTCGCAGAAGCCCTCCAGCTGGCGGCCAATCTGTGGGAGGAGATCCTGTCGAGGGCGCCGCCCAACGTCACGGTCCTCGGGACCGCCGACCACGGGCTCGTGGATTATGCCGACGAGGACAAGATCCTGATTCGCGGCGAACCATTCCAATCACTGCGATATGCAGGCGATCCGAGGGGTGTCCAGGTCTGGGGCGAGGATTCGCTGCTCGACACCTTGGCCGAACAGACCGGAGCCGAGAGAATCGACCCGCTTGCCCTGCTCGGACCTGACCCGGGCCCGGCGGCGCTCGCCAGAGCGGGGGATGCACTGCTCATGGCACCAACGGGCAAAGTCCTCCTCCCGCCGGGTTTCGACAAGCGTCTCCACGCCTACCACGGTGGTCTCGCCCCTGGGGAAATGGAGATCCCCCTTCTCGTCGGCTGATGCACCCGGTTTGCCCCGCCAATCCGGGGGGTAGGTGGAAAGCTCATGCATGATCTGACCGGGACAGTCGTGGCGATCATCGATGACCTCGAGGAAGGGCGGACCGCCGTCGCCGCGCTCGCCCAGGAACAATTCACAGCCGAGCTACTCCACGGCGAAGAGGGAAGGGCCCACCTGACCGAGACGGACGAAAAAGGTCTGTCCGCAGTTGCCAGGAAGGTCGCGCTCGCCTTCGGCGACGAGGTGCGCATCGTGGACCGGCTCGACACTGCCCTCGAGAACGGGCGATCGGTGGTCTCAGTGGACGTCGACAACGACAACGCGGCACGTGTCGCGGTGATTCTCGAAGAGCACGGCGGCCACGACATGTGGCGTCTTGGAGAGTGGAGCTTCAACCGAATTGGGCCCGAGGGCTCCGGGGAGGGCTGAGCCGGCATGGCCCGCCAAGACCACACCATCGCCATCTTCTCGCCTCACCTCACCCTCACGGTGACGATCGAGCCCGGCCGTGACGACGGCCCCGATGACATACACATACACCCCGGGGGTCAGGGCTTCTGGGTGGCGCGCATGCTCCGGCATCTGAAGGAGAAGCCACTGTTGTGCGGCCCTATCGGTGGTGAGTCCGGCGGGGTGCTGCGCAGCCTGATCAGCCAGTGGGGCATCGACCTGAGCCCCGTGGAGGTCCAGGCAAGCTCGCCAGCCATAGTCCAGGACCGACGGTCGGGCGATCGAACCTCGATCGCCGTGGCGCCGGCCCCGAGCCTGGCCCGTCACGAGCTCGACGATGCCTACGGCAAAATCCTCGATCTTGCTCTGCGCTCGGAGGTCGTGGTGATCACTGGCCAGAGCTCGGCGATCGTTCCAGTTGACACCTACCGGCGCCTCGGTCACGACCTGGCGTCAGCCGACGTCACGGTCGTCGGCGATCTGCATGGCCCCGAGCTCGTGGCATTCCTCGAGGGCGGCCAACTCGATGTGCTCAAGATCAGCGACCAGGACCTCATCCAAGACGGAGCCCTAGCGGATGAAGAGGAGGATGGCGCGCTCGATCAGCTCCGCCGCCTCGGTGAATCGGGAGCGAAGAAGGTGGTGATCTCCCGGGGCCCCCGGCCCGCCCTAGCCCTGATCGACGATGTCACCTATCGGGTCACCGGTCCAGACCTGGAGCCGGCGGACTATCGCGGCGCAGGCGACTCGATGACAGCGGGTCTGGCCGCTGGATCACGGCGCGGCCTGCGGGCCGAGGACCTCCTCCGTCTCGCCTCAGGTGCAGGTGCGGCCAATGTGACCAGGCACGGGCTGGGCAGCGCCTCCGACGACCTCATCCCCCGTCTTGCCGAACGGGTCGTGATCGAGGCTCTAGCGCCTCTGCCGCGATGAGCGACCTCCCCAGGGTCATCGTCACCAATGACGACGGGATTGATTCCCCGGGTCTCCGACTGCTCGCCGCCGCATTGGCCGACGACTTCGATGTGGTCGTCGCCGCCCCGGCGACGGACATGTCAGGCAGCGGTACGGGCATCGGCGGCTTCGACCCGGTGAAAGGCGTCGATCTGACAACGGTGGACATGGGTGGGATCACCGCCTACACCATCGCCGGGCCGCCCGGGCTCGCTGTGATGGCGGCAGCGCTCGGGGCTTTTGGGCGCTTCCCCGACCTGGTGGTCTCTGGAGTCAACGCCGGCATGAACACCGGCCATTCGATCATCCACTCGGGGACCGTGGGCGCGGCCCTCACCGCCCGCACTTTCCGCAGCCGCGGCATCGCCATCAGCCTGGCTCAGTCCGATCCGTGGCAGTGGGAAACCGCGGTGGAGGTCGGTGTCTCAGCCGCGCGGTGGCTCATCAACCGAAGCGGGAGCCCCTATGTGCTCAACGTGAACGTGCCGGGCGTTCCCCTAAAAGAGGTCAATGGGATCCACTGGGCGGACCTCGACGAGTTCGGCTACTTCCGCGTGGCCAACGCCGACGTCGAGTACCGGAAGCTGCAGTTCGTGGTGGGGTCGTCGTCGGCCGGCACCGACCCGGCCACGGACACCGCGTTGTGCGCCAAGAACTTCGTGACAGTGACCCCATTGGCAACCATCGAGCCGGCGAGGTTCCCCGACCTCGACGCCAGCACGGTCTGGAAGCCATGATTGGCCAATACCGGTTTTGAGGACGTGGCGGACGGGAAAGACCTTCCCACAAGACCATTGGAGGATTCGATGGAATGCGGACACGAGGCCTGCACCTGCCTGGTGATCGAGGAAGGCGAGTTCTGCAGCGAGACCTGTGAAATCGGGACCATGTCCGGTGGTTTCTGCGGTTGTGACCACGCGGTATGCCAGGCAAGCCGGCTCCGAGCGCCGGCCATCGACCAATCGTGAAGCGGTTGAGCCTCATCGGTGGAGCGGCGATCGGGGCCACAGTCGTCTATCTATTCGATCCGGCACAGGGGAGACGCCGACGCAGTCGCCTCGCCCGACGGGTCATCACCACGATCGACGCGCTCACGCCGGGGCGAGACAACGGACCACGGCACAGCCCGAAATCCAGTGAGTGGGAAGTCCCGATGGCTACCGTGAACATCGACATCGACCAGGGGACAGTCACGCTGCGCGGTGCGTTCCCCCCGTCTGATGAACAGCCCGCTCGGGCTTGGACCCATGGTGGTCTGAGCCGGGTTCGGGGACATGCGGCCGCCCATCGGGGTTTCGACGGGTCGGATCAGGGGTAACAACAACCTCTAAATCAGGATCCATCATGTCCTTCAACCTGTCCTTTCCGACCGGCAAACCCGCAGAACCGGACGACGAGCAGACCAGCACGTTCAGCGCCGCCTATCCCGACCCTGCCATCGCCGACGCCGTGGTCGATGACCTGGAGAGGGCCGGTCTTCGCCCGACGGTGATCGCCCCGCTCGGGCCATGGACGCTCTCCTCTCTTCCCGATCCGGGCAGAGGGTTCTTCGAACACCCGATCATCACCGCTGCCGCCGGGGCTCTGGCCCTCGGTACGATCACGGCGCTGGCGTCTCTGCTCTTCCTCGAGGGGCGGCATTGGTTGCTCTATGCCGGTCTTGGAATGGTGGTCGGCGCCCTGACCGGATGGATCGGCAGCGCCATGTCCGCAACCGGCCATCCGCCCCGTCGGGAGGACCTCCTTGCTCATCCGGGTGGCGGTCTGACCGTCGAGGTGGAAGCCGGAGAGCCTCGCAAGGCAAGGCTCGCCGAGACCGTCATGGGGCGTCACGAGCCGATCCTGTTCACAGCCCGAACCAAGCCCGGCCCCCGGTCACCAACCGAACGGGTGATGTGGGAGCACGACAAGGGTCTTTCCCCGCTCGAAGCGCTCTCCATCTGGGTGGAGGGGAGAGGGCAGGCCCGCCGACCTGTTGCACCCCGGGGCCGCCACCTGGCGAATCATCGCCTACGACCATGAACCTGGGAAGGAGCGGGTGGTAATCCGGACCTGCGCGCTGCGGGGTGGTCACGTAATTGGGTTCGGACGGGAGAGCACCGAGGTCACGACCTCACACCACGCGGCCGCCACGGCGAAGAATGGCTCCTTGCCGCCGCGAATAAGGCCTTCGATGCGCTGGGTCTCTGCCCTCGCCTTGTCGATCATCTCCTGGCTGTAGCGGTAAAGCACCTGATGATGCTCGAACTCGTCCTCGTCTTCGATGAGGACCTCTCCATCAACCGTCACGAGTAGATCGAGATCGAGATCGATCATCTCGATTCGACCATCCGCCATCACCGGCTGAGTCGTGATGTCGACGAAATGGGTCACGGGCCGAGCGGAGCCGCTGAAGTGCAGGGTCCACCAGCCTTCGTGAGGGAAGCACATGACCGCGTCCTCGCCCGAAGGAGTCTGTCGCGCTCCTCCCTTCCACCGATTGGTCCCCGCAGGCAAGCCAACCCAGAGGCCATGCTCGTCATCCCCGAGGAGATAGCCGTCGAACCCCCAATGCACCAGGTCGGGGTTCTTGTAGTACTGGACGACAACCTTTTCCATCTGGCCATTCTCGCCCGATCGGACAGGTCCCGATCTTTGCACTATGGCCATAGTGTTAATAGATTCCGGTTTTGTTAGGTAGCTAACGATCCGGAGGCGGACGTTGAGAAGGCTGATGACCGGGACCCTCCTGGTCGCGATCGTGTCGGCGGCGTGCGGCGGCGCCGGCGACTCGGATGCAGATGGGCCGCTGGTCGTGTACTCCGGCCGAAGCGAGGAACTGGTGGCTCCCCTCATCGAGCAGTTCGAGACCGAATCTGGCATCGACGTGGAGATCAGGTATGCCGACTCGAGCGAGTTGGCGGCCACGCTCCTGGCCGAGGGGGAAGGGACCGCAGCCGATGTGTTCTTCGCCCAGGACCCTGCTTCCCTGGGCGCTGCGGCGGGGCTCATGGCACCGCTTCCGGACGAGACGCTCGATCTCGTCGATCCCAGGTTCCGCGATCGCGACGGCCGCTGGATCGGGACTTCAGGCCGCGTGAGGGTCGTCGTCCACAACACAGGCTCGGATCTACCCCTGCCGGAGACCATCGACGACGTCGTGGACCCTGCCTGGGCCGGTCAGATGGGGGTGGCGCCCACCAACGGTTCCTTCCTTGCCTTCATCTCGGCGATGATCCTCGAGCGTGGCGAAGAGGGGACGCGAAGTTGGTTGGAGGCGCTCGCCGCCAACGATCCGATCGAGTTCGACGGAAACGCCCCCATCGTCGAAGCCACCGACACGGGTGAGCTGGCAGGGGGCCTGGTGAACCACTACTACCTGCTCCGTCTGCGAGCCGAGGGTCAGGGCAACGACACGGAGAACTACTTCATCCCGGCGGGCGACGTCGGATCTCTGGTAATGCCGGCCGGCGTCGGTGTCTTGGCGGGCACCCAGAGCCCTGATGCCGCCCAGCAATACGTCGATTTCCTGCTCGCCGAGGAGGCGCAAACGTTTTTCGCAACCGAGACCTTCGAGTTCCCCCTGATCGAAGGCGTGCGTCAGCCCGAAGGTGTCCCACCCCTCTCCGAGATCGCCGCACCCGACATCGACCTGAGCGAGCTCGCAGGCGCACTCGACCTGGCCACCCGTCTCGTGGCCGAGGCCGGCCTGGTGTGATTTGACAGCCGGGCCGCTGACCGCACCCCGGACCGAGAAAGGACAGGTTCGGCGTCCTGGCGGCCGGGGCTGGTGGGTCGCCGCCGGACTGGCCCTCCTCCCCGCCCTCATCCCTCCGGTCAGCCTGTTGTTCCAGGTCATCGGGACCGGCACGACGCTGGCCGTCCCACCCGGACGCCTGGCCGAGCTCATGCTCAACACCGCGGTGCTCACGGTGGCAGTGACCGTCAGCGCGGTTGCCATCGGCCTGGCCACGGCCTGGACCACCACCAGGGTGGCGCTACCTTTTCGCAAGGGATGGATGACGCTCGCCGCCCTTCCCCTGGTCGTCCCGTCCTATGTGGCCGCCCTCAGCCTCATCGCCGCCACCGGCCCATCGGGCGTGATTGTGGAGGTCCCAACGCCGTACGGTTTCGTCGGCTCGTGGCTCGTGCTCTCGGTGTTCACCGCCCCCCTGGTCCATCTCACCCTGATCCCGGGGTTGCGGGCAATCGACCCGGCGACGGAGGAGGCAGCCACAGGCCTCGGTGCGAGTCGATGGAAGGTGTTCACGACCGTGACGCTCCCCCAATTGAAGCCGGCACTCGTCTCATCCGGCCTGCTAGTCGGGCTCTACACCATCTCCGACTTCGGGGCGGTCTCGCTGCTGCGTTACGACACCTTCACTCGCGCCATCTACACCCTCTACCGGGGGCAGATCGACCGACGGCCATCGGCAACACTGTCGTTGATACTGATGGCTCTGGCCATCGTGATCCTCCTTGTCGAGCGCCGCTATCGCGCCCGACTGGCCCTTCACTCCCGCCGCCCGCGACGGGCCCGCCCCTTGCTCGCGCTCACCGGCTGGCGACGCGCCATCACGATCTCGGCGCTTGCGCTCTACGTCCTGGTTGCACTCGGTCTCCCGCTGACGGTCATGGCAGTCAGTGTCGTGCGCGGCGTCGAGTCAGAGCTGATCGTGGGGTCACTCGGTGCCGAGGCGGTCAGGTCGCTGGGAGTTGCCCTGATCGCAGCCCTAGTCACCGTGGTTCTCGCTTTCCCCGTGGCAATGGTCATCACACGCAGACCCGGGCGTCTCTCCGGATGGGTGGAGTCGGCGATGTGGGGTGGCTACTCCCTCCCCCACATCACCGTGGGAGTGGCAGCGGTGGGTTTCGCCCTGACCTGGGCTCGACCCCTCTATCAGACCCTGATCTATCTCGTGATCATCTACGCCGCGATCTTCCTCCCCCAGGCCGTTGGCGCGGCCCAGGATTCCCTCGTCCGTGCCAGCCCCGACTTGGAGGACGCCTCCCGTGGCCTGGGCCGGGGACAGTTGGCCACCTTGGTGCGGGTGACGGTCCCCTTGGCCGTGCCGGGACTGGTGGCGGGCGCCGCTCTCGTCTTTCTCAGCGTCATGAAGGAGCTCCCGGCAACGCTCCTCCTTCGTCCCAACGGGTTCGAGACTCTCGCGATCAGGATCTGGAGCTCGACCGCCGAAGGCTTCCTCACCATCGCATCCGCCGCCGGCCTCGTCCTTCTTGCGGTTTCGATCGTGCCACTCTTCCTCGTGATGTCACGTGAGCTCAGCGACTGACCGCCTCGCCATCCGCGCCCGCGACCTGACCAGGGCGTTCGGCGATGCCGTGGCACTCGACCATTTCAGCCTCGATGTCTGGGAGGGCGGCGTGGTGACCATCCTCGGCCCGTCGGGGTGTGGCAAGACCACCGCGTTGCGCGTGATCGCCGGGTTCGAGTCCGCCGGGGGCGCGGTCGAGATCCATGGCCGCAGCGTGCTCGGGCCCGGGGTCTTCGTCCCCCCGGAGCGGCGCCGGGTGGGAATGGTGTTCCAGGATTACGCCCTGTTCCCACACATGACCGTCGCCGGGAACGTTGCCTACGGGCTGCCTCGCGGCGACCGGGCGCCCCGGGTCGCAGAGGTCCTCGAACTGGTCGGCCTGACCGGGCTCGAGGACCGGATGCCGAATGAGCTCTCCGGGGGCCAGCAGCAGCGGGTTGCACTGGCCCGGGCCCTCGCCCCGAAGCCCGAGGTGATCCTGCTCGACGAGCCGTTCAGCAACCTCGACGCCAGCCTCCGCGATCGGGTGCGGCGCGAGCTGAGAACCATCCTGACCGAGGCGCGCACCACGGCCGTCTTCGTCACCCATGACCAGGAGGAGGCCCTGGCCACATCCGACATCGTGGCCGTGATGAGGGATGGTCGGGTCCTGCAGGCCGACACCCCGGGTCATCTCTACTCCAACCCGGCGGACCGATGGGTCGCCGAGTTCCTCGGCGATGCCGACGTCCTCGAGTCGGTTGCACGCGACGGCCGGGTCGACACCGCGGTTGGCGCATTCGACACCGATCTCCATGGCAGCGTATCCGTCGTAGTCCGGCCGGAGAACGTGCAGATCTCGCTTGGTGAGACTCCGAATGCGGTGGTGGCCGGGTCCGAGTTCTTCGGCCACGACCAGCTGGTCACCCTCGCCTTGAACGAGGGGACCCGGGTTCGAGCGCGCATCGGCCCCCGCCCCGTCTATCGGGTGGGTCAACCGGCCCGGGTGCGGGCAACCGACGCCCGCATCTTCGCCCGAGGCTGATCGCCCTAGCCTTTCTCGAGTGGACTCGGCTCTGGCCCTCCTCGCGGCGTTGGCCGCTTCCTTCTTCGCCGTCGATCTCTGGCTCGATTACCGAAGACGACCCCGTCCCCACATCGCCGCCTATGGGACCGGCATGACGATGTTCGCCATCGCCACCTGGGCCTTTTTCCTGGGGATCACCATTGGCTGGACCGGGCCGATGTACCGGATCTTCTATCTATTCGGGGCAATCCTCAACATCCCGTTTCTGGCCCTGGGATCGATGTTCCTCGTGGTCGGCAGGCGCTCCGGGCACATCATGGCCATCGCCCTCGGTGCCCTGACCGCCATCTCTACCACCCTGACCGCCACGGTGCCGTTTGCCAATCCGCTGCCAGAGTCCGGGGTACCCCACGATGTGTTCGCCTCGGGGTTCGGGCCGAGGTTGTTCGCCATCATCGGCGGGGCCGTGGGCGCGACGATCCTCGCCGTATTGTCGGTCGTGTCGATCTTCAGGTTCTGGAGGAAGAACCGCCGGATCGTCTGGGGAAACCTGCTCATCCTGGGCGGGACGCTGGCGGCGGCGTCAGGTGGCACCGGTCTCGCTCTCGGTGAGTCGAGTGCCTTCGCGCTGTCGCTGTTGGTGGCAGTGACTCTGATCTGGGCCGGCTATCGGGTGGCCTCGGGCGGGCGAAGCGCCACGGCCCGAGCCGAAGCCGAGCTGGCCGATCTCTGACCGGCGCCTGAGGTTCACCTGGTTGTAAACGTCACGCGGCCCGATGTTCATCGGGCGCCCGTACCTTGGCCCCGAGTCGGCGAAGGACGGGCATCACTCTTTCTACGAATCCGCGGAACGATCTGGCGAGGTCCATCGAAGACCTGAAGGTGGCCGTCGGCGTGCTCAACGCGGTGATCGCCACGAAGCTGGCAGAGGATGCCGAGCCCGGTCCGACCGCCGAAGACACCGACCCCCAGGTTGCGCACGAATTGCTCGGGCGACGCGGCTCAACCGCCGATGTAGCTCATCTCGACACGTGAGCCGATGCTCACCGTCTGTGCCGACCTGATCTCCGAGTAGCGGTCTTCCCGGCTCGACCAGACTCGGTCGATGGTCGACCCGACATCCTCACCCGCCCTCATCGAATCGCGGAGGTTCGACCCGGCGGAGGCGAAGAGACAGGTGTAGAGGACGCCCTCAGCGGAGAGCCGGGCCCGGGTGCAGGAACCGCAGAATGGCCTGGTCACCGAGGCGATCACGCCCACCTCACCGTCACCGTCGATGTAGCGGAACCTGTTGGCGACCTCGCCGGGGTAGTTGGGAGGGATCGGCTCGAGCGGAAAGACCTGGTTGATGGCCGAGATCATCTCCTCGGCTGGCACGACGTCGTCGAGTCGCCACCCGTTGGTGGTGCCCACGTCCATGTACTCGATGAACCGAACGATGTGACCGGTGCCCCTGAAGTGCCTGGCCATGTCGACCACGGCATGCTCGTTCGCCCCACGCTTGACGACTGCGTTCACCTTGATCGGCCCCAGCCCGGCTTCGGCCGCAGCCTCGATCCCCTCCAGGACCGCGGCCACCGGGAACCCGACATCGTTCATGCTCTGGAAGGTCGGGTCGTCGAGGGCATCGAGACTCACCGTCACCCGGTCCAGCCCGGCCGCGGCCAGAGACCGGGCCTTCCTCACCAGGAGGGAGGCGTTGGTGGTCAAGGTCAGGTCTTCCACCCCTTCGATCGAGGCGAGCCGGCCGATCAGCTTCTCCAGGTCCTTTCGTAGGAGCGGCTCGCCACCGGTGATCCGCACCTTCTCCACGCCCCGGTCGACGAACAACTGAGTGAGAGTGGCGATCTCCTCGAAGCTCAGCAACTGGTCGCGGGGCAGGAACTCGTGATCCTTGCCGAACAGCTCCTTGGGCATGCAGTAGGTGCATCGGAAGTTGCATCGGTCGGTGACCGAGATGCGAAGGTCACGAACCGGGCGTTGAAACCGATCGACGAGGGCGCTCATCGCTCCCAACGTTATTGGAGCGCCGGGCAAAGCGGGCCGAAACATGTCTTGCGCCGCCTGGCCAGGGCGGCATGTTGATGAAATGGTGCCTTCCGAATCGGCCCGGCCGCGACCGGTTCAACGAGCGGTTCGGTCGGATGTTGATCGCCCAGATCGGTGGGTTCACCGCCCTCGTGGTCGCAATACTCCTCAACTGACGGAAGCGCCTCCAGAAGAATTACCCGGTTCTGCGACGCATTGCATGCATCGGCAGGGCTAGCTTGTAAACGTTTTCGACATCGTTATCAAGAACGTTTACAGGAAGCGATGAGAAGAGCGCAGGATCGGATCACCATCGGGGACGTGGCCGCCGAGGCCGGAGTGTCGATCGCCACCGTCTCCCGCGTGGTGAACGGTCGATATGGCGTGGCGCCCGACACGTCGTCACGGGTCCAGGCGGTCATCGACGATCTGGGGTACGAGTCGAGCCTGGTGGCGAGAAGTCTGCGAAGCCATCGCACCAGCGTCATCGGGATCATCGTCCCCGACCTCGAGCCATTCAGCACCGAACTGCTCAAGGGCGCGGCCAGGGCCATCCACTCCACCGGATACGAGTTGATCGTCTGCGCCGGCGACGGCCACGTCGGAGCACAGGTTGGTTGGGAGCGCCGCTATCTCTCCCGGCTGAACGGGACGCTGGCCGACGGCACCCTCCTGGTGACGCCCACTGTCGTCGATGTGGCCCACGCCGCGCCGGTCGTCGTCATCGACCCTCACGCCGGTGCCTCTCCCCTCCCGACGGTCGCCTCCCAGAACCTGGAGGGAGCGGTGACTGCAACTGACTACCTGATCGGGCTGGGCCACCGCCGGATCGGCTTCATCGCCGGTCGTCCCGACCTGGAGTCGGCGCGTCTCCGCGAACAGGGATATCTCAAGGCCCTTGAAAGATCCGGTATCGAGTTCGACCCCGATCTGGTCCGAGTCGGTGAATACACCCGAGAGGCGACCGAAGGCCCGGCCCATGAGCTGCTCGAGTTGAGCGATCCCCCGACTGCGATCTTCGCCGCCAACGACATGTCGGCCATCGCCACGATGGATGTGGCGCAATCACTTGGGCTCTCGGTCCCGGACGATTTGTCGGTGATTGGCTTCGACAACATCCTCGAGTCCGCCCTCGCCTCGCCCTCATTGACCACGATCGACCAGTCCATCCAGGAAATGGGCTACGAAGCGACGCGGCTCCTCGTCGAGCTCATCGATGACCCGGACCAGGAACCAGCCCATTTGACGCTACCCACCGAGTTGGTGGTCCGGCAGTCGTGCCGGGCCTTGCACGTCTAGACCGAATCCGAGGAGGAGTGACCAAACCAGATCCCGAATGAAAACGATTACAACGACGGAGGTACGGAAGGAGGCATATGTGAAACCGGTGAGAAAATCCATGGCGATTCTCGCCACCCTGGCCCTGGTCCTGGCCGCCTGTGGCGGTGGAGGCACGAGCGAGGAGGAGCCCACCACAACCAGCGGAGCAGTGACCGAGACGACGGCGGCCGAGGCGGCAACGACAACCGCCGCAACCGAGGAGCCGGCGGAGGAGGTCACCATCGAGTGGTGGCACATCAGCAACGAGGGCGCCATGCTCGACCTGTGGCAGGAGTTGGCCAATGAGTTCATGGAGGCCAATCCCGGGGTCCAGATCAACATCACGGTCAACGAGAACGAAGCGTTCAAGACGGCCTTACAGACCAATCTCCAGGCCGGTGACGTGCCTGACCTCTTCCAGTCCTGGGGAGGCGGCGGCTTGCGCGAGCAGGTAGACGCCGGATTGGTCCAAGACATCACCGACGCTTCCTCCGGGTTCATCGGCAACCTCAACGAAGGCGCGGTGGGTCTGTATCAGGTCGACGAGGTCCAATACGGCGTCCCGTTCAACCTGGGCATGGTCGGGTTCTGGTACAACAAGGACCTGTTTGCCCAGGCCGGGATAGACGCCCCACCGACGACCTGGGAGGAGCTCCTCGAGGACGTGCAGGCACTGAAGGACGCCGGCATCACCCCGATGGCGGTGGGGGCCGGGGACAAGTGGCCCGCCCACTTCTACTACTCCTACCTCATGATTCGCGAGGGCGGCGAGGAAGCCATGGCCGAAGTCACCGAGTCGCTCGACTTCAACACGCCGGAGTTCATCGAGGCAGGCGTTCAGCTGCAGCGGCTGATCGACATGGAGCCATTCCAGGCCGGCTTTCTGGCCGCACCATGGCCAGGTCCCGACGGCGAGGCCGGAGCGATCGGCACCGGTCAGGCGGCGATGAGCCTGATGGGCCAATGGGGCCCGGGCGCCTATGCCGAGACCTCAGGGATCGGCACCGTGGAGGATCCGATCGCCGAGCGGCTACCCGCCGAGTTCGGCTGGTTCCCGTTCCCATTGGTCGAAGGCGGCGCAGGAGCTGCGACCGACGCCTTCGGTGGTGGTGACGGCATCGCTGTGGGAAAGGACGCACCCCCGGAGGCCGTGGCGTTCCTGGAGTACATCAGCGCGCCTGAGCAGGCGAGCAGGATTGGCGCCACCGGCACCGTACTTCCTGTGACCAAGGGGGTAGAGGACTCGGTGAGCGACCCGCTCCAGCAGGAGGTACTGGCGGGACTGGGCCAGGCGGGCTTCGTCCAGCTCTATCTAGATCAGTACTTCACGCCTGAGCTCGGTGCTGCGGTCAACGACGCCGTGGCCACCCTGTTCGCGGGCACAGCCACCCCGGAGCAGGTGACCCAGGCGATCACCGACGCCGCGGGCTGAGCTCGGCCGTAGTGTGAGCAGAGTTGTGGAGGGCCGCCGTCCAGGCGGCCCTCCACCGACGCCTGACCAATGAGCACGACCACTGCGCCGACTAACGAGACAGCAGTCCTGGGTGGGCCGCCTCGGCGCCGCTCGGGAACCGCTCCGTGGCCGGTCGTCTTGGTGTTCTTGCTCCCTGCCCTGCTGCTCTATGCGCTATTCGTCATCTACCCGATCGCCCAGAGCATCCGCTTCAGTGCGTACGACTGGAACGGCCTAACTCCTCTCACGGACTTTGTTGGGCTCCAGAACTTTCGGGACGCGTTCGCCGACCCGATCTTCGTCCAGGCGATCTCCCACAACTTCATCATCATCGGGCTTTCGCTACTTCTCCAGATCCCCTTCGCAATCGCCCTCGCCGTGCTCCTCAGTCGCAACCTCAACGGGCGCGGAGTGTTCCGGACGATGTACTTCGCCCCCTTCATCCTCTCTGAAGTCGTGACCGGCGTGGTGTGGCGTCAGATACTCCGTCCCGATGGGCTGCTCGACGTCCTGTTCGGCTCAGTCGGGGGCGATGGGCTGACCCGGGAGTGGCTCGCCGACCCCGAGATCGCCCTTTACAGCCTCTTTTTCGTGCTGTCCTGGAAGTACTTCGGGTTCCACATGGTGCTGATCCTGGCCGGGCTCCAGTTGATCCCCACCGAGCTCGAGGAAGCGGCGTCCATCGACGGAGCCACATGGTGGCAAGGTTTCCGATACGTCACGCTCCCCCTCCTCGGCCCCACGATCCGCGTTTCGGTCTTCCTGTCGATCATCGGGGCCCTTCAACAGTTCGACCTGGTCTGGGTCACCACCGAGGGTGGGCCGGTCAACTCAACTGCGACCATGGCCACATATCTCGTCGACTCTGCATTCCGCAAGAGCCAGTTCGGATATGCGAGTGCGGTCTCCGTGATCGTGTTCTTGATGTCGCTGGTCGTGGCCCTCTTCTATCAGCGATTCGTGCTGCGCCGCGACCTGGAAGGAGCGCTCAGCGGCTGAAATGACCGCCACCACCACCACCGCGTCGTCGAGAACCGCGAGGTTCGACCCCAGTCGAGCCCTCCTCTATGTGATCGCCATCATCGTGCTGCTGGTGATCGTTGTCCCGCTCACCTTCTCGGTATTCGGCGGCTTCCGCAGCAACGCCCAGCTCGCAGCGGACCCTGTCGGGCTGCCCGACCCTTGGATCTGGGACAACTACCAGGCTGCCCTGACGGATGCCAACTTCTACCAGCAGGTCGGCAGCAGCCTGGTCATTGCCTTCGTCACAACCCTCCTTGTGCTTCCGGCCGCGTCGCTCGCCGCCTTCGTGCTCGCCCGTTACCGATTCCGGGGTCGAGAAGCGATCTACATCCTGTTCACCTTGGGGCTTCTCTTCCCCGTCGCGGTGGCAATCCTTCCCTTGTTCATCACCCTCCGCCAGACCGGGCTCCTCAACAACCCCCTCGGAGTCGCCATGCCTCAGGCGGCGTTCGGTCTCCCTCTCTCGATCGTGATCCTCCGCCCCTTCTTTCGTAGTATCCCCAAAGACCTCGAAGATGCTGCAGTGATCGACGGTTGCGGGGCTTTCCGCTTCTATTGGTCGGTCATGCTCCCGCTATCACGACCCGTGCTGAGCACCATCGCCGTGCTGACGGTGGTCGGAAGCTGGAACGCATTCCTTCTCCCTCTGCTGGTCCTGGTCCAGGCGGAACAGTGGACGCTTCCGCTCGGGATCAACAACATCTCGACCACATATGTCACCGACACTGCCGCCATCCTGGCTTACACCACACTGGCCATGATCCCTGCCCTGATCTTCTACTTCATCGCCCAGAAGCAGATCGTTACCGGGCTGACCACGGGTGGGGTCAAGGGATGACTGCGGTCTCCGTCGACGGGCAGCAGCCGGCCTACCGCGATCCCGGCCTATCGGTCGGCGAGCGGGTCGAGAGTCTGTTGGAGATGATGACTCTCGAAGAGAAAGGTCGCCCAATTGGGGAGCGCCTGGGTCTTCCAGCTGACCGAAAAGGGCCAATTCTCCCGGGAGAAGGCCGGGCCACTGCTCCGGCATGGCCTCGGGCACGTAACCCGGATCTCGGGCGCCAGCGACCTGACACCCCGGGACGCGGCCCGACTCGCCAATGAGATCCAGCGCTATCTCCTCGAGGAGACCCGTCTCGGTATCCCCGCCATCGTCCATGAGGAGATCTGCTCGGGGTTGATGGCCAAGGACGCCATGGTCTATCCCCAGGCGATCGGCGTGGCGGCCACCTGGGACCCCGACCTCGCCCGCGAGATGGCGGAAGACATTCGCCGTCAGATGAGGGCCATGGGGGCACATCACGGGCTGTCACCTGTGCTCGACGTGGCGAGGGACCCTCGATGGGGCCGCACCGAGGAGACTTACGGGGAGGACCCATACCTCGTCGCCCGGATGGGAACCGCCTTCGTCGAGGGATTGCAGGGTGCCGACCTGACCCAGGGCGTCGTCGCCACCGCCAAGCATTTCGTCGGTTACAGCGCCTCAGAAGGCGGCCTCAATTGGGCGCCGCCCCATCTGCCGGACCGCGAACTACGGGAGGTGTATCTCCACCCGTTCGAGGCAGTGGTCACCGCCGGAGCCCGGTCGGTCATGAACGCCTATCACGAGCTCGACGGGATCCCGTGCGGCGCCCATCGCGAGCTCCTCACGGACATCCTTCGACACGCGTGGGGGTTCGAGGGGACAGTGGTGTCGGACTATTTCGCCGTACGTCAACTCGCCAGCTACCACCATCTCGCCGAGGACGGGACTGGAGCCGCCAGAATTGCTCTCGAGGCCGGAATCGACGTCGAGCTCCCCGGCACCGACTGTTATGGCGAGCCGCTCGTCGAAGGTGTTCAGAGCGGGAGCATCGATCTCGACATCGTCGACACCTCGGTGAGGAGGGTGCTCCGGGCCAAGTTCGAGCTCGGTCTCTTCGAATCCTCATTTGTCGACCCGAACGCGGCCCAGACCGATCCTGCATCCGGGCGCCGATTGGCCCGGCGGATCGCTGAGAAGAGCATCGTCCTGCTGGCCAACGATGGTGCCCTGCCCTTCGCCCCCGACACCGGGCCGATCGCGGTGATCGGTCCAAATGCCGACGACTCACGAAATCTGTTCGGCGACTACACCTACCCGGCCCACATCGAGGCACTGGCCGAGATGCAGCATGGCGACAACGTGTTCGGGGTGCCCTTTACCGGCGAGGTTTCGGCTGAAGGCTCGATGAAGCAAGCCCGCTCGGTCTTCGACGCAATGCGGGAGCGCTTCGGGGAAAACGTGGCACATGCCAGGGGATGTGATGTCAACACCCCATCCCGTGAAGGTTTCGAAGAGGCCGTCGCCCTCGCCGGTCGTTCGGCGGTCGCGATCATGGTGATGGGGGACAAGGCGGGCCTGACCACCGACTGTACTTCTGGCGAAGGTCGGGATCGTCTCTCACTCGACCTCCCCGGAGTCCAGGAAGACCTGGTGCGTGCGGTGGCCGAGACCGGCACCCCGGTGATCCTGGTCCTGGTCAGCGGCCGGCCCTGCGGGAGCCAGTGGGCCCATGAGCAAAGCGCCGCGGTGCTCCAGGCCTGGCTGCCCGGAGAAGAGGGAGCCGAGGCCCTCGTCGATGTCTTCACCGGCGTGGTGAGCCCGAGCGGGAAGCTGCCCATCTCCCATCCTCGGTCTGCGGGGCAGGTGCCGGTGTATTACGGGCACAAGGTGTCGGGGGGGAGGTCGCAGTGGAAAGGCGACTACGTCGACGGTGAGGCAAGCCCGCTCTATCCGTTCGGCCACGGTCTCGGCTACACGACGTTCCGGATCTCGGATCTCGCGGTGACACCCGATCGGGCCGATTGGAATGGAGAGGTGACCGTCACCGCCGTCGTCTCCAACACCGGGAACAGGGAAGGCGACGAGGTCGTCCAGCTATATGTGCGGGATCCAGTGGCGAGCGTGACCCGGCCCGTCCTCGAGCTCAAAGGCTTTGCCCGGGTCGGTCTTCCCCCTGGCGGCTCGCGGCAAATCACCTTTCAGCTGCCGGTGGGCCAACTCGGGTTCTATGACCGCGACCTCGACTACGTGGTGGAGCCAGGCTCGATCGAAGTGCTGGTGGGGACCTCGTCGGCCGATCTCCAGGTGGCCGGGTCCTTCACCGTGGTGCCGGATCCGAATAGCCGGCCCGTCGTCAAGCAGTTTGACGGGTCGTCGACTGTGACTCCTCTTCCCTGAAGCTGAGCATCCATGCCCCCAGGCCGACAGGCAAGACGAGCAATGGCACGAGCCAGCCCACGTAGGGGATCAGCCACAGGACGCCGGCCACGATCGATCCGACGACTACTGACCCGTACAGGCCGCGCTCGCCAGGCAGGGCGCGGCCGAGAGCGAGAACGGCAGGCACACCGGCCACCAATGACAAGACCAGGACGATGCCGGCCAGGGCGAGGATCAGGGGCACGAATACAGCGAGCAAGGGAAGACTGGCAGAAGCAGGGACGAGACCGGCAATGAGGGCTGCGATGCCGGCCACGATGAACGGGGAGAGGATGACGAGAGCACCTCGGCCCAGGGCTCGCCACAGGCTGTTCCTGGCCCTCTCGCCCGCTGCCTCGGTTCGGCCCGGCCAACCCCAGGCGACCAGGAGCGCGGCGCAGGTCAGGCCCAGGATGACCAGGAATCGGGTCAACCATCCCAGAGCTCGAATTCGAATGTTCGGTGGCAGCGGCGTCTTATGGGCAACCACCCCTTCCACCGTGGCCTGGTCCAACCCTTCTGCCTCAGATGGGGAGCGATAGCCGAGATCGCCCGCAACCTCGAGCGGACCGGTGACGATGAGGCGATTGACACTCACGTCGACATCTCCGCCAACGCTCCCCGCCAGGTCCAGGGTCCGCTGAGTGCCTTCGAGATCGGTCCCGATGCTGCCGGCCGCTGACAGCCTGAACGCCCACACCACGACGTCGCCTTCGATCGTGGACTCGGGGGTGAGCTCGGCCCGGAGGGCGGAGCCGACCAGGTCTCCACCGACCGAGCCCGAGATTTCGAGGCGGTTGGCCGTGAATCGCACTGACCCGGCCACCTCCCCCTCGACCGTCACCGTCGGCGCCACCGCCAGAACACTCCCTGTGACCTGCCCCGAGATGACGACCTCCTCGGCAGCGAATGCGACGAGATCCCCCTCGATGGTCCCCTCGACGAGGACCTGGGCCCCGGCGGCGTAGAGGTCCTCGGTGACCGTGTCTCCTACCGGGATGATGACGATCTCGGAGGCGGCGGTCTCCGCGGCCAGGGCAGGGGTGGCGCCGGCGAGGATGAAGATGCCGACGATTCCGGCGCAAAGTGCCGATCTAGATAGGTAATGCATCAGCTGCCAGATCGAGAAGCGACGACGGGAAGATGCCCCAGAGAATCGTCGCTCCGACAGCCAGCGCCAACACCCAACGCTCGGGACCGACACGCAGTGGTTCTTCCACACCGGCGTCGTCCATGTACATGACGACGATGACCCGAATGTAGAAGGCGAACGCCACCACCGAGGCGATCACGGCCACGATCACCAGCCACTGGTAACCCTGTGCCCAGGCGTCGGTGAATACCCCGAACTTGGCGACGAACCCGGAAGTGATCGGCAGACCCCCCATGCCGAGAAGGAGAATCGTGAAGGCCCCGGCCAGGAGCGGGCTTCGCCGGCCAAGACCGCGGTACTCATCCAGACTGGAGCCCGCTCCGTCCGGCCCACTCACCACCGCGACTACGGCGAATGCACCAACCAGCTGGATGGCGTATATGGCCAGATAGAACAGGACACCGTCGGTGGCCCCCCCAACCACTCCGGTCATTATGAACCCGGCATGGGCCACCCCGGAGTAGGCGAGCAGCCGGCGCACGTCCCCCTGGACGAGGGCCAACACCGAGCCCAGCACCATGGACAACACGGATATGCCTGCCACGACCGGAAGCCACGTATCGGCGAGATCGGAGAACGCGGTGAGCAGGATGCGAGCGATGGCCGCGAACCCGGCCACCTTGGCCACGGCCGCCATGTAGCCGACCAGCCCGGCCGGCGCCCCCTGGTACACGTCCGGCGCCCACGTGTGGAACGGGGCAGCGGACACCTTGAACCCGAGGCCGGCCACGACCAATCCGATGCCGATATAGATCACGGCCGGGCTGGAGACGACGAACCCGGCGAGGAGCTCCCGAATGGCAATGATCTCGAAGCGTCCCGTACCGGCGTAGATGAGGGCAACTCCGTAGACGAACACCGCCGAGGCAAACGAACCGAGCAGGAAGTACTTGATGGCGGCCTCTTCCGACTCACGTCTCTCCCGGGCCAGCCCGGCGAGGACATACAGAGAGATGGAGCCAACCTCGAGCCCGAGGAACAACATGACCAGGTTGTTGGAGGCGACCATGAGGGAGAAGCCGGTCGTGGCCAGAAGGACGAGGGCGATCGCCTCGGCGCCGCGTCGGCCCAGGCTCACCACGAATCGCCATCCCGCTGCCAGACCCAACGCGGTTGCCGCGATCAGGACGAAGCGGGAGAAAATGGCGAATCCGTCCATGGTGATCAACCCGGAGAACGCCACCAGACTCTCGGTGTCACCCGTGGCCAGAGCATCGGCGCCTTGTGCCCACTGCAGGATGGTCAACCCGGCGGCAACGGCCAAAGTCGCCCCAACCACCCATCCGAGAACACGAGGCGCGAGGCTTCCACTGGACATCGACGAGTAGCACCGCAGCTGCGCCGAGGGCCAGTGCCAGATCGGGGGCAATGGCGATCCACGAGATCTCCGGCGGGGTGATCATCATTCACCACCTGCCACGTACACGTCGCCGATCCGGCCCGGCACCGGGATGGTGTAGTCGGTCTGTTCCACGATGTTGTCGAGGACCGCTTCGGTGGAGGGAGTGATCTTGTCCAGCAGCAGTTTGGGATAGAGCCCGATCACGACGATCAGGACCGCGATAGGCACGAGCAGGGCGATCTCACGCCCCGACAGGTCGGACATCACCGAGTTCTCCTCCTTGTCGGGTACCCCGGTGAAGACTCGTTCGTAAGCCCACAGCAGGTAGATGGCGGCGAGCACCACCCCCAATGCAGCGATGACGGTAAAGCTAGGGAGGGCGGGGTAGCTGCCGATCAGCACGAGGAACTCACCCACAAAGCCGTTGAGGCCCGGAAGCCCGATCGAGGCGAACGTCATGAAGAGAAAGAAGCCGGCGAGAAGCGGAACCGTCTTCTGCAGGCCACCAAAGTCGGCGATCTTCTTGGTGTGCCTCCGGTCGTAGATCATCCCCACCAGGAGGAACAGCGCGCCGGTGGTCAGGCCGTGGTTCACATTCTGGATCACCGCCCCCTGAAGCCCGCCCGAGGTGAGGGCGAAGGTGCCGAGCACGATGAAGCCCAAGTGGCTCACCGATGAGTAGGCGACGAGTTTCTTCAGATCGGGCTGGACGATGGCCACCACCGCCCCGTAGATGATCCCGATGACCGCCAGGATCGCCATGATCGGGATGGCATCGACCGAGGCGTCCGGGAAAAGGGCGAGATTGAACCGGAGAAGGCCGTACGTCCCCAGCTTCAGGAGCACTGCGGCGAGCAGCACCGAGCCCGCCGTCGGCGCTTCGACATGGGCGTCGGGCAGCCACGTGTGGAACGGGAACAGCGGGACCTTGATCGCGAAGGCGATCGCGAAGGCCGCGAAGAAGAGCCGCTCCGCCCCGACCGAGAGCTCGAGCCCGGCCAGATCAGAAAGTGCGAACGAGGCCGAGCCCTCCTGGGATGAGTAGGTGAGAGCAAGACCGATGATCGCCGCCAGCATCAACGCCGAGCCGAAGGCCGTGTAAATGAAGAACTTGACCGCGGCATAGATCCGGCGCTCGGTTCCCCAGATGCCGATGATGAAGTACATCGGGATCAACATCGCCTCGAAGAAGACGAAGAAGAGGAAGAGGTCGAGGGCCAGGAAGGCGCCGATCATGCCCGCCTCGAGGAGGAGGGTGTACATCACGAACTCCTTGGTCCGGTTCGTGATCGTCGTCGATGCAGCCAGGGCGATCGGGACCAGCAACGTGGTGAAGCACGACCATCGGCAGCGAGATGCCGTCGACCCCGAGATTCCAGGCGATGCCCCACGGCTCGTACCAGGGCACGTCGACGACGTACTGGAACCCGGCCGCCGGCTCGAACACCCAGAACAGGTATCCGGCCAGGGCCAGCGGCATCACGGAGAGGGCGATGCCGAGGGGAAGATGGATCTCTCTCCGGCGCCCCGGGATCAGCGCCACGACGATGGCCGCGGCCACCGGGAGCAGGATCAGGGCGGTCAGCATGTGGCCTCCTTCGGAGGCCGGTTGTGAGTTCTGAGTTCTGAGTTCTGAGACCCACCACTTAGAACCCACCACCCAAAACCGGAGTTGATGATGCTTCGCATCATCAACTCCCTGCCACCAGCCAGACCACGACCACCAGAGCACCGCCCAGGAACAACACGCCGTAATTGCGGACGAACCCTGTCTGCAGCGGCCGGGCCCAGACGCCGGCGCCGCGGACAAGCCGACCCACCCCGTTGACCGCGCCATCGACCACCTTCGAGTCGACGGAGAACGCGGTGGCCTCGGCGAGGCGCCGGCCCGGGATGACCAGAGTCCTCCCGTACAGATCGTCGACCCCGTAAGCCATCTCCCAGGTCCCCCACAGCGGCTCGAAGGACTCCTCGAACCTCCGCCATCTTTCCTGCGGGCGGTTGTAGGCCAGGATCCCGGCGCCGGCGCCGACGACAGCGGCCAGGATGGACAGAGCGGCCAGTATCCCTAGCGTCAGCCAGTCGGTGGGTGCCTCCTGGACATGGACTCCTTCGAAGCTTGGCTCCAGGAAATGCTCGAGACCAAGACGAAACGGTGTGTTGACGAAGCCCCCGACCACGGAGAGAAAAGCCAGGGCAATCAGGGGAAGGGTCATCACTCGCGGGGACTCGTGCGGGTGAGCGCCCTCGCCCCACCGCGACTCACCGAAGAAGACAAGCACCCAGAGCCTGGCGATGTAGAACGCCGTGAGCAGGGCAGTAACGAGCCCGATGATCCACAAGAAGTAGTACCACCCGCCCCTGGCGAAGTCTGCGGCCAGAATCTCGTCCTTGGACCAGAAGCCGGCCAGCGGCGGGATCCCGGCCAGCGCCAGGGCGCCGATCGCCATCGTTGTGGCGGTCAGCGGCATCTTTCGCATGAGGCCGCCCATCCGATGCATGTCCTGTTCGTCGCTCATGGCGTGGATCACCGAGCCGGCCCCGAGGAAGAGCAAGGCCTTGAAGAAGGCATGGGTCATCAGGTGGAAGACTCCGGCAACGTATGCCCTCGCTCCAACAGCGAGGAACATGAAGCCGAGTTGAGAGATCGTCGAATAGGCGAGAACCTTCTTGATGTCGCGTTGGGCAAGCGCGATCGATGCGGCCCAGATCGCGGTCAGAGCCCCGACGGATGCGACCACTATCGAAGCAAACGGTGTGAACTCGTAGATGGGGGCGGAGCGGGCAATGACGTACACCCCGGCTGTGACCATCGTCGCGGCATGGATCAGCGCAGAGACCGGGGTCGGGCCCTCCATGGCATCGGGAAGCCATACATAGAGCGGGATCTGCGCCGACTTGCCGGCGGCACCAACGAGCAGGAGCAAGCCGATGGCCGTGGCCATCCCCCCGGTCAGCTCTTCCCCGGCCCGCTCGAACACACCGGCAAAGGAGAGCGTGCCGAAAACGGTGAAGACCAGCATCAGGCCGATCATGAACCCGAAGTCGCCGATGCGGTTCACGATGAACGCCTTCTTGGCGGCGGCGGCCGCCGTCGTTCGGGTGTACCAGAACCCGATCAGCAGATAGGAGCAGAGCCCGACCAACTCCCAGCCCAGGAACAGCATTGCGTAGTTGCCCGCGATCACAAGCGTGAGCATCGAGGCCGCGAAGAGGTTGAGATTGGTGAAGAACCGGTGAAAGCGCTCGTCACCGTGCATGTACCCGATGGCGAAGACATGGATCAACGCGCCGACACCGGTGACGATCAGGGCCATCAGGGCGGCCAGCGGATCCCAGAGCAGCTCGAAACTCGCGCCGATCGCCGGCATCCACTCCCACAACGAGATTGTCACGGGCTCGGCCCCGCCCTGGATGAAAGGCACCGCCGCGATTGCGGCCACGACGAATGCCCCACCGATCGCGGCTGAGGCCAGCCAACCGCTGAGCGGCTCCTTGATGTATCTCCCGAAGAAATGGAGGAACAGGGCCCCGGCCAGGGGAAGGGCGATGACGAGCCAGACGAGGTCGGTCACTTCGTGAACTTCCGGTTATGAGTGGTGAGTGGTGAGTGGTGGGTGTCCAAGTTCTCACCACTCAGAACCCACCACCCACCACGGCTGATGACGGAGCGCAGCGGAGTCATCAGCCTCTCAACTCGCTCAACTCGTCCACGGACGCGGTGGCCCGGCGTCGGAAGATGGCGACGATGATCGCCAACCCCACCACAACCTCGGCCGCTGCGACCACGAGGATGAAGAAGACTGCAACCTGGCCGTTGAGGTCGTTCATCGCCCGCCCCGCAGAGATCAGTGTCAGATTGACCGCGTTCAGCATCAACTCGATGCACATGAACATGACCAGCGCGTTGCGACGGAGGAGCATGCCCAGGGCACCGATCAGGAACAGCGCCGCGGCGAGTGCCATGTACCACCCGACGGGAACCATCACGCCCGCTTTCTCTTGAATTGGGCAAGGACAACGGCTCCGGCGGCGGCGATGGTCAGCAGGAGCGCTGTGGCCTCGAAGGCGAGCACCCAATCGGTGAACAGAGGTTCGGCCACCGCCTGGATCGTCCCGTTGGTGGCGTCCTGATCGACTGCAGTAGCCGCGGCCGGCACCCAGACGAAATCCCCGAACAGCGCAACGCCCGCTGCGAACAGGATGATGGCTCCGGCGACTATCCCGACCCACAACCGCTGCCGGGGAAGTGGCTCGACCCGCGTCTCCTCCTTGTCCACCCCGATCAGCATGATCACGAACAAGAACAGGGTCATGACCGCACCGGCGTACACGATCACCTGGACCGCAGCCACCAGGTGGGCGAGTTGCACCACATACAGAATCGCGACTGAGAACAAGGTGCCGAGGAGCCCGACCGCCGAGTAGATCGGATTTCGGGCGACTACCACGGTTACGGCGCCGGCCAGCGCGGCGAGGGCCGCGATCACGAAGAGGACGGTCTCAACCATCCTCTTCCTCGTCGCCAGTTCTTCGGTCCCGCTCCTCCTGTGACGGTTCGGGGGACCAGTCGGCGGGGCCCGGGGTGCCCTGCCACATCTTCACCCCTTCGTATGCGGCCACACCGGACGGGGCCGTCGCCCGCAGCCAGCCGTCGGCGCTGTCCAGCTCGTCGAGATCGGCCAGCTCGTCATCGGGGAACATGTGGGGCACGTTTCCCCGGCGGTCCATGAGCAGGGTCTCTTTGGTGTAGATGGCGTCTTCGCGGGTCGTGGTGGAGATCTCGAAGAGGCTGGTCATCGTGATCGCCTCCGTGGGGCAGGCCTCGACGCACAGACCGCAGAAGATGCACCGGAGCATGTTGATCTCGTACACGTAGCCGAACCGCTCGCCGGGGGAAGTCGGGTCCTCCGGATCGTTGTCCATCCCCCGCACATAGATGCACTGGGCGGGGCAGGCGCCGGCGCACAACTGGCAGCCGATGCATTTCTCCATTCCGTCGGGGTAACGATTGAGCACGTGTCGCCCGTGGAAGCGCTGCGGCTTCACGCGCATGACCGTCGGGTACTCCGTGGTGACCAGCTCGTCGCCCGCGATGGTCCGGATCATCGTCCCGCCCGTGACGCGCAGACCCTTGATCAGCTCTTTGATGAGACCCATCACTGACTCCAGGGAGCGCCGAATTGTCGGAACGAGATGACGAAGGCGGAGAGCACAAGCCAGGCGAGGGCCCCCGGGATGAGCCGCTTCCATCCCAGCTGCATGAGCTGGTCGTAGCGGAGCCGGGGCAGGGTGGCCCTGATCCAGAAGAACAGGAAGATCAGGAAGTAGGTCTTGGCCAGGAACCAGACGGTCGGGAGGATGCCGGAGATGATCGCGGGCACCGATCCGTCGAAGGTGGGGCCATTCCAACCACCGAGGAAGAGTGTGGCGGCAATGGCACACATCGAGAAGATGTTGATGTACTCGGCGAGGAAGAACATGGCGAACCTCATCCCCGAGTACTCGGTGTGGAACCCGACGATCTCCTGTTCCGCCTCGACCAGGTCGAACGGCGCTCGGTTGGTCTCGGCCACGATGGCGATGAAGAAGATGATGAACGCCACGATCTGGGGGAATACGTTCCACCGCGGCACGAACTGCAGCACCGGCTCGAAGGCCGGGATGATGTCACCCCACGTGCCGGCCTGACGTTCGACGATCTCCGCCAACGACAACGTGCCCCCGTCTCCCTGGGTGGCGGTGAACATGACCACCGCCACCATGGCCAGCCCCATCGCCGCCTCGTAGGAGATCGCCTGGGCAGTGGCCCTCACTCCCCCGAGGAGGGGGTACTTGGACCCGGATGACCACCCGGCGAGCACGACGGAGTACACCGCCAGCGACGACATGGCGAGGATGAAGAGCAGCCCGATGTTCAGGTCGGCACCCTGCAACGTGACCTCATTGCCACCGATGGTGAACGGCCTGCCCCACGGGACCATCATGAAGATGAGGAAGGCGGGGACGACGGCGAGAAACGGCGCCAACAGATACATCCCCAGCTCGACCTTGCGTGGGGTCACCGCCTCCTTGAAGAACAGCTTGAGCCCGTCGGCGACCGTCTGCAGGATCCCCCACGGGCCGGCCCGGCTGGGCCCGATGCGGTTCTGCATGTCGGCCAGGATCTTTCGCTCTGCCCACACGTTGATCAAGGTGGCGAACAACAACAGACCAAAGGTGAGGATCACTCGGAGGACGACGATCCAGAACTCGGGCCAGGTCATTTGCCCACCGCCGTCACCCGGACCACGGCCTCGGTGCCGAGAGAACCCGCCCCCGGCTGGTTGAAGGGCACATAGACGACACCAGGTGGCGTCCCCTCGTCGACGACCGCGGAGTACTCCCCTTCACCATGCTTGGTGACCACCTTGACGAGATGTCCCTCCTGGGCACCGGCCTTCCTGGCGTCATCAGGGTTGAGATGGGCCACTGCCCCCGGTGCGAGGGGGTGAAGCGATTGGCAGTGCCTCATCATCACGCCATCGTCGTAGAGGGTCCTCGCCACATGGAGGATGAGCAGGGCGGACGGCGCGTTGTCCCCTTTCAGGGCAACCGGGATGTGGCTCAAAGGCTGGAGCGCCCGACAGGGGGACCACGGCCCCGTCCCGGGCCTCCCACTCGAGAAGATCCCAGCTGATCCCGCTGTAGGAAGGGGCGACTTCGGAGATCTCCTTCGCGATCGCTTCGCCGTTGGAGAGACCGATCGGTCGCCCAGCCCTGTCGGCCAGGTCATTGAGGACCTCCCAGTCGGGCCGAGCTTGGCCCGGCACCGGAGCGATGACGTTCACCTTCTGCACCCGGCCCTCGATATTGGTGACGGTGCCCTCCTTCTCGGCGAACCCGGCGGCGGGGAAGATGACGTCGGCGTCGCGATTGGAGTCGTTGAGGAAGAGATCGATGGAGACCACGTATTCGGCCGACTCCAACGCCAGTGCAGCCTGCCTCGGGTCGGGGACATCACGGACCGGGTCCGCCCCGACGAGCAACAGGAATCGAATCTCTCCCGAGTCGAGACCCTCCAGCATCGACCTGGTGTCCTTGCCCCTCACTGCAGGCATCTCGCCCCAAG
Source organism: uncultured Acidobacteriota bacterium (assembly GCA_963711895.1). Lineage (GTDB taxonomy): Bacteria > Actinomycetota > Acidimicrobiia > Spongiisociales > ZC4RG35 > JARDZU01. The sequence continues at coordinate 234,478 of CAVQFU010000001.1, forward strand.
AGGCGGCCAGAGCCGCCCGCCCGCTGTCCTCGTCGGCCACCCTGCCAGGCAGCAGATCGGGGGCGAGTCCCATGTCGAGGGCGCCGAAGATGTTGCCCCGACGGGCGAGCGGCAGGATGCGGGCCGAGCCCGCCTTGTTGCGCACGTACGCCGCCACCGACTCTGCGAGCTTGGGGCCGTCGGCGAACGAGGCCTGGCCGACGAGGGCCACAACCCGATCGGCGCTCAGTGCCTGCCGGACCTCGGGGTGCTTGCCATCGGCGATCTCGTCGAGGAGCTCGAAGCCGCCACCCGGGCGATAGCCGAGCTTGATCGCCGCCCGATCGTCGAGACCGGTGGCACGTGGGTGCACGACCACGAGCCTGACCCCAAGCTCCTGGGCGGCCCTACGGACCCGCAGATAGAGGGTGGGATGCTCCTCCTTGAGATCGGGCCCCCAGACCACGATGGTGTCGGCGGTGTCGAGATCGGAGATGAGGGCCCGGTCGGCCGTGGCCGCCAGGAAATGCGAGGCGAGGGCATCGTCGAGCCGTGCGTCGACGTTGTTCGTCCCCAGAACCACTCTGGCGAATTTCGAAAGGGCATAGGCATCCTCGTTGGTGCCATGGGCGCCACCCATCACGGCGAAGGCGCCGCCACCGTCCGCGTCCCGTATGAGCCCGATCCTCTCTGCTACCCGGTCGAGGGCATCAGCCCATGTCGTCTCGACCAGCTCTCCGTCGCGGCGCACCAGCGGCGTGGTGAGACGCTCCTCCGAGCCGAGGTATTGGAACCCGAAGCGCTCCTTGTCGGACAGCCAGCCGTGATTGGTGGCGTCGTTGTCCACACCCACCAGACGCAGGATGTCGTTCTGGCTGACCTGGACCGAGAGTCGGGGGTGGGCGGTGTCGTGAAGACCCGAGCTCTCCACCATCTGGAGGTCCCACGGCCGGGCCCGGAACCGATACTGGGCCGCGGTGAGGGCGCCGACCGGGCAGAGCTGGATGGTGTTCCCGGAGAAGTAGGAGGAGAACGGGAGGTCGGGGAAGGTGTTGACCTCGGTGACGTTGGCCCTCGATTTGAACTCGATGAGGGGATCGCCACTGATCTCGTCGGCGAATCGGGTGCATCGGGCGCAGAGGATGCATCGCTCGCGGTCGAGGAGCACCAGATCGGAGATGGCGATCGGCTTCTCGTAGTTGCGCTTGATCTCGACGAAGCGACTCTCCCCCGGGCCGTGGGAGAAAGCCTGGTCCTGGAGCGGGCATTCCCCGCCCTTGTCACACACCGGGCAATCGAGGGGATGGTTGGCCAGCAGGAACTCGAGAACGCCCTCCTGGGCTTTCTTCACGGTGTCGTTCCTGGTGTCGACCACCATCCCGTCGGCGACATTGTTGGTGCACGCCGTCACCAGCATCGGGCCACGCGGGCCCTGCACCTCGACCAGGCACATCCGGCACATCCCCACCGGGTTCATCCGCTCGTGCCAGCAGAAACGCGGGATATAGGTGCCGTTGTCCTGGGCGGCCTTGATCAACAACGAGCCGGCCGGGACCTGATGGGCCTCCCCGTCGATCGTGATGGAAACGACCTCGGGAGCCGGTTGCTCGGTCACGCGTGCACCTCGACGGGTCGCAGAGGACACCCACCGAGCTCGACATGGGCGTTGACCTCGTCCCGGAAGTAGTCGCGGAGGGCGAGAACCGGAGAGACCGCCGATGGTCCCAGCGGGCAGATGGTGGTCATCTTCGGTGGCCAGCCGAGGCCGACGCTGATGTTGTCCGAGACATCCAGAAGGAGGTCGAGGTCGATCGCCCGGCCCTGGCCCTCCTCGATGCGTCGAAGGATCATCTCCATCCAGGTGGTGCCTTCGCGGCACGGGGTGCATTGGCCGCACGACTCGTGGGCGAAGAAGCGGACGATTCGCTCGGCAGCACGAACCGTGCAGGTGGTGTCGTCCATGACGATCACCGCTCCCGATCCGAGCATCGATCCCGCCTCGGCACAAACGTCCTTGGTGATCTGGTGATCGAGATGGATCTGGGGGACGAACCACGGCGAGGAGGCGCCGCCGGGGATGATCGCCTTCAGCTCCCGGTCGTTCGGGATACCACCTGCGATGTCGTAGATGAGCTCACGCCAGGTGATCCCGTGGGGCAGCTCGTAGTTGCCCGGCTTCTTGACGTGGCCCGAGACCGAGAGCATGAACGTCCCCGTGTCGAGGGGATGACCGAGCTCGATGAACTTCTCCGCCCCCATGGCCAGGATGTGGGGCAGGTTGGAGACCGTCTCCACATTGTTGACGATCGTCGGCTGCATGTAGAGGCCCTTGGCGGCAGGGAAATAGGGAGGTTTCAGCCGGGGCTCGCCTCGCAGGCCCTCGAGACTGTTGATGAGGGCTGTCTCCTCGCCACAGATGTAGGCACCTGCTCCCAGATGCACCGTCACCTCCAGGTCGTAGTCGGAGCCGAGGATGCCCTTGCCCAGATGCCCTTTGGCGTACGCCTCGTCGACCGCCGCCTGCACCCGCCGCGCCGGCTTGGGGTACTCGCCTCTGATATAGATGAAGGCGTCGTGCACCTCATTGGCGATGGCGGTGATGATGATCCCCTCCAGCATCTGATGCGGGTCACGCTCGAGAAGCTGGCGGTCCTTGAAGGTGCCCGGCTCGGACTCGTCGGCGTTTATGACCAGATAGGAGGGGCGGGACGGGGCGAGGAAACTCCACTTGAGGCCGGCGGAGAATGCGGCGCCACCCCGTCCCAGCAGGCCGGAAGTCTTGATCTCCTCGACCAGCTCGTCACGGGTCATCCCGGTGGCGCGTCGGGCCTGTTCGTAGCCACCGGTCGCCTCGTAACGGTCGATGGTGTGCGAGTCGGCAGGGAACTCGGTCATCCGCTTGGTGACAACGAGGGGTGTCGTCAAGCTTTGTCCTCGATGCCCACCGTGCCCAGCGGCTGGAAGGCCGGATAGGGGCCGACCGCCCCTCCAACCTCTCTGATCGCCCAATCGAAGCTGCGGACCCCTCCGAACAGCTCCTGCATCTCGTCGGTGTTGACGACCTCGGGCTGGGCGCTCCCCAACCATCTCACCAGGTCCCGGGCCTTGTCCGGGGTAACGCCTTCGATCAACTCGTAGTTGACCTGGACCGCAGGTGCCCCGCCACAAGCCCCGATGCACTCGACGTGCTCGACCGAGAGAAGCCCGTCGGCTCCGGTCTCTCCGTGGGGGACTCCGGACTCGTCCTCGACCGCGTGGAGGACGTCGTCACCGCCGAGGAGCATGCAAGAGATCGAGGTGCAGCAGGAGATCAGGTACTTGCCGGTGCGCTTGCGCTTGTACATGGTGTAGAAGGTGGCCACCGCCTGCACCTGGGCGGGGCTGATGTCGACCCATCGGGCGACTTCTTCCATGCCCTCGTTGGTCAGATAGCCCTCTTCCGCCATGGCCAGATAGAGCAATGGCATCACCGCCGACCGCTTCTGGGGATACCTGGAGATGATCTCCTCGGCCCGCTGTTGGGTGGCCTCCGACCAGTGGCTCATCGACGCCGGAGATTAGGTATC
>CAVQFU010000002.1:0-425612 GCA_963711895.1 uncultured Acidobacteriota bacterium
GCCGATATCCGGCGAGCTTTCTACATTGGCCGTCTGTGATCGGTCGTCGTCTCCTACTCACCGGTGTCTCGCTGCTGAATGGTGTTGACCGCGTGCAGTGATCCGTGTCGAGCATCTCACGGCGGGTCTCCACCAGGATCACATAGTGGTCACTGGCGTCGAAGCCGTCGACGTACCACACATCGGCTGGTCCTGTCCCGGTTTCCATTCGCGGACACCGTCGGCCCGCCCGCGGTTGCACCCGACGCGCAAGGGAACGTGCTGGTCGAGGTCACCGTGGAGCCGGGAGCGCGATCGACGTCCGCTTCGGGAACGAGGCCCTCGGTCTGAGCCGGCCCCGACTGAGCAGCAGCTCATGGGTCCTGCACGGTGCCGGCACGATCCGGAGCGGCTGGTCATCCGGCTTTGCTCGGCGGCAAGAAGCCTGCGCCCTCTATTGGGCTAACACCTATGTGGGCTAGGTCATACACGGGCAGGCAGCTTGGCCCTAAACGCCTGGCAGGGCGCCGGGCGCGATGAGCGTTCTCAAGAAGGGATTCGTCATGTTCTAGCCAGAAACACGGTAGACCCATTGATTGTCCGTCCACCGAGCGAGTCGATCTGGTGGCTGGTGCGCAGTCAGCAGCGTCGTGCTCTCCGTTCTGCTCGCCGGCATCTTCTCGCCGGATATGGTGACGGGCTCCAACCATGAGCATCTGCCCATGGCCGGGATGCTCAACTGAATATGGGGACTGATAGCGATCGGTTACCTCGCCTTCGTACGCAAGGTCCGAGTCCGATGCCGCCTTCGGGATTTCGGTTGCGATCCTCTGGGCTGGCCGATCACGCTGACCAGTATCGCCGCCCCGGTGATGGTGACCGGCTCGAATAAAGCGCGCAGATTCCGATTGCGGTCCTCGCGCTGGCAGCCGTCGGGTGCCTGGCAACCGATTCAGTCGCCTCGAGCGGTCCGTCGACGCGATTGATGCGGCGTGACTGATGCGACCGGGGCAGGCGGAGATGCCGCTGGTGTACCTGGAGCTTCCCGTCGAATATTCGTCGAGTGTCCGCCAGCGGCAGCCCTGAGCACGGTGCTCCCCGATGGACGGCCGCGTGCCTGCGGTCGTGGTGTGACTTCGAGGAGCCGCACATTCGGGTCAACACCAGTCCGCGGTTTCCGGAAGGAGCGGGACATGCGGGCAAACCCTCGAGTGACCCTGCTGTGTTACAGCCCTCGCCGGCCCCTGCGCTACCTGGAGATTCGAGGCGAGGTCGTCGAGATGTCCGAGCAGGGAGCCCTCGAGCACCTCGACCTGCTCACCTCGAAGTACCGCGGGACGCCGAGGTCCACTACTTCGGCGATGCGATCCCCGAGCACTTTGCCGATCGCGAGGTGCCGGTTATATTCGAATCCTGCAAGCGTGTCGTGCACGGGATTCGAACGGCGCGGTGAGCGGACCCGAATGGGCACCTTGGCCGGTGCCCGGCTGACGGTCTCGATCTGTTGGAGCGTCCGATCTGTCGGGGTCCTCACCACCATGGGGAGAGATGGCCAGCCTCACTCCAGCCTGGTCTGGGTGGATTACGACGGGGCGTACCCGAGGGTGAACACGACCCAGGAGCGCCAGAAGGGACGGGACATGGAACACGACCCCCGGGTCAGTCTGCTCGTCGTCGACCCGGAGAACACGACACGATTCATCGAAATCCGAGGCGACGCTCGAGTTCGTCGTCGAGCAGTTGCTACCGAGCATCTTTGACGCACTGACCCGCCAGTACACCGGTCATTCACGCTTTTACGGGTTCGTGTGTCCACGAGAGCAACATTGGGAGGAAACAAGGTCCGTTGTGATCTACCCCCGGCGCATGGTTCTTGACGCGATTCACGGTCTGATCGTGAGCCGGGGCTCCAGGGTTCACCGCTTGTGCCAATTCCTCCAGGTCCTCCAGCATCAGGTCCCATTCAGCCGCCTTTGCATTGGCCACGACCTGCTCCGGGCTGGTGCGCGCCAGAGCCACGGCAGGCACAGCGTCCTCGAGCAAGCAGCCATCCCAGAGCCACCTGAACCAGGGTGAGCAGCCCGCTCTGATGCGAAACGCTCGACCCCTTCGACGAGGTAAAAGTCTGTTCAGTAAGGAAAAATGCTGATACCGGTCCATCTTCAGCCGTCCCTGTGGTTCGCCGCCGCGTCGGTCTTGCCGTCGAGCAGCCCGTTCGCCAGCGGGTAGTAGGGAGAAGGGCCACACCCGTCTCAGACGCAGAGATCGCCAAACCGTTCGTCTCCGGCTCCCTGTGAAGCATGCTGTTATTGCACCTGATCGCAAACGAAGGTCGGCCATCCCTTCAGCCGGATGCCTCCAGCGCCCAGGACCAGCTGTGCCGGGTCGAAATTGGAACAGCCGATCTCCCGCACTTTGCCCTCGTCGACCAGCTCGCTCATCACGGCCAGGGTGTCTTCGATCGGCGTCTCCGGATCGGGGAAGTGGATCATGTTCGATGTCGACGTAGTCGGTGCCGAGCTCGATGAGGCTCCGCTCCAGGACCTTGCGCACATAGTCGGAGGCGGCGCCTCCGCTGCCCTGCCGCCCCGGAATCGGCACGCCGACCTTGGTGGCGATCACGGCATCGGCCCTGCCTCCGTTCCCAACGCCGCCGAGAAAGGACTCGGACCGGCCATCGCCGTAGTTGCTGGCCGTGTCGAAATGGGTAACGCCGGCGTCGAGTGCGGCATGGACCACCGCCGCCGACTGCTCCTGGTCCAGGGCACGCCCGAAGTTGTTGCAACCGAGCCCGACAACAGACACATCGAGAGTGCCGATCCGTGCCGAGCGCATCATGCGTCTCCTTCCAACGGGCGGAGGAACCTCATGGCGTTGCCTTCGAGGACCAGGGACCGGTCAGGCATCGGTCATCTCGACCGCGTCGACCCCGCCAACCGGATCGGTCGAGGCCATGTCGAACGGATAGTCGCTGCCGAGGAGGACGTGATCCCAACCCATACCTCGACCCAGCATCTCCAGCGATGCGCACCGTCATGGGTGAGGCTGTCGAAGTACATCATCCCGAAGAAATGGCGGGGACCGGTGTCAGCGATGTTGACCTTGGGCTCGGGCCGCACCGACCAGCCGTGCTCCCCAACGCCCAATCTGATGCGGAGAACCCGCCTCCATCGGTGAACCCGATGCGGAGATCGGGGTGACGGTCGAGCGCCCACCGAAGATCAACTTGGCGGCGGCAATGGTCAACTCAGCCGGGATGCCCGATACGGATTCTTGCAGGTAGTCGAGTTCATCCGATCCGCGCCGGCGATCGAGCGTTGGTCCGAGTGGAACCAGACCGGGAGGTCCCACCTATCGAGATCCCGCCCACACCAGCTGCCGATGAGCGGTTCATCGACGTCAGTGCCGTCGACGTTGGACCCGGTCCGCCCGGACCCGGGGAAACCCGAATTCGCTCGATCTCGGCGAGCAGAGCTCGAGATGTCCTGGAGCGGGAGCCTGGCGAAGACATGGAACCGGTCGGGCTGCTCGTCGCTGAGATCGATGAGGGCGTCGTTCTGAATCCGGGCAAAGTCGGCACCCACATTCAGGCGGCACGTGATAGTGGAAGTTGGGTGGGGGGATGGCGATCGCCTGGAGGTCCACCCGCTGACGGTCCATGTCCGCCAGCCGGATCGTCGCTGAAGATGCCCTCGGGCAGGGGACCGAGCCACTCACGGCCCGGGTAGCGGAGATACCTGCGACCGCCGTCCTGGATCAATTGCGGACCATCTGGTCGGGATGGGCCGCCGCCATCCCGGTCAGAGCGGCGGGGACGATGGCGTGGGCGTGGATATCGATCGTGGTCAACGCAGGCGGGGGTGACGCCGATCGGCACGAGCCAACTCTGCTTCGGAGCGTTGGGACCTCCGAGATCACCAGCTTCACCTTGGCGGCATGCCCCGCCTCCCTTTGTATCTCGGCGACAGGGACGACCTGAATGGCGATCTCGGCTCGGCGTCGGCAACAGCCCGGCGCAGCTCGACCCCCACTCGATCGATCGGATCCGGGGATGCGTCGCGGCGGGGGATGATCCGGACCAAGGGCTCGGTCGGCCGGTGGACGATCTGGTACTGGATCACCTCCGGAATCGAGGCGAACGGCGCCGACAGGCGGTAGGGTGCACTCTGAGCTTGTCACCGCCCGGTGCCGGAAGGGTCAACACGTCGTCGCTGCTCGACCATCGATCCGCTCGATGCGGTCGTCGGGCCGGCCGCTTGGGTCGGGACCGTCGGCCAGCACCACGGAGTCGGCCAGCTCGTAGCGGACCAAAGGCTCGGCCGGGTTGACCAGATTGGTCAAGAGCACCTTGCTTCCCGGCACGCCTGGCGGCACCGGCCTGTTGTCTCCGTCCACCACCTCGACGATGGCTTCCTCGCAGATGGAGGCCGACGTCGTCCAGTGACCCCATGGCGACCACGCCCACTTCGGTCGATGCGTACATGTCGACAGGTTTGGACCAGGCCATCTCGATCCGGTTCGATGTCGTCGGTGAACCTCGGAGACGCTCACGAGCACTCGGGGAGCGATGTCGAGGAGCCGGTGAGCTGCTCTTCGGCGATCAGAGCGAGGACCGTTGCGTAGCCAATGACGTATTCGGGTTGATACTCGTTGAGAGCCCGATACCAGTAAGGGCAGGGGATCGGTGACCGACAGCTTGGTGCCCCGACCCGCCCTTCCTGAAGGGCCGAACCGATCTGTCTCGAGAGATGCAACGGGCTGGGGGCGCCGATAGCGGTGACTCGGGTGTCGCCCGTTACCCCGAGGCGTAAGAGTCGACGAAGACCCCGGCCCATGGGCGAACTCGTCCGGGGAGTAGCCGAGAGACCCGCGAGACCGCTCGTCCCCGAAGTGCTGAAGATGTGGTATTCGTCGAGGTACAGCTCCACCGGCATGCCGCCACTTCGAGGAACTGCTCCAGGTCCTGACGTCGGAGCCGAGGATCGGTGACGATGTCGTCGAACTCCTCCATGAGCACGGTCTTGGGCAGTGTGGGCAGATCGGCGAGCTCGGCTTCGGCGGCGTCACGGCCAAGGGCTTCCCGGTAATACGGGGACTTCTCAACCACATCGCTGAGGAGATGGCGGAGACGGCGCTCTTGCATCTCATCCATCGTCTCGGGTCCACCATCCCTTCCATGAGCTCGATGGCGTGCAGCTGCAAAGCCCGGGCGCGAGCGGATCGGTGGTGATCGTGGTGGGGTCATCGGACGCTTCTGCGCGACCGGCATCTGCTCCGCCACATGCATCATCTCCCTGAACACCATCTCGCATCTCGTGCAATGCAATCGAAATGCGAGTCGGATCGCGTTCTCGCCCTTCTCGATCTCGAGTAGATCTGCATGTGTCTGCCCACACGGGGCAGGTAAATCGACAGCCAGGTTCATGATGGTGTCCCCCTTGTCCGTTCCGATCGATCAATCCGTTGAGCGTCGCGGTGCAAGTCCTCGAAGAGCTCTGGTCGCACCTGAGCCGGGTCGAGCTGCCGCTCCACGCTGAACGCTCGCCAGGCAACGAAGACGCCCTGGCTACCTCCGACGAGGGGAGGATGAACCTCATGCCGTGACGCTCCTGGGTGGCATCGAGTAGCCGGGCCACGGCGTCGAGGAACTTGCTCCGGATCTCGAGGTAGGCGGCTTTCAACTCGTCATCTCACGCGGCGTGGGCGATGACTCGGAGATGGGGGAAGCCGTCGGCTCGTTGGCGTCGCTGATCCATGAAGCGGGACACTTCACGCAGCCCTATCTCGAAGTCGTCACCATCGAGCATGATCCCGGCGTAGGCGACGATCCGTCGCTCGTAATGATCGTCGAGGACCGCCGGATCACAGGGCGTCCTTGTCCTCGAAGTTCGAGTACACGGCCCCCTTCGTGTACCCGCCTCCTGGGCGATCTCTTCCAGCGAGGCGCCATGGAATCCACGGCGCAAGAAAACGGTGCGGGCGGCGGCGACGGGATCGGCCCGGGTTTGTCGCTTGCGCTCGACTCTGGTGATACGTGTCGTGATTTCAGATACCGTCGGTATCGTGATCCAGTCGGTATCAGAATGTAAGACTCAGATGCGGAGCAGCCTTGGCATTCCCTCCGACAACCAGGGCATCGTCGTCAGCGCTGAGGTTTCGCGTCGGCGAGGAGCGAGAGGGTCGGTGGACCATGTCGAAGGGGTCATCGGTCCCCATGAGGACATCGTCGGCGCCGAACTCTCCAACCGATCACGACGGCATCGGAGGAGAACACGGTGGTGTCGAAGTACAGCCTGTGCAGGTACTCGCTCGGGGGTTGTGGGATGACGTCTTGCCTCCGGTCTCATCTTGTAGGCATCGTCGGTCCGAGCGAAGTAGAAGGGGAGATGACCGCCGCCATGCACCACCAGCATGCGCAGGTCGGGAAACCTCTCCCAGACACCACCGAGGATCATCCGTGACACCGCCACCGTCGAGGCCAGTGGCATGCGCACCACATTGATCAGGTAGTAGTCGTCCATACCGCCTGGGCTCGGTCCAGCCGTGGGGATGGAGGATCACCAACATCTCCATCTCCTCGGCGGCCGCCCAGATCGGGTCGAACCGCCGGTTGTCGAGGTCGCCGCCTTTCACGTCGGCGTTGACTTCGAACCCGTTGAACCCGAGCTCGGCATTGACCCGTCGCATCTCGACGACAGCCGCCTCGGGATGATCCATGGGGAGGTTGGCGATCCCGACGAAGCGATTCGGCGCAGCCCGTGTCATCGCGAAGATGTTGTCGTTCTGCATGGCATTGACCTTCGGCCCGGTGGTCTCGTCGAGCCAATGGAAGTACTGGGGCGGGGCGATCGCCAGCACCTGGACGTCGACACCTTGCAGGTCCATGTCGGCGAGCCGCGCTCCGGTGTCGATGAATTGGGCCGTCTGGGTGGCCCTCAGCTCGCGGTTGTAGCGGGTGCTCTCCTCTGGTTGAAATTGCATCCTGGGGTCGTACTCGGGCCGGAAGAAGGGCGCAGCGATCTCTGCAGCCGTCGGGACCTCGACGTGGGTATGGATGTCGATCGTGGAATAGGAGGCTGGGCGCAGTGGACCGCTCCCACTTCGGCCCCAGCTCCGGCCACCACTCCTCTCGGTCGGTCACCATTGCCAATCTACGATCACCCCATGGAACACCAGCGTCCCGTCGCTGTGATCGGGCTCGGGCTGATGGGCTCCGCCATGTCGGGGAATCTGCTTGGCGCCGGGCATCAGGTACGCGGCCACGACCCCGATCCCTTGAGGTTGGCCGAGCTCGAGGGCAAGGGCGGGGTGGCCACCGGCTCGCCTGCCGAAGCGGTGCAGGGATGCTGCGGCCGCCCTTCTCCCTCCCCACCTCGGACATCTCCAGGGAAGTCTGTCTCGGCGAGCAGAGCATCGCTCGGTCCGAGGCGTCCGGTCTCTTTGTCTACGACACCACCACCGGCCGCCCCGAAGACGCGGTCGAGTTCGCCTCTGCTCTCTCCGAGGCAGATGTCGTCTACTCCGACACGACTGTGAGCGGGAACAGCGAGCTGGCGGCGAAGGCGGATCTGGTGGTGATGCTGGGCGGGACGGAGAAGGCCTATGCGAGGGGTAGGCCGATCTTCGAGGCCATCGGGAGATCGCATCACCACGTTGGTCCGGTGGGCTCGGGCTCGCGCATGAAGCTGATCGTCAACCACGCCCTCACCGTGCATCGCATGGTCCTGGCCGAGGCATTGGTCGTCGGCGAGCTGGCCGGGATGGATCTGGATTCCGCTCTCGCAGTCTTGAAGGACTCCCTCGCCTACTCCAAGGCCATGGACCTGTGGGGCGAACGCATCGTCGCCGGCGACCACGAGAACCCCGGCGCCCGGCTCCGACAGAGTCATAAGGATGCCCGTCTCATCGTCGAGCACGGCGAGGATTTGGGGGCGACCATGGATCTGGCCCGGGTCGCGAGCGGCGCTGGCCGAAGCGGAGGAGACCGGTCTGGCCGATCTTCGACAATTCGGCCGTGGCCGAGGTGGTGAGACGTCGCGCCGGCATCGGGAGAGTGGTCTGAGAATGACGATCCTATATTGTGCATGATATGACCCGGGTTATCGACATCCACTGTCATCGGGAGTGCGGTCCGGCGTCGGCGATGGTCAAACCCGAGGCGGATCGGCTCGGTCGCAAGCCACTCCAGTTCGGCAACGAGCTGACCAAAGAGGTCAACCGCAAACAGCTCGAGGACCTCCGCCAAGATGGAGGACCTCGAGGTCGAGACTCGCCGACATGGACGTCATGGGGGTCGACGTCCAGTCGCTGAGTGTCGCCCCGTATCAACTCTTCCACTGGGTCGAGGGCGAGCTGGGGTTGCGGGCGTTCCGGGTCATCAACGACGATCTGGCCGAATTGGTGCGGACTCGCCCCGACCGATTCCTGGGCCTGGGGCAGTCCCGTTACAGGACCCGGCGGCCGCGGATCGAAGAGCTCCGGCGCTGCTCGGGCGAGCTCGGGTTTCCCGGCATCGAGGTCACGACTCACATCGAAGGAGAGGAGCTGTCGAGTCCCCGATTCGAGGACTTCTGGGCCGTGGTCGAGGAGCTGGGGATGGTGGTCTTCATCCACCCCACCGGTTTCACCGAGCCGTCCCGGTTCACCGACCACTACTTTCAACACCATCGGCCACCCGCTCGAGGAGACCATCTGTGCCGGCCGTCTCATCTTCGACGGCGTCATGGAGCGTCATCCCGGTCTTCAGATCGTGTTCGCCCATGGCGGGGATTCCTCCCCTCTTACGCCGGCCGCTTCGACCATGCGTATCACGCCCGTGCCGATGTCCGTCACGGTCTACCCCGGCCGCCGAGCGAGTACCTGTCCCGTTTCTATTTCGACAGCATGGTGTTCGAGGCCGATCAGTTGGGCTTCCTTGTCGACAAGTACGGATCGGACCACATCCTCCTCGGGACCGACTATCCCTATGACATGGGGGAGCCGGATCCAATCGGTTTGATCAACAAGGTGAGCGGGCTCTCCCCGAGTGACGTCGAGTTGATCGTCGGAACACGGCTTCTCGGCATCGGGCCAGAGTGAAAGGACTGAACATGGAACCGCTCAACATCGGGATCGTCGGCACCGGCTGGTGTGGGGGGATCAGGGCTGTCGCCGCCGCCAACAGCGCACTGGTCGGGCGCTTCATCTGGCCGAGATCGACGAAGCGCGGCTCGCCGACGTGTCGCGCAGACCAGCCCTGTCACCGCGACGAGCAATTGGGAGGACCTTCTCGGCGATCCGGCGATCCAGGCATTGATGATCTCGACCACGCCAGAGACGCTGCATCACCCAATGGCCAAGGCGGCCCTCGAGGCGGGCAAGCATGTCCTTCTCGAGAAGCCGATTGCCCTTACCCTGGATGAGGCCGACGAGCTGATCCACATCGCCGAGTCGAAGGGGCTCAAGTTCACCATCGGCTATTCGCAGCGCTTCAATTCGAAACAGGCCCTGGTCAAGCGGAGTCTCAACGACGGCACGCTCGGCGATCCGGTGAGCGTGCTGGTCAGCCGTCACATCACCCGCTCGCTCGGAGCCAAGATCGGTTCCCGGACCAAGCTCTCCCCGGCGGCGATGGAGGCAACCCACGACATCGACTTCTCGCTGTGGTGCCTCGAGCCTCGCGGCCGGTTCGGGTCTACTCCCAGGCTGCCTGGGGGGCCGTAGGGACCAGGGCGTCCCCGACACCCAGGTCATCGTCATCACCATGGACGACGGGGTGACCGTGACGATCGGCGCCGGGTGGTCCCTGCCTCCCGGCTATCCCAATTTCTCCACTACCTCGATCGAGTTCCTCGGCACGGAGGGGGCCCTGATCATGGACGCCAGCCACAAAGACATTGTTCTCAACACGGTCAAGGATGGGGTCCAGTTCCCCCTCTCCACGATGCCGGGGGAATACGTGGACCACGTTTACGCCGGCCCCATGGAGAGAGAGACGATCCACTTTCTCGAAGCCATCGCCTATGACCGGCCGGTGATGGTCGAGCCACGGCTGGCCCGTCTCACGATGGAGGTCTATCTGGCCGCTGACCTGTCGGTGGAAACCGGTCAGGTCGTCGAGCTGCCCCTACCCATCGACGAGAGCCAACCCAGCCTGCTCAGCGTCATCACCGGCTGACTGCGCTGGTTACAGTCGGCTGGCATCTGAGGGAGGAACTGGGTGCGCAGGCGACGGGCTGGGCTTCTGTTCGTGTTGGTCATCGCGGCGGCATGTGGCGGGTCGTCGTCTGAGGCAACTTCCGCTGCGACCGTCCCGACATCGAGTGTGTCGGTCGCCAAGACTTCGACACCGACCAATGCGCCTTCGACCACCGGGAGCTCCACCCTGAGCTATGTCGCTTTTGGAGACTCCTGGCCTGAGGGCGCCCATTGCAATGGGTGCACTCCCTTCCCCGAGCTTTGGCTGGAAGCCCTCGAAGAGCAGAGCGGCATGGAGATCGAATACTTCGACTTCATGGGGGAACGCGAGAGGAGCACGGCGGAGGGCAAGATGAGCGCCAGTCTCCTCGGCAGTCTTCAGACCAACGAGGAGACACGCACCGCCGTGACTGATGCGGATGTGATCCTGATTGCCACCGGGCCCAACGAAATTGGAGGCGCGGCCGAGGCGGTGAAGGCGGGCACCTGCGGCGGCGCTGACGGGTTTGACTGCATCCGGGCCTTGGGGGAGACGTGGAGTACCAACTTCGAACAGATCCTCACCGAGATCGAGACGTTGCGAGAGGGGAATCCCACCACTGTGCGGCTGGTCAACGGGGCCAATCCTTTCGTTTTGTACCCGGAGGACAACGAGGGACTGCCACCGGACTTCGCCACCACCGGCGGGACCCTCATGTTCGACCTCCTCGCAGCCGCCATGTGCGACGCCGCCGCAGCTCACGAAGCCGTGTGCATAGACGCGCGGCCGCTGATCCAAGTCTCCGAGGACTCGCCGGAGTCCATGCAGGCGGTCGCCGACGCCCTGGCCGCCACAGGTCTGCCCGAGCTCAGCTAGCTGGCCTGCCGTTCAGCCCAGCAGCTCTACGGTCACGAACCGCAGTGGGGAGTCGCCGACGTTCTCCAGGTCGTGGATCAGGGCGGTCTCGGGAGTGTGCTCGAGGTACTTGGTCTCGCCGACCAAGTAGTCGCGCACGACGAAAGTGCCGTCGGCGAACCGCTGCAGACCCCGGCTTCCCTCCACCACTGTCCAGAAGTAGTTCGTGACGTGGGAGTGGAAGGCCCCGCGCTCACCGGGTTGGAGGAGGATCTCCCAGACCCTGATCCGGTCGTTCTCGAACCAGATGGTGGTACCCACCTCGAAGTTGCTGGGTGCCGTCTCGAGTTCCTCGGCGTATTCGTTGGTATCGAAAGCGCCTTCCTCGACGATGTCCGGTCCGGCCTCCATCAGTTCACTTGATAGTCGGGCTTTTCACCGGTGAGAACCTTGATCACTTGCGTCGCCGCCTTGCGCTGCGACTCGGCGAGGGCCTCTTCTGAGTAGTAGGCCATGTGCGGTGTGACGATGAGGTTGGGGACACCGTCGATGCGGGACGCGTCGAGTGGTTCCACATCAAAGACATCCAGCCCGGCCGCACCGATCGTTCCTTCGCTCAGAGCAATGGCGAGGGCATCGAGATCGACCAAAGGCCCGCGTGAAGTGTTGATCAGGATTGCCGTCGGCTTCATCTTGGCCAGGGCGCCAGTTCCGATGATCCCTCTCGTCTCGTCAGTCAGAGGCAGGTGGAGCGAGATGATGTCGGCCCGAGCGAGCACGGTGTCGAGCTCGAGGAGAGGTGGGAAGTCTGGCCCGGGCTGGAGATAAGGGTCGTGGGCGATGATGCTCGCCCCAAGTGCCTCCAGTGGGGCGGCGATGCGACGGGCGATTCGCCCGTATCCGACGAGACCGACAGTCAGAGTGGAGAGACGGCGGATCGGGCGAAAGTTGTCGATGCTCCACGTCCCGGACCGAACCGAATCGTCGGCCATTCCCACCTTGCGAAGCGAGGCGAGGATCAGGGCGAGGGCGTGGGTGGCGACCTCCTCCACGGAGTAGTCGGGAACGTTGGTGACGATTATCCCGGCATCGGTAGCGGCGTCCAGGTCGACGTTGTCGAAGCCGATCCCGTATCGGGCGATGATCCGGCACTTCTCGAGGCGTGCGATCGACTCGGCGGTCCAGGGCAGGTAGGTATTGAGGATGGCGTCGGCGTCGGCCGCGGTGGCCAGGACCGACTCGACATCCCCGGAAGCAACCGTGAGATCCGCGTCGATCTCTGCCAGAAGCTCCCTCTCGACCTCGACAGAGGGGAAGACCTGGTCACTCACCACGACCTTGTATCTCGTCAGAGTCTCTCCAGGTTGGGCACCAAGCTGATCCTATATCATGCACGATCGACGCCGAAAACCCGTGGGAGGAGCAGATGCCACGTGTCCGCATGATCGAGGAGAGGGAGGACACATCTCCCTCCCAGCTGGGGGCTTTCGACCACATCGCGGCCAGTCGCGGCGGTCAGATGATCCGTCCCTTCGCTGCGATGATCCACCGGCCCCAAATTGCCCGTGCCGCCGCAGACCTCGGTGCGGTCATCCGGTTCGAGTCCACCCTGTCCGATCACGACCGGGAGGTTGTGATCTGCACTGCCGCCATCGAGCGGGATTGTCCTTTCGAGTGGGAGTCCCATACTCCAATCGCCCGAAGTGCCGGTGTCTCGGAGGCCACACTCCATTCGATCGAGAACGGCCAGGACATCGAGGATTCGGACGACGCGGTGTTGGTCGATTTCACTCGGGAGCTGTGCCGCACCGGGAAGGTCGGAAATGTT
Source organism: uncultured Acidobacteriota bacterium (assembly GCA_963711895.1). Lineage (GTDB taxonomy): Bacteria > Actinomycetota > Acidimicrobiia > Spongiisociales > ZC4RG35 > JARDZU01. Next base: position 12,819 of record CAVQFU010000002.1, read on the forward strand.
GTCTTCGAGCGGGCATGGTCGCGTCTCGGCGAGGAAGGAACGGTCGAGCTCGCCGCCATCATCGGGTATTACACGATGCTGGCGTTGTTCATGAACGCCTGCGAGGCGTGTTGAGAACTAGGAGGATCGATGACTGACAAGGTGAGACTGGCCAGCATCGGAACCGGCCGCTGGGCCGGGGAGTTGGCCGATGCGGTCGCAAGGAGCGGGCAGGCCGAGGTGGTGTCCGGTTGGGCACGTCGCTCGGAGGGTCGAGAGGCGTTCGGCGAGAAGTTCGGATGTCGACCCACCGGATCTCTCGAGGAGCTGTTGGCCGATCCCGAGGTGGAGGGAGTGATCATCACGACCTCCCACCAGAGCCACCGCGAGATGATCGAGCAGGCCGCGTCCGCCGGCAAGCACGTGTTCGTCGACAAACCGTTCACCAACACCGTCGAAGATGGTTTGGCCTCGATCGCCGCGGCACGGGACGCCGGCGTGTTGCTCCAGGTGGGCCATCAGCGGCGGCGCACCCCGGCCAAACGTCGGATCAAGGCCATGCTCGACGCCGGCGAGCTGGGAGACGTCGAGACCGTGGTCACCAACCAGTCGATCCCAAACGGGTTCAAGATGCCCGAGACTGCGTGGCGTTGGGATCCGGACCAAAGCCCGCTGGGCTCTATGACCTCCCTCGGGGTCCACAAGATCGACACGATCAACTATCTGGTAGGCCCCGTTCGCAGCGTGTTCGCCTTCACTCGTCCCGGCCGTGTCAAGCCCATCGACGAGGCCACGGTTCTGGCTTTGGAGTTGGAGAGCGGCGCCCTGGCCACTCTGACCACTTCGTTCTTCACCCCGGTGGTCAACGACACCACCGTGTTCGGCACCGACGCGGCGGCGTGGAGTACCAAGGGCGGGGCGAAGCTGAGGATGCAGGGCCGGGACGATCCGGAGCCGGTCGAGGTCGAGTTGGAGCCGATCGACGAGCTCGCCGATCAGATGGCGGCGTTCGCTGCCGCGGTACGCGGTGAGCAGACGGTCGAGGTCGATGGTGAGGCTGGTCTTGCCGTCATCGCCGTCATGGAGGCTGCGCTGGAGTCCGCGGCGTCGGGCCGGGCCGTCGAAGTTGCCTCGGTCATGGCCCGGACCTGATTGGAGTCAAGGGCAGTCGATTGGCGGGGTCCCGTATCCGTCGAGGTTTTGCTCGGTGACTGGCTTCATCGCTATCAACTCCTTCGAGTTCTCCTGCTCATTCCCGACTCATCGGGCGGTCGAAACTCATCGGCGTTGAGTCCGGAGAAATTGCTCGGATCGGGGTCGAGGGTATGGATTTTGTCCGGGGTGGGTTGTACCGGACCCGGCACCTACACCTGGACCAGCCCACTCGGACTCACCTACATAACCGAATCCACCCACCTGAACGGGCCCGTCCGCATCACTAGATCTTCATCAAGACCTTCAGCGAGGACGGGTCGTGAACCAGTTCGAAGGCCTTCTCCGCCTCCTCCAGGCTCAACTCGTGGGTCACGATCGGCTCCAGGGTGAGCGCCCCGGAGGCAGCGAGATCGATCCCATCGGCGTAGTCGCCAACCACGGCGGCGCGGGGGTTGTGGAGGGTCAATTCCTTGTGATAGAGCTGGTAGTAGGGGAGACCGGTCCCACCTCCGGTGATCGTGCCGTAGACCAAGACTTCGCCCCCCGTCCCCGCAAGCTCGATGGCCTGGGCCAGAGTGGCCTCGGTGCCCACCGCCTCGACGACCAGATCGGGGCCGCGGCCGGAACTGACCTCGGCCACTACGGCGGGCGCCTCATCGGGCGACGCGGTGTGATGGGTGCCCGTGGACGTCGCCAACTCCCGTTTCCACTCCGAGCGGGTGATCCCCACCACGGTCATTCCCCGCAGACGGAGCAGTTGGGTGATGAGCTGGCCGGCCACCCCGAGGCCGATGACTGCGGCCACCTGCCCGGGGAACGGGTCGAGGGTCTTGACGGCGTGGACGCACGTGCCCAGGACTTGCAGGACTCCGGATGCCTGGTCAGAGATACTGGACGGAACGGGGACCAGGCGGTTGAACGGGACGACGGCGTACTCGGTGAACACCCCGTCGACATCCCGGCCGAGCAGACCGCCGTTGACACAGATGTTGAACCGGCCCGCCCGACACATATGACACCAACCGCAGGCAACACCAGGGTCGACCAAAACCCGGGTGCCGGCGGGATAGGGCGATTCCGGTGCCGCCGTGACCACCTCGCCGACCATCTCGTGGCCCATGATCCGCGGGTAATCCACCGGGATCTTGCCGGCCAGGATCTTGACATCGGTGCCACATATCCCGACCTGGCCAACCCGGACCAGGACGGAGCTCCCGGCATCGGGCTCGGGCACATCGCCCACTTCGATGACTCCAGGTTCACGGACACGGACCGCTCTCACAACACTCCTCGGAGGGTCCGTGAATGGTAGGAGCCGTCCCGTTGCGCCGACTTTGTAGGCTTCCGTCGATGGAAGAGACGCCCGAGCTTTGGATCTCCCCGCCCGAGGAGGGGTTCGCTGCCACCCGGCAGACGGCGCACGAATTCGTGCGAAGCGTCCTGCGTCGCGCCATTCTCAATGGCGAGCTGGCAAGCGGGAGCCGGCTGGTTCAGGCGGAGCTGGCCGCCATGCTCGACGTGAGCACGACCCCGGTACGCGAGGCGCTGCGTGACCTGGCCACCGAGGGACTGGTCCAGTTCGACCCCCATCGGGGGGCGATCGTGTCGGAGCTCAGCGCTGAAGACGTCCACGACATCTACGAGATCCGCCGGGTGCTGGAGCCGCTGGCGATGAGACAAGCGGTGCCGAAGGTGAGCGATGCCCTCCTCGGCCGGCTGCGCCGGCTCCACCAGGGGATGCTCGACGAACCCCATTCGGTGGATTGGGTCGATCGGAATCGGGTCTTCCATATGGCGGTCTACGAGACAGCTGCCTCGCCGCGATTGGCCTCCATCATCCGCAACCTCCAGGACGCCTCCGTCATGTATATCGGGGCCTCCCTCAAGCACAAGCCGGGTCTTCGCGAGGACGCCAATCACGGCCACGCCGAGATCCTCGAGGCGTTGGAGAATCGCGACGTCGAGGCCGCGGTCAAGGCGCTCGACGAACACCTCCGGACCTCGATCGACGCCTTCGACTCCGCCGGGGAGGGCTGAGCCGAGGCTCATACCACCTCGGTCGGTTCGGCCAGCACATCGGGTCGGTCGGACAACAGATTCACAGCCACCCCGATGATGACGAGGACGAGGCCGACCACCAAGGATGTGGTCACATCCTCGCCGAGGATGACGGCCGAGGAAACGACGCCGACGACGGGCACGGCCATCAGGGTCAGGTTGGTCGACACCGCCGAGAGATTGCGCAGGATCACGATCTGCACCCAGAAGGCGATGCCGGTGGCGAGCAATCCCTGATAGAGCACGATCAGGACGAGCTGAGGTGTCCACTCGATCAGGGGAGTCCCCTCGGCCGTGAAGCCAAGGACGACCAGAATCGAGGTGGCTGCCATCAACTGCCAGGGCATGGCGTCGAGAGGAGCGATGCTCCAAGGATGAGCCCGTATGTGGACCGCCGTCGCCGCGTTCGTGATCGCGGCAACGATGAGGAGGATGTGTCCGAGGGCGACTCCCTGCGCCGTCCAGTCGAAGTGCCAGGGCTCGAAGAGGGCGACAACGCCGGCAATGCCGAGAGCCAGACCGACCCACCTACGCCCGGTCATCCGCTCTCCGAGAAAGATGGCTGCGATCGGCACCGTCCAGAGCGACGTCGTCCACACGACCACCGAGGACCTGCCGGGAGGGACCAGCTCGAGGGCGGAGAAAACGAGGACCGAGACCGCGGCAAGTCGGAAGACAGCCATTGACACGACAATCGGGAGGTCGCGACGTGGCGGGAGGGTCATTTTCCCGCGGGCCAGTGCCACCCCGACCATGAGCACCGCGGCAGTGCCAATTCGCAGCGCGCCCATCCAGATCGGTGGGATCGACTCCACGCCCGTGGCCATCACCGGCCAGTTGAGTCCGAGGATGAGGACCACCATTCCGAGCAGGAGATAGATCGCCGGGCGAGACAGCTTCACGTTGCCCGCCTTCGTCCGCTCGTTATCGTGCCGGGACGCTCATGACGACTGTCGACATCCACTGCCATTTGGCCACCCCGGCCAGCCGCCAACTGGTCGACGAATACCGGAAGCCGGAAAACGAGCCATACGACTTCTTCATGGGTCAGGACTCCAAAGACCAAAACAAGGTGATATATCCCGGGATCATCGACCAGCTCACCGACCCGGCGGCACGTATCGAGGACATGGATCGGATGGGTGTGGACATCCAGGGTTTGGCCACGTTCGTCTCCGAGTACCACTACTGGGCGCCGGCCGACCTCGCCGCGGAGTCGGCCCGCATCCAGAACGACAATCTGGCCTCGGTGGTGGCGGCCAACCCGAACCGCTTCGTGGCCCTGGGGGCCACCGTCCCGCTTCAGGACGTCGATCTCGCGGTCTCCGAGATGGACCGCGCCGTGGACGAGCTCGGGTTGAAAGGCCTCCAGATCGGGGGCACGATCGATGGGCGCAATCTCGATGAGCCCGTATTCCGCCCGTTCTGGGCCGCGGTCGAGGCCAAAGGGATCCCGGTGATCCTCCACCCCAGCGGCTATCCGGAGGGCCAGCGTTTCGGCAGCTACTTCCTGACGAATTGCATCGGGAACCCGTTGGAGACGATGGTGGCGGCAACGCGAATGATCTTCAGCGGGCTCTTCGAGGAGCATCCCGGGATCAAGCTGGTACTCCTTCACGGCGGCGGATATCTCCCGTTCTATGGCTCGAGGGCTGACCACGCCTGGGAGGTCCGGCCCGAGACCCGGGTCGCGATCCCGGACCATCCTCCGAGTCACTACATGAAGCGGCTCTTCTACGACACCATGGTGTTCCAGCCCCTGTATCTGAGGCACCTGATCGAGATCGTCGGAGTCGACCGGGTGATGCTTGGGACCGACTACCCCTTTGACATGAGTGAGACCAATCCGCTCGGCCTGATCCGCGCCACAGAGGGCGTCACAGAGGAGGATCGGGAGGCGATCTCGGGCGGGAACGCTGCCAGACTCTTCGCGTCTGGACTGACAGGTCGCTCACTGCTTGCCCGGCTCGTAGCGGTAATGGAGGAACTCGGGCGCCCAACGAGCGATGAGAAAGGCGCCGACGATGCAGGCGAGCCCGCCCGAGACGACGCTGAACCGGATCGAGGTGAGCTCGGCGACGACGCCGGCCTCGAGGTCCCCAAGGCGAGGCCCGCCGGCCACCACCGCGGTGTGCATCCCACCCATCCGACCCCGCAGCTCGTCGGGTGCGGTCAGCTGGACGATGCTGCCCCGGAAGATCGCCGAGACGACATCGGCCGCCCCGGCGAAGGCGAGCATCGCCAGTGCCAGTGGCAGAGAGTCGGTGAGGCCGAAGATGGCGATGGCCAGACCCCATCCCATGACTGCGACGATGGTGGCCCTGCCCTGGCGGATCACTGACGACGACCCAGCCTGACGTGAGAGCGCCGATCAAGGCCCCAACCCCGACGGCGGAGTGGAGCAAGCCGACGGTGAAGGCATCGCCGCCGAATACCCCGGTGCCCATTGCCGGGAATAGTGCGGTGGGCATGCCGAAGACCATCGCATTGAGGTCGATGAGCAAGGTGGCCTGAATCACCCTCTGGTCCTTCAGATACCGGAATCCCTCGGCGATCGAGGCGAACCCGAACGTCGCGGCCCCCACCCTGGGTGGCTACGTCGGGGACATGACGCATGAGGGCTGCCCCGATCAGGAACATCACCACCTCTATCCCGTAGGTGAAAGGGAGCCCCGCGGTGGCGATCAGGAGCCCGGCGACGGCGGGGATGGCGGCGGCGGCAGCCGTGGTCAGAGTCTGATTCAGCGCCAACGAGGCGGGGAGCAGGGCACGCCCAACCAGACCGGGCACGATCGCATGACGCGGCAGGCGAGTCGATGGCAGAAACGCCGGCGTTGATGGCAACCAGCACATATATCAGCCAGATCATCGGTGTCTCGGCCAGCGAGTTCCAGAGGAGCCCGGAAGCGGTCATGGCCAGGACCAGCTGGGATATCACCAGGAGCCGGCGGCGGTTGATTGCGTCGGCGAGGGCCCCGCCCACGACTGACACGAGGAGCAACGGAATCAGCTGGGCCAGCCCGAGCAATCCGACGGCCAGGGTCGAGTCGGTTAGCTGAAAGATCTGGAAGGGCGCCGCGACGACGGTCATCATCCGCCCGGCATGGACGAAGAACATCCCGGCGAAGAGCCAGCGATATCCCGGGACCTGGCGCAGTGGCGTCACATCCACGACCGCCAACCGTCCCCAACTGCGCAGCCGATCCCTCAACCGATCACCCTTCCCTGGCCTCGCCCGTGTGACCGTCGAGACCACGCGGGAAGCTGACCTGTTGTCGGACTCATTCTATGGGCTCATTCCAGGTCGGCCTGAAGGGTCTCTGGAACGGCCCGCCACAACACACCGGCGCCGATGAGCCCGACTCCGGCGACGGCGATCGAAGCGGCGCCGAGCGATACGAGCGAGGTGACCACCGCCACGAGTAGGGGCCCTCCGGCCGTCCCGAGGTCGCTGACAAGGCGCCAGAGGCCAAAGAACTGGCTTCGGCCGGCGACAGGAGACAGATCCGAGCCAAGGGTCAGGTTCACCCCCGAGCCCAGTCCATTGGCCAGCCCTACCAACAGGCTCACCAGCAGCAGGCTGGCGAAATCGGTGGTCAAAGGGATGAGCGCCATCCCCAGTGAAAGCAGGATCAGGCTGGGGACCGCCACCCATTTCCTCCCTTTGGAGTCCATGAGCATTCCGACCGGGTAGAAGATCAGCATCTCGATCCCCGACGAGGCCCCGAATACGAGAGAGATCTGACTCGGGGTCAAACCGAGTTGATCTCCCCACAGGGGGATGACCGCCTGGCGCGCCGTGCGCAACACCTGGAACGTCACCGCCACCAGGCCCGCCGTACCCAATATCCGTCGATGGTCGCGGATCACCTGACGCATGGAGACCGGGACCGTTGCCACCGTTGCGGCCCGTGCGGGCTCGGGGGCCAGCCCGAGTGTGACCGCTGCCGCCACTGCAAGAGCCGCCTGCATGAAGAAAGGCGCCACGAGCCCGAAGGGGATAATGAGAAGGCCACCGATGAGCGGGCCGATGAACTGACCGATTCTCATCGTTCCGCCCACCATCGACATGACCCGACCCCGATGGCGCAGGGGTGTGGCCTCGGTGGCATAGGCGAGACGTGCGAGGGCCCAAATCGCCCAGGCGCCTCCCATGAGAAAGACGAGGACCGCGAACACCGGGAGGGAAGGCCCTAATCCGATCCCGAGCGCGACGAGGCCAAGACCCGCCGTGGCGATGAGCATCGCCCACCGCTCGCCGACGCGGGCGACGAGTTGGCCAGCCGGGAGGTCGAAGAAAAGGGTGCCGATGCCACGAAGGGCGACGATCGCTCCGGCCAGAGCCGGCGAGGCTCCGAGGTCCAGGGCGACGAGGGCGATAACGGGAGTGGCCGCCCCCTGGCCGATGGCGAAGAGGATGCCGGGCACGTAGACCGTGCGGGTGAGAGAGGCGACCCGAAACTGCTTGTCGCCGTCGGGGGTCTCGCTCACGGGCCGAAGCCAATCACCGCTCCAGCCCGCCCAGATCCTCCAGGTATCGGCACAAGGCGGTAGCGTCGAAGTCGCCGAGGCCCGCCTCGCTCAACGCCTCGTAGACCGGGACCGCGGTGCCCGTCTCCAGGCAGGGCGGCCCGGGCCGATCCTGCTCCGCGATCTCGGCGGCCACCGAAGCCAGGGCCGAGGTGGCGGGCAGAGAGAGAATCATGAGGTCGGAGACCGCCGCTACCTCGTCGGCCGACTTCGCCGGCTCGCCGCCGATGTCTGCGAGGGTGGAGACCCTGCTTGGGTCGATGTCGAAGCCGAGCAACTGGTGGCCCGCCTTTATCAGGTTTCGGGCCATGGCCGAGCCCATCACCCCGAGCCCGACAACTCCAATCGGCTCAGCCATCGTCGTCTCCGCGGAGGGGGACGGTGGAGACGACACCGCGATGACCATCCACCGCCACGATTTGCTCACCAGGAGGGATGCTGACACCACACACGGCCGGGACTCTGAGGGCGCGAGCAGATTCGAAGAGATGGGCGGCCGGGCTGCCCGATTCTGTCACCAGCCCGGCGGCGTCCCAGAGCAGCGGAGCGAGATTGGGAATGGGCTGGGAGGCGACGATCACTGCGCGGGGCCGGTAGTTGGCGCCTGAACCGTCGGGTGGGTATCTGCCAACCGAGACGCCGGCCCCGATGCCCGGAGAGGCCCCGCTGCCGTGCTGCCTGGTGCCGGCAGCGAGGACCACCGAGGCGACGAATGGCTCCCATCTGCCGATCCCGCGTCTGGGGGTTGGATCATCTCGTTCCAACTGTTGCACCAGGGCCAGTAGGGAAGCGGCGCGCTCTGGGTGGGGGGACCGAAGACTGGCGACCACCTGCAGAGCCGGCGACGGGTCGGCCCCGAGAAGCGTGGTCATGCACGATCGAGCCGCGTCCAGGGCGTCTTCGACGGGTAGCCCCCAGACCTGGGTCACGAGGTTGTCCCGCATCTGGTAGGCCCGGGCGTTCCCGTCCTCGGGAAGGTTGCCGACATATGGCTCGCCGTCGGGGAGACCACCCAGGGCCCAAGGCAGGATCAGCTCCTCGCCGAGGCGGCTCCCGGCCCTGACCGCCAACCGGGCAATTCGCAGGAGACGAGGATCGGCGGGAGGGGATTGGGCGTTCAGAGGCTGCACCGGAACGTCGGTTTCGCCCAGCTGCATCAGCCAGACCCGGCCCTCCAGTGCCCATTCACATCGGTTGGCGCCCAGTGTGTCCCGGGCTCGGGACAAGGTGTTGGCGATCGCGTCGAGAGTGTCGACGCCAAGCAGGTCGACCAGGTCGTCGCCGGCCCAGGCTCCTGCTCCGTCGCGTGCGGCCTCAAACCCAGGGCTCCATCCCTGGAGAAGGGCGGCGGGGGAGCCCTTGACACCGATCACGACGATCGACCCGTCCTCCGCGATCGTGGCCGTGCCTCCCGCCACAGGATCCACTGCGGGCTGGATGAGTACCGCCATCGGGAACGAACCTGGCTCGATTCCTGCCGCCTCCTGCCGTTCCAGGGCCGCCACGGAGAAGGCCGAAGCCCAGCATCCCGTGACGGCCCGGGGCAGGTCTGCGGGGGACAGGTCGAGATACGAGGTGAAGGCGCCCGACCACTCCCCGGAAGATTCGATGACGGTCGACGAGCGGGCCACCAGGATGTCGCCGAGCAGGGCTCCACGCTGGACGAGTTCTTCAGCGAACGGGATCGGTTCGGCGCTCAATGCCAGCCGGGCCCCACCTGAGCCCCGGGTGGCCATCTTCTCAGCCCCGAGCCGGAGGTGGGCGAGGGAATCGGCGGTGTCGACTATCAGTCCGGGCAGGACCGGGAGCCCTGCTCGCCTGCCCATGGCGAGCCAGGCGGCCTTGGCCCCGACCCTGGCGGGGTCGAGGGCGGCCTCATGGTCGAGGTCGTGGATCAAACCCGGTCAGATGACCGAGATGATCTCGTGTGAGGCGTAGCTGGAGACCATCTCGATTCCCGTGTCAGTCACGTACAGCATCTCCTCGAGACGCACGCCGTGATCGTGGAGTTTTCCGTGTTGGGTCTCGAGGGCGAAGGTCATACCGGGCTGGATCTCGACCGGGTGGTCCAGCGACCAGATGCGCGAAATGACCGGCGGGTCGTACTGGGCGAGGCCGAGACCGTGGCCCCAGAAGTTGGCCGCCGCCTGGTCTTCCTCCTCGTAGCCCCACACCTCCTTGGCGGAAGGCCACTTCGAAGCGACGTCGGCCGTGGTGACCCCGGGCCCGGTCGCCTCGATGGAGTCCCAGAGCCACTTGTGGGCCAGGTCGTACGTCTTCTGATGCTCGTCGGTTGGCTTGCCGCCGACGCAATAGGTGCGATAGACACACGACTTGAAGCCGTTCCAGGTGAGCGCGGCCAGGTCGACGATCACCAGCTCGCCGGGGCGGATCATCCGGTCGGAGAAGTTCCTCCAGTTGGGCCACGCATTCGGGCCCGACGAGACGATCACGTCCTCGACGTCCTCCATCCCCGGCAGGGAGTACAGCTTCTCGAAGCCGAAGGCCGCCACCTCGTTCTCGGTCAGCCCGGGCTTGATGTAGTTGGTGATCTCGTAGTGGACGTAGTCACAGATCGCACCGACGATCGAGAACGCCTTGATCTCATCGGGGCTCTTGATGGCCCGAGCCTCCATCATCGGAGTCATTCCGTCGGTCCAGCTGATCCCGCGCTCCTCGAACTGCTTGATCAGGTTGATGTCGATGAAGTCGACCCCGAGCGGCTGATCCTTGACTCCCGCCTCCTCCAGGTCGTTGAGGAGGGAGTTGATGAACTTGGTGACCTGCTGCTCCGCGGCAGGGCCAACTGCCCCCTTGATCCAGGAGTAGGAGTAGCGGATGTTCTCCTCGGGGATCCAGGGGTTGTGAACTTTGAGGTGGAAGCCGATGTCACCCTGCTCGTAGACGATCGGGGGCTTGCCCGCTGTCAAGACGACATAGCGGAGACCGGGCTTGAGGCGGTTCCAGCCCGGGGTCAGGGTCGAGGAGACGTATCTCATGTTCTCGTCGTACATGAGGAGGAGGGCTCCGAGACCGTGGCGCTCCATTGCGGCATGGGCCCGCTTCAGCCTCCAATCACGCACATTGGCCCAGTTGATGCCCTCTTTCCAGTCCGTGCTCAGCGCGAAGAACGCTTCTCTCATCCCTACTCATGCCTCCGTGTGGGTTGCTTGGTCAGTCGACCCTATCCGGGATCACTTCGCGGACGATCTCGAGGAACTCGTCGTCCTCGAGGAGCCCCTTCTTGGCCAGTGAGCGGCCCTTGACTTCGGCCAGGATGGCCTCGATCTCCTTGGTCTCGGCATCGTTGATCCCGTGAGCGCCGAGCCAGATCGCCACCGAATCGAGACCGGAGCCCTTGCCGAGGACGATCTTCGGGTCGGCTTGTCCGACCAACTCGGGACGGAATGGGAAGGGCTCGAGGAGCTCGTCTCCGACGTTCTTCACCCAGGTGGCGATGATCCCGGACTCGACGTTGTAGAGCATTTCGCCGGTGACCGGCCGGTTGCCGGGCTGGGTGACTCCCGAGAGGTCGGCCACCATGCGGGCGATCTCGGTGAACTTGGTGGTGTCGATACCGGTGTCGATGCCATACATGGTGAGCAGGGCGAGGACGGTCTCCTCCGTCGGCGCGTTTCCGGCCCGCTCGCCGATCCCGCTGACCGTGGTGTGGATCACCGAGGCTCCTTCGGCGACGGCGAGGGCGGTGTTGGCCACTCCCATGCCAAAATCCATGTGGAAGTGGGTCTCGAGGGGGACCGCCATCCTTTCCCGAACCCGCTGGGTGTAGTAGCGAATGGCGTGAGGTGAGGTCACGCCGAAGGTGTCGACGAGGGCGATGTTGTCGACATGGCCATCGGTGGCGACCTGCTCCAGATCGTCGAGGAGCTCGGTCATCGTCGCTCGGGTGGCATCGATAGGGAAGAACGTCACTTTCAGACCGTTGTCGTGGGCGTACTTGGTGGCATCCACCGAGGCTTCTATCGCCTTCTCGACCGGCCACCGGTACGCCTTCTCGATGAGGTGATGGCTGGCCGGCACCTCCATCACCACGCCGCTGACCCCGCAGTCGAGGGCGAGCTCGACGTCAGGGACCATGCATCGGCTGAAGGCGTATATCTCGGTGGGGAGGCCCTCGGCCACCATTCGCTTTATCGCATCGGCATCGGAGGGGGAGACAGCGGGGAGACCTGCTTCGATGCGATGGATGCCCGCCTCGGCCAGGGCGGTTGCGATCCGCACCTTGTCGTCAGAGGTGAACTCGACTCCGGCTTGCTGTTCCCCGTCGCGGAGGGTCACATCGTGAACCTGGACATTCGAAGGGATCGAGAACCCCTCGGTCACCTCTGGCAGGTAATTCCAGGGACTCGAGAACCAGAGGTCGGTCTTCCAAGGCTCTCGGTCCATTTCACTGCTCCTCACCCGTTCGACAGGACGATCCTGCATCATATACGATCGATAATCGAGCAGAGCAAACAGGATCGATCCTCTCACCGGCCCCGGACCTCAGGATGAGCCGGAAAACACTGTGGATTGGGGGTTATGGGCCTAGGGAGAGTGCCCACGGGGACGGTCTCGACGCCTTCAAACGGGCCGTCGAAGAGGGAACCGAAGGCGACGTCGCCGTCGATGTCACCTGGAACATCATGGATGATGGGCGGCCCAACACCGATCTATTCGATCTGGTCGAGGCTGGGGAGATGTTCATGTGCTACTTCTCCTCCAGCTATCTCGGGAACCGGGTGCCGGAGCTGAATGTGCTGGAGACACCTTTCCTGTTCCCCGACCTGGCCACCGCGCATCGGGCCCTCGACGGTGAGCTCGGTGACGCACTTGCCGGCACGGTGCGGGCCGCGACCGGATTCGAAGTTCTCGGGTTCTGGGACAACGGGTTCCGGCACATGACCAATCGCCATCGCCCCATCCGCACCCCTGACGACTCGCGCGGGATGACGGTGCGGCTCCAGCCGAATGCCATCCACGAGGAGTTGATCCGATCGTGGGGAGCGATTCCGGTGGCGGCCGAGCTAAGCGCGGGCATCCAGATGATCTCCCGTCTCGAAGTGGACGCCCAGGAGAACCCCCTGGCCAACACGGTGGCATATGGGGTCGATCGGGTCCATCGTCACATCACGATGACCGCACATCTCTATGGAGCCAGGGGACTCTTCTCCCACCGGCCCACGTGGGATGACTTCGAGCCCGACCTCCGCCAGGTGGTGCACGGGGCAGCACGCGCAGCCATCGAGGTGCAACGACGAGCAGCCGCCGAGATGGAGTCTCATCTTCGGGCAAGATTGGAGGATGACGGAGTCGAGTTCGTGGATCTGACCGACAAGGAGCGCTCCGTCTTCGTGGAGACCTCGGCACCCGCCATCGCCATGGCCCATGAGGGGCTGTCGGAGGACCTATTCGAGATGACCCGGCCATGAACCACGACTTCGAGGACCGAGTCGTAGTTGTAACCGGAGCCGCTGTCGGCATCGGGAGGGCCACGGCCGCCGCGTTCGGCAACGCAGGCGGCATCGTCTATCTCGTCGACATCGACGCAGATGCTGGATTGGCCTCGGCCGGTGCGGTCGGTGACGCCACCTTCATCCATTGCGACCTGACTTTGGAGGATGAGGTTGCAGCGGCTGTCGAGGCCATCGACCAAACTTCCGGGCGAATCGACATCCTGGTGAACAACGCCGGCGGGTTCCCCGAGGCGCTCGGGCTGGAGGAGACCTCGTTGGAAGAGTGGCATCGAATCCTCGACGCCAACCTGACCTCCGTGTTTCTGATGACACGAGCCTCTCTTCCCCTGTTGCGCCGTTCGGATGCCGGACGCATCGTCAACCTCGGGTCGCTGGCCGGACAGACGGCGGGTTGGCAGACGGCCCCTCCATATGTCGCCGCCAAAGCCGGAGTGCATGGTCTGACCCGCGTCCTCGCCACCGAGCTCGCCGGCGAGGGCATCACTGTGAACGCCGTTGCCCCATCGGCCGTGCTGACAGAGCGCATCGCCAGGCTTCGCAGCGAGTCAGAGCTCGCATCCACCGCCGCATCCATTCCCCTCGGCCGGTATCAGTCACCGGAGGAGGTGGCCGAGTGGGTGCTGTTCCTGTCCTCGCCTGCGGCGGGCTTCATGACGGGTCAGACCGTGTCGGTAAACGGCGGTAGGTTCATGGCATGACGCCTGGGAGGGTCTCTTGGCCGAGCTGATCCGCTTCGACGAGGCCGATCCGGTGGCGAGAGGAGACGGGATCGAGAGCATCCGTCTGACCCCGACGCCGCTCGAAGGCCAGGGATTCACCATGGGTGTCACCAGCTTTCCGCCCGGGACCAGCATCCGCCTCCACAGTCACAACACCATCGAGCAGGTGACGATGCTGGAGGGTGAGGGTCTCGCCGAGCTGAACGGCGAGCAGGTCGAGGCACGGCCCTACGACACGACTCAAATCGCCCCGGGGGAGTGGCACCGGTTCATCAACACCGGGGCCGCCACGATGAGGATCCTCTGGGTGTACGGGAGCACCGAGGTCACCCGAACCTTTGCCGACACCGGGGAGACCGTGGACCAATTCGAGAGGTGAGATTCGCCTTCGAGCGTCTCGTCGCCTTCTCAAGGGATGCCCTGGTCGCAGTCGATGTGCTCCCCGCTCACGCCGAAGTGACCGCCCGCCGGTTGCTCGAAGCCGATCTGCGAGGGAGGAGAGGCCACGGCCTGATCCGGATCCCCCAGTACGTGATGAGGATCGAGGCGGGTGGCATCAATCTGCGTCCCGAGATCTCGGTCCTCCGGGAGACACCGGTGAGCGCGCTGGTCGATGGTGACAATGGGCTCGGCCAGGTCGTGATGACCTTTGCCGCCGAGACCGCCACGGCCAAGGCCACCGAATCGGGCATGGCCTGGGTAGGCACCGTCCATTCCAACCACGCCGGCGCCGCCGGCGTGTACACCACGATGGCGGTTCGCCAGGACCTGATCGCCCTCTACATCGCCGTAGCCAGTGCCAACGTCATGCCGCCGTGGGGTGGGCAGGAGAGGTTGCTCGGGACCAACCCGATCTCGATCGCGATCCCTGTCGGACACGGGCCTCCCTTCGTCCTCGACATTGCAACCACCGTCACATCCCATGGCTCGATCAAGGTGTTGGCCCAGGCCGGCGAGCCGATGCCCGAGGGCTGGGTGGTCGATCTCGAGGGCAAGCCGATCTTGGATCCGAATCGGGCCGACGAGGGCTTCCTCATGCCCATCGGCGGTTACAAGGGGTCAGGGCTCAACATCGGTCTCGGCTTGCTCGCCGGGGTGCTCAATGGCGCCGCGTTCGGGGACGAGGTGATCGATCATCGAAAGGTGCCGGGACAGGCTGCGAACACAGGTCAGGCGATGTTCGTGATGCGACCCGACCTGTTCGGGGACCTCGACGAATTTCGCGTCGGCATCGATCACCACCTGGGTGCCCTCCGCGCCGCCGGCCCGCCGGGATCGGTCCAGCTCCCGGGTGATATCGCTGCCGCCCTGGAGGAGGAGCAGTCCGAAGAAGGGATCCGGGTCGGCGAGGTCCTCCTCGGCCAGCTCCGTGATCTCGGAGCGAGGCTGGGAGTGGACGACCGGCTCGACTGAACCGATCAGGCCGGGGGCGAGGCGATCGACCATCGGACATGGCCGGGTGTGATGTCGGCTACCGACCGGCAGCCGATGTTGGCCATGGTGCTGCTGATCTCGTGTTCGAGGATCTCCAATACGCGCTCGAGTGCTTTGGCGCCACCGACCGCCAACCCCCAGCACTGAAGACGCCCGATGCCGACCGCCCGGGCACCGAGGGCGAGCGCCTTGCACACGTCTGCGCCGCGGGTGAAGCCGCTGTCGACCGCCACCTCTCCCGACGGGCCAAGCGCTTCGACTATCTCGGCCAAGACCTCGGTCGTGCTGAGACCCTGATCGACCATGCGCCCGCCATGATTGGAGACATAGACGGCGGCCACTCCGCAGTCGACCGCCTCCAAGGCGTCCTCGGCGGTCATGACCCCTTTCACGGTCACCGGCAAATCGGTGTGGGCGCAGAGCCAGGCGAGGTCGGGCCAGGTGAACGTCGCCCGATAGGTGTAATCGAATCCGTGCCGGTTCAGGCTGTCCGTCCCTTCCGCCGGCACCGCCCAACCGAAGTCGCTCTCGATGCTCCGGTCGCGTCGTCCGATCACCGGCGAGTCGACTGTCACGCAGATCCCGGCGAACCCCGCCTGCTCGGCACGGTCGGCGATTTCGCGCATCCAGGTTCGATCACCCATCGGATAGATCTGGAAGAAGTGTCGGCCGGGCGCGGTGGCCGCCACCTCTTCCCATGACGACCCGGTGAGCATGGCGCAGAAAGCCGATGTCCCGCGTCGGGTCGCTGCCCCCGCCGCAGCCAGTGCATCGCCAGGGTCGTACAGCCCGAGCGCGGCGACGGGGGCGAGCATTACGGGGACTGCCAGCGGCACTCCGACGAACGAAGAAGTGGTGTCGACACTGCTCACGTCCCGCAGCATCCGCGGGATGAGGGCCAGGCGGTTGAGGGCCAGGGAATTGCGTGTCGTTGTCACTCCCTGGCCGGCACCGGCATCTCCCCATTCGTAGGGGCCGGGCTCGATCGACTCACGAGCACGAGCAATGACCTGGTCGATGGTCACCAGGTCATCGAAATTGGTGGAGTCGGTCACCGAGACATCCATCGCTTCCTCAATAGGCCACTTCCAGCAGTCGCCGATCCCGGGCTGACCGCTCGATCGCTTCGCAGACCTGGGCGCTGCGCAGACCGTCCAGACCGGACGCGTCCGGCTCATCACCGCGAAGCACCGCATTGGTGAAAGCAGCGAGAGACAACCGATGCGCGTCGGGGGCGGGGTAGGGCGTGATGGTCTCGCCGGCATCGGTGAGGATCGCCAGCTCGCCGTCGCTGCGAGATCGTGTGAAGGATCTGCCCACCATCCGGCCTTCGGTGCCATAGATCACGATGTCGTTGAGTGGGTCGCGCAACGTCTCGTTGGCGTCGTATTGGACCATGACGCCATTCTCGAATCGCAACTGGATCAGCGCCAGCATCTCGACCTCGCCCGATCCAGGAGCCTGATCGAACATGGCCATCACCTCCACCGGATCCGATTGCAACAGGACCCTGAGGAAATCGAGCCCGTGCACACCGACGTTGTGCACCGAGCCCAGTCCGGCCATCACCGGGTCGGCCCGCCAGTTGTCGTAGTGACGCGGCCCCGAGGCGATTTGGAGTTGGACCACGCGGACACCGCCGATCGTCCCCTCGGCGATGAGATGGCTCACATCTCGAACCCAGGGGAGATGGCGGTTGTGGAAGTTGACCCCGAGCGAGACGCCCGCCGACTGGCAGGCATCGAGCGCGCGCCTCGCCTCGGCGACATTGTTGCCCAGGGGCTTGTCACAGAAGACGTGCTTGCCCGCACCGGCGGCCGCCACCACCTGGTCGGCGTGGAATACGTTTGGCGTGGCGATGAAGACGGCGTCCACTTCGGGGTTGGCCAGCATCTCGTCATAGTCGATGTAGGCGAAACGGGCGCCAAATTGCTTTGCAAACTCATCGGCCCGGCCCTGATCCCTGCTCACAGCAGCCACCAGATCGGAACCCGGTTCGGCAACCATTGCCGGCGCCATCGTGGAGCGCACGATGTTGCCGATGCCGATGATCCCCCAGCGGAGCCTTCCTCGCTCCGACCCTGTCACGACAAGCCCAGGATCCTGGCCGGGTTTCCGCTGAGGATTGCCTGCTTCTCGCCAGCCGTCAGTTCCGGAAGGCCGTCGATCCAGTTGACCGCGTCGTGCTGCACCATCGGCGCCGGATAGTCGGTGCCGAGCACGACCAGGTCGATGCCGACTGCGTCGATCAGGAAGCGGAGGGCAGGCCCGCTGTATGTGCAGGAGTCGTAGAAGAACCGGCCGAGGTAGTCGCTTGGCGGCATCGCCTGGGCGAACCCGTCGCCCTTTCCGAATGGAGGGATGAACCCTTCGCCCGAATCGGGCTCCAACGCCCCCGCCACTTTGTCCATCCTGGCCACACCGAAGGAGGTGAACCCACCGCCGTGTGCCAGGTACGGCTTGAGCTCGGGGCAGCGATCGAGGACACCGCCGAAGACCAGGGTGGCGAAGACGAGTGCGCGCTCGGTGAGGTTGCCCACCGCGTTGCCGAGCTTGTAACGACGGATGCGGTGGTTGACCACCGTGTCCCCGCCCTGATGAAAGAACACGATCGCACCCAGCTCCTCGGCTGCGGTGAAGAAGGGGAGGAAATCCGGCTCGTCATACGTCCGGCCCGCCACGTGATCACTGACGATCACGCCTTCCAGGCCGAGGTGTCTCATTGCTCGCTCCATCTCGGCGATTGCGCTCGGCGGGTCCTGCATCGGCAACGTGGCCAAGCCGGAGAACCGGTCCGGGTGCGCCGCCACTATCTCGCCGATCTCGTCGTTGCACTCCCGGGCGATCCGTCGGGTCACATCCAGCTCGTTCCCGTACTGATAGAAGCCGACAGTCGGGGTGACCAGTTGCATGTCGACACCGAGGGAATCCATCTCCTCGAGACGCTGGTCGAGCATCTTGTCGAAACCACCTAGACCCAGCTCGCCGGGCACCGCGTCGAGCCCGTGCCACTCGCCTCGCTCCGAGATCGCCTTCTTGTACCGCTCCGGGGTGACGTGGGCGTGCATGTCGATCACGGGCATTCCGGATCGATATTACATTATGCATTCTACCGAACTGACTGGGAGATCCGATGCCCGAGCTGATGAAACACCGCCTGCAACGAGGGGAACGATTGGTGGTCTTCGCCGTGGGCCGGATGTTCCATCACAACCTCATCCACTACCTGGGCATGGCGGGTGGCTTCGATGGTTTTTGGATCGATGTCGAGCATGGAGGGCTCAGTACCCAGGACATCGAGATCGCGGCCACCGCCGGGATGGCACACGAGCTCGATTGCTTCGTCCGGTTGCCACCGACCGATTACGCCACGGTTACGCGTTGTTTCGAGAGCGGTGCCACCGGGGTGATGGCCGCCCAGATCAAGAGTGCCGAGGAAGCCGATGAGTTCGTCCGCTGGGCCAAGTTCGCCCCTCGGGGACGGCGGGGGCTGAATCCACTCGGCTTTGACGGAAGGTACGGGACGATCCCGCTGGCCGAGTTCGCCGAGCAGGCCAATCGGGACACGTTCGTCGCAATACAGATCGAGACGGCGCAGGCGGTTGACGAGGTCGACGACATAGCCGCCGTCGACGGAGTGGACCTCCTGTTCGTGGGACCGTCCGATCTGAGTCAGGCGGTGGGCGTGATCGGCGACTTCATGGGCGATGCCTCGATTGCCGCAGTGGACCGTGTTGCCGCTGCTTGCCGTGCCCACGGCAAACAATGGGGGGCGGTGACGCCAAACCCTGAGTACGCCACCATGCTCATCGACAAGGGTTGCACCCTGATCTCGCCGGTCAACGACGTCAAGCTGGTGACCACAGGTCTGGATGCGATGAAAGACGCCTACTCGATGCTCTGGTGAGTTTCTAGCCGGCGCGGCCCCAGTTTCGACTTGGCATCGAGCTCGAAAGCCTCGAGGGGCAGGCTGATGTGACCGTGCTGGATCTCGATGGCCCGATCGGCCTCGCCCGCCTGAAACGCGTCGAGGAGAGCGAAGTGATCCGCAATGGCTTTTCGCCGGATCTCGGGATGGAGTTGCTGCGCCTGGGCCACGAACACTCCACCCGCCTCCTCCAACGAGAGGAGGACACTGCTCAAACGCCGGCTCCGGGTCGCCTTGTGGAAAATGGAGTGAAACTGGATGTTGGTCTGCACCCAGGAACCCAGGTCCTCCTCCTCGGAGAGCTGGGTCGCCACCTGTTGCGCTTCCTGCAGCTCTTCCGGGGTGATCTGTGCCAGCGCCCGGTGGATGGCCAGTCCTTCCAGGGACCGGCGCATCTCCACGATCTCCACCATCTCGTCCCAATCCGGCATGCGGACGGTGCCGATCCGATGACTGTCGAGTGTGATCAGCCCCTCACTGGCCAGATCCCGCATCGCTTCCCGGACCGGTGTCGTGCTGACATCGAGCTGCGCCGCGATGTCGGTCTGTACCAGCCGTGTCCCCCCGGGCAGGTCACCACGCAGGATCGCAGTGCGCAGGGCATCCCTGACCAGGTCGACGGCGGTGACCCGTCGGGAACGCGAGATATCAAGGCGGAGCCGGTCCTCCACGTCCTGTACTATACCGAATATAGAGCGTATGATCCTGACCCTTCCGGAGACCAGGAGGGAACAATCTCCAGATACGCCAAGGGGCCATTCGCCGTCGACTGGGAGGATCGATACGACTTCGCCGAGCTTCGACGGCAGCGAGTGACCAAGGCCCATGAAGCTCTCGCCGACTCGGATGCCGATGCCGTCCTTGTCTGGAAGGACGAGAACGTCCGCTATCTCACGTCGCTGCGGGCGCAATTGATCGCCGGCAAGACCACATCCTTGAATGGCGCCCTCCTCACTGCCGATGACGATCCGGTCCTGTTGGGTTCGGGTGGTGAGATCGACAAGGCCAGATTCGGGATGAGCTGGATCGGTGAGGCCCACGCCGTCCCCATAATGGAGCAGAGGGAGCTCGTCGATGGGTTCGTCAGGGACATCCTGATCCCGCTTCTCCAGACCCGGGGCCTGACCACGGGGCGACTTGCCGTCGACCAGGCCAACATCTCCTTCATCGACTCGATGCGATCACATCTCCCCGACCTGGAGCTGGTCGATGGCGACACCGTCATGCAGCAGGCGCGATGGATCAAGACCGACGTCGAGGTGGCCGTGATCGAGGAGGCCTGCGCTATTGGCGACTCGGTTACCCAACGGGCACTGGATGAGACCCGGGCCGGCCGTCGCGAGCTCGACGTGGCGGCCGACGCCATGCAGACGCTGTTCCAGCTTGGTGGCGAGATGGCGCATGTGATCACCCCGTTCGTTGCCACCGGAGAGCACATGTCGCCTCCCCACCGGCTCGCCACCGACAAGATCATCCGCAACCAGGATCTGTGCTTCATCGACATCGGCGCCATGTGGAACGGGTACTTCGCCGACATCGGGCGGACCACGATCGTGGGAAAGCCGTCACGGGAGCAGCAGGACATATACACCGCCGTCTACGAAGGTTTGATGGCCGGGATCGCAGCGATGCGTCCTGGGAACACGAACCAGGACTGCGCCGACGCCATCATCGGCAAGATCGCCGAGCACGGCCTCGCCGATCATCTGTTCAGTCTCTTCATCGGGCACGGGATCGGGATGGGAGCCAACGAGCCGCCCTACATCGGTGAGACGCTGCCCGGGAGCCACCATCTACGAGTTCGAGCCCAACATGGTGTTCGCGGTCGAACCACTGGTATGGGTGCCCAACGTGCGCGGGGGTGGCGGTGTCCGTCTCGAGGACATGGTTCTCATCACCGAGGCGAACCGCACCTCCTCTCCCGGGTGGAGTACGAGGAGCGTCTGCTCGTCTAACCGGCCAGCGCCGTCATCACCTTCTCGACGATCGTCCTGGCCACCCGATCGACCGATTCGCGGGTGTTGCCCGCTACGTGCGGCGTGAGGAGCAGGTTGGGGACGGTGGCGAACACGCGGCCGGCTCAGGTCCCAGCGGCTCCGAGGCGAAAACATCGAGAGCGGCGCCTCCGAGCTTTCCGTCGAGCAGAGCCTCGCGCGAGAGCCGTCTCGTCGACGATGCCGCCCCTGGATGTGTTGATCAGGACCGCCGTCGGCTTCATGCGCTCCAAGGCGGGTGCGTCGATGAGGTTGCGGGTGTCGTCGCTCAACGGGACATGGACACTGATCACGTCGGCGGAGGCGAGCAGTGTCTCCAGGTCGCATGCTGCGAACCGTCCCCCACGCCGGGTCATCGTCGGGCACGAACGGATCGTGGGCGATGACCTCCATTTCCAACCCGGCGGCCCGCTTAGCGACCTGTCGAGCGATGGAGCCGAAGCCGACGAGCCCCATCGTCTTCCCCATGAGCTCGTGTCCGAATGCATGTCCCTGACGGGGCCACTCCCCGGCGATCATCGACGGTGTCATGCTGAAGACATCCCTGACGACCACCAGCATCGCTCCGATCACATATTCGGCGACCGAGACCGCGTTCTCGCCGGCGGCGGATATCACCTGCACCCCGGCCTGCTCACAGCCATTCATGTCGATGTTGTCGAGACCGACGCCGAGCCTTCCGACCACGCGCAGATCGGGTGCAGCCGCGATCAACTCCTCGTCGACCCGGGTGCGATTGCGGGTGAACAAGGCTTCGACACCGGCCAGCTGAGGGAGGAGCCGGCTCCGATCTGTGCAGAGGTCGGGGTCGTAAACCACAGCGTGATGTGTCCGAAGCAGATCGAGTTGCTCATCGGGCAGGTACTCCGAGACCAGGATGTTGCTCATCCGCTATTTGCCGGATCCGGACACCAGTCCGGCCACCACATATCTCTCCACCCGGGTGTAGACCAGGACGAAGGGGAGCACCGTCAGCAGTGTGAATGCCGCCTCGGCGGGGAAGTTGGCCAGACCCTCGATGCCCTGCATCAGGTAGAGCTCGAAAGGAAGGGTGCGCTTCCCCGGCGTGCTGGTGAGCACGAGCACCAGCGTGAACTCGTTCCAGGCCTCGCGGAAGGCGAGCACCCCGATGGTGATCATGGCCGGAGCGGCGAGAGGGACCACGATGTAGCGGAGACGGGTCCAGAGCGTGGCCCCGTCGACGTTGGCCGCCTCCTCGATGTCGCGTGGGATCTGCTGGAAGAAGCCCACCATGAGCCACACAGCGAGCGGAAGCAGCATGCCCGTGTAGACGATGATCAACGTCGTCCGCTTGTCGAGTTGACCGGTCGCCACCGCCAACCGGTAGATCGGCACCATGATCCCGAGACTCGGCACCAGACGGGGGAGGAGCGTGAACAGCAGGAGCAGATGGCGGCCCCTGAACCGGAATCGGGCGAAGGCGTAGGCGGCGGGCACCCCGATCGCCAGGGTGAGGATTGTCGTGCCGACCCCCACGATGACGCTGTTGACGAAGGACGAGGTGAAGCTCTCGCTGGAGAGCACCTCCCTGTAGGCGTCGAGCGTGGGATCTCTCGGTATCAGGCTCGGTTCGGAGAAGACATCCCCCTTCTCCTTGAACGACACCGAGGTGGTGACGACGAAAGGAGCCACGGTCCAGATGACGAGTGCGATGAGGGGAATGGCGAGGAGGAACTGCCGGATCCCCCGGCGGAACCCACCGCCGGCCGGCCGCTTCTGCTCCCGTGTCGGGCCGGTCACCGCCCCTGCGGCTGCTGCCGTCTCCGCGGCCAAGGGCACGCCGCCGGGTCGTGGCGCGTCGGTCATTGCTCGTACTCGTAGCGTCGGGCCACGCCCACGTAGGCCAGGGTGAGCACGGCGTTGAGAATGAGGATGAAGGTGGCGTTGGCCAGGGCCTGGTTGAACTCGAGGGCGCGGAACGCGACGGTGTACATCTCCATGGCGAGGGTCTGGGTGGCAAGGAGTGGCCCTCCACCGGTCATCGCCAGGACGACCCCGAGCCCGGTCAACGTGGAGTAGCTCAGCCAGACGGTGCTGATCACGAGTTGTGGTGTCAGCAGCGGGATGGTGAGAGATCGGGCCCGGGTCCATCCGGTCGCGCCGTCGACGAGGGCGGCGTCGAGATAGGACTTGTCGATGGTCATGAGACCGCCGAGCAGGACAAGGATGGTCAGGGGGAGGTCGGTCCAGACCTGAGTCACGATGACGACGAACATCGCCAGCCCTGGGTCGCTCAGCCATCCCAGGCCATCGAGACCGAAGAACTCGATCACCTGGTTCACCGCCCCGAACTGACTGTTGAAGAGGAGCCGGAACATGACGGCGGCGGCGACGTTCGAGATGATGTAGGGCGCCACGGTCACCGCGCGGAGGAAACGTAGTTTCCCCACCACCCGGAACAGGGCGAAGGAGAACAACAAGCCGAGGACCGTCCCGAGGATGAGAGAGCCGAACACGAACACCGCCGTTCGGTTGAGCGCGTGCCAGAACTCGGGCCCGGAGAACATGTCGACGTAGTTCTCGAAGCCGACGAATTCGACCGGTGCCCCCAGGCTGGGAGCCCTGAAGAAGCTCTGCCACGTCCCGTAGATCACAGGGAAGCCGAGGATGGCTGCCACCAGCAGGATGGCCGGCAGGCTGAAGATGTAGGGCGTGGCCTTGCTATGCCCGATCAGGGCATTGCCGTCACGGCCTCCGTTGCCGCCTTTGTCGGGGCGGCGGAGCAAGCGTCGCGCTCTGGTGATCGTGGTCGCGGTCATTCAGACGCCTCTTCGAGACACCACTCCGAGCATGCCACACCCACGTTCACGGGGTCGTGAACGTGGGTGTGTCTGTCACGACACGGAGGCCGGGTCAGGGCGCCGTTTCGTCCAGCTGTGGCTGGTATTCGGCTGCCAGCTCCTCGGCGGTCTTCTCGGTCCCGACGACGATTTCGCCGAACATCTGCTCGAGGATGGCCTCGACTTCGCCTGCGTTCTCGCCGACCGGAGTCGGGGTGCTGTTCAGATAGGCCTCTTTGACTTCCTCGGTGAAGAACGGCCAGAACTCCTGGAGTCGGGGATCTTCGATCGCTTCGGTCTGGCGCATGGGCACCGACCCGTTGCCGGCCGCCGCCACCAGGTTTTCGGTCTCGGCGATATAGCGGAGGATCAATGCCGCCGCGTCCGGGTTTTCCGACCCTGCGAGAACGGCCCAGGTCCGGGCCGCGTTGAGGGCTACGCCGCCTTCTGATACCGGGACCGGGGTCAGGTTCCAGATGTCGGGGTAGGTGAAATCACCGACGTCGTTGA
Source organism: uncultured Acidobacteriota bacterium (assembly GCA_963711895.1). Classification (GTDB taxonomy): domain Bacteria; phylum Actinomycetota; class Acidimicrobiia; order Spongiisociales; family ZC4RG35; genus JARDZU01. The sequence goes on from CAVQFU010000002.1 coordinate 37,404, forward strand.
AGTCACCGGCAGTGGTGAACCCGTCGAGGATCAGCCCGGCGTCACCTGAGATGAACGCGCCTCTGGCCTCGTCCTCGCCCCAGGCAATGGCCTCGGGTGGCAGCAGCTCTTCAGCGGCGGCCTGGAGGAACCAATTGATCGTGTAGAGGCCACCTTCCGATGTGAGGTCTGGGATCGGTCCTTCGAACGGTGTGCCGGATGCGGCGAGCACCGTCTTGAGTGTCGTGACCCCGTCACCGGCACGGGCTTGAACGGTGAGCGGGATGCCATCCGGCCGGGCTTCCTTCATCGCTCGCATCCCGTCGAGCACCGCGTCGAGCGAGTCGAAGGGCACAGTCACCCCCGCCTCCTCGAACCAAGCGGAGTTGTAGTAGAGGATGTCGAAGTTGGCCGTGACCGACATGCCGGTCTTGGTTCCGTCCTCGAGGGCCGTCTCCTCCCAGACCAGGGGAAGGAGCAGTCCATAGGTGTCGGGCTCTTCCTCTTCCCACTGGGCCGCGATGTCGTCGTGGGACTCGACCAGCTCGGCGTCGTAGAAGGTCTCGAGGAGGAATGAGTCCTCAGCGCCGAGGATGTCCGGCAGGGGTTGGCCGGCGTCACGCATCCGGAGCATCTGTTGGAGCATGTCGTCGTTGGCCTGGATGTCGAAGGTGACGTTGACGCCCGTCTCCTCGGTGAAACTGGCGAACTGATCTGGCGGGATGTAGTAGTCGCGCGAGGCCCACACCAGAAGGTCGCCTTCGCCGGCTGGCTCCTCGCCTCCAGCGGCGGTGGTGTCGGTGCCGCCAGCGGCTGTCGTGTCGGTGCCACCCCCGGCCGTCGTGCTCGTGTCCCCGCCTTCGCTGGCGCATGCCGCTATCACGAGCCCGAGGACCAATAGAAGGGCAAGCATTCGCTGTCGTCCCGGTTTGAAGATCATTGCCTCACTCCTCCGTGTCAAAAGGCTTGGTCCCCGAACCAAGCAGCAGGCACAGGGGACCTGTCCTGCACAATGCAAAATACTTACTATTGAGTGACCGGTCAACAGACCCTGCGTGCACGAACCTCAGCTTCTCCGACCCGGATACGGGCCAAATCGTCTCGAGTTCGGCTGGCCGAGTGACTGTCTGCTGCGATACTCACAACCCACAACTCCTTTGGGGGGTGGTGTAACCGGTAGCACCGTCAGGTACGGGGTCCTGCAAGGGCGGGTTGCATTTGCCGTCACCGTTAATCTTCGTGAGTCCCCGATGGGGGGTGGTGTGACCGGTAGCACCGTCAGGTACGGGGTCCTGCAAGAGCGTCACCGTTAACCTGTCGACGGCCATCAACCACCTTTGGGGGGTGGTGTAACCGGTAGCACAGCAGGTTTTGGTCCTGCAAGAGCGGGTTCGAGCCCTGCCCCCCCAGCTCATCAGGTCTTAGATATATAGAGAGGTGCCCTTGCCGATCCATGTCGTCATCCTCGCCGCGGGGCAGGGGAAGCGGATGATGTCCGACCTCCCCAAGGTAGCCCACATGGCGGCAGGGCGGTCTCTCATAGGTTGGGTCCTCGAGGCGGTCCGCCCACTCCAACCGGCCAGCACAGTCGTCGTCGTTGGCCACGGCGCCGAGCAGGTGGTCTCCCATCTTCCTGTCGGCGTAGTCCCTGCGTTGCAGGAGGAGCAGCTGGGCACGGGTCATGCGACACGGGTGGGACTCGATGCTCTCGAAGACGTCGGGCCGGAAGACACGATCATGGTGCTCTACGGGGACATGCCGCTTCTCACCGACGATCTGCTCGAACGTCTCGCCGATCGCTCCGACGACGTCGCGGCCCGGATGGTCACCTCCGTCTTCGAGGACCCGACCGGCTACGGGCGGGTGATACGCGACGATGGCGGCCTGGTAGTCGAGGTCGTCGAGGAGCGTGACAGCGACGCCGCCCAGCGCGCCATCGGCGAGATCAACGCCGGGGCCTACGCCTTCAGGGCCAAGGATCTGATCGATGCGCTCGGCGGCCTCTCCAACGAGAATGCCCAGGGCGAGTTCTACCTGACCGACGTCATCGGAATCCTCGTAGGACGAGGCGAGCGATTACAACCTGTCGAGACGACACCCGAGGAGGTGATCGGCATCAACTCTCAGGACCAACTCACGGAGGCCAGGCACCTGTTGCAGGCCCGAACCAATCAACGGCTCATGGAGTCGGGGGTATGGATGCTCGACCCGGATCGCACCTACGTCGACGACACCGTCACGGTCCAGGCCGGCGCTCGCATCTACCCCGGGGTCCACCTCGAGGGGAACACGACCGTGGCGGCTGGGGCCCAGGTCGGACCTGATGTCTTCGCCATCGACTCATCGATCGGGGCCGGCGCCACCGTTTGGTATGCGGTGCTGCGCGGCGCCGTGGTTGGGGAGGACTGCGAGGTCGGGCCCTACGCATCGTTGCGACCGGGGACGGTCCTGGAGAAGGGCGCCAAGGTGGGCACTTTCGTCGAGACCAAGAACACCACTCTCGGGGAAGGAGCCAAGGCGCCCCATCTCGCCTATCTCGGCGACGCCACGGTGGGGGCGAGGTCCAACATCGGGGCCGGTTCGATCACCTGCAACTACGACGGCTACGAGAAGCATCAGACAGTGATCGGTGATGACGTCTTCATCGGATCTGACACGATGCTGGTCGCCCCGTTGAGCATCGGCGACAACGCCGTAACCGGCGCCGGGTCCGTGATCACCGAGGACGTCGAAGAAGGCGCTCTCGCTCTGGAGCGCAGTGAGCAGCGTGATTTCCCCGGCTACTCTCAGCGCCGCGCAGAGAGACAGGCCGCCAAGAAAACCGAGGACTGAGTTGGACATTGTCTCCCGCAACCGAATGATGCTCTTCACTGGGGGAGCCAACATCCCTTTGGCCGAGGAGGTCGCCGAGGTCCTGGGTGTCTCCCTGGGTGAGCTCGAGCGTTCCCATTTCGCCAACGGCGAGATCTATGTGAGGCCGGCAGAGAGCGTCCGCGGCGCGGACTGCTACGTGATGCAGAGTCACTGTGAGCCGATCAACGACAACATCATGGAGCAGCTGATAACGATCGATGCCCTCAATCGGGCGTCGGCACGCCGGATCACCGCGGTCATGCCGTTCTTCGGTTACTCGAGACAGGACAAGAAGGTGCGGCCGCGAGAGCCCATAACCGCCCGACTCGTGGGGGACCTGTTCATGACCGCCGGCGCCGACCGTCTCGTGTCCGTCGATCTGCACACGGGCCAGCTTCAGGGCTTCATCCACAAGCCTTTCGACTCGCTGACTGCCCTCCCGATCATCACCGACTACCTGTCGCAGAAACTCAACGGGCAGACGACGGTGGTCTCGCCTGATGCGGGCGGTGTGAAGCGGGCCGAGCGCTACGCCCGATTCCTCGACGCCTCGGTGGCTTTCGTCTACAAACGCCGCGACCCGGTCCTCCACAACGTCTCTGAGGCTCTCGAGCTGGCGGGATCGGTTGACGGCAGGCATGTCGTCATCGTCGATGACATCATCGACACCGCCGGCACGGTCACCAACGCGGCGGAGATGGTGCGCGATCAAGGAGCGCTCAGTGTTCGAATCGCCGCCACCCATGGCGTCTTCTCGGAGCCGGCGCTCGACCTCCTCAAGAACGCTCCCGTCGAGGAGGTGATCGTCACCAACACCCTCCCGGTGGCGCCGGAGGTGCTCGAGCTGGACAAGCTCCAGGTGCTCTCGATCGCACCGATCCTGGCCGAGACACTCCAGGCGATCTTCATGGACTCGTCGGTGTCGGAGATCTTCCTCGGCGAGAACGCCTAACACTGCCGATTCGGCACCGTGCTTCCTAGACTCCCGCCGTCGTGAGCGCCCGCCATCGCCAACCCGCATCGACGACGGCCCAGGCCAGGCTCCGTGCTCTCGTGATCGCGCTGGTCGCCATCTTCGTCATCGCCTTCTTCTTTCTCCGTGGAGAGGGCGAGGGCGCCGGTCCCGAGGGCACCGACCCACCGGTCGCACGGCGCCACGACCACTGACGCCACCATCCGGCACCGGGTCGACGACGCCGGGCGGATCCGCCACCACCGTCCCCGGCGGGCCAACCACCACCGGGAGCAACCTGCCCGCCCTGCAGGGAGTGAGCCTGGAGACGCTGACCGGGGACGTCAGGCAACCGACCGCCATCACCACTCCCCCGGCGATGACCGCCTCTTCATCGTGGAGCGATTCGGGGTGATCCTGATGATGGACGCCAACCGCGAGTTGCAGGAGACGGCGTTCCTCGATCTCACCGACCGGGTTCTCGCCGGAGGCATCGAGCAGGGTCTGCTCGGTCTCGCCTTCCACCCCGACTACGCCAACAACGGGAGGTTCTACGTCTACTACACAGACCAGGGAGGCCGCCGCCAGCTCTCCGAGTTCCAGGTCTCGGTGTCCGATCCCAACATTGCCTCGCCCGACACCGAGAGGGTCCTGATCGAGTTGGAGCAGCCACCGGACGCCACCGACATCCGTCACTACGCCGGCAACCTCGCCTTCGGCCCGGACGGCTATCTGTATGTGTCGATGGGCGACGGCGCCGACTCCAGGGACCAGGGACAGGACCCGAACACCATGTTCGGCACTGTCTCCCGCATCGACGTCGACGGTGGCGACCCGTATGGGATCCCGCCAGAGAATCCCTTCGTCGACGGGGGCGGGGCCGGCGAGGTGTGGGCCTACGGGCTCAGGAACCCGTGGCGATTCTCCATCGATCCGGTCGACGGTCTCATCTACATCGCCGATGTGGGTCACGCCGACCAGGAGGAGATCAACGTCCTCCCGATCGCCGAGGGCGGTTTCAACCTGGGATGGTCGGACGTCGAGGGGACCCGCTGCTTCCACGTCCAGGAATGCGACCTGGCCAACTACACGTCCCCGGTCATCACCTACAGCCACGAAGAGGGATGCTCGATCACCGGTGGCTACGTCTATCGAGGGGCGGCGATCCCCGAGCTCACCGGGACCTATTTCTACAGCGATTGGTGCTCGGAGTGGATCCGATCGTTCAAGTACGTCGGTGGCCAGGTCACCGAGGAGCGGGACTGGACCGAGGACCTGGGCATGCTGGGACAGGTCAACACATTTGGTGTCGACTCCGCCGGCGAGCTCTACCTGGGCACTCACGAGGGCCTTGTCGCCCGGTTCGTCGCCGACCGCTAGCCCACCTGGGGAAGCTCTATCACCTCACCGGGATAGATGAGGTCCGGGTCGCCGGAGCTGAGCGCGGCCCGGTTCGTCTCGATAACGAACCGCCAATACGGATCGATCTCCGCAGGTTCGGCGGGACGGTCGAGGATCCCTTCGAGGTGAGTGGCACTGATCTTCCACAGATGGTCTCCGGGCTGAACCACGACGGACCCATCGGGACCCGGGCTTTCGCCGAGCGACACCGGCACGAAGGCGGGAGCCCCCGCCGGCTCGGCGACTGGCCGCCGATCCGATCATGACCACCACGGTGGCGATGAGTGAGGCGCTTCCCCCATGCCATACCCACTGAATACGACATCGGGAGACCGTCGAGAAGAGGGTTACAGTGCCGAACATGAAAGTTCGCATCGGGATCGCCGACACGGGCAAGGTCGTGGAGATCGAAATCGACGACGTGGAGGCGTTTCAGTCGGAGGTGGAGCGAGCGGTTGCCGACGGCGGCCTGGCCTGGTTCATCGACACCAAGGGCCGGACCGTGGGTGTTCCCGCGCAGTCCATCTCGTTCGTCGAGATCGAGGCCATCGAGGGCGGCCCTTCAGTCGGGTTCGCTCCAGCTGTAGGCCCGTCGCAGAAATACTGGCGGTGTTCTCCGGCCCTCGACCCCCTGGCGGCGTCGAAGTGCTCGCGCAGCTCCCCGGCTGCGACTGCGCTCTCCTGGCCAGATGTCGCCGATGGCTCGGAGACACCCTCGCCCTATTTCAGCGACAGACCACTAGACGGCGCGTCTGCGTCGTTCGGCGAGCCAGCGCTTGCGTAGCCGTCTGCGGTCGTCCTCGGCGTAACCGCCCCAGACGCCGGATTCCTGATTGGTCTCGAGGGCGTACTGGAGACAACTCTCCTGGACGGGACAGGTCATGCAGATGGCGATGGCAGCGTCGATCTGGTCGATTGCCGGTCCGGTGGTGCCGACCGGGAAGAACAGAGTCGGCTCCGAATCCCGGCAATCTGCGAGATCCCGCCAATCTGTGGTGATGGTGGTTGTGGTGGTGAGCAAGATGTTCCTCAGTTTGTGATCTTTTTCACAAGCGTTCCGTGAGAGATGAAGTCCTTTGGAACGGTGGTTTTCCGGGGGCGAACGATACTGTCACTTTCTCCGCCTGTAAATGGTTTTCTTCAAAGGAGCCAGGTGAGCGACCTTCCAGTGGTGATCGGCCACAGGGGCTGGCCGAGCCGATTCCCCGACAACACACTCGCTGGTTTTCTCGCCGCCGCCAGCGTCGCCGGGTCGGTGGAGACCGATGTGCGGCGCAGCAGTGACGGAAAACTCGTCCTTTCCCATGATCCGGAATTGGGTGGCCTCGGCGTCGCCGATCATCCCTGGTCGGTCCTCGGCGAGCTCGATCTGGGTGACGGCCATCGGCCGGCTCTGCTGGACGAGGCCATCGCAGCCATCCCGGGGACGTCGTTCCAGTTCGAGATCAAGAACATGCCTCACGAGGCTGGGTTCGAGCCGGACCACCGTCTCGCTTTGGAGGCGGCGGAACGTGCCCGGCCGGGGGACATCGTGACCTCGTTCAACTGGCAGACTCTGGCCGCGGTCCGCCGGGTGTTCCCCGACGTGGCGACTGGTGTCCTCATCGACGGCCGGGGCGAGATCGACCACGCCATCGACGAATGCTTGGACGTCGGACACCCGGCGCTGGTTCCCTCGGTATTCCTCCCCACTCTCGGCCTGGTTCGAGCCCTCGAGGCGGGGCTCGCCGTCTACCCCTGGGTCGTCGACGACCCGGAGCGTGTAATCGAGTTGGCCGGTCTCGGGGTGTCGGGCATCATTACCGACGACCCAGCCGCTGTCGCTTCGGCCCTGGGGAGCCACGCATGAGCATCAAAGAAGAGCTCGCCAACGAGTTGAGAGACGCAATGAGAGCCAAGGATGGCCCACGTCGTGATGTCATCCGCCAGATCGAGACCGAGGTCTCCGTGGCCCGGAGCGAGCCAGGGTTCTCCGGGGAGGTGGACGACGATCTCTACCGGCGTGTGATCGGCTCCTACGTGAAGAAGATGGACAAGACACGCCACGAGTACCTCGAAATGGGCGAACGCGGGGCGTCCATGGCCGCCAAGCTGGGATATGAGGTCGACTACTTGTCCCGTTGGCTTCCCCAGAAGCTGGACGAGGCACACACGCGGGACCTGGTCAGGAAGACGATCGAGGATCTCGGTGTGGCGGGAGACGAGAAGGCGGCGGGGCGGGTGACCGGCCAGCTGATGAAGGAGCACGGCAAGGACCTCGACGGGGGGCTCGTGAACCGTCTGGTCCGCGAGGAGATCTCCGCCGGTTGAGCGTCCCCGACATCGAGCCAATGCTGGCGACGCGGGTGGAGGATCCTTTCGACGATCCCGGCTGGTGGTTCGAGGTCAAGTGGGACGGGTACCGCGCGGTGCTTGCTGCCGACAGTGGGCGAATCCGGGCCCGATCTCGACGGGGGCTCGATCTGACCGGGCCATTTCCCGAGCTGGCCACGCTGCCCATCCCCGACGGAGTGGCGGTCGATGGCGAGGTGGTCGCCTTCGATGAGAACGGAAAGCCCTCTTTCTCCTATCTCCAGCAGCGCACCGGCTTTGGTGGCCGAGGGACCAAGGCCGACGTGGGTGTCAATCTCGTCGTGTTCGACCTGTTGTATCGAGGTGAAAGCCTGATCGCACGACCCTATGAAGAGAGAGTGGGGCGCCTCATGGACCTGGCGCTGCCTTCGCCGATCGTGGTCCCGACACCGACCCCTGAGGACGGGCGGGCACTGTTCGAGTTCGCCAGGGCTTCCGACCTCGAGGGCATCGTCGGGAAGAGGCTCGGGTCACCGTATCTGCCGGGTCGACGTTCGCCCGATTGGCGGAAGGTGTCGGTGAGACGCCGGCTGCGGGCGGTGGTGGGCGGGTATCTGCCCGGCGAAGGCGGGAGGGCGTCCACCTTCGGCTCGATCCTCGTCGGTCTCTACGACGACGTAGGGCTGCGCTGGATTGCGGCGGTGGGGTCCGGCTTCGACGACGCCACCCTCGGGGTCTTCGCCACCCATCTCCGCCAGATCGAGCGGCCGACATCCCCGTTCCACAACAGCGTGATCCTCCCCAAACCGACCAGACCGGTCTGGGTCGAGCCAGGGATCGTGGTCGAGGTGGAGTACAAGCAATGGACCCACGACCACCATCTCAGGGCCCCGGTCTACAAGGGTGTGGAGATGGCCGACCCCTCATCTGTGACCTGGGCCGAGGAAGGCCCGGGCTAGCCCGCTTTCGCGGTCTTGGTCTCCTTGGTCTTGGTGGCCTCGACCGAAGCTTTCAGCGCCTCGAGCAGATCGACCACCTTGGTCGGCTCTGGTGAGACGGTGGCCACGATCTCCTCGCCGGCCACCTTCTTCGCCGCCAGGTCCTCGATCGCCTCACGGGTGCTGTCGACGTAGTCCTCCGCCTCGAAGGGACGGGTCAGGTTGTCGATCAGCGACGCTGCCATCTTCACCTCTTCGGGTCTTATCTCGACCTCGGAGTCGAGCTCCTCGAACTCTGCATCTCGCAGCTCGTCGGGCCAGTACATCGTCTCCATGACGATGACCCCTTCCTTGGCTCGGAGGGTGGCGAGCTGTTGCTTCTCCCGGATCGAAACCTTGGCGATGGCGACACGCCCTTTGTCCTCGAGAGCCTTCTCGAGAATCTTGTAGGCCTTGACCCCGGTCTTCTCCGGTGAGAGGTAGTAGGCGGACTTGTAGAACATCGGGTCGATCTCGGACTCGTCGACGAACTGGACGACATCTACCAGTTTGTTCCCGTCCGGATGGGTCGAGTCGAGCTCCTCGTCGGTGAAGACGACATAGCGGTCCTTTTCGAACTCGTAGCCCTTGACGATGTCGTCCCACTCCACTTCTTTGCCGTCGGCCTCGGCTACCCGCTTGTAGCGAATCGGGGAGTGGTCGGTCTTGCGCAGTTGCTTGAACTTGGGCGTCTTGTTGTCGGTTGCCGTATACAGACCCACGGGGATCGTGACTAGCCCGAAATTGATGGCGCCCTTCCAGATGGCACGTGGCATGTCAAAAGGGTAGTGGTAGCGGTTACAAACTGTTCTTTTCGGGGTAACAGCCCGGCCTCATACCTACAGCCCGAGACGCACTATGTTCGGGAGTCCCTGTGGTCCAGCGATTCGGAGGAAACATGAGCCGTTCCACCTGGAGAAGAAGCCGCCTCGTCGTTGCCGTCACCGTGATGGCATTGGTCGGGGCGGTGATGGCGGCGCCGGTGAGTGCCAAGGACAAGCCCGACGACAAGAAGTCGAAACAGGTCGAGCTTCAGATACTGGCTCTCAACGACTTTCACGGGAACATCAACACTTTGTCGTCCTCTTTCGGAGGGACCGGTGGCGCCCAGAACCTGGCGACCAACATCGCCGCCGCCGAAGCCGGGATCCGGAACTCGATCTTCGTCTCTGCCGGTGACCTGATCGGCGCCTCCCCTCTGATCTCGGCCCTCTTCCACGACGAGCCGACGATCGAGGTCATGAACGAGATCGGTCTCGACATCAACGGCGTGGGCAACCACGAGTTCGACGAGGGAGCAGCCGAGCTGCTTCGGATGCAGAACGGTGGCAGCCACCCTGTCGACGGGGATCTCGACGGCGATGGGTTCGAGGGGGCCGATTTCCAGTTCCTGGCCGCCAACGTCGTCGTCGACGAGACCGGGGAGACCCTGTTCCCGGCCTACACCATCAAGAACTATCAGGGTGTCAAGGTCGCCTTTATCGGCATGACCCTGGAAGGCACCCCGAGCATCGTCACGCCGTCGGGCGTCGCCGGGCTCACCTTCAAAGACGAGGCGGAGACGGTCAACGCCATCGTCGAGCAGCTGCAGAAGCAGAACATCGAGTCGTTCGTGATCCTCCTCCACGAGGGTGGCATGTCTCCTGGAGGTCAGAACGACTGCTTGGGCGGACTCGCCGGCCCGATCGCCACGATCGTGCCCGAGTTTCACGACGCCGTCGATCTGGTGATCGCCGGGCACACCAACGACGAGTTCATCTGCGAGATCGACGGTAAGACCGTGACCATGGCCGACACCGCCGGCCGGCTGTTCACAGACATCGACGTCACCCTCGACAAGAAGACCAAGGACATGACCGTCGTGTCTGTGAAGAACGTTGCCAGCCTGCAGACCGCTGCCGATGACCCGGAGGTGCAGGCCATCATCGACAAGTACAACGGGTTGTCGGCGCCGCTGGCAAACGCCGTCATTGGCACCATCACCAACTCGATAACGGCTGCCCAGAATGCGGCGGGTGAGTCTGCGTTGGGCGACGTGATCGCAGACGCCCAACTGGCGGCGACCGCCCCGGCCGGCTTCGGTGAAGCCGTGGTCGCTTTCATGAACCCGGGCGGGATCCGCGCCGACCTGATCCACGATGGCCCCGATCCGTTGCAGCCTGCAGAGGTCACCTACGGTGAGGCCTTCGCCGTGCAGCCGTTTGGGAACAGCCTGGTCACCATGACCCTGACCGGTGAGCAGATCGACACTTTGCTCGAGCAGCAGTTCGACAACCCAGTCGTGGGCCAGCGCCGCATGCTGCAGGTCTCGGAAGGGTTCACCTACACCTGGGACGCCTCCGAGCCCACCGGCTCCAAGGTCGCCCCGGCGACGATCATGATCGGTGGTGTGCCGATCGACCTGGCTGCGAGTTATCGGGTCACGGTGAACAGCTTCCTGGCCGAAGGTGGTGGAGACAATTTCTTCGTCCTGGCCGACGGCACCGATCGACTCGGAGGCGAAGTCGACCTCGACGCACTGGTGACGTACTTCGAGGCCAATACCCCGGTATCGCCTGGGCCGCAGAACCGGATCACCACGGTTCCATAGACAATCGACATGGGCGCCCGGTCTCGGCCGGGCGCCAACGCTTGTACAGGGCGCTCCCGGCAGGATTCGAACCTGCGCACCCGGCTCCGCAGAGAGGTCACGGTCAGTCGCTTTCAGAATCAGCAAAACCCCTGGTCAGAGCGATTTCTGGTGGCTCTATGGTTTGTCTCGACCGGGTGCGCTTGGTTTTCGGGATGCCTGGCCTCACAAATGCGCGGGATGATTCGAGAAGGCCACAACCGGTTTAGGAAAGTTCCAACACCCCTTAACTCGCAATCTTCTGATCGAAGAGCCTCGGCTGCAAACCCTGCGCCTGGTCGCCGATAATTGGAAGTAGAAGAACCTGACTCTCGGGACCCGAACGCGAAGAGCGGTGACCCATGGATGAATGGAGCGCGGTTAAGAAGTCAACCGTCGCCTACACATACGAAGTGCGGGATTGGGTTCCGAAGGAACGGCTGGTGATGAGCACTGCCGATGGGCCCTTTTCTATGGAAACCACCTATGAGTGGCATGACTCTCCATCAGGCGGCACGACCATGGCCTCCGCAACCGCGGGACCCCGGCCGGCTTCTCCAACGTCGCCGCGCCGATGATGGTCGGTGCCATGCGTCGCGCCAACCGAAAGGACCTGGTGCGGCTAAAGGCGATCCTCGAGGCGCCGGACACCGCTTGATGAGGATGGCCAATACGCGCCTCAGGCTTCGAATGGGACCGGCATCAACTCGAACAGGTCAATTGCGTAGCTGCCGAGACCCCGCTGAGAAGGTGTGGTCCTGAGGCCGGCGACCTTGGAGGCAGGGCGAGCACCTAGCATCTCCTCCCCGGGGAAGGAACCGGATATCAGGAACAGCCTCAGGCTCGGGGCAGCCGCCCTCGCCTTCGTCCTCGCCGGATGTGGGACACCCACCACGACGGTCAGCGACCCGCCCACTATGTCTCCCACCGCGCCGGCGACCGAGACGGAACCGGGCCCTTTCGACTTCACCGCCCAGACTCTCGAAGGGGAGACCATCGAGGGCGAGTCTCTCAAATACCACGATGTAGTGCTCTGGTTCTGGGCGCCTTGGTGCCCGATATGCCTGGTCGAGGGCAAGGACCAGGTGGCTCCGGCGTTGGCAGAGCTGCCCGATGGGGTCCAATTCGTGGGAATCGCCGGGCGCTCCGACGACCTGGCGTCGATGGACGAGTTCGTCGAATGGACCGGCACCGGCGGGGTGACCCACATCTTGGATCTCGACGGGTCGATCTGGGAGGGCTTCGGAGTGCTGTTGCAGCCGGCGTTCTATTTCGTGAACCATGACGGCACGGCACGCAAGGCGGGCTCGGGTCTCACCACTGCCGATCTCGTGGCCGAGTTCGAGGTCCTCACCAAAAGCTGATCCCGTCGGCTATTTCCGGTGGGGCATTCCGTCCTCGACGGCATCGACAGTCTCGGGTGACAGAGCCCCAGAATCGCCACTCCCCCGCCGGTAGACCCAGATCGCCAACCCGGCCACGGCCATCATCACTGCCACCAACAGCGGTGTCCCCCACGACCCGATCGCACCGGTCACAGCCGACTGCCAGCGGGCCGTTGTCAACAAGACCGGGTTGAGCACCTCGATGCCATGACGGGGCAGGATCTCGGCGAGCCCGAACACCACCACATAGAGCCCGGCGAGGATCATCAACGCCCCACCCACCCTCATGATCAGGCCGGTGTTGCTACGCAGCGCCGCTATGACCCCAGAGCCAGCCACCACCGCCAGCAGGGTCACCGCCAACACTGACGCCCCCATGCCGACCCCGTAGATGACGAAGGGGAGCACCACCCCCAGCGGGTTGGTAGCCACCAGCGCCTGGGAGACCACGGCCAGGAACAGGCCGATGGTGCAGCTCAACGAAGCCACAGCGAAACCCGCTCCGTAACCCACCTGAGACCAGAAGGTTGCCCGTGGCGCCGACAACTGCATGCGCAGGCCCGGCCCCCAAGGCTCGCCCCGGACCACGACCATCACACCCAGCCCGACGAGCAACAGGCCGATGGCCACGGTGACATAGGACACGTAGGGGAGGATCGAGCCCTGGAGGCTCAGGCTGACCGCGCCAAACAGCAACCCGAGCCCGGTGAACACCACCAGGAAACCCAGGGTCATGGAGAGGGCGAACCCGACGCCTCGTCGCAGCGCCACCGGGCGGGCCACCGCCGAATCCGCGCTGCTAGTCACGATCAAGGTGACATAGGCGGGCAACAGGGCGAAACCGCAGGGATTGAATGCGGCCACCGCGCCTAGAAGCAGGGCATAGGAGGCGGCAGAGGCATCGAGCATGGCGGGTTCTTCGGGAATCGCAGAGCCTAGGGCATAGGCAGGCTCATCCCTCGGTGTTGAGCCGGCCCCAACCGGCTAGTGCCGCGCACGCCCATTCCTGTCTAGGTGCCGTTCATTTGGCGCCGTTGATTTCGTCCGACCTGCAACGTGACCAGCTCGTCAGCCAGATTCGCAAGCGAACCGTCGTGGGGACCAGCACCGAGCAAGATCCGTCCATGGTCAAGGTGGCGCGCCACGTCGTAACAGACTGAGTCGAGAACACTATGTTCGCCACCAAATTCGTGAGTGGGAGGAGCAATGAGCTCACCGATCGATCCGGAAGGCAGCGAGGTCACCGTTATCCACGAGTTGGTGGATTTCTCGGGTGCTGATGTGCTCGAGGTGGGGTGCGGGGATGGGCGTCTGACCTGGCGGTACGCCGAGGAGGCGGCCACGGTGCTCGCCATGGACATGAACGCCGAGAAGATCGAGCGAGCCAGGGAGGCTACTCCTGCTTCGCTCCGCGCCAAGACGAGTTTTGTGGTGGCGGATATCGGCCAGGTGGAGCTTTCCCCGGACGCCTACGACGTGGCCATCCTCGCCCACTCTTTGTGATGCATTGAACTGGAGGGCGTGGTCCACGCCCTGAGGCGGATCCATCACTCACTTCGATCGGAGGGGGTCCTTCTCGACCTTCATCCCCAGCCGGAGCGGGCTGGAGTGGAGGTGTGGCAGGGTGGCCGGGTCGAACCTCTCGGCCACCTCGACCAGGAGGAGGATATACAGGACATCCTCGAGGCTCGGGCCCGACTCGACTCAGTCGAAGGGGACGGCTGGTACGTGACGGAGCGCCGAAGGTTCTTCGACCTGCTCGCTCACTTCCAGAGTGCAGAGGACTGGCTTGAGTACCAGGCTCGAGAGGGATACAGCGGCGAGGCTCCGGCGGAGTTAATCGCCTCGGCCAGTCGGTTGCTGGCTAGCGGAGGCGGTGAGTTTGTAGTCCGAGAGCCCATCCGGGTTTCGGTGCTCAGACGCCTTCCTTGACCTGGAGGCCATAAGGACGCCCCCCGGGTCTGGAGCTTCGTCAACTAGTACATCGAAGAAACTGAGAAGAACCTGACTCGGGTATTCGTCTTCGTTGAACACGGAATGGCAGGTCTCGTATTTGACGAAAGCGACGACCTCTTTGCCACCGGACGCAATTAGAGGGCTTCGCGAGTCGTCGAGCGCTCTCAGGATTTCCATAGGTGCCCATGGTTCGTCACGCACCCACTTTGCCATCCAGAAACCGGGTGCACAGCCAGTCTCTCTAAGTTCATTTGACAATGAACGACCTGAAACCCCTGGTCAGAGAGTTGCGCGCTCCCGGCAGGATTCGAACCTGCGCACCCGGCTCCGGAGGCCGGCGCTCTATCCCCTGAGCTACGGGAGCCCGAGGCCGTCGATTGTATCGACGGCTCAGCCCCTACCCTCCGCCCCGTGAAGTACGTCTCGACACGGGGTGAGGCCCCTCCACTCGATTTCAAGGGGGTGTTGCTGGCCGGGCTCGCCTCCGACGGCGGGCTCTATGTACCAGAGGAGATCCCCTCGCTGCCCGATGGCTGGATGGATTGGTCATATCAACAGGCGGTCACCGCCACCATGACCCTGTTTGGCGCCGAGCAGGTTGGGCCGATGGTCCTGCAGGCTGCCGCCAAATTCGCCCGCGAGGAGGTCGCCCCACTGGTCGGTCTCGGTGACCGGTACGTCTACGAGCTGTTCTGGGGCCCGACGCTGTCCTTCAAGGACCACGCCTTGCAGATCCTCGGGGGCCTGCTCGATCGGGAGGTGACATCCCAGTCCACCATCCTCGGCGCCACCTCGGGAGATACCGGTTCAGCTGCGATCGAGGCATGTCGGGGCCGGGCCAACCTGAGGATCGTGGTGCTGTACCCCGAGGGATTGATCTCGGATTTCCAGCGGCGCCAGATGACAACTGTCCAAGACGACAATGTCGTGGCGGTGGCGGTAAAGGGGAACTTCGACGATTGCCAGGCCATGGTCAAGGCGGCCTTCCCCCGCCATGACGGCTTGCTCTCCTTCAACTCGATCAACTGGGCGCGCGTCGCCGCCCAGGCGGGCTACTACGTGTCTCTGACCGCCAGATTCGACCAACCGATCGATGTCGTGGTTCCTACCGGCAACTTCGGCAACGCTCTCTCCTGCTTGGTGGCGAAGCAGATGGGAGCGCCCATAGAGAGAATCGTCATCGCCAACAACGCCAACCGCGGCCTATCCGACCTGGTCAATACCGGCTCGATGGAACCCGGCCCTGTGATCCCGACGCTGGCCCCGGCGATGGATGTCAGTGTCCCGTCGAACCTGGAGCGATTCACCGGGGACCCTTCGCAGGCATTCAAAGCCGGGTATGCCGACGACGAGGAGATAGTCGACACGATCGCCGAGGTGAAACGGCGATATCGCTATCTGCTCGACCCGCACACGGCGGCGGCGTGGCACGTCTCGGACTCGGTCGTCGGCGAGAGGCCCGTGGTCGTGGTCTCCACCGCCCATCCAGCCAAATTCGCTGACGCAGTGGAGCGGGCGGTGGGCCAGCGTCCCAACCCGCCTCCGGGTTTCGAAGACCTGTCCCAGAAACCGGAGCGTCTGATGATCATCGAGCCTGACCATTCAGAGCTCGACCCGCTCCTCCGATAACTACTTCGTCGCTGCTTTGCGCAATCGCGGCGAACCGCTACCATACGGGTAGCCGACAACGCCAAGGGACGTTGCGGCCACCCACTCACAGTCCTCATCCGAGGCATGCCACATCATCGTTCTCGATGGTGCGTATCCCGGTCCGTTTGAGCCCGAAAGCGAAGAATCGCGAAGGATCCAATGACCACACGAGCTCAACTCCAGAGCAAGTCCATCGACGAGCTGCGACAGATCGCCGATGCAGTAGGTATCGAGACCGACGGTCTCCAGAAATCGAAACTGATCAGCGCCCTCGTTGACGCCGGTCAGGTCGCCGACCCCTCGCCCGACGAGGAGGTCGACCTTCCTCAGGCCACCCCTCGCACCGAGCGGGTAGGCCAGGACGGGGAAGTCGACTCCGATCAGAGCTCGGGCGATGAGCCGCGCCCCGAGTCACGTCAGGGCGGGCGGCCCGACTACGACGACCAGCGCCAGGGTGGAAACCGGAATCGAAACCGGCGTCGCCGCGGAGGTAGCGGTGGCGGTGGCCGTGAGGATGAGTACATCCCCGAGGAGGACCTCGAGACGCGTGAGGGCCTGCTCGACATTCTTCCCGAGGGCTATGGCTTCCTGAGAGTCACCGGGTACCTGTCCGGGGACAAGGACGTCTACGTCTCCGCCAATCAGGTGCGCAAGTTCCGCCTCCGCAAGGGGGACATCGTCTCCGGCCCGATCCGGCCCCCGCGCTCGAAGGAGAAGTTCGCCGCCGTCGTCCGCATCGACAAGGTCAATGGCATGACCTCCGATGAGGCGATGAAGCGACCCAAGTTCGAGTCGCTCACCCCGCTCTTCCCGGACGAGAGACTCCGTCTCGAGATCGACGGGAGGCCCAACGGCATACTCACCCGGATCGTCGACTTGATTGCGCCGATCGGCAAGGGTCAGCGCGGTTTGATCGTCTCGCCTCCTAAGGCCGGCAAGACGACCGTCCTCCAGGAGATGGCCCAGGCGATCACCACCAACAACCCCGAGTGCTACCTGATGGTGGTATTGGTCGACGAAAGACCCGAAGAGGTCACCGACATGCAGCGTTCGGTCAAGGGCGAGGTCATCTATTCGACCTTCGACCGTCCGGCCGAGGAGCACACCCAGGTGTCCGAGCTGGCTTTGGAGAGGGCCAAGCGACTCGTGGAGATGGGCACCGACGTCGTGATCCTTCTCGACTCGATCACCCGTCTCGCTCGTGCCCACAACCTGGCCACACCCGCTTCCGGCCGGATCCTGTCCGGTGGTGTCGACTCGCAGGCCCTTTACCCGCCCAAGCGTTTCTTCGGCGCCGCCCGCAACATCGAGGAGGGGGGCTCGCTCACCATCCTTGGAACCGCCCTCGTCGAGACCGGGTCCAAGATGGACGAGGTGATCTTCGAGGAGTTCAAGGGCACCGGGAACATGGAGCTCCGTCTCGACCGCAAGCTCGCCGACAAGCGGATCTACCCGGCCATCGACATCGAGGCATCGGGAACAAGGAAGGAAGAGCTTCTGTTCGACCAGAAGGAGCTCGCCCAGGTCTGGAAGCTTCGCAGGGTGCTGCTGGCCCTCGAGTCCGGAGCCGCCCTCGAGCTTCTCATTGACCGATTGAAGACCACGAAGTCCAACGCCGATTTCCTCGCCGAGGTGGCGAAGAGCAGCGGCGGCTAGATAGGAGCCAGCGGTGAAGACCGACATTCATCCGACATACGCCGAGACGCACGTCACGTGCTCATGTGGCAACACCTTCACAACCCGGAGCACCAAGCCGGGCGAGATGCACATCGAGCTTTGCAATGAGTGCCACCCGTTCTTCACCGGCAAGCAGAAGCTCGTCGACAGTGGTGGCCGCGTGGAGCGATTCCAGAAGCGCTACGGAAAGACCGCCTTCACCAAGGCCGGCGACCCGGTCGAGGCTGACGCAGAGGCGGAAACCGCTGACGCGGAGTGAGTCAACAGCTTCCGATTCGGAATCGGGAGCCTCAGTCCCGCATTTGACGCCCGAGCGCCCCAGTTACCAAGGGCTGACCAGCCCTATCGACCCGGCCAAGACGGTCGGGGGCCAGGCCGTAATCGAAGGTGTGATGATGCGCGCTCCGGGTGCATGGTCGGTAACGATCCGCAAGCCCGATGACACCATCGTCGCCCAACGTCATGTCCTCGGGCGTCTCGCCGACCGCAATCGGGCCGCCCGCATCCCGTTCGTGCGTGGCATCGTCGTGCTCTGGGAATCGCTGAGCCTGGGGTTTCGCGCCCTTTCCTGGTCCGCCGAGATGGCGGCCGGAGACGAGGAAGAGCCGCTCAGTAAGACCCAGATCGGCTGGACCATGGCGCTGGCATTCGCCCTGTTCGCTGGGATCTTCATCGTGCTCCCGGCTCTCGCGGCGGGCGCGCTGTCGGGCGAATCCGGGATCTTGTTCAACGTCAGCGAGGGGGCCATCCGCCTCGCGCTCTTCATCGGCTACATCTGGGCGATCGGCAGGTCGAAGGAGATCGGGCGCGTGTTCGAGTATCACGGCGCCGAGCACATGTCTATCCACGCCTACGAGGCAGGGGAGCCGCTCAGTGTCGAATCGGTGCGTCGCTATCCACCCGAGCACCCCCGTTGCGGCACGAGCTTCCTGCTCATCGTCGTGCTCGGCTCGATCATTCTCTTCTCCTTCTTCGGTCGCCCCGGTTGGGTCTTCCTGGTCGCCTCGCGCCTGCTCGGCATCCCGATCATCGCCGGGATCGCCTACGAGTTGTTGCGTTGGTCGGGGACCCGGAGCTCCGGTTGGCTGGCTCGTGCCCTGGCCGCCCCCGGGATCTGGCTGCAGAAGCTGACCACACGTGTGCCCGACGAGTCCCAGATCGAGGTCGCCATCTCGAGCCTGGTGGTCGCCCTCGACGACGACATGGTCGACGACGTCATCGGCCGCGGCGGGCTGCCTGGCACCGCACTCGAGGTACGCCGCGCCGCATTTGGTCTCACCCCTCCGACCGCGGAGGCCTGATGGACGACACGCTCGCGCTGAGGCTCGCCGAGATCGAGTCTGCCTTCGACGAGACCGAGGCGGCGCTGTCCGATCCCGAGACGCTGTCCAACCCTGCGTTGCTTGCCGAGTTGGGCAAACGTCATGCCGACCTTCGAGACGTGGTAGCCGATATCCGCCAGTTGCGCGGGCTGCGAGCCGATCTCGAAGACGCCCGCGGCATGGCGGATGACGCGGACATGGCTGATATGGCGCGGGAGCTCGCCGGCGAGATCGACGAGTTAGAAGCGCGGGTCAAGCTCGCCCTGATCCCGACCGATCCGGCCGACGCCAAGGATGTGATCCTCGAGATCCGATCAGCGGCGGGTGGCGACGAGGCTGCGATCTGGGCGGGGGACCTGCTCCGGATGTATGAGCGATACGCCGACCGCATCGGGCTCGAGATCGAGCCGCTCGACAGCTCACCGTCCGAGGCAGGCGGCTACGACAAGGTGACGGTTGCCATCAAAGGCAAGGGCGCCTACTCGCGAATGAAATACGAGGCGGGCGTGCATCGTGTCCAGAGGGTGCCGAAGACCGAGTCCCAGGGGCGGATCCACACCTCCACCGCGACAGTTGCGGTCCTGCCCGAGGTCGAGGAGGTCGACGTCGAGATCGACCCCAACGACTTGAAGGTGGATGTCTACCGGTCGACGGGGCCCGGCGGGCAGTCGGTGAACACCACCGATTCCGCGGTGCGGCTCACACACCTTCCCACATCTCTCGTCGTCACCGTCCAGGACGAGAAGAGCCAGCTCCAGAACAAGGAGAAGGCGATGCGGATCCTCAGAGCCAGGCTGTATCAGTTGGAGCTGGAGCGGCAGCAGTCGGAGCTAGCCGGGGCGCGTCGGTCACAGGTCGGCTCGGGGGGGCGCTCCGAAAAGATCCGTACCTACAACTTCAAGGAGAATCGGGTCACCGACCATCGGATCGGCCTCACCCTGAAGCGTCTCGATCACATCCTCGAGGGCGACCTCGACGAATTTGTTACCGCCCTCAGCGCCGACGAGCAGGCCACCCGCCTCGCCGAAGGGTCCTGAGGGGGGTACCGCGGTTCCCGGAACCTCAGGTTCCCAGGCCCGGATATGAAACGAATCGCCTCAGCTTCGAGTCGGGCCGCGCCGCCGATTGAACCTGAGACGATTCGGCCCGGATGCGGGGCGCAGAACCTGAGGTTCGCACGACGGGTCTCAGGTTCGCTGTGGCGCCCCGTCGAGATTGGCGACGCCCTTGCGCTCCATGTTTCCCCAGGTGCGGGTCGCCCTGCCGCCGATGATGGCGCGGATGCGCCAAACGACAGTTATCTGACGCATGCCGAGGTTCTCGATGAGGGCCATCGTGATGAGGCGGAAGGTGTCCTTCAGCGAGTTGAAATAGCCGTACGACTCGTCGAGGAGCAGCGCAATCAGTGAGTTGATGAGGCCCACGCCGAAGGCAACGGCGAGGAGGATCACGAGAGATGTCGTGTTCAGGGCGCCGAGCAGGAACGCCACCACGATGGTGATCCACCCAAGGAACTCGATGACCGGGGCCAGGTACTCGAATAGGAACATGGCAGCCCATGTGATCATCCCCACCTTGCCGTACTTGGGGTTGAAGGTCATCGGCATGAAGTCCTTCACCGCGGTCATCAACCCGCGGTGCCACCGGATTCGCTGACGCCGCAGGACGCGGAGAGTGTCCGGCACCTCGGTCCAAATCACCGCCGACGGCTCGTACACGATCCGATATGGGATCTCGTTGTCGATGTGATGGCGATGGAGGCGCATTGTCAGGTCCATGTCCTCACCCATGTGACCGGTTGTGAAGCCTCCGACGGCGATGACCGCCGATCTCTTCCAAACCCCGAAGGCTCCCGAGACCAGCGGAAGAGCCTCCATCTGCGACCAAGCGGGGCGGCTCGCGAGAAAGGTGCGCAGGTACTCCAGCACCTGCATCCGGGCGACGAGGCCCTTGGGAACGCCGGCCTCCACCAGATGACCGAGATGGACCTTGCTCCCGTTGAGGGGCCGGATGTTGCCCCCGACCGCGATCGTTCGCTGGCGGTCTTCCACGACCCGCCGCATGGCCCCGATCAGACAGTTGGCATCGAGAATCACATCGGCGTCTGTGCACAGGGCATACGGGTAACGAGCGGCGTTGATCCCGGCGTTCAGGGCGTCAGCCCTCCCAGCGTTCTCCTTGTCGATGACAGTGATGTCGAACGACCCGTGGCCCCGGTAGATGCCCTTGACCTGGACAGTGGCGATGTCCGGCCGATACGGGATACGAACTCGCTCGAGATTGAACGCGTTGATCAGGGTCTCCAACGTCCCGTCGGTTGATCCGTCGTTGGTCACCACGATCTCGAATCGCGGATAGCCAACGATCGACATCGATCGAACGGAGTCGACGATCCCCGCTTCCTCGTTGTAGGCAGGGATGACGATCGACACCGGTGGGGAGGTCTGGCTGGAGAGCATCTCGGATACACGGCCGAATCGATCGAGATGATGGACCCGACGCAGGACCGCCGCCGACCGCAGCCCGAGCCCGATCATGTAAGCCTGCATGAAGATGAAGTAGACGACGGTGCCGTAACCCGCCCAGCGCAGGATCTCGAGGATCACGACAGGACCCGACGCTCGGCTCCGACGTGATCGAGGAGCAATCGGTCGCCCTCGGTCGCCTTGCCGGCGTCGTGTCGCTCGCGAGCAGCTGCTAGTACGCCACAGTCGGCCAGGGCTTCGGCCGCCGCATCCCGCGCGAACGGATCGTCCGACCCGATAGCCAGCAGCAACAACTCGTCTCCGCCGGGCAGCACAGCCAGCGCGGAGGCGCTGTTGCGACGCACCCACCAGTTGGAATCCTGCAACCCCGATGCCAGGACCCGGTTGATCGATGGGTCACCGATGTGACCGAGAGACGTCGCCGACTTGGCCCGGAGTCTCCAGTCCGGAGAGCGGAACGTGTACTTGAGCGGCCTGATTGCCAAAGGCCCCCCGACCATCCCCAGAGACTCGATCGCGGCGATTCGGACTTCGGGCTCGGTGGCGACCCGAAGGATGCCGGCGAGGCTGGGGCCTACCTCGCGGTCGCCGATCACCCCCAGCACCCGAATCGCCTCGACGACGCCATGGATGTGATCGTGCGTGAGGTTGGCTCGGACGTAGGCCACCAGGGGCCACGTCGCCTTTGTCCCAAAGCCGACCAGGGTGTCGGCAAAGCGGGCCCTGACCCAAGGGGCCTCCAGACCGAACCGCTCGAGGATGGCGTCGATCCCCGGTTCATGCTGCATGCGCCCCAGGCCGCGGGCACATTGGATCCTGATCTCCGGCTCCAGGTCGGAGAGATGTGCCATGAGCACCGGCGCCGTCGACTCGTCCCCGATCTCGGCGAGCGAAACGGCAGCGCGAAGACGTCTTCCTAGGGGGAACCGGCTGCGCAGCCGAGCCTCCTGACGTCGCGCCAGCCCGACGCCGTCGATGATCCCGGCCAGCGTGTCGATCTGCCGGCCGGTTACGACGTTGCGTATGTCGATCACTGCGTCCAGGAATGCATCGTCGTCTACCGCCGAGCCGTCGATTGGCTCGAGGGTGTCCTTTGCCGCGATGCGGCGGCTTATCAGCGCCACGTAGCGGATATGTCTCTCACGGCGGCGCAAGGCGCGTCGTCGGTTGATGGCCTTCAACGTCACCAGCCCCAGGAGCATGGCGAAGGCCACGAGCGTGACGACTCCCAGGATCACGAGGCCGATCGTGGTTTCGTTCATGGGACGTACCCAGCCGTATAAATCGGCCATAAATCGGCACAGTTGAGCCGGCGTGCTCAGTCAGGCAGTCGTGAGCGGATCCGCGCCAATAGCTCGGGCATGCGGAAGGGCTTCCTGACGAAGTCAACTGCTCCGGCGTCGAGACTGTCGACCGCGATCCGGTCGTCGTCCACACCGGAGAGCACGATGGTGGTGAACTTGTGGCCCTCCTTCCCCCAGCGCTCCAGGATCTCCAGCCCGAGTAGGCCGGGCATGAGGTGGTCGAGGATGATGAGGTCGTAGTTCCCGGTTATGCCCATCTCGTAGGCCGCCAACCCGTTATCGGCCTTGTCGACCTCGTAACCCTCCAACTCGAGGGCAGTTGCCAGGACCGTCGTCACCGTGTCCGAGTCGTCGGCAACGAGGACGCGCTTGATGTCACCCATACCGGTCTCGGAATCTCCCGATGCAGCCGAAATTGCCTGGTGATGATGGCAGAACGAGGGGTTTCTCCATGGTTGCCGATGATCGAGGTGACGGGCCCAAGTGCGAAAGCGAACTATCTTCTGTCGGCTGTCGCTTTGAGATAGCTCTGGGGCAAATGACGACCATTCCCGAACATGAGAGGGTGAGGCTCGAAGCGGTCGCCCGCGACGATCTGCCTCTCGAGGACCTCATCGCGCGCCGTCTCCGTGGCGAGCCCTTGCAGTACATCGAGGGCACGGCGGCGTTTGGTCCCCTCGACCTCCTGGTCGACGAGCGGGTCCTGATCCCGCGACCCGAGACCGAGGGCATGTTCGAGTTGGCGATCCGGATGGTGCGGAGCCCAGAGATCATCGTCGACCTCTGCACCGGTTCCGGGGCCGTGGCGCTGGCACTGAAGAGCAGGTTCCCGTCGGCGGCGGTGTTCGCCACCGACATCTCCAAGGATGCCGTCGAGGTCGCCACCGACAATCGCTATCGAACGGGGCTCCAGATCTACCTCGCGGAGGGAGACCTCTTCGACCCGCTTCCCACGGCGATCCTCGGGACCGTTGATCTCATCGTCGCCAATCCCCCCTATGTCGCCGACGTGGATTTCGGTGCGTTACCCGCCGACGTGCAGCGAGAGCCGAGGGTGGCTCTCGTCTCAGGGCCGACCGGGTTGGAGGTCATCCAGCGGATTGGAGCCTCGGCGGCGTCATGGCTCCGGCCCGGGGGTGTGGTCATCTGTGAGATCGGAGAGAAGCAGGGGGTCTCTGCGACTAGCTCTTTCATGGATTTGCCCGCGATCGTGCGTCAGGACCTCACCGGGCGCGATCGATACATCGTTGCCGTCAAGCCTTGAGCCTCGACCGGGCGATTGCGGCCATCCGGAATCGCGAAGTGGTCGGGCTGCCCACCGACACGGTGTACGGGATCGGCGTCGACCCACTCAGCGAGGTGGCCGTGGCCAGGCTGTTCGAGCTCAAGGGCAGGCCCGAGCACAAGCCGATCGGGTTGCTCGTCGCATCATTGGAGCAGGCCGCGGCCATCGGGGAGATCGAGGGCGTGGCGGCGGAGCTGGCCAGCCAGCACTGGCCGGGGGCACTCACCCTCGTCGTCACACCCAAGGTGATCCTGGCGGATTGGGTCGGCGACTCGCAGCAACAAACCGTTGGTTTGCGGGTGCCTGATCATCTGGTCGCACTCGAGTTGCTGGAAGCGGTCGGACCACTTGCGGTCACCTCGGCCAATCTCTCCGGTGCCAGCGAGTCGATGAGCGACGAGGACGCCCGCGCCGTCTTCGGTGATCTCGTGCCGGTCTATGTGGAAGGCCGTGCCCCTGGCGGCGAAGCCTCGACCGTGGTGGACGTCACCGGATTCGAGGTCGTGGTTCTCCGGCAGGGGCCTGTTTCCATCTAGTGGTCTGTCGCCCAGATAGGGTGCGCGAATCTCCGAGTCATCGGCGGTAGCTGGCAAGGAGAAGCGCGCAGTCGCAGCCGCGGAGCTGCGGCGAGCACTTCGACGCAGCCAGGGACGTCGAGGGCCGGAGAGGCGCCACCATTATCTGGGCGGCGGGCCGCTGGTTACCCTCGGCCCATGATCTCGATGGACCCCCTGGAGCAGGTCGATCCCGCAATCGCCGGCCTCATCCGCAAAGACGTGGAACGGCAGAACAGCCACATCCACCTCATCGCCTCGGAGAACTTCGCCTCGCCCGCGGTGATGGCCGCATCGGGGTCGGTGTTCACCAACAAGTACGCCGAGGGCTACCCGGGCCGTCGCTACTACGAGGGCTGTGCCGTGGTCGACGAGATGGAGCAGTTGGCGATCGATCGGGCCAAGGAACTGTTCGGGGCGGAGCATGCAAACGTCCAGGCTCATTCCGGGGCACAGGCCAACATGGGCGTGTACTTCTCCCTTCTCCAGCCTGGGGACCGTGTCCTGGGGATGCGTCTCGATCAGGGCGGGCACCTGACCCATGGCTCACCGGTGAACTTCTCCGGTCTCTATTACGACTTTGTGGCATACGGCGTCGATCGGGAGACGGAGTTGGTTGACATGGACCAGGTCCGCGCCCTGGCCATCGAGCACAAGCCGAACATCGTCCTGGCCGGCTACTCCGCGTACTCCCGAACCCTGGACTACGAGGCGTTCCGGGCCATCGCCGACGAGGTGGGAGCGCTTTTCATGGTGGATGCGGCCCATTTCATCGGTCTCGTGGCGGGGCGGTCTCACCCTTCGCCCGTGCCCCATGCCGACATCGTGACCGGGACCACGCACAAGGCCCTGCGCGGCCCCAGAGGTGGCCTGATCCTGAGCAAGGAGCGCTTTGCGAAGGACATCGATCGGGCGATCTTTCCCAATGCCCAAGGTGGGCCCATCGAATCACAGATCGCGGCCAAGGCGGTCTCATTCCAGGAGGCGATGCAGCCCGGGTTCCGCATCTACACCGACCAGATCGTGGCCAACGCCCGAGCGATGGCGGCGGCGATTAAGGAGCAGGGAGTGAGAGTGGTCTCCGGTGGCACCGACAACCATCTCTTTCTGATCGATCTCCGATCGGTAGCCGACGATCTCGACGGCAAGGACGCGGCCAAGCTCTTGGACGAGGTGGGGATCACACTCAACTTCAACACCATCCCATTCGATCCACGACCTCCTTTCCGTGCCTCGGGCCTGAGGATCGGCACCCCGGCGATGACCAGCCAAGGGATGAAGGAGGATCAAGCCGTCGAGGTGGCAACTCTCATCGCTCGGGCCCTGCACAACCGAAACGACGACAGTGACCTCGCCAAGGTGTCGACTCGAGTGGGGGAGTTGGCCGCCGAGTTCCCGCCCTACCCGCACGACTTCGTTGGCCATGTCTGATTGCGTCATGAGTTATGGGTTGCGAGTTGTGGGCAGTCGTCAAGTCTCAGGGCTCGAAACCCAAGACCCAAGACTCACCAACCACCACCCATTGCTAGGTTCCGATTTTGCCCACTGAACCCACCCCCGTAGACTTTGTGAATAGATTCACAAGCTCGGTCCAGAGTCAGACTGATCGAGCAGCGAGCCACCCATGAGAGAGACCATCAACCAGAGCGTCGGACGCGCCGTCAGCGATGGGTGGGGTCGATCCGGTGCCTTCGCCGGGTCGATCATCTCCGGCACCCTCCTCGGCCTCCTCGCCGACAACTGGCTGGGGACCGAGCCCTGGCTGGTGGTGACCGGGGCGCTCGTGGGCTCCTACTCGGGCTTCATGAATATGTGGCGCTGGTCCAAGGAAATGGAAATGGCCGATCGTGAGCGTTGAGCACGGCCCGCCCCTCGAGGCCAACCTGGCCAAGGAAACGGTGGCTCGCGCCGTCTACATCGGGCCTGCGCTGATCCTGTTGTTCGGCCTCCTCAATGGGTGGGATGGGGCATGGAGCGCCGCGCTCGGGGTCGTCGTGGTGGTGGCCAACTTCCTCCTCGCCGGGGCCATCCTGTCGATTTCACTGAGGATCAGCCTCCAGGCTTATCATGCCGCCGCTCTGATCGGCTTCCTCCTCCGTCTCGCCTTGTTCGTCGGCGCGGTCTATCTGATCGCCACGCTGGTCGAGGTGGACCGGGTGGCGTTCGGCATTTCGGCGGTGATCGCCTACATCGTGATGCTGGCGTGGGAGGCAGTGTCGATCACCAGGGATAGAGAAAGGGAACCCAGTTGGCGCAGTTGATAGTGGCGACCTCCGAATGTGACGTGGTCAACGAGGTGATCTGCGCTCCGGCCAACGTCAACGAGCTCTTCGAGTTCCCCACCATCTTCACCATCGGTGGGTTCGACGTGACCCGGACCATCATCCTCATGTTCCTGGCGGCGTTCGTCGCGGTCGGAATCCTCTATTTCGGGCTCCGGAAGCAGCAGCTCGTGCCGACCAAGTTCGGAGCGGCGGTGGAGGCAATGGTCGGGTTCGTGCGGGACGGGATCGCCCGCGACGTGATCGGGCCGGAGGGCACCAAATACGTTCCCTACCTGATGGCGATGTTCTTCTTCCTCCTGGTGGGAAACCTGTTCGAGGTGACCCCATTGATCAACTTCCCCATCACTTCCAGGATGGCGATCCCCGCCTTCCTGGCCGTGGTCACCTACGTCATCTTCATGTTCGTCGGCTTCGCCAAGAACAACTTCCGCTACCTGATCGACACCATCTGGCCCAAGGCGGTCCCGATCGGCCTCCGATGGCTGGTGGGCCTGATCGAGCTGTTCTCGATCTTCATCCTCCGGCCGATCACGCTGGCCGTCCGGCTCTTCGCCAACATGGTGGCCGGGCACCTGATGCTCACCTTGCTGCTCACCTCGGGTGTTATCTTCGTGGCCGCCATCCCCGAGATCGGTGTGAAGGGGACGATCGGGGTTTTCTGGTTCGGCCTCGGCCTCTTCATGTTCCTGTTGGAGATCTTGATCGGCGTTCTCCAGGCGTACATCTTCACCTTGCTGACTGCGATCTACATCGAATCGTCCATCCACTTCGAGCACTAAGGAGAAACAGAATGGAAGGCAACATCGAGGCCCTCGTCGGCCCCCTCTCCCTGGTCGGGTACGGCCTGGGGGCGATCGGCCCCGGCATCGGCATCGGCATCGTGGCCGGCAACGCCATCACCGCCATGGCCCGTCAGCCCGAGATGCAGGGGACGATCCGGACCACCATGTTCCTGGGTATCGCCCTGACCGAGGCGCTGGCCCTGATCGGGTTCGTGCTGTTCTTCATCGCCTCAGCCGGATAGGGGAAACAGGATGCAGTTCTTGAACGCCCTGGTGGTCCTGGCCACCGAGGAGGGGGGAGAGTCCGGAGGCGGGCTCAGCCTGGTCCTGCCCCATCCCGAGGAGCTGATCGCCGGCATCCTCGCCTTCCTCATCGTCTTCTTCTTCGTATGGAGGAGGGCCCTTCCCACCATCAACAAGACCCTGGAGGCAAGGCAGCAGGCGATTTCAGGTCAGCTTTCCGACGCCGAGGAGTCGAAGCGGGAGGCCGAAAGCCTGCTCGCCGACTATCGCGCCCAGCTCGCCGAAGCCAAGTCCGAGGGCAATCGGATCATCGAGGAGGCCCGGACCGCCGGTGAACAGTTGAAGTCAGACGTCGTGGCCCGAGCCGAGGAGGAGGCTTCACAGATCCTGGCCAAGGCGCGTGATGAGGCCCAGAACGAGAAGACCCGCGCCCTTGCCGAGGCCCGTCGCGAGGTTGGTGAGATCTCGGTCGGTCTTGCCGAGAAGATCGTCGGCGAATCGCTCGACGGCAAGATGCAGAAGGACCTGATCGATCGCTACCTGGCGGACCTGGAGCGTCTGTAGTGGTCTGTCACGCAAATAGTGTGCGCGTATCTCCGAGTCATCGGCGACATCTGGCAAGGAGAAGCGCGCAGTCGCAGCCGGGGAGCTGCGGCGAGCACTTCGACGCAGCCAGGGGCGTCGAGGGCCGGAGAGACGCCACAAGTATTTGGGGGGCGGGCCACTAAATGGACGATCGGATCAGCGGCTACGCGACAGCCATCCTCAACCTTGCCGAGGCCGAGGGTGAGCTGAGTCGCGTCGAGAGCGAGTTCCTGGCCCTGGGTCAGGCTTTCGATAAGTCCGCTGAGCTGCGGTCGACCCTCACCGACCCCCAACTCCCGGTGGAGAAGAAGCAGGCGATCGTCGACGACCTGATCGGGGGCCGTGCCTCGTCGCTCACGGTGGGCCTCGTCCAATTCATCGTCGGTCTAGGCCGATCGTCGGAGATCCCCGACATTGCCAGGAGCTTCGTCGAGAAGGCGGTGGAGTCGCGGTCCATGGCTCTCGCCGAGGTCCGCTCCGCTGTCCCACTGGACAATGCAACCATCGAGCGTCTTGCTGTGGCTCTGGGCAAGGCCACTGGCAAGAAGGTCGAGGTGAAGGTCGTGGTCGACGAGTCGGTCATAGGCGGCATCGTCGCTCGTGTCGGCGATGTCGTCATCGACGGGACCGTTTCCAACGCCATAACCGAGCTTCGCCAGGCCGTGCTGAGCCGCTGAGGAGTCATATGACCGACTTGACCATCACTGCCGACCAGATCACCAAGTCCCTCAAGGAGCAGCTCGCGGGCTGGCAGCCGGAGGTCGACAAGGAGACCGTCGGATACATCACCTCGATCGCCGACGGCGTCGCCCGCGTCGAGGGCCTGCCCAATGTCATGGCGTCCGAGCTGCTCGAGCTTCCCGGTGGTCTGATCGGAGTCACCCTCAACATCGACGAAGAGGACCTCGGAGTGGTGGTCCTCGGAGAGGCCAGCCACATCCAGGAAGGCGATCCGGTCAAGCAGACCGGCACGGTGCTTTCGGTCCCGGTGGGAGATGCCCTGCTCGGCCGTGTCATCGACCCGCTGGGCAATCCGGTGGACGGCAAAGGCCCGATCGACACCACCGAGCGCCGGCTCCTCGAGACTCAGGCGCCATCTGTCGTGGAGCGGCAGCCGGTCAAGGAGCCGCTGCAGACCGGGATCAAGGCCATTGATTCGATGACCCCGATCGGCCGTGGGCAGCGCCAGCTGATCATCGGCGACCGCCAGATCGGCAAGACGGCCATCGTGGTCGACACGATCATCAACCAGAAGGTCAACCAGGGGACCAAGGACGAGGTCAAGTGCATCTACGTGGCCATCGGGCAGAAGGCCTCCACCGTCGCCGAGATCGTGGCCACCCTCGAAGAGCACGGCGCCATGGAGTACACAGTCGTGGTCAATGCCGCCGCCTCCGCGGCCCCTGCGCTGCAGATGTATGCCCCCTACGCCGGCTCGGCCATCGGCCAGCACTGGATGTACAACGGCCAGCATGCCCTGGTGATCTTCGACGACCTCTCGAAGCAGGCCGTGGCCTATCGCGAGATCTCGCTGCTGCTGCGCCGGCCCCCCGGCCGTGAGGCGTACCCCGGCGACGTTTTCTACCTGCACAGCCGGCTCCTCGAGCGTTGTGCCAAGCTCTCCGACGAGCTCGGTGGCGGGTCACTGACCGGTCTCCCGGTGATCGAGACCAAGGCCAACGACATCTCGGCCTACATCCCGACCAACGTCATCTCGATCACCGACGGGCAGTGCTATCTGCTCGCCGATCTGTTCTTCCAGGGGATCCGCCCCGCCCTCGACGCCGGCATCTCGGTCTCCCGGGTCGGCGGCGCCGCCCAGGTACCGGCCATGCGGAAGATCGCCGGCCCACTCCGCCTCAACCTGGCGCAGTTCCGCGAGCTGGCTGCATTTGCAGAATTCGGCTCGGAGCTGGACGCCACCTCGCTTGCGCAGCTGGAGCGGGGACGCCGGGTGGTCGAGGTGCTCAAGCAGCCGCAGTTCGCCCCGATTCCGGTCGAGGAGCAGGTGGTGTCGATCTACGCTGTTACCGAGGGCCACATGGATGACATCGCCCTCCCCGACGTCCGCCGTTTCGAGGCCGAGCTGGGCGAGTTCTTCCGCAGCCGCCACCCCGGTCTTCTCACCGAGATCCGGGACACGGGCAAGCTCCCGGAAGGGGATGAGGTGCCGAACGCCATCGCCCAGTTCAAGGAGACCTTCGAAGGCTCCAAGGTCGAGGAGTAGGGGGCACCGGGCATGGCCTCCGCCCAGCTGCGGGACACCCGGCGGCGCATCAGGAGCGTCGAGGCGATCAAGAAGATCACCCGCGCCATGGAGCTGATCGCTACCAGCCGGATCCCGAAGGCTCAGGCCAGGGTCAATGCCTCGAAGCCCTATACCGCCAAGCTGATCGAGGTCATCGAGAATGTCGGCGCCGCAGGCGCCGGGGCCAAGCACCGCTTGCTCGAGCAGCGCGAGGTCAAGACGGTCGGGCTTGTCATCGTGACGTCAGACCGCGGTCTTGCCGGGTCTTATGCCTCGAACATCATCCGACTCGCCGAGAACCGGATTCGCGAGCTCGACCGGGAGGGCAAGGATGTCGCCCTGTACGCGATAGGCAAGAAGGCGCAGGCCTATTTCCGGTATCGGGGGTTTCGCATCGACGGCGCCTATCTCGGTGTCACTGACACGCCGGGATATGGTGATGCCCGGGCCGTGGCCAGCTCGGTGCTCACCGCTTTCGCCACCGACCACATCGATGCGGTCGAGGTGTTCTTCACCCGCTACCAGTCGGCGATGAAACAGCTCCCGACTCGTCTCGACCTTCTCCCGATCACGCCGCCGGAGCGGGCCGAGCAGGAGGGCCCGTCCGCCACCTACGAGTTCGAGCCCTCACCCGAAGAGATTCTCGACCGCCTCCTTCCCAGGTATGTCGAGGCGACCGTCTTCAACGTGCTGCTCGAAGCCTCGGCCTCGGAGCACAGCGCCCGGCGCAGGGCGATGAAAGCGGCGACGGACAACGCCGAGGACCTGATCAGGGTCCTCTCCGTCCAGGCCAACCGTGCCCGTCAGGCCGAGATCACCACCGCCATCTCGGAAATCGTGGGCGGTGCCGAGGCGCTCGCCGAGGCGAGAAGATGAAAAGCTCCCCCCTCCCCGCCTCCGGCGGTACTCCCCCCTACGGGGGGAGAGACAAAATCAAGAATGGAGACACCAATGAGTGACGCCAAGAGCGTCGGGCGAATCGTCAAGGTCGCCGGACCGGTGGTCGACGTCGAGTTCCCGCCCGACGGGATGCCCGAGATCCTCCACGCCATCACGATCGATTTCACGCTCGGTGACGAGAAGCGCTCCGTCCTCGCCGAGGTCGCCCAGCATCTCGGTGGAAGCAAGGTTCGAGCCATTGCCCTGGCTCCGACCGACGGACTGACTCGTGGCGCCGAGGTCCTCAACACCGGGGGCCCTATCACCGTGCCGGTCGGTGACCAGACCCTGGGCCACATATTCAATGTGTGGGGCGACTCGCTGGATGCTCCCGACCAGGACTTCTCCGACCCGAGATGGCCGATCCATCGCACTCCTCCCGCCTTCGAGGACGTCGAGCCCCAGAAGACGGTCTTCGAGACCGGCATCAAAGTCCTCGATCTGATCAGCCCCTACCTGCAGGGTGGGAAAATCGGACTGTTCGGCGGCGCGGGTGTTGGCAAGACGGTCCTGATCCAGGAGATGATCAACCGTGTCGCCACCCAGCACGGTGGCGTCTCGGTGTTCGCCGGTGTCGGGGAGCGAACCCGTGAGGGCACCGACCTCTTCCTCGAGATGAAAGAGACCGGCGTCATCGAAAAGGCCGCCCTCGTGTTCGGTCAGATGGACGAGCCACCCGGAGTGCGTCTCCGCGTCGCCCTGTCCGCACTGACGATCGCCGAGTATTTCCGTGACGTGCAGCGTCAGGACGTGCTGCTCTTCATCGACAACATCTTCCGTTTCACCCAGGCTGGGTCTGAGGTCTCGACATTGTTGGGCCGGATGCCATCCGAAGTGGGATACCAGCCCAACCTCGCCGACGAGATGGGTTTCCTCCAGGAGCGCATCACCTCGTTGAAGGGCCGGTCGATCACCTCGATGCAGGCGATCTATGTGCCCGCCGACGACATCACCGATCCCGCCCCGCACACGGCGTTCGCACATCTCGATGCCACCACGGTGCTGTCTCGTCCCCTTACCGCCCTCGGCATCTACCCGGCCGTGGACCCGCTCGACTCCTCGAGCCGCGCCCTCGACCCCCAGGTGGTCGGGACGGAGCACTATTTCGTGGCCACCGAGGTGCAGCGCGTCCTTCAGAGATACAAGGACCTCCAGGACATCATCGCCATCCTCGGAATCGACGAGCTCTCGGAGGAGGACAAGCTCGTGGTGGGTCGGGCCCGGAGGATCCAGCGGTTCTTCGCCCAGCCGATGTTCGTTGCCGAGCAGTTCACCGGCCAGGGCGGGATCTACACCCCGATCGAGGAGACGATTGCTTCGTTCAAGGCCGTGCTCGACGGTGAGATGGATCAATACCCGGAGCAGGCCTTCTACATGGTCGGTGGCCGCGAGGATGTCGAGCGCAAGGCGGCCGAGCTGACCAAGGATGCCGCCGCCTAGTGGCCAACACGTTTCAAGTCGATGTGGTCTCGCCCGAGGAGACAGTGTGGAGCGGAACGGCCACGTTCCTTCTGGCCAAGACGCCGGAAGGTGAGCTGGGCATCATGGCCAACCACGAGCCCTTGATGGGATCCCTCGTTACCGGCGCTGTCATCGTCGAGGCCGAGGATGGCGCCCGGACCACGATCGGTGTCCACGGTGGCTTCCTTCAGGTTCTCGACAACCAGGTAACCCTTATCACCGACCGCGCCCAGATCACGGCCGGCGGCCGTGATGAGGCGAGACAGGTGGCAGAACAACTCGCCGCCCAGGCGGAAACACAAGAGGAAGCTCCGGCAGCCGAGCTGGAGCCCTGACCGTCACAGTCCGGCGACGAATTCCTCCACCGTTGCAGTGAAGCCGCTTCCGATGGCAGAGGCGATGACCGGGAAGAACATGGAGCCGAGCATCCCCGCTCCTTCTACATCGAGTCGAACCTTGACCTTCGTTCCGTGATCCTCCGGCGCGATCTCGATGGCCACCTTGCCCTTGATCTCCGACGAATCGATGTTCCAGGCCATGAGACGAGCCTCATCCCGACGAGCAGGCGTCGCCTCCCCGAGGTACTTCCTCCCGCCAACCTCACTCTCGAAGGAAAAGCTGCGTAAACGGCCATCCCCGTCGACGACAGGGTCGATCACCCGGTCCACACCCGGGATGGCCTCCCAGGTGGTTGGCTCATCGAGCGATTTCCACACGTCTGAGACCGGTACGGGTGTAACCGCTTCGTGTTGAAAGCTCTTCCCGGACATCCAGGCAAGCTAACCCAACGAACAGTTGTCTTCGCCTGGGCAGGCTTTGTCAGACGCTGGACAGCGCGGCCGCTTCGTCGTCCGGCAGGGGGTTGTAGAACAATGCGAGGTTCACTGCCCAGATCAGGTGCCAGAGGACGATCGCAACGATTCCCTCACCGAGACCGAAGAGTGTCTCCCCGAACATGCCAGGGCTGAAGTCCGGGAACAGAACCGGCACCCACCATAAGCCACTGATCAGAGCAAGCACTACCCCCCACACCACAGCCTTCCCCAGATTGCCGAGCGTTGTGTTCCGCCACCTCAACAGGGGATGCACCAGGATCGCGTACACCAATGCCCAAACCACTCCCGTGAACAGGTGGACGATCCAGCCGATCACGAGCCGCGAGGTGCTGGTCGTGGCCTCGAATATCGCAGCCATGTCTGCGATATCGGGTTTGAAGAGCAGATAGGCGTTGAAGCGTGGGAAATCCAGATTGGGCAGTCCGAAGATCCCGTGAAACCAAAACCCGAACACCGTTGCGATATGTGTGGCCAGGACCCCAGCCACGAGAGCCATTGCCAGTGGGCGCGTGGTGGCCAAGAGTCGCCATCGGGTCGCTGAATCTGTCCTCAATACAAGGGCCGTCATGCTGCCTCCTCCCGAGGGGCGATGTTCGCATATCGCCCAGTTGTGCGTTCAGCGTACGACGGGTTGGGTCAAGGATGCGTCGTAAAGACGGAATTTCTTGACGAACTGCGGCGAGCCCTACTCGTCCTGTGGGGCGGAGTCGTCGACGAGATAGGCCTGAGCCTCGATTTCCAGCTCGACGTTCTTGGACACCAGCCAGCCACCGGTCTCCAGTGCGACATTCCACGAGACGTCCCAATCTTCCCTGGCGATCTCGGTCTTGGCCGTCCACATAGAGCGAGCTCCTCCCCATGGGTAGGGCGCCAGCCCCTCGTAAGTGAATGGCAGCGTCACGGGATGGGTCGTGCCCCGGATTGTTAGGTCGCCCGTGAGCGTGCTCCCGGCCAGGTCGACCGACGTGCTTTTGAACGTGATATTCGGGAACTCCTCGACGTTGAGGAAATCGGCCGAGCGAAGGTGGTTGTCCCTGTCATTGACCCCGGTGGCGAGGGAACCAGCGTCGATCTCCAGCTCGACCCGCGATTGCGCCAGATCCTCCTCGATGAATATCGCACCGGAGAAGTCGATGAATCTCCCTCTCACTTTGGTGAAGATCATGTGCCTGGCCACGAAGCTGAGGACCGTGTGATCGTGGTCCAGCTCCCATTTCCCGGGTCCAGGAACCTCGATCCCATCCACAGTTCTGGTCTCGGTCATTGACGCCCTCCATCCCTCGGCTGCCTATGTTCGCTTGTCGAACGTCGGTCCGCCAACCGTACGCATCGCCATGTGCCCGGTCAAGCCTCCAATCGTTCGCAGAAGGTAGGTTTATTGCAGGTAACGCGTCCGGCTGCTATGTTCGGATACCGTACGATTGTGCGCCAGTTGAACATGACGGGACGCCCCAGGATGGAGGTACGACACTTGTACGAGACCAAGTTCGCATCGATCGGGGAATTCAACAAGGGTGGGATCGAGGTCATCGACGACGACCCCAAGCACTACGCCTTCTCCAACATGTTCGAGGTCGCTCGTGACTCGAAGCCGTACGAGAAAGTCGTCGTGGGGATGAACCGGGAGTACACCCTCGAGGCGATCCGGGCCGAAGGGACATCCGAGTGGCGCACGGCGTCGCACGACGAGTTCGCCCTGGTCATGGACGGGGAAATCCTGATCCGGCTCTTCAAACTGGACAACCCGAGGGACTTCCACAGTCCGGACGACGCAGGCTCCCGACGGATCGAGGGAGAGCCTGCAGGAGAGCCGATGGGCGTGGTGAAGGCGAAGCGGGGTCACATGACACTCCTTCCCGCCGACGCCGCCTACCAGTTCCACGCCGACGCCCCCGGTGTCGTGCTTCTGCAGACGATCAAGGGCCCCGACAGCCTCGAGCGGTGGGGCGAGATCTGCATAACCACCGTTTGAAGACGAGAAAGAGTAGATGAGATGACAACACTCCAAGAGAAGCCCACGGTTCTGGCCTCCGAGCAGAACGAACAGGGCTACCGCGAGTTCTCCCTCGGGGAGTTCCACTTCCGTCGTGACGAGTACTTCGTCTACATGACCTGGCCCACCGGCTCCCACATACTGTCGGCCGATGCCTTCCTGCGCGCCCTGCAGCGTGATGTGGCCTGGGAGTTCTTCTACGGCATCGTGAATTTCGACGGGGTGCTCGGAACGGTGAACCATTACGGGACGGTCGATCTCTTTGCCGGCCGGTACAACGACTCATATCGGAAGGCCGAGTTGGACCACGTGGAGAACTTCCCCACTCCGCAGATCAAGGCGACCTTCGAGGAGATGCTCGACGACTGGACCAATCAGACCTTTGACCCCTTCGCAGCCCCCCGCGAGACCGGGAGCGCCTTCGGGGTCAAGAATGGCGACAATCGGCGCGCCATCACCCGCCATCGCGTCGCCGCGGCCCGGATGGTCAGTTGCACCGGCGACGAGCAGCTCCGCTCCGATGAGACCGGCCATCCGATCAACGAGCATTTCAAGGACGTGTCCCAGGAGGAGCCGGAGATCATCCCGGAACCGGGCTACGAAGACGAGGTCAAGGCGTTCAGTCTGTTCGCATATCTCTCCCGCTCGGACGTGACCTGGAACCCGTCGGTGGTTTCCAAATGCAAGGACAGCTTGTTCTGCCCGACCACCGAGGAGTACATCCTGCCGATCATCCACGGCAACGACCGGGTGGAATGGTTCGTGCAACTCTCCGACGAGATCCGCTGGGATGTCGAAGACCGTGACACCGGGACGGTGAGGGCAAAGGTGGTGATGAGGGCCGGCGACGTTGCCGCCATGCCCGCCGACATCAGACATCAGGGCTACTCACGCAAGAGGTCGATGCTCCTGGTCTGGGAGAACGCTGACGCAGCGCTTCCCGAGCTGATCGCCACCGGGCAGACCCCGACATACCCGGCTGAGTTCTAGCCCGGGGGTGGCTGAGTGGAGGACCGGCTCTTCATCGGTGGCCGGTTCACGACTTCGCTGGCCGGCGCCACCATAGAGGTGCGCAGCCCTCACGACGGGGGCAAGCTGGCGGATGTCTCTGAGGCAAGGGCTGAGGATGTCGACCGCGCCGTGGAATCTGCCTCAGACGCCTTCGCCGGCTGGTCGGGCACGTCGGCCATGGATCGCGGCCGGCTCTTGCTCCGGCTGGCCGATGCGATCGAGGCGGACGCTGCGGAGCTTGCCCGGATCGAGACCCTCGACACAGGGCACCCGATAAAGGACACATCGGTCCTCGATGTTCCGAGGACCGCCGCCACGTTCCGATATTTCGGTGGGATGGCCGACAAATTCCAGGGCTCCATCCCCCCGGTCGAGTCCGGATTCCTCAACCACGTCTACCGCCGTCCTGTCGGGGTGGTGGGCCAGATCGTGCCCTGGAACTTCCCGCTCATGTTCACGAGCTGGAAGCTCGGTCCGGCTCTCGCTGCGGGAAATACCGTGGTCTACAAGCCGGCCGAGCTGACCCCGCTGTCCACGCTTCGACTTGCCGGGCTCATCGATGAGGTCGGTTTTCCCCCCGGCGTGGTCAACATCGTCCCTGGCTACGGACACACCGCCGGCGCCAGGATCGGGGAGCATCCCGGCATAGCCAAGGTCTCCTTCACCGGTTCGACTTCGACCGGGCGGAGCCTGGTGGCTGCCTCGGCGGGGAATCTGAAGCGTCTCCATCTGGAGTTGGGCGGCAAGGGGGCGAACATCGTCTTCGACGACGCCGATCTCGACGCTGCCCTGGCCGGTTCGGCGTTCGCCATCTTCCACAACCAAGGGCAGGCCTGCATTGCCGGATCGAGGCTCCTGCTCCACGAGCCCATCGCCGACGAGTTCCTCGAGCGCTTCCTCCGGCTGACCCGTACGATCAGGCTGGGTGACCCGTTGGACCACGACACCGAGATGGGCCCACTGACTTCGCCCGGCCACAGGGATCGTGTGCTCGATTACGTAAAGGTGGCCCTGGACGAGGGAGGCGAGGTCCTCACCGGCGGGAAGGTGCCCGAAGATCCCGGGTTGGCCAACGGTTGTTATGTCGAGCCAACGGTGGTTCGAGCAAAGCCGGAAGATCGGGTGTGTCGCGAGGAGGTCTTCGGCCCGTTCGTCACAGTCTCCACGTTCTCGACGGAGGAGGAGGCGGTTGGCATCGCCAACGGCGTCGAGTACGGCCTGGGTGGGGGTCTCTGGACGAAGGACCTGACCCGGGCCCACCGCGTCGCAGACGCTCTCCACACCGGGATGGTGTGGATCAACTGCTACAAGCGGGTGAACCCGGGCTCCCCTTTCGGAGGGGTCGGCCTGTCGGGCTACGGCCGGGAGATGGGCTTCGAAGCTATGCACGAGTACACCGAGGCCAAATCGGTTTGGCTCAACGTGTCCGGCGGCCAGCCGGCCTGGTATGGGGGAGCCTGAGCGATGGCCGATCTCATGTCGCTCCGTGAGGCCATCACCGATTTGGTCCCGGACGGCGCCACGGTGGCGATGGAGGGATTC
Source organism: uncultured Acidobacteriota bacterium (assembly GCA_963711895.1). Classification (GTDB taxonomy): domain Bacteria; phylum Actinomycetota; class Acidimicrobiia; order Spongiisociales; family ZC4RG35; genus JARDZU01. The sequence goes on from CAVQFU010000002.1 coordinate 76,010, forward strand.
ACTCATCTCATCCCATTCGCCGCAGGACACGAGATCATTCGTCAGGGCAAGAAGGACCTGACGCTCATCCGGATGACACCTGATGTCGTCTACGACCAGATGATCGGCGTCGGCTGCGCCCGGAAGCTGATCTTCTCCTGGGGTGGCAACCCCGGTGTCGGGTCGCTGCACCGGTTCCGCGACGCCGTCGAGCATGGTCATCCCCGTGCTCTCGAGCTCGAGGAGCACAGTCACGCCGGGATGGCAGCCAGGTATACGGCTGGGGCGTCGGGCCTGCCGTTTGCGGTCCTGCGGGCCTACGTCGGATCCGATCTGGCCAAGCACACCGAGGTGGCGTCGATCCACTGCCCATTCACAGGCGAGGAGCTGGCCGCAGTTCCGGCGCTCAATCCCGACGTGACCATCATCCACGCCCAACAGGCGGATCGCTCCGGAAATGTCGCGATGTGGGGGATCACAGGCGTTCAGAAGGAGGCGGCGCTTGCGGCGCGGACAGTCATCGTGACGGTCGAAGAGGTGGTCGACGAGTTGACGCAACAAGGTCCGAATAACGTTGTCCTCCCCGGGTGGACGCTGGCCGGTGTTGCCGAGGTGCCGGGTGGCGCGCACCCGTCGTACGCGATGGGCTACTCGCAGCGTGACAACGCCTTCTACACCGACTGGGACGAGATCTCACGCGACCGCGAGGTGTTCGACAGCTGGGTAGAGGAGCACATCCTGGGTACCGACGACCACGCCTCCTACCTGGTGTCGATCGGGCAGCCGATTCGGGGAGGCCGGGATGGTTGACCTGCGAGCGCCGGATTCCACGTACACCTCGGACGAGATGATGACCGTGACCGCCGCCCGGTACCTCACCGACGGCCAGGTGTGTTTCGTCGGGATCGGGCTCCCCAGCGAAGCGGCCAATCTGGCCCGGATGTCGCACGCTCCGAACGTCGTGCTCATCTACGAATCAGGGACCATCGGCACCAAGCCCGACATTCTCCCCCTTTCGATCGGTGATGGGGAGCTCGCCGACAAGGCCGATCTGGTGGTCAGCGTCCCCGAGATCTTCACCTACTGGCTCCAGGCGGGCCGGATCGACGTCGGGTTCCTGTCTGCGGCGCAGATAGATCGATTCGGGAACCTGAACAGCACCGTTGTGGGCTGCTACGAGGAACCGAAGGTGCGTCTTCCCGGTGCAGGTGGCGCCCCCGAGATCGCGACCTCGGCCGGCGAGGTGATCGTGATGCTCCGCCACACCGAGCGTGCATTCGTCCCGTTGGTCGACTTCGTCACCTCAGTCGGCTTCGGGAGGGGCGGCGAGGGCCGGCCCGAGCGCGCCGGAAAGGGGCCGACGGTGGTCATCACCGATCTCGGCGTTCTCCGGCCTGATCCCGCCAGCAATGAGCTGACGCTGGTCGCAACGCATCCCGGGGTGGACGTGGAAGAGGTCAAGGCCAACACCGGGTGGGACCTGATGGTCGCCGACGACGCGATCACCACCAGTCCGCCGACGACGGAAGAGCTCGAGATCCTCAGGGGCCTCAAGGCGAGGACGAAAGAGGCCCACGCCAAATGAGACCCTTCGTGGTCGACCAACCGGCGACGAGGGTCCGCTTCGGCTCCGGGGCCATCGGCGACACCGGCGCCGAGCTCGACCGACTCGACGCCGAACGTGTGCTCTTGATCGCCTCCACCAGCGCAAAGGCCGAGGCAGACCGGATCGTGAACGACGTCGGAGACCGGGTGATCGCCCGGATCGACGAAACGCGGCCACATGTCCCCGCCGCCTGGGCGGAGAGGGCTCGTGAATTGGCCGAGTCGAGCCGGGCCGATTCGGTGGTCACCATCGGCGGTGGCTCCACGACAGGGCTGGGCAAGGCGGTGGCTCTGGCTCGCCATGTTGCGTTCCTGGCCATTCCGACCACCTACGCGGGCTCGGAGATGACCCCGATCTACGGGATCACCGAGGGCGACATCAAACGGACCGGTCGTGACCTGCGGGTCAGGCCGGCGACAGTCATCTACGACGTCGACCTCACCCTTCGCCTCCCTTCCGACGTAACCGCCGGGAGCACCATGAATGCACTGGCCCACTGTGTCGAGGCCATGTATGCGGAGGAGCGGAACCCGATCGTGTCGTTGCTCGCATTCGAGGGCATCGGGGCTTTGAGATCAGGTTCACTTTCGGTGTCCGAAGATGCCGGCAACATCGAGGGCCGTGGCCGGCTCCTCTACGGCGCGTTCCTGGCCGGTTCCGCTCTGGGCTCGGTGGGAATGGCGGTCCACCACCGGATCTGTCATGTCCTCGGGGGGACATTTGGACTGGCCCATGGCGATGCCAATGCCGTGATTCTCCCCTACGTCGTCGCCTACAACCAGTCGTGGGAGCCCGAGGTGATGGCAACTATTGCCGCAGCTATGGGCGGCAGCGAGCCATGGGCTGCAGTGCACGACCTCGGTGGGAGGCTGGGCGCTCCGGGAAGCCTGTCCGAGTTGGGGATGAAAGAGGCCGACCTGGACAGGGCGGTGGAGATGGTGGTGGCCGCTGGGGGATACAACCCGAGACCGGTCGAGGCCGGTTGGTTACGTCAACTCTTGGGTGACGCCTATGAGGGGCGTGACCCCGCAGGGCAATGACAACAGGCAAGGCGGGACGAGACGGAGGAGGCATCGTGGCGCACAACGACAAGAGCGAGAGCACGGACGGAGGATCGAGCGGGCTCGGAACTTCACGCCGAGATTTCCTGAGGATGGCCGGACTGGGCGGCGTGGCGGTGGTCGGAGGGGGCCTGTTCGCAGCATGCGCCGACGACAGTGGCGCCACCACCACCACTGGGGCCGCGGGGGCGACGACTACGACCGCGGCCGGGACTACGACGGTCAGCGCTGCCGCGGCCGGCCGTCCGATCAAGATCGGATACGTGTCGCCGCAGACTGGCCCACTGGCGGCCTTCGGTGAGGCGGACCAGTTCGTGATCGGATCCGTCGAGGCCCAGTTCGGGGACGGGCTGACCGTGGCGGGCGTGACCCATCCCATCGAGATCGTCACCCGGGACACGCAATCCGACCCGGTCATCGCCGGCACGGTCGCCGGGGAGCTGATCCTCGACGAGGGCGTCGACCTCATGCTTGTTGCGTCGACCCCGGAAACCACCAATCCCGTCTCCGACCAGTGCGAGATAAATGGCATTCCCTGCGTCTCCACGGTTGCCCCCTGGCAGCCGTGGTTCTTCGGTCGCAACGGGGATCCCGCGGTTGGCTTCACCTGGACCTATCACTATTTCTGGGGGCTGGAAGGGCTGATCCCGCAGTTCATCGCCCTTTGGGACCAGCTCGAGACCAACAAGGTGGTGGGTGGCCTCTTCCCCAATGATGGTGACGGGCAGGCATGGGGCGATCCGGAGCTGGGGTTTCCCCCGGCGCTGGAGGCCGCCGGGTACACGATCATCGACCCGGGGCGGTACGAGAATCTCTCCTCCGACTTCTCGGCGCAGATCACCGCCTTCACCGATGGCGGGGCGGAGCTAATCACCGGTGTCCCCCTGCCGCCGGATTTCGCTGTGTTCTGGACCCAGGCGGCCCAGCAAGGCCTGGCTCCGGTGGGCGCCACGATCGGCAAGGCGATTCTGTTCCCGGCCGCGGTGGAGGCTCTCGACGGCGATTCGGGTGACGGTCTGACCTCCGAGGTGTGGTGGAGCCCGAGTCACCCATTCACATCGTCGCTCACCGGGCAGACCTCGCAGGAGGTCGCCGAGGCCTACACCTCGGAGACCAGTCGTCAATGGACCCAGCCGATCGGCTTTGTCCACTCCCTGTTCGAGGTGGCCGCGGATGTCCTCTCGCGCACACAGGACATCGAGGACAAACAGTCGATCCTCGACGCGGTCACCGGTACCAACCTGGCCACGCTGGTCGGGCCGGTCAACTGGACGGCGGAAGGGCCGGTTCCCAACGTGTCCACGACGCCACTGGTCGGCGGGCAGTGGGTGCTGGGCGGGGACTTCAGGTACGACCTGGTGGTGGTGGACAACTCACAGACGCCGGATGTGCCGGTGGGCGGTGCGATCAAGCCGATCGGCGCCTGACCGAGGTGCTGCCGGCTCTGGAGGTCGACGGCGTCAGCAAGTCGTTCGGCGCCCTAAAGGTCATCGATGACCTCAGTGTCACCCTGGGCCAGGGCGAGGCGCTCGGGATCGTTGGCCCCAACGGCGCCGGCAAGACCACCCTGTTCAATCTGATCACCGGGTCGCTCCCGCCCGACAGCGGGACGATCCGGTTCGATCAGGAGGCCATCGTGGCGCAGGCCCCACATCTCCGGGTCCGGCAGGGGCTGGGCCGGACCTATCAGATACCGAGGCCGTTCGCCGGTATGACCGTTTTCGAGAACATCCTCGTCGCCGCCTCCTATGGCAGTGTCAAAGGGTCGGGCTCCAGCCACGAGCGATGTGTCGAGATCCTCGGAGCAGCCAACCTGATGCACAAGGCGAACTCCCTGGCCGGCACTCTGACCATTCTGGAACGTAAGAGGCTGGAACTGGGACGCGCCCTGGCCACCAATCCGACCGTTCTGCTCCTCGATGAGATCGCCGGTGGCCTCACCGATCCCGAGGTAGAGGAGCTCATCGAGGGCATCCGGTCCATCCACAGATCAGGCATGTCGATCATCTGGATCGAGCACCTGCTGCACGCCCTGGTCGCCGTGGTGGATCGGGTGCAGGCCATACATTTTGGAAGACACCTCATCGAAGGCGACCCGGCCGTCATCATGGACAGCCCTGAGATCCGTGAGGTCTATCTAGGGATCGAGGAGTGACCGGGCCGGTGCCCAACATCCTCGAAGTGCATGCGCTGAACGCGTTCTACGGGCCGTTTCAGGCGCTGTTCGGAGCGCACATCGAGGTCGCCGAAGGGGAGATCGTTGCTGTGATCGGGGCCAACGGGGCGGGCAAGTCGACCCTGCTCCGCAGCATTGTCGGATGGTCGACGGCCACACCTGAGGCGGTCGTCTTCGCCGGGGAACCCATCGGGGGCGAGCCGCCGGAGCTCGTAGCCGCCCGGGGTTTGTCGATGGTCCCGGAGGGCCGCCGCATCTTCCCCTCCCTGACGGTGGAGGAGAACCTGATGATGGGTGCCTACGTGCGACGCCGGGGCCCATGGGACCTGGGTCGGGTCTACCAGCTCTTTCCTGTGTTGAGGGAGCGGCGGTACTCGTTTGGCACACTTCTCTCCGGTGGTGAGCAGCAAATGCTGGCCATAGGGCGCGGTCTGATGTCCAACCCGCGCTTGATCCTCCTCGACGAGATATCGCTGGGACTGGCGCCGATCGCGGTTAGGGAGCTGTATCGGGCGATCCCCGCCCTTCGTGACGAAGGGATGTCGGTGCTGCTGGTGGAACAGGATGTCAAGCAGGCGACGGCAACGGCGGACCGGATCTACTGCCTGCTCCGGGGCCGGGTCTCCATGGAGGCACCGGCTGACAAGGTGAACCAGGAGGACCTCGTGGCGGCGTACTTCGGGGTCAGAGGAGGGTGACCGACGCCATAGTGCAAGGCGTGCTCCTCGGCGGCCTCTACGCCCTGTTCGCCGCAGGCCTGGCCATCGTTTTTGGAGTGATGAAGATCGTCAATCTCGCCCACGGGGATCTCATCATCCTCTCCGCGTACTTCACTCTGGTGCTTGCCGACCTGACCTCGTGGAACCCGATGCTGACCGTCGTCATGGTGGCGGCGATCATGGGTTTGCTCGGGTATCTGCTTCAGCGCGGCTTGATCCAGCGCTCGCTCGGATCGGGTCTGCTCCCTCCCCTCGTGGTCACCTTCGGGTTGTCGCTCATCATCCAGAACGTCCTTCTCGAAGTGTTCACTGCCGACACCCAGGGTCTCGACGCAGGCTCGATCGAATTGAGCAGCCTCCGGCTACCCACCGGTACGACGGTCGGCTGGTTTCCTCTCCTCACTTTCGCCCTTGCAGTGGTCGTGCTCGGCGCCCTCCAGCTGCTCGTAGGCCACACCCGTCTTGGTCGATCTCTGCGCGCCGTTTCCGACGATGCCGAGACGGCCACCTTGATGGGAATCCGCACCCGCCATGTATTCGCGATGACGATGGCTGTGGCCCTGGTAGTCACGGCGATCGGGGGAGTGGTGCTCGGCATCCGCACTCAGTTCGACCCCTCACTCGGCCCGGCTCGCCTGATCTACGCCTTCGAGGCGGTGGTAATCGGCGGGCTCGGCTCGTTGTGGGGGACTCTCGTCGGCGGCATCGTTCTTGGTGTTTCACAGAGCGTGGGGTCCTACCTCAATCCCGGTTGGACAGAGCTTGCCGGGCACCTGGTGTTCCTGCTCGTGCTGGCGATACGGCCATCGGGACTGTTCGGCAGGGCCGAGACGTGACCACCACATATCGGGTAGAGCTGGGAACCCGCGCCAGCCGCCGATTCGGGGTGATAGCGGTCGTTGGATGCATCCTCTTGGCTTTCGTCCCGTTCGTAGCCGACCGATCGCTCCTCGTGTCCCTCACCCAGCTGATGATCCTCATTGCCCTGGGTGAGCTGTGGAATCTCCTCGCCGGCTACGCCGGGATCTACAGCTTCGGACAGCAAGCCTTCGTGGGAATCGGTGCCTACGCCACGTTCGCCTTCGCCGACCTCGCCGGCTGGAACCTGTGGCTCTCTATCGCCCTCTCGGCGGTGGTCGCCGTGGTGATTGCCGTCCCCACCGCCCTGCTCGTCTTCCGCCTCCATGGGGGCTATTTCGCAGTCGCCACCTGGGTTGTCGCCGAGACCTACCGGCTGATCGTCAAGAACAACGCCACTCTCTATCCACGGGGCACCCCGCAGCCGCTCCGGACTCTCAGCACACTGGGCGAGAACAGGTTCGAGGTGGTCTATTGGCTCGCACTCGCCGTAGGAATCGGCACCGTTGTCGGCGCCTTGTATCTGCTCCGCTCCCGTCTCGGGCTCGCATTGAACGCAATCCGCGACGACGAGGAGGCGGCCACTGCCAGCGGGGTGGATGTGAGGCGGGTCAAGTTGACCATGTATCTGGCAGTCGCCGCGATGACCGGCTTGGTCGGAGCCATCTACCTGCTCAACAACGTTTCGATCGATCCCGACAGCTACTTCTCCATCGGCCTGACTGCCCAGATGGTGATCGTGGTGGTGGTGGGCGGACTGGGGACGATCGAAGGCCCGATCGTTGGCTCCATCATCTACTTCCTGCTCGACGAGAACCTCAGCGAGCTCGGCGCGTGGTGGTTCATCGTCCTCGGCCTGTTCCTGATCATCGTGATGCTGTGGGCTCCAAAGGGGGTGTGGGGGACCCTCCAGGAACGCACCGGGCTCCGTTTGTTCCCGGTCCAGCGCCGGCTCGTGGCCGACGAGCCGGGGAGTGACCCCGCCGTGCCATGATGAGCAACGTTATGTCTGACTCGGGCTCGGGTTTCGAGCCGACCTTCCGTGACCCGGACCAGGTGATGGAGCTCCTGGCCGGTGTGGCCTATCTCGCCGACGAGCGGATTGCCACTGCCATCTTCGTTGCCGACGTTCTCGGGAAACCCCTCCTCTGCGAAGGCCCCGCCGGGGTGGGGAAGACGGAGCTGGCCAAGTCGGTTGCGGCGGTGACGGGTCGACGATTGATCCGTCTCCAGTGCTACGAGGGGCTCGACGAGTCCAAGGCCCTCTACGAGTGGAACTACAAGAAGCAGTTGCTCCGCATCCAGGCCGAACCGGAAGGCGCGGAGTGGGAACAGACCGAAGCTGACATCTTCGACGAAGACTTCCTTCTCGAGCGGCCCCTCCTGGCCGCCATTCGGTCCCCGGACCCGGTCGTCCTGTTGATCGACGAAGTGGACCGGATCGAGGTGGAGACAGAGGCCTTGCTCCTGGAGATCCTTTCCGACTTTCAGGTGTCGGTTCCCGAGCTGGGGACGATCGTCGCTGCGTCGAGGCCGTCGGTCTTCCTCACCTCGAACAACACCCGGGAGTTATCGGAGGCGCTGAAACGGCGTTGTGTGTTCCTCGACATCGATTACCCCAGCATCGAGCGCGAACAGTCGATCATCGAGGCCCGGATTCCCGGGATCACGCAGAGCCTTGCCGTCAATTGCGCAGAGGTGGTGTCCTGGATCCGCTCATTCGAGTTGAAGAAGCCGCCGTCGGTGTCAGAGACCCTGGACTGGGCACGCACCCTCCTGGTTCTGGGTCGTCAGGAGTTGTCGAGGGACGACATCCGGGTCACGCTGAACCTTCTCCTCAAGTACTCCGGCGACATGGACAAGGTATCCGAGGCCTTGAAGACTGCCCGGGCCTGATTGGCCGCGAGCCGTCAGGCGATCTCGAGCACGAACTCCTGGAGCTGGCTGAGGTTGCGCACTTCGAACACACCAGTACAGAAGCGCTTGAACTCGGGCATGAGCGAGTCGTCCTCCCCCCACTCAGCGCGGGGCTCCGGGTTCAGCCAGTACACCTGCTTGGCCCGATCGTGAACCCGCCGAAGCACGGCAACGCCGGCGTCGTCGACGCGGTGGTTATTGCGGGCATCGCCGGTGAAGATGACCGTGGAAGAGCCGGTCACCGCGGTCCCGTACTTGCGCCAGAACATATCGAATGCCCGAGCGTGATCTGAGTGGCCATCATTGGAGATGTCCTTGGACCGGGCTATCAGATGTTTCACGTTGCGCAGGCCGATTCCCTCCCCGATCTCACGGGTCACCTCTTCGGCACCATCGACGAAAATGAAGCATCTGAGCTTGGGGAACTCCTCGCTCATCGCGTTGAGGAAGCTCATGGTGAACTCGGCGAACTTCGCCACCGACCCGGACACATCGGCCACCAGGTAGAGGTCGGGCTTCGACTCTCTTCTCGCTCGATAGGCCGGGTCGAAGGGCACGCCGCCTGCGGAGAGTGAGCGGCGGACGGTGCGCCGCACATCCATGCGCCCTTTGTGGCGACGCTTCCTTCGCTGGGCGAGTTTGGCGGCGAGACGTCGGGCAAGAGGTCGGACGGCCTGACGCATCCGCCGCAGCTGTTCAGGAGATGCGCCGAGAAAGTCGATCTCCTCGACAGCATCGAGCTGGGCGGCAAGCGCGGTGTCGATGTCGAAGCCTCTCTCCCTGGAGAGCCTCCTGTTCACTTCGTTCTGCAGCCTTTCCTTGAACCGGGCGATGCGCTGCTCCAGGGCGCGGACGTTGATCTCGGCTTCGAATTCGTCATCCGCTCCGGCGCGGATCCTGGCCCCGGCCTGTTGTAGGAGCCAACCCAGATCGAGCTCTTTCAAGATCCGATGCATGTAGTACTTGACCGATGCCGAACGTTCGGCGTCGACATGTCCGAACTCGGTGACCGCGGTCTCGGCGAGAGCGCGGAGAGCGGTGTCATCGGCGCGGAGCAAGGCATCCAGTAGGACATCGAGGAAGTCGAAGTCCTCCTCTCCAGAGCGACCCCCCAGTTCGGAGCGCATGACCGTGGGCCCGATCGCGGGCCTGGCATCGCCCCTCTGAACGACCTCCAAAGAGAGATCCGGATCCTTGAGCGAGGAGAAGAACAGCTCGAAATGCGCCTCGAAGACGGGCCGGTGGTCCGACCGCTTTACCAGCGTGCTTCCCAGTGTCGCCTTGACCTGGTCCTTACGCCGCATGTCGACGTGCTTGATCGCGTTGGCGGCGTCAACGGTCTCCACCATCGACACCGGGATTCCCGCCTCCCTGAGGTGGTGGACCAACTGCAGCAACTCGGGGACCACCCCGGCGAGTGTACGCTGGGCGGCCGCGGATTGGCCCAGGTCACAGACCCAAACGCCGCCCCCAATCGCCGATGAGAGAGTTCCGCCCAGTAGCCGCCCCGCCGGGGCGCCTCGTCCGCCTCGCCCTCGTGCTCGACCCGAGGAACGACGCGTCGCAGACCTTGCGGGTGGCACAGATGGCAGAACGCGCCGGGCTCCAGGCCCTTTGGATCAACGATCGGCTGGTGACGTCTGACGGGCTGGCGCGCATGGAGGCTTGGACGATGCTGACCGTGGCCGCCATGTACACCTCCTCGATCAAGGTAGGAGCCATGTTCGCTTCCGGTCTCCGGTCGCCACAGGCCCTGGCCGCGATGGTCGGATCCCTGGACACCGTGGTCGATGGCCGGCTAGAGCTCGGCGTGGCGGCCGGATGGTACGACCGCGAGCACACGGGCTTGGGCCTGGCCTTCCCTGACGCAGCCAGTCGTATCGATCAGATGGGTCGGTTTGCCGAGACTTTGACGACGTTGGCTCGGGGCGAACCGGTGGTCGAGGGCGGGCCCGTCCTCGGAGTCGCCTCCCCACAGGAGGGAGGGCCGAGCCTCACTGTGGAGGCAAGGGGTCGGAGACAGCTCGCCATCGCAGTGCGGCTGGCGGACAACGTCCTCTTGCCGACCAAGCCTCTTTCCGAGATCCACGCGTTGGTGGAGACGGCGCGTGCGGCGGCGGATGACGAAGGGAGGGACCCGGCCAGTCTGGGATTCGCAGTTCAGCTTCCGGTCTCGGTGGGCAGGACGAACGCCGAGTCCGACGTGCGGGTGGAGATCGACGACATGCTCGCCCAGATGGACACCAAGACCATAGGAGTCCACGGCGATCTGGAGAGATGTCAGGACATCATGATCGAATTGGCCCATCTCGGCATCGGGGAAGTTCGTTGTGTGCTCCCCAACGTGGCCGATATCGACGACGTGATCGCCCAACTGACCGCGACCACGGTGGGCACCACCGATGTGCTCAAGCCAGGCTCGGCGCGCTCGGAGGCGCCACCGCCACCTCCAGGCTGGGGCAGCCCCACACGATCCCGGCCTTCGATTCGGCCTACCTCCTCGTGATGTTCGCTATGCGTACAGGTGGTGGGTAGAGTTGGGGTATGACAGATGATCGGTCGGGCGACTTCATCCAGTCCTTGGAGCGAGGGCTCGCGGTCATCAATTCATTCTCACGGGAGCACCCGGCACCCACACTGAGCGAGGTGGCTCAGATGACGGGGCTGACCAGGGCGACTGCCCGCCGCGTGCTTCTGACCCTGTCCTCGCTGGGGTATGTGGACCAAAACGGCCGGACGTTCTCGCTGACTCCGAAGGTGCTCGACCTTGGGTACTCCTATCTCTCCTCCTTTCACGTCCTCGAATTTGCCCAGGCGCCTATGGAGCGCCTGGTGGAGAAGGTGAAGGAGTCGTCGTCGATGTCGGTGCTCGATGGATCGGACGTCGTCTATGTGGCCCGGGTACCCACCACGCGGATCATGACCATCTCACTTGCCCTAGGTTCCCGCCTCCCCGCGTATCCGACGTCGATGGGCCGGGTGTTGCTCGCCGGCCTCACCGATGCCGAGATCGACGACTACATCGGACGGACGAAACTGGAGGAGCTGACCAAGCACACCATCACCGACAGCTCCAAGTTCCGTGCAATCCTGATGAAAACCAGGGCGCAGGGTCATGCGCTGGTGGACCAAGAACTGGAAGAGGGGGTGCGGTCGCTGGCAGCGCCCATCCTCAACGCCAATGGCCAGGTCATGGCGGCGATGAACGTGTCCTGTCACGCGACCCGGGCCAGCGTCAGCAGGTTACGAGAGGAGTTCCTGCCCCAACTGCTGGCCACCGCCGCCGAGGTGAGCGATCGGGCCAGCGCCCTCCGGGTCAGCTAGGCAGCTCCCCGCTCCGGAGGAAGCCCGTCACCGCCTCCGTCCATGCCTCCGGTTGCTCGAGATTGGAGAAATGGGGGGCGCCCTCCAGGAGGTGGAGTCTGCTGCCCTGGATATGCTCCTGCAGCCACACCGACTCTTCGGGCGGAGTGGAGATGTCGTCGCTCCCACCGATCACCAGGGTCGGGCAGCGGATCGCCTCGACCAGTTCCCGAAGGTCGGCATCGCGCAATGCGGCGCAACACGCCATGTATCCGCCAGGGTCGGTGGTGAGGAGAACTCGAGACGTCCGATCGAAGACGTCAGGGTGGCGCGAGGCGAAAGTCGGGGTGAAGAATCTGGCCAGCGCCTGCTCCGAGACCGCCTCCATGCCTCCGGCGGCGACCGCGTCGATCCTGGCCTGCCAGATCTCCTCGCTCCCGATCCTGGCCGCCGTGTTGGAGGCAGTCAGGCTCATGACTCGCTCCGGAGCGTGGGCGGCTATCCACATCGAGATGAAACCGCCCAATGACATGCCGCAGAGGTCGAACTCGGTGGCGCCGGCCGTGGTGGCGACATCGAGGACGTCCGCTCCCAGATCCCGGATCGTGTAGGGCCCGGGCCCGGCGACGGAGTTTCCGTGCCCGGGGAGATCCACCATCACCACCCTTCTCATCGAGGAGAGCTCGGGTAGTTGGGAGTCCCACATCTCGCTGTCGGCGCCCAGGGCATGAATCATGACCAGTGGCCGGGCCGACTCGTCGCCGACCGTGTACCAGGTCAGGGTCCCGGTGCGTCCGGACGTGGTCATCGGGCCCCGGTGACGCGCTCGAACTCGGCGAGTACGCCGTCGATCAATCCTTGATCGATGGACACAACCTCGGTGACCAGGGCGGACATCCTCCCGCCGTCGACCTCGACCGAGCCCAGACAATCGGTCATCGCCTCCACCGTCGCCGCCGTGGCCTGAAAGACCAGGGGCAGGCCCACCCACTCCGCATGCCAGCCTCCGATGCCCCGGTCCAGTTCGGAGAGTCGGGCGCCAGTGATCATTACCGCTCCTGCGGTAGCCAGCTCCGCAGCCGCAATGGCCCTGACCGAGTCGATCGGGTTGCGCTTCTCGCCCATGCTCGACGAGCGTCCGGGTCGCACGGTGATCTCGGCGATGTCACTCGACCCCAGCAAGGCGATGTCGAGGCCCACCCGGGCCATGGTGCGGGCGCATCGCTCCAAGGGGGCCGCGAGCGCGGCGACTCGCGATCGGTCGGAGTGCCAGGGGAGAGCCGGAGCGTCGAGCCCGAGCCGGGCTGCCAATGCGTCCGCGACGGCTGCGCCCTTCTCGCCATAGGCGGCGAGGTTCCCCACCGGGCCACCCAGTTGAACGACGAGTCCGGACCTAGCCTGCCTGAGCTCAGAGAGATGACGCAGGGTGGGCTCGAGCCAGCCGGCCACGGTCATCCCGAAGGTGGTCGGCCGGGCGTGCTGGAGGAAGGTCCGCCCCATCTGAGGCTGGTCGCGGTGCTCGCGCACCAGCCCGGCCATGTGACCCGCCAACGAGACAAGGGCGGAATCGAGGAGCTCGAGCGCCTCGCCGGCCTGGAGCATGGTGGCGGTGTCGAGCACGTCCTGGGTGGTCGTGCCGTAGTGCACCCATTTCGCATGCTCTTCGGACAGGCGCCCCCTGATCTCCTCGAGCAGGGGGGCCATCGGGGTGCCGTTGCTCCAGGTGGCGGCAAGCACCGCATCGGGGTCGGTCACCGGGACGCGGCACGCTTCGGCCACGGCCTCTGCGTCGTCGCCGGGAAGGAGACCGGCGTCGGCCAGAGCGAGAGCGAGGGCCTGCCTCGAACCTCGTCATGGCCTTGACCCGATTGGGCGGGGCGAAGACTCTCGCCATCTCCTCGGTGGTGAAGCCAGGATCAAGCATCAGAAGTCGAAGAAAACGGTCTCATCATCACCCTGGAAGCGAACATCGAACCGGTATACCCCATCATCGACCAGCTGTGCGATCAGCGTGCCGCGACGGGCTACCGGGACGCCGCGCAGGATGAGATCGTCGCGGTTGGCCTCGTCCTCATCGGAGAAGTAGATCCTGGTGAACACCGGGTTGAGCATCCCACGGCCCTGGACGATCAACGAGATGTGAGGCGCCTGGAAGGCGCCCTCGGCATCGGGGACCCGCCCCGGTTTGACCGTCTCGAACCGGTACTCCCCGGTGTCGAAATCGGTTATGGCCCGCCCGAATCCGGTGAAACCGTTGTCGAGGGCCAGTTCGCGGGTGTCGTCGGGATGGCGGTACCGGCCCAAGGAGTTGGCCTGCCAGATCTCGAGCAGGGCGTCCTCGATGGGGTCGCGATCGCCATCGAGCACCGTGCCCTGAATGACGATGCGGCCGGGGTGGCCCTGGGGGACCAGGACATTCTCACCGTCGTTGAACAGCCGCAGCGTGTAGTAGGGGCCGACCGTCTGCGATGGGGTCTGACCCAACAATTCGCTCAATCGCCACCGTCGTCTATCGGTGTCGCCAGCTCCCCGCGCAGGACGATGTCCCATCGATAGCCGAGCGCCCAGTTGGCCTCAGTCACCTCGTGGTCGTAGGTGGCGATCATCCGCGCCCGGGCCTGAGGTGGCGCAGAGTTGAAGATGGGGTCCAGTGGTATCAAGGGGTCGCCCGGGAAGTACATCTGGGTGACCAGCCTCATCCCGAGCGACGGTCCCATGATCGAGAAATGTATGTGGGAGGGGCGCCAGGCGTTGGGGTGATTCCCCCACGGGTAAGGGCCGGGCTTGATCGTGGTGAACCGGTAGCCACCTTCGGCATCGGTGAGGCATTGGCCAACGCCGACGAAGTTGGTGTCGAGTGGGGCCGGAAACTCGGTCTCCCTCCAGTGGGCATAGCGGCCGCTGGCATTGGGCTGCCATATCTCGAGGACGGTGTCAGGCACGCCGCGACCGTTTTCGTCGAGCACCCTCCCGATGACGATGATCCGCTCGCCGATGGCAGGGTTCCCCGTCCCTGTGTTGGTGGTGAGGTCGGTGTCCTCATCGGAGATCTCGGTCCAGGCGGGCCCCGGGCCGGTGGTTTCCGACAGGGTCTGGACGATCCGGATCAGGTCGTGCGTCGGGCTTCGCTTGATCGTCGACCGGTAGTCGGGATAGGAGAACGGGGGATGATCGGCGTACGCCTTTGGCCCGTAGTGCCTGATGATGGGTTCGCTCACGAGCCCTCACCCTCGTAGACGTCCTTGGCAACCTTGAATGCCCTGTTGGCCGCCGGGACCCCGGCATACACCGCCACGTGGAGGAGGGCCTCCCTGATGTCCTCGGGAGTGACTCCGGTGTTTCGGGCGGCGCGGAGGTGAAGCTCGAGCTCATCGTGGTTGAGGGCGCCGAGGATGGCAATGGTGAGCAGGCTCCGGGTCCTCAGATCGAGGTCGGGCCGGGCCCACACCCCACCCCAGGCGGTCTCGGTGATCCAACGCTGGAAGTCGGCATCGAGATCGGTCGTCGCCTCGATGGCCCGGTCGACGTAATCGTCGCCGAGCACCGCCCGCCGCACCTTCATCCCGTCTTCGTATGAACCCATAGACCGTCCTCGCTCGTCATCTTCGTCAGTGGAGAAGCCCGACATAGTTCTCGGCCATCGCCCGCTGCGCATTCTCAGACCCATACAGATAGTCCAACTCGGCCTTCTGCAGGCGCCGCTCGAAGTCATCGCTCACCCCGGGAAACCGATGCAGCATGGTCGTCATCCACCACGAGAATCGCACGGCTTTCCACACACGCGCCAGCGCTCTCTCCGAGTATTCGTCGAGACCTGTCATCGAACCGTTGTCGTAGTGGTCGGCCAAGGCATCGACGAGGTACACCACATCGGAGATGGCGAGGTTGAGGCCCTTGGCCCCGGTTGGCGGGACCACGTGTGCGGCGTCACCCGCCAGAAGCAGCCTCCCATGACGTAGGGGCTCCGAGACCCAGCTCCGCAACGGGGTGACGATCTTCTCGATCGAGGGTCCTGTCACCAGGCCCTCGGCCACCGTATCGGGCAGCCGCGCCGTCAGCTCCGACCAGAAGCGGTCGTCGGGCCACTCGTCGAGCGTCGTGTCGGCCGGACCCTGGATGTAGTAGCGGCTGCGATGCTCGTTTCGCATCGAGCAGAGGGCAAAACCCCGCTCGTGGCTGGCGTAGATCAGCTCGTCATCGACCGGCGGGGTCTCGGAGAGGAGCCCGACCCAACAGAACGGGTACTGGCGCTCATACGACTGCTTGGCACGGGGCGGGATGAAGTCCCGGCTCACCCCGTGGGCGCCGTCGCAGCCGATGACGAAGTCGCAGTCGATGATGTGCTCCTGGCCGTGGCGGTCAAACCCAACCGTGGGCGAGTCGCTTTCGGTCCCCTCGACGCGGACTCCTTCGGCTTGATCGATCAGCGGAATGCCGTCGGTGTCGATCACGTCGTATAGGTCCTTCTGCAGCTCGGTCTGGCCGTAGATCGTGACGTGCTTGCCGGTCAATCCCTGGAAGTCGATGCGCAGCATTTCGCCGGCGTGGGCCAGATTCACCCCTTCGTGGACGAAGCCTTCCGCGTCCATGCGCTTCCCGACGCCCGAATCGCGCAAGACATCGGCGCTGCCGTGCTCGATCACTCCGGCGCGCACCCGTTCCAGCACATGCTCCCGGGAGCGGAGCTCGAGGATGACGCTCTCGATCCCCCGAAGATGGAGGAGATGGGCGAGGAGCGACCCGGCCGGCCCACCCCCGACGATCACTACCCGGGTGCGTTTGGGGATCTCGCTCATCTGCGATAGGGGAGCCTATTGCGAACGAGATCGGGGCGACGCTGGGGTCGCCCCGATGATCCTGGGAGGAGGGATCTGTTGTCGCCAGCGACACCGGGAGGGTCTCTGGCAAGGACATTTGTACCGGACCGACATGACCGGACGGTGAACGGGTGCTTTCGCCGGTCGGAACGTTCCGCCCTTCCTTTTAGGCCACTGGCGATGGCTCGCGGAGCGGTTGGAGGTCGCCCAGGGACTCGGCGACGATGACGAGGTCGTCGTCTGATGCGACGCGAAAGTCAGAGTCCGGGTTGGCGTGGGTGAGCCCGCCGCGGACGACCGCCAGCAAGGTGGCCTGATGTTCGGCGCGCAGATTCGAGGCGACCTCGTCTATCGACATGCCGGCGCACTCCTCGGGCAGGGCCACCCGATACAGCTCCGATCCCTCCCCGCCTGACACGATGTCGGTCACCAGTTGGGACAGGCCGGGATAGATGGCGGACCGGGCGAGCAGGTGTGCTGCCAGTTTCGACGTGACCATGACCTCGTTGACATTCGCCCTCCGGAAATGCTCGACATGGTCGGGATTGTTGACCTCGACGACAGTCCGCACCTCGGCGTTGATCGACTCGATGGCGAGCACCGTGAGGATCGACGACATGTCAGCCTGGTCGGAGCCATCGATCGGGCACACGATCGCCGCCGTTGCAGTCTCGATCCCTGCCCGCCGCAGGTCGGGATCGTGACTCGTGCTGCCTTTGACGAAGTACACGCTGTCGGGCGCCGGGTTCCGTTCAGAGTCGTTGAGCAGGACGACCTTCGTCACGTAGTCGTCTTTGCTCAATTCCTCGATCAGATCTCTCGCCGTGGCGTTCCAACCGCACACCACTATGTGGTCGGAGTATCCCGATGCACCCATCCCTTGTCCCTCCTTCAACAGGAAATCGATCACGAAGCCGACGAGGGCCCCGGTGATCGTCGCCACGATCGCCACCCCGAAAAGGCCGAGCAACCAGCCGATCACCCAACCCACCGGTCCTGACACGAACCCACCGGCGCCGACGCCGAGTACGGTCGACCCGGCCCAATAGAACGACTGCCCCAGCATGTCGATGGTCCGGTCGGTCTCGGTCAGCCAGATCACGACCGATGCCAGTCCGAGGATCACCACGAGGCCGAGGATGAGCGAGACGAAGAATCGTCTATCGATCTTCTCTCCCACCCTCTTTACGTGCCAGCTGACCCGGCGCAGGAACGGCGAGTCGAAAAGCGCCTTGAACCGCCCCAACATCGGCACTGAAGTTAGTCGGGGGGCGGACGCAGAGCGCCTCGGACGCACTAATTCGCCCCCGGTAGCCATTTGTCATCTTCTAACGTCTCGCTCACAGGTTCCCGCAAATGCTGATCGCACGCGACCTCCGCATCGATGTCGGCCCCCGCACGTTGCTCGAAGGGGCTTCCTTCAGCGTGCAGTCAGGTGACCGAATCGGGCTGGTGGGAAGGAACGGCGCGGGCAAGACCACTCTGATGAGGTCACTCACCGGAGCTCTCACGCCGGCCGAGGGCACCGTCCTCCGCTCCGGCCGAATCGGCTATTTCTCCCAGGAGGCGGCTCTGCCCGAATTGGAGCATCCCGACGCCACCGCACTGGAGCGGATTCTCATGGCGAGGGAGATCGGTGCCCTGCAACGCCGGATAGAAGAGGCCAGACGTCGACTCCACGACCTCCACGGTGCGGAGCGTGACAGGGGCATCGCCCGTTTCAGCCGTCTCCACGAGGAATTCGAGACCAAGGGCGGATTCGTGGCCGAGGCCGAGGCGAAGCGGATGGCGGCTGCCCTCGGGATCGGGAACGATGAGCTCAATCAGTCCGTGGTCACGATGTCCGGTGGCCAGCGCCGCCGGGTGGAGTTGGCCAGGATTCTCTTCGCCGAGACCGATGTCCTGCTCCTCGACGAGCCGACCAACCACCTCGACCTCGACGCCAAGGCGTGGCTGATCGAGTGGCTCACCACCTATCGGGGCGGGATGCTGGTCGTGTCCCATGACTTACCCCTTCTCGACGAGGCGATCACGTCGGTCCTTGCCCTGGAGCACGGCGAGATCGAGCCCTACCGGGGGAATTACACGCACTACCTGGTCGAACGCGAGCGCCGCAGGCATCAGAAGGAACGAACGCGCAAGCACCAGGACGAGGCGATCGAACGTCTCGAGGAGAACATCCGGCGTTTCAAGGGCACCACCGAGAAGATGGCCAAGATCGCACGGTCCTGGGAGACCAGGGTCGACAGGATGAAACGCGAGCTGGTGGAGGTCCAGAAGGGCGGGAAGCAGGTGAAGGTCGCCTTTCCCCAGCCCGAGAAGTCGGGCCGTGTGCCGCTGTCGGCCCTCGGTCTGGCCAAGTCGTTTGGCGACAACCTGGTCTTCGTCGATGTCGAGTTCGCCGTGGAGCGCGGGGAGCGGATGCTGCTGATCGGGCTCAACGGCGCCGGCAAGACGACCTTGCTCCGAATCCTCGCCGGTGTGGAGCCCTCGGACCTTGGTGAGATCTCGCTCGGGCACAACGCAACCGTCGGGTACTACGCCCAGGAGCACGAGCAGATCCAGTCCGGGCGCTCGGTCCTCGATCACATGAGACATGACGGGGACCTCACCGACCAGACGCTGCGGTCACTCCTCGGCCATTTCCTTCTCGCCGACAAGGTCGATCAGGACGGATCGACCCTCTCAGGTGGCGAGAAAACCAAGTTGGCCCTGGCCATGCTGGTTGCGGCGCGTCCCAACGTTCTCCTCCTCGACGAGCCGACTAACAACCTCGACCCTCAGGCAAAGGAGGCGCTGCTCGACGCCCTAACCATCTATGAGGGGACTGTGGTACTGGTCAGCCACGACACCGACTTCGTGGCCCAGCTCATGCCCGACCGGGCAGTGTTGATGCCGGAAGGCGAGATGCGATTCTTCGACGAGGAGTTGCTCGACCTCGTCTCCCTGGCCTAGCGGGACGGCTGGTGGGAAGCTCCGTGTCCCGAAGATCTAACCGCCAAAACCACCATCGAAAGGGTTCCTATGGGGAACGAGGGCATCGGTCTCGTCAGGGGGCCTGGGACGTTTGACTGGCTTGGTGAAAACGATGGCCGCGATCGCGGCGCCGATCAGCAGGAGCCACCACCAATCCAAGATCCAAGCCCACACCTGCTGGAGAAAGTCGATCACACGAAGCTACACGCTCATCCGCCGATGCCCCCGCCATCACCGACCCCCAGGAACCGGATAGGCCGATCAGGCATCCAATGGGCATGAAGAGGCTTCTCCTGATTGTTGGGTTCGCGGTTGTCGCCATCGCCTGTGGCTCACCCGATGTGATCGGCGGTGGGGGTGACTCGGCGCCGACGACGTCGATCGACCCTGACCAGCCAGTTGACTCCGGGGACGAGCCGATCGTGGAGCCCGGTCCGGTCGGGTCGATTCCAGAGCCGCGGCCACCGATCGAGGGGAGCGTCGACGGCGAAGTGACGGTTACCGGTGCCGATGTCCGGATCATGGAGAGTTTCCCGGTCCAGATCATGCTCGATGTGACCGGCGAAAAGCCGACACCGTGTCATGAGGTCTTCTGGACAGTCGAGGACGATGGTGAGGTCATCGCCATCGAGATGATCTCCCAGGTCGCCACCGAGCAGGTGTGCGCCGAGGTGATCGAGCCATTCACCATCGCGGTCCCGCTGGGCAGTTGGGCAGAGGAGAGCAGGGAGATTCAGCTCAACGGCGAGATCGTCGGGTCCTTCGAATCCTGAGCGCGAAACGGTGAAGGGAGGACCTCCCTGTGGTGAGGTCCTCCCTTCGGGTGATTCAGGGACCGTTGCCGGGCACATTTCGACCTGCAAGCCAAATGCCGAAGGGGTGAGCCCCCAGCACCGATCCCCGTTTCCGTCGCGCTCTCTCCCAGCGCAGGGGCCCAATTTCATACGTTTCCGCCGCCAACTCCAGAACCGTTCCCGATTCACCCCGGGTGACTAGTCCTCCTGGCAGACAAACGAACGTTCGTTTGTTACACTCGTCACCATGACACCCGAGGAGCGCTTCGACGCCATCGTCGCCGCCGAGGACAAGATCGAGCCGGCCGATTGGATGCCAGAGGATTATCGCAAGACCCTGATTCGTCAGATCGCCCAGCACGCCCACTCAGAGATCATCGGGATGCAGCCGGAAGGGAACTGGATCTCACGGGCGCCGACCCTGCATCGCAAGGCCATCCTCATGGCAAAGGTCCAGGACGAGGCGGGGCACGGGCTCTATCTGTACTCGGCCGCCGAGACCCTGGGTGTCGATCGCGACCAAATGCAGACCCTGCTTCACCAGGGGAGGCACAAGTACTCGTCGATCTTCAACTATCCCACCCTGAGCTGGGCCGACATGGGCACCATCGGCTGGCTGGTCGACGGTGCGGCGATCACCAACCAGGTGATGCTGACCCGCTGCTCCTATGGCCCGTATGCCCGCGCCATGGTTCGCATCTGCAAGGAGGAGTCGTTCCATCAGCGTCAGGGTTATGAGAGCCTGATCAGGCTCTGCACCGGCTCACCCGAGCAGAAGGCCATGGCCCAGGACGCCCTCGACCGGTGGTGGTGGCCTTCACTAATGATGTTCGGCCCCCACGACACCGACTCCACCCACACCGAGCAGTCGATGGAATGGAAGATCAAGCGGGTTGCCAACGACGATCTGCGCCAGCAATTCGTCGACATGACCGTTCCCCAGGCGGACTATCTCGGCCTTCGGATCCCCGACCCCGAGTTGAGGTGGAACGAGGAACGCGGACATTACGACTTCGGTGAGATCGACTGGGACGAGTTCTGGGCGGTCGTGAAGGGCAACGGGCCGATGAACCGCGACCGCATCGAGCACAAGGTCCGGGCCTGGGATGAAGGGTTCTGGGTGAGGGAAGCCGCAATGGCTCACGCTGCCAAGAAGGAGGCGGCAACCATATGACCTACGAAGTGCCCGTGGCGCCGGGTGAGAGTGCCGAGATCGAGGAGACGGCCGAACTGGCCACCGAGGCGTGGCCGATGTGGGAGGTCTTCGTCCGGGCCAGGCGTGGGATTTCCCACGTCCACATCGGAAGTCTTCACGCCGCCGACTCCGAGTCCGCCCTCCAGAATGCCCGCGACGTTTACACGCGACGTGGTGAGGGAGCCAGCCTCTGGGTGGTGCCGAGCAGCGAGATCCACACATTCGAGCCCCACGACATCGCCGACTATGTCGATGCCAACGAGAAGCCGTACCGCTTGGCAACCGCCTATGACATCCCCGATGAAGTAGGTCACATGTGAGCGAGCCGGTCGTCTCCACCGCCCCCCAAGGAGCACCGGCTACCGACCCTTCGGACCCGGTTCTCGCCCTTGTCGCCCACGCCGACGACAACCTGATCCTGGCCCAGCAGCTCGGTGAGTGGATCTCGCGGGCACCCGAGCTCGAAGAGGACATCGCCCTGGGCAATATCGCCCTGGATCATCTCGGGGTGGCTCGAGCGCTCTACACGCACGCCGGCCGGCTCGAGGGAAAGGGCCGGGGCGAGGACGACTTCGCCATGCGGCGGTCGGAGCGAGAATTCCTCAATGCGCTTCTGGTGGAGCAACCCAACGGTGACTTCGCCCACACCATGGTGCGCGGCCTCTTCTTCGACGCGTATCAGGTCGAGCTGTGGGCAGATCTCTCTGGAGCGGACGACTCGACACTGGCCGGGATCGCGGGGCGTGCCCACAAGGAAGCCCGCTATCACCTCCTCCATTCATCGGCATGGGTGATCCGGCTCGGTGATGGCACAGATGAGTCCCATCGACGGGCCCAGACCGCGGTCGACGCCATGTGGCGTTACACCGCCGAGATGTTCGAAGGTGCGGCTTCGGGATATCGCGACATCTGGGAGAAGGTCATCGGTGACATCCTGGACGACGCCGGACTCCAGATCCCCGAGGATCCATATCAGCGAAGCGGGGGGCGCCGGGGCTTTCACTCCGAGCATCTCGGGCCGCTCCTCGCCGAGATGCAATGGATGCAACGCAGTCATCCGGGGCTGGAATGGTGACCGCCGTCGCCACGCTCGATCTCGAACGTGCCCGCGACGTCTCATCGCGCGTAGTCGACCCCGAGATCCCGGTGCTCACAATCGCCGACCTGGGGATCCTGCGCGACGTCCGCGCCGATGGACACCGGGTAGTGGCAAGCATTACTCCCACCTATTCGGGATGCCCCGCGATGCATCAGATCGCAACGGACCTCCGCTCCGCGCTCGGTGCCGCCGGTTTCGACGATGTGGACATAGCGATCGTCCACGATCCGCCATGGAGCAGTGATTGGATCACGCCGGCGGGCCTGGAGAAGCTCGCGGGATTCGGGATTGCACCGCCCGGTATAGAGGTCCTCTGCCCGAGATGCAGCTCGGGATCCACCCGGGTCGTTTCCAGGTTCGGGTCCACCGCCTGTAAGGCGCTGATGGTCTGTACGTCGTGCGGCGAGCCATTCGATCACTTCAAGGATTTCTGAGATGAGTGTCGACTTCCACCCCCTTCGGGTCCTCGAGGTCTCACCACTGACAGAGGACTCGGTTGCGGTCACCTTCGACGTCCCGGATCACCTCGCGGACGTGTTTCGCCACATCCCGGGACAGCACATGACCGTGCGCGCCATGATCGATGGTGAAGACGTCCGGCGGTCGTACTCGATCTGCTCCAACGCGGCAGGGGGCAAGCTGCGGGTGGGGATCAAGCGGCTGCCCGGAGGTGTCTTCTCGGCATGGGCCATCGAGGAACTGAGGGCCGGCGATGTCCTAGAGGTGATGCCGCCTGTGGGTGAGTTCACCATCGATCCCGACCCGAGCCTGTCGGGGCATCGTGTCGCCATCGCTGCCGGCTCGGGCATCACCCCGGTGCTTTCGCTGATCGCCACCACCCTGGAGATGGAGCCGGGCTCGTCGTGGACGCTCCTCTTCGGGAACAGGACAGCCAACAGCGTCATGTTCCTCGAGGAGCTGGAGGGGCTGAAAGACCGGTACCCGAACCGATTCCAACTATTCCACCTCCTGAGCAGGGAGGGATCCGATCTTCCTCTTCTCTCCGGAAGGATCGACGAGGAGAAGATCCGTGTCGTCCACGACCGCCTGCTCGGCACGCGGGACGTCGCGGGCTGGTACCTCTGCGGCCCTTACGACATGGTCATGACCGCCCGGCGCACCCTCGGTGATCTCGGAGTCGACGAATCTCTCATCCATGACGAGCTCTTCTTCGCCGGACCTCTCGACCTCGACTCATTGCCGCCCGAGCCGCCGCCCGGAGAGGGGTCGGTCGACCTCACCGTCATCCTCGACGGGAGAGCGGTCGAAACGAGGATGACTCCGGAGACCTCGATCCTCGATGCAGCGCTCCGGGTCCGATCCGAGCTCCCTTTCTCCTGCAAGGGCGGGATGTGTGCATCTTGTAAGGGCCGGATCGAGGAGGGCGAGGTGCGGATGGACAAGAACTACGCCCTGGTCGACGCCGAGCTGGAGGCCGGATACGTGCTCACCTGCCAGTCGCACCCGGTCTCGGACAGGGTCGTCGTGCGATACGACCACCGCTGATGGTCACCACCCGCAACAGCCGTGCCGACGTGGTGGCCGCCGCCGGAAGGCTCTTCGCCGAGCGCGGCTATCACGGCACGTCCATGCGCGACCTCGGTGGCGAGCTCGGCCTTCTCGGCTCCTCGCTCTACGCCCATGTCGAGTCGAAACAGGACCTCCTCGTCGAAGTGGTGGAAGAGGGGGCGCGTCTCTTCCAGGATTCGGCGGATCGCAGCTCTCGCCGCCGGCGGGACTGCCGCCGACGGCTGCGCGGTCTCGTGGCAGGACACATCGACGTGGTGCTCGACAACCAGGACGTGGTGCGAACCTTCCTCAACGAGGCGCGGATGCTCGACGAGGAGCATCGTGGCCGTGTCATCGCCGCCCGTGACGCCTACGAGGCGGCTTTCCGGTCCGTGATCGCCGAAGGAGCGGCGGATGGGACATTCCGGCCGGAGTACGGACCCCAAGATGGCGTCGATCCTCATTCTCTCCATCCTCAATGCGGTGGAGCGCTGGTACCGCCCGGATGGGACACTGGATCGCGATGGTCTGGTCGAGACGATCGTCTCCACGACCATGATCGGAATTGCCGTCGATTGACCCTTTCTGTCGTCCGCGTCCTCGGTGGCAAGATGTGCCAACTTGTCCGGGACACGACGCCGGGGCTTGATCGGCTCGGTGGCGATCGCCACCACCGTCGCGCTCGTCCTCACACCGGCGCCACCAGCCGCTCTCGCCGACACTTTCGACGACGCCTGCGCCACGCCGACCATCGTCGATGTCGGGACCAACACGACCTACGACCTGACGTCCGGCCAGGTCCTCTTCATCGACAGCGGCACGTACACCGGGACCATCAACAACTTCCCCTCGGGCTCGGTGATCTGTGTCGACACCGGGGCGGGTTTCCAACCGGCGGCGCTCAACGGTTCGGTAGCCGGGTCGCTGTATGTGCGGGGAACGGCCAATCTCAACTCAGCCAATCTGTCCGGCGGATTTCTCTTCGACAATTACGGCACCGCGTCGTTACCCAACGGGCTCGAACTCCAACGGGGCGGTGACGTTGATCAACCGGCCGGGTGCGATGCTGACAGCCAACCAGGTCAACTGGCAAGGAACCTTGACCAATCAGGGGACATCTGACCATCTGGCGTGGTAAATGTGAACTCCGGGAGCATCGACAACCAATCCCAGTTCACCGTGAACGGGACCTTGAGCGTGAACGGCACGCTGCCCAACAGCGGACGGCGTCGACATCCAGGGCACCTGAACGTCAACTCCGGCGGTGTCGACAACACCTGCACCATCACAGTGAGTGGGAGCGTGACTCTCAACCCGGCTGGAAACACCAACAGTGGTCAGTGGCTGATCGCCGGCGACTTCACCGATGAACGGGTCGTCGACTCTCGCTCTCGACGGGGTGGTCACGTCCAACACCTCACGCTCAACGGTGACATCACCGGCTCGGGGGCTATCCGTATCGAGGGCAGCTCTCTGCAGAATGGCTCCAGCGCAGTGACCGGGACTCCCCGAGATCAATGTCTATGACGTCACCCAGACCAACCCACCTTCGTTCTTCGACACCCAGAACGGAATTGTGACCAATGCGGTCAGAGACGCCTTCGCCGTGCCCGACCCCGATGTCCCGCCACCGAGTTGCGCGCCCCGAGCCTCCGGATCCTGGAAGCCGACCTCTCGGTGACGCAAGACCGGCCCGGACACGGCCCTCGTGGGGCAGTCGGTCACCTACGTCATCACCGTGACCAACGACGGGCCGGACACCGCCGAGGGTGTGCTGCTCCACGAGCGCCACGACGCCAGCTTCACGGTCACCGACGTGACCGCCGGCGGGCATCTGGTGGGCGCTCGGTGATATGGCTGGTCGGTGACCATGACCGACGACGAATCGATGGTCTTCGAGGTGACCGGCTCTTCACGCTCACCGGCACCCTCACGGATGAGGTGGGAGCCTCGTCCGGGACGCCAGATCCCGAACGAGACCAACAATGAGGCAGAGTTCACCACGGTGGTGCAGAACCGTCCCACCTGTCGTCGGGGACGTGACCGTTTTCACCGACGCCTTCACCCCGGTCGACGGCTCGGTTCCCTGGAGCGACCCGGACGTCGGCCAGACGGTGACCTTCGAGCCGGATGGGATCCAAATCCTCGCCCTCAGCCCGATCGCCCCTGATGGCGCCTTCACCTACACCCCTCCGCCGTCCTTCGCCGGCCGCGAGTTCTTCCAGGTGACAGGGTGTGACGATGGCGTGCCCGTCCTCTGCGACACCGGCATGATCGAGGCGGTCGTGTACCCGGTGGCGGTCGATGATGCCGCATCGACTGTCAGTGGCTCGGGCGTGAGCATCGAGATCGCCATCAACGACAGTGGTGGCACCGACCCGCCGACCATCGTCTCCGATCCGTCCTCGGGCTCGGTCGTGGTCCAGGGTGATGTCTTCGTCTACACGCCGGCCCCCGGTTTCATCGGGACTGACACGTTCACCTATCAGATCTGTGCTCCTGGCGAGCCCGAGCTCTGTGCCGAAGCACTGGTGACCATCGACGTCCTACAGGTGGCGACGACCACGACCAGCACCACCACTACGACTGCTCCCAGCTCCTCGACGACCAGCACGATCGAAGGCGGGTCGGTCGTTACCACTACCACGGTCGTATCCGGCGACCTTCCCTTCACCGGAGCGCAAATAGGGATGCTGACCCTGCTCGGCCTGTCGGCCACGGGTCTGGGCGGGGCCTTCGTCCTGTCGGCTCGAAGCCGGCGCCGTTCCGGGCGTCACCGTCCCTGAAACCCCGGAAGTGCGGGTTTCAGCCCCCGTTGGACGACGGGTCTTTAACGGTCCAGGTGCCCTGGCTGGCGATGAGTTTTGCAAGGTCACCCTCACCGTTTTTCTCTCTGGCTGCGTCGATCTGAGCGTGCATCTGGCCCTCGTAGGTGGGGCGGCTCACATCGCGGAAGATGCCGAGTGGCGTGGGCCCATAAGGCCCGTGGGAGAGCCGGCTCAGGGCAAAGGCGATCGCAGGATCGGGACGGGTGGGGTCGTGGACCAGGATGGCCTTCGGGTCGACCGTCGATGAGTCGACGATCGTGGCCTGGCCGTCCCTCATCACCACAGCCTTGGCCCCGCCGTCGAACACGATCGGCTTACCCGCCTCGAGGTCGATCCGGTTGTGAACCCGCTCCTCCTTGCCGGTGAGCTGGATGAAGGCCTTGTCGTTGAAGACGTTGCAGTTCTGATAGATCTCGATGAAGGCCGAGCCCTCGTGCTCGTATGCGGCCTGGAGCAGTCCCTGGGTGTGGTTGCGGTCCATGTCGAGGGTGCGGGCGACGAAAGTCGCCTCGGCACCAAGTGCCAGTGACACCGGGTTGAACGGGTAGTCGATCGAGCCGTATGGCGAGGACTTGGTGGTTTTTCCCGCCTCCGACGTCGGCGAGTACTGCCCCTTGGTCAACCCGTAGATCTGGTTGTTGAAGAGCAGGATCTTCATGTCGACGTTGCGACGGAGCGCATGGATCAGATGGTTACCGCCGATGGAGAGGGCGTCACCGTCACCCGTGATTACCCACACCGAGAGATCGGGCCGGCTGGCCACGATCCCCGAGGCGATGGCCGGGGCCCGTCCATGGATGGAGTGCATTCCGAAAGTGTTCATGTAGTAGGGGAACCTGGCGGCACACCCGATGCCCGAGACGAAGACGAACTCTTCCCTCGGCCGGCCGAGACCGGCAAGAAACTGCTGGACCGAGGCGAGAATGGTGTAATCGCCGCACCCGGGGCACCAGCGAACTTCCTGGTCGGTCTGGAAGTCGGCACGCGTGTAGGAGGGGGCGGTCACTTGGTCATCTCCTCGATCTTCTCTGTTATCTCCGAGATCTTGAACGGCTCACCGGCGACCTTGTTCAGACCCTTGGCGTCGACCAGGAACTCGGCCCTGATCACCTTGCGCAACTGGCCCGTGTTCAGCTCCGGGATCAGGATCTTGTCGTAGCGGTGGAGGATCTCCCCAAGATTCTGCGGCATCGGGTTGAGATGGCGCAGATGGAGCGTCGCCACCTTTCCGCCCGCCAGCCGCACCCTCCGGGCGGCGGCACGGATCGATCCGAAGGTCGACCCCCACCCCAGCACCAGGATCTCTGCATCCTCGTCGCCGGCAACCTCGAGGTCGGGGATGTCGTTGACGATGTTGGCCACCTTCCACGCCCTCGAGTCCGTCATGAGCTGGTGGTTGGCCGGGTCATATGACACGTTCCCGGTGATCGCCTCCTTCTCCAGACCGCCGATCCGGTGCTCCAACCCGGCGGTGCCGGGCACGGCCCAGGGGCGAGCGAAGGTATCGATGTCCCGCATGTAGGGGAGGAAGGTGCCGTTAGGGCCATTGGGGTGCTTGGCGAACTCGACGTCGATCGGGGCCAGTGCATTTACGTCGGGCAGCATCCACGGCTCTGACCCATTGGCCACCTGGTTGTCGCTGAGGAGCAGGACCGGAGTCATGTATTTGATTGCGATTCGCGCCGCCTCGATGGTCAGTTCGAAGGCGTCGGACGGCGAGGCGATGGCTAGCACCGGGATCGGGGACTCGCCGTGACGCCCGTAGAGGGAGAACAACAGGTCGGATTGCTCCGGTTTGGTGGGCAGCCCGGTCGACGGACCGCCCCGCTGGACGTTTATGACGATGAGGGGCAGTTCCATCATGAATGCCAGAGAGATGGCTTCGCTTTTCGAGCGCGATACCCGGCCCGGATGACCCGGTTACGGCCAGGCTTCCGGCGAATGCGGCGCCGATTGCGCTCCCGACGCCGGCGATCTCATCCTCGGCCTGGAAGGTTCGCACGTCGAAGTTCTTGTGACGGGCGAGCTCGTGGAGGATGTCCGAAGCCGGGGTGATCGGATAGGTCCCGTAGAACAGCGGGAGACCGGAAAGCTTGGAGGCAGCAATCAGCCCCCAGGCCAGCGCGGTGTTGCCGTTGACGTTGGTGTAGGTGCCCGGGTGGAGCGCGGCAGGCTTGATCTCGAAAGTGATCTTCGCTGCCTCGGTGGCCTCGCCGAATGTGTACCCGGCCTGGAATGCAGCGACGTTGGCCGCAGCGACTTCGGGGGTGCGGGCGAACTTCTTCTGGGCCCAGTCGATGGTCGGTTGGGTGGGACGGTGGAACAGCCAGGCGAGCAGACCAAGGGCGAAGAAGTTCTTGGAGCGAAGCACGCTACGCCCGGACACGCCGGTGTCCTTGACGGCTTCCTTGGTGAGGTCGTCCATGGGGACCGCGATCACCCGGTACCCGTCGAGGGTTCCGTCCTCGAGCGGGTCACCCTCGTATCCGGCCTTGGCCAGGTTGCGCTCGTCGAAGGCGTCGGTGTTCAGCACCAGCGTCCCGCCCTGTTGGAGGTCCTTGAGGTTCTTCTTCAGAGCCGCCGGGTTCATCGCCACCAGGCAATCGGGCGAGTCGCCGGCGGTGAGGATGTCGAAATCGGCGATCTGGACCTGGAAGCTCGACACTCCTGGGAGCGTCCCTGCCGGCGCCCGGATCTCGGCCGGGAAAGAAGGGAGGGTCGCCAGGTCGTTCCCGAATAGGGCACTGGCGTCGGTGAACCTGGATCCGGCTACCTGCATCCCGTCGCCGGAGTCTCCGGCGAATCGGATCACTACTTTTTCGAGAGTCTCGGTGTTGGTCGTGGTTGAGGGTTCAGCTGTGGCGATCTCGTCGGCCACTTGGGTCACATCCTTGGGTTGTCATCAACACGCGTCTCGCCAGAGCGTTGATCGAGGTTCTGGTGAGAAGACCGCATCCCGGTTGCCGCGTGATTTCAGTTTATCGACGTCATGCGTTACCCGAAGCCATGGGGGCCGGGATGAATCCGACCAGGCCGGACTCCTCCAGAGTTCTACCGAAATCGATGAGAGCTGTCTCTGAGCCGAGCGGCCCAATGGCCTGAAGGGACACTGGCGGGGCACCGGTGCCGGCAAGCGGGAGAGCGATAGCCGGGTGCAACGCGTGATTGACCAGAGCGGTGAACCAGGAGAGGACTGACCGGTAGTGCCGGTCACCGATCATGTCTACGCCGATGACCTTGCGCATGACCGGGGTGGTGGGCGTGATGATCAGATCGACGCCCTCGAACGCATCGGCGAACCGGCTGCGGATCTTCATTTGCCATGCCCTGCCCGCCTCTATCCGGTCCGCGTCGGTGTCGAGACAGTCGTCCACCCTCTTCGCCACGTCGGCACCATAGGGGAGGCCATCCTCACGGAATCGGCGGTGCACGGCGGCGACTTCACCGGCGATGGCATCGATCAGCTCGGGTGCCGGGATCACGCCGGGCATCTCGATCGCCGTCACCTGATGACCGAGGTCTTCGAGCGTCCTTACAGTCGCCTCGAAGGCCTGCCCCACCTCGTCGTCCATGGGGGCAGCTCCGACCCAGGGCTCGGGTACGCCGAGGTGGAGGCGGTCCGGGTGTGGCTCGTCGGCCTCGTCGCCCGACATTGCCCGGTATGAGCTGTCCAGAGTCTCGATCGAATCAGCCAGCGGGCCCACGGTGTCGACGGAGATGGCGAGGGGGAAGACGTTGTCAAGCGGGATGCGGCCGTGGGTCACCTTGAGCCCGAAGCATCCAGACAGCGCGGCCGGCACCCGCACCGAGCCGCCGGTGTCGGTGCCGATGGCCACCGGGGTGATGCCGGCAGCCACCGATGCGGCCGAGCCGCCCGATGATCCTCCGGGCGATGTGTCAGGATCCCACGGGTTTCGCACCGGGCCGAAGTGCGGGTTCTCCGACGAGAAACCAAAGGCAAATTCATGGAGACCGGTCCGCCCGATCACGACTGCACCCGAGGCCTCGAGGCGGCTCACCACCGGCGAGGACCGATCGGCCACATGGCGATAGAACGCGGAGCCAGCAGTTGTGATTCGACCCTCGTGATCGATCAGGTCCTTGATCCCGATCGGCACGCCGGACAGGGCGCCAGCGGGAACACCATCACCAGCGCTGGCGTCGATGCGGCTCGCCCGATCCATCGCCGCCTCGTCGTCGATGTGGGTGAACGCGTTCAGAGTCTTTTGCCTCGCCTCGGCCATATCGAGCGCGGCCTTCACTCGGACGGTGGCGGTCGGTGGCGGGACCTCACTCACCACTCACCACCCATTACTCGATGACTATGCCGGAGGTGTTGGGCACCAGCGAGATCCAGACCTGCCCCGGGGGCACCAGTATCTGCTCCCCGTCGTTGTCGGCCAGCGTGAACCACTCGTCGATGTCGTCGCGTTGCCAGGTCCCTTGGACGACCTTGCCGTCGGCGAACACATAAACCAGTCCCTGACCGGTCGTCCTGCTGGTGGGCAGGTCGCCGACGCTGGCCTGCTCGACGTACATAGCGATGAGGACGGGGAAGCCGATCTGGGACTCCTCGCCGTCCTCTGTAACGGTGCTCGACTCGTCGTCGCCGAGAGTGCGCAGCCAGACCCCTTCCGTCTCGTCCCAGGTCCACTCGACGGGGTTGCCCAGGAAATCGAAGGAGACCTTGGCTGCAGGTTCGCCGTCCTCGCGCATCGGCCCGAACTCCCACATGGGGCCGTCGATCGGCTCGTCGGGGTATCCCTGCTCGTCGGCGTACTCCCGCAACAAAACCGTGTTGGTGAAGAGGTTGTGCGGCGCCCGGCGGCCGGAGACACGGAACGTGGCCGGCTCCACCTCGCCGATGATATGGACGCCGACGTTGGCGATCATCTCCCTCACCCAGCTCTGACCGCCGGATATGGCGAGGGTGGGCTCGTTGA
The DNA here is from genome assembly GCA_963711895.1 of uncultured Acidobacteriota bacterium. Classification (GTDB taxonomy): domain Bacteria; phylum Actinomycetota; class Acidimicrobiia; order Spongiisociales; family ZC4RG35; genus JARDZU01. Next base: position 107,790 of record CAVQFU010000002.1, read on the forward strand.
AGAAGGCAAGGAGGGTCTGATCTGTCGGCCGTGCCGATCGCATCGGTCCCAGATATTCGCTCTCGCTCTGCTGCCAGAACGACATGAACCGCGTGACGCCTTCGGCCATGTACTCGAACACAGCGTCGGCCGCGTCGATACCGGACTGTGGTCGAGCGTTGGGATGGTTGTCGTTCTTCACCGCTAGAAGCCTGCGGTCGAGGAGCTCGGGGTCGTCGACCGGGAGCCCATTGATCGGAGAGAGGGCGCCGGCGATCGTTGTCGTTGGCGCTTCCGTGGTCGTGGTGGCGGCGGCGGTTGTCGATGTTGTCGACGGCGGGCTCGTGGTCGTCGTGACGATGGGCTCTGCGCTCGCCATCATGAAAATGGCCGTCCCGGCGCCCAAAACGACGACAGCTGCGGCAATCGAAATGACCTTGTGGGTGCTCACCCACTCAATGAATCTTGACCACATGGGGCGGCAGAGTATCGCCCCGCGGTTCTTAGACCACTAATGCTCCGCCGGTGATGGGCAGATCGGGCATGGCGGCGTCGGCCTGGTCGATGGAGATCGCGAATTCGATTCCTTCGGCGTTTGCCCTCAGCACATAGAGGGCGTCGATGTTGACGCCGGCGTCGGCGAGCAGACGGGTGAGGCGGGCGAGCTCGCCGGGGCGGTGGGGGAGTTGTGCGGTGAGGACCGTGCGCTCTTCGTTGTTGAGTGCGGCTTCTGCGAGGACCCGACGCGTTGTCGCGGCGTCGTCAACGATCAGCCGGACCGTCCCGTCCCCATCGTGGCCATAGGCGGCGAGTGCCTCGATGTTGACTCCGAAGGCGGCGAGTGCCTCGGTCAGCGCTGCGAGTCGGCCCGGACGATTCTCCATCTGGACCACGAACTCGGTCATGGGGTGACTCTACGCCAGTCGCACGACTCCGTGCCCAACGGTGGGGTCGGGTGGCTCGGCCCGCCCCCTGCTCCCGAGATAGGCGTGCCAGATGATCCTCGCCGCCGCCGCCCGGATCGGGCTCCAGGGGAGAGAGAGCAGCTCGAGCTCGTCCCCATCGGGCGCCGAGGTCATGCCGAGGACCTCGCCGACGCCCACCTGGAGGGCGCGGTCGCCGAGTGGGAACACGTCGGGGAAGCGGAGGGCGGATAAGAGATACACATCGGCCGTCCAGGGCCCGATCCCCTTGACGCCGAGAAGGCTGTCCCTTGCCTCAGAGAGTGGCATACCGGCCAGGGCGTCGAGATCGAGGTCACCCCCGGCAACCGACTGCCCGAGCTCGAGGAGGTACGCGGTCTTCTGCCGTGTCACTCCTATCCCGCGGAGAGCGGACTCGCTGGACCCGGCGACTGTCTCCGGTGTGACCGCCCCCAGCAAACCGTGCAGACGCCGGTACATCGCCGCCCCTGATTCGAGGGAGACCTGCTGCTCCATGATCAGCCAGACCAGCGTGCTGAATCCGGCCGGGCGTGACCAGAACGGCGGCCGCCCGTGCTCCTCGATGACCGTGGCGAAGGCCGACTCTTCGGATACGAGCAGGTCGACGGCTTCGCGGAAGGTGGTCTCGTCGAGGTTCTGGACCATGGGCCGGAGCGTGGCGATGGGCACCGAGCCAAAACTGCGCGAGTCGCCTCCCGACACTCCCGGATTGTCGGAGACCACCCAGGCCTCGTCGGACCCCAACTGACGACCACCATCGACCTGTTCACCGGGTCCGGCGCCAACTCGTTTGACCAGCCAGAAGTCTTCACGGGTGGGGTGGGGGAGCGCGACGACGTCACCTACGGCCGCCTGCCTCGACCCGGTGACGACGAACTCGTCACCGGGCGCCAGCGTCGGACGCATCGAGTCTTCGGACACCTGGAACCGCTGCATGAGAATCGACCCCGCAGGGTATGGTCGCCTGAGCAAGTCGACAACGAAGGAGTGCCATGCGGCAGACAACGATTGCCCACGCCCACTGCGATCTCTTCTGCGGGGTTTATGACCCTGCCCAGGCCAAGATCGAGGCGATGTCGGTCCTCAAGTCGGCCGAGAAGTACCAGGGTTCGGATGACGACGTGTTCCGGGCCAGGGCCATCTCGATCAAGGAAGAGCGGGCGGAGCTGGTCAAGCATCATTTGATGGTGCTGTGGGTCGACTTCTTCACTGCCGACCATCGCAAGGAGTTCCCCGACCTCGACGACCTGTTCTGGCGGGCGATCCTGCAGGCCGGGAATGCCAAGAAATCGGTCGATCCGGCTGACGGTCAGAAGCTGGTCGATCTGATCGATGAGATCGCCGGTGTGTTCTGGCAGACCGAGAAGGCCAAGACGGCGGGGGTATACCCCCCGGGCTAGTCGGACTCCTGCTCGGGCTTGGGGGCGTTCTTGGGCCTGATCCGGTCGGTCATACGCTTGGCCCAGGGGACGTCTTTCTCCAGTAGGGCCAGCCCGCCGAGGATGGCGAGAACGCCCGGCCCGGGCAGCACGAGCATGGCGGTGCCGGCGCCGAGTAAGGCGAATCCACCTGCCATACGGGCTGCCTTTTCCACTTCCATATGGTGAGTGTATCGGCCCTGCCCGGTTGGAGTTCAGGGGAGCTCAGTTGTCCAAAGCGTCGGCATCCAGCTTGGTGAAAAGGGTCCCGACCGTTCCCAGACCGGTGCCCCCGGCCACCTCGGGGCGCTCCCAACCTCTCACTTCGGTTCCGATCCCGAGCATGTCGCCGAGCCGGGTCGAAGTCCACGGCAGGTATGGAGTGAGGGCGACCCTGATGCCGCTGATGGCCTGAATCGCAGTCCACAGGATGGTGGCGGCCCGCTCCCGGTCCTCCTTGATCACGTGCCAGGGCTCCTCGGAGTTGAGATATGCGTTCACCTCGGAGGCAGCGTCCATCGCCGCACGCAGTCCGGCCCGAAGCTCGACCGCCTCGATGTGGCCGGCGGTCGTCTCCAGCGCCTTGTCGATCGAAGCGACTAAGGCCTCATCGGTGGCCGAGAATTGCCCTGGATCGGGCACCCGTCCGTCGAAGTTCCGATCGCTCAGCGAAAGGACCCGGTTGACCAGGTTCCCCCACGTAGCGACCAGTTCCTCGTTGATCCTGCGGATGATGTCGTCGTCGCTGAGATCGGTGTCGTTCTGCTCGGGCAGGACCGACGCGATCGCGTAGCGAATCGCATCGGGCTCCAGTCGCTCGGCGTACCAGCCCATCGACCGGCCCACTCCGCGGCTGGCAGATGCCTTCTCACTGGCAAAGGTGACGTACTGATTGGCCGGCACGTCAGTGGGCAGGTTGAGACCGCCGTAGCCCATGAGCATGGCCGGCCAGATAACCGTGTGGAAGGGGATGTTGTCCTTGCCCACGAAGTAGTAGGACTCGGCAGTTCGGGTCCTGCCACCAGAGCTTCCAGGCTTCGGGGTCGCCGCTGAGGTCCGCCCATTCCTTCGATGCCGAGAGGTATCCGATGACGGCGTCGAACCAGACGTAGATCCGTTTGCCGGGCCCCAGGTCGTCGACAGGGATGTCGACCCCCCACTCGATGTCCCGCGTGATGGCCCGGTCGGGAAGTCCCTCGTTGACCATCCCTAGTGCCCAATTCTTGACGTGTCTCCTCCAACCCTGTCGGCCCTCGAGCCACTCTCGAAGTGGCTCCTCGAGCTTGCTCAGCAGGAGGAAGAAGTGCTCGGTGTCCCGGGCCTCCGGGGTTGCGCCGGTGAGGCGGCTCCGCGGCTCGATGAGGTCGGTGGGGTCAAGGGTGCGCCCGCAGTTCTCGCACTGGTCTCCCCGGGCCTCCGAGTATCCACAGTAGGGGCAAGTCCCCTCGACATAACGGTCGGGGAGGAAGCGCTTTGCCTCGGGGTCGTAGAGCTGGCTCGATGTCTGTTTGGCCAGATAACCGTTGGCGAGCAGTCCGAGGAACATGTCCTGGGTAACCGCATGGTGGTTGGCGGTTCCGGTCGAGGTGTACAGGTCCCACGAGATTCCGAGACGCTCCCAGTTCTGGAGGAACTCGGCGTGATATCGATCGACGATGACCTGCGGTTCGACGCCTTCGTTGTCGGCTCTCACGGTGATCGGAGTGCCGTGGGCGTCGGACCCGGACACCATGAGCACGTCGTTACCGGCAAGACGGTGATACCGGGCGAATATGTCGGCAGGCAAATAGGCACCGGCCAGGTGCCCGAGATGGCGCGGCCCACTCGCATAGGGCCACGCCACAGCGACCAGGATCCGACGACTCATGGTCGGAGGGTAAACGCGACCCCGGTGTGTCATTCGGCGATATCGACGCCGGGGACGGGAACGTGACGGCTGGAGCGCTCGGTGACGACCACGCCGCTGATGATGAGGAAGGCTCCGATGACCACGGCCGGGGTCAGGACTTCGCCCAGGAAGATGACCGCCAGCGTGACCGCGATCACCGGGACGAAGTACGCGGCCACCCCGAGCCGCGCCGCCGGATTGACCTCGGCGGCGATCAGGAACGAGGTGAACGGGATCGCCGTGGCGAACGCGCCCAGGGCGAGGAGCAAGATCCACTGTTCCGTTTCAATTGATGAAACCGGAGTCGTGTTCACGAACGGCATCGCCAGGACCCCGAGGATTGTGGCGGTGGCGAACTGAGGTATCACCAGCCGGTCCCCGCCCACCTCGAGGGCGAACCTGCGGGTGAGGGCCCCTCCGGTCCCGGCCAGAACCACGGCTATCAACGACAGTCCCACCCCCCGCCACAGATTGCCGACACCCTCGATGCTCTCGCCCCCGAGTCCGACCAGGATCCCGGTCCCGACCAGCGAAGTGATCAAGCCGGGAATCGATCGAGGGTTGAACCGCTCACCGTCGACCAGGAAGTGGGCGGCGCCAACGGTGGCGATCGGAATGAGGGCGATGAGGAGCCCCCCGATGCTGACCGGAAGCTCTTCGAGCCCGAGCGTGAAGAGGGTGTTCGGTATCCACAGGGCGACGGTGCCGAGGATGGCGCCCCGCACCCAATGGCGTCGCCCGAATCCGCGGAAGCGGGTCCAGAACTGGGAGACGAGGAGGAGGACAGCCAGGGCGACACCGAACCGCATCGGGACCACGACGAAGCTCGACACCCCGCTGGTGAGGACGGCCCGGGTGAGGACCGCCGCCGAGCCCCACCCGAGGATCGCTGCTACGAGCGGGGTCCAGGGATTCATGAGGGCGGGACGGTACAAGCCGGATTCCCGCTAAAAGTTAAGGCCGGGGTCGCCGATAACGTGTCCATATGAAGCGTCTTCTTGCTCTTGTCGCCGTGCTCGCAATGGCGCTCGCCGCGTGTGGCGAGCCATCCCCCGAGGCCATGCAACTCTCTTACTCCCTGACCTCCGGGGACGAATTCCAGTACGAAGTCGGTCTCGAGCAGCACATCGAGATGACTGCCTCAGGTGACCCGGCCATGCTGGCCGGCGAGGATGTCCCGGGTGAGGCCTCGGTCGACATCACCGGAACAGCCACATTCACCCACGCCATCTCCGACGGGCCCGAGCCAGGCACCCACGAGGTCCACATCACCGGTGAATTCACCGACGTCAGCGTGACCGGGACGATGGACGGAGAGCCCGTCGACTCCACTGAGATACCCGACTTTGCGGCCATGGAGCCGATCGACGTGACCGTCGTAGTGGACGAGCAGGGCAACATCATCCACGAGGGCGGCGACATCGAGGACCCGTTGGGCGGGATGCTCGGCGGCCTCGGGGCATTGGGTGGCGGCGCCAGCCCGGCTCCGGGGCTTGATCCCGGCCAGTTCGTCGGCCCCCCCCTGCCCGACGAGGACGTGACGGTGGGAGACACCTGGACCGACGAGATCGAGACTCCCGGTCTCAGCGAGGACCCGATCACGACAAGCATCACCAGCACCGTGACCGGTGTCGAGGAGTTGGACGGGGTCGAGGTGCTGGTCATCGACAGCAACGCCACTACCTCATTGATCGAGTTCGATCTCGCCGAGTTCTTCGCCGGCATGTTCGGTGCGATGGCTCCGGAGGGAGCCTCGACTGAGGAGACCGCCGAATTCGAGGCGATGATGGATCAGCTCCAGTTCTTGATCAGCGTCGATGACAGCACTGCCGACAGCACGACCTGGTTCGATGCCGCGGCTGGCTTGGCCAGGCAATCGGAGACCACGGCCGCCACCAGCATCTCGATGGACATGAACATCCCGGACGAAGAGACAGGCGAGATGTCCGGGTTCGTGATGGACATGACCCTCGATCAGGACGTCACCTACCGTCTGATCAGCGGTCCCGAGGCCTGAGTTTCCTCCAATGCCGCGCTGCGTCTAGCGGCGTTCGCTCTCGGTCAGCTGGCGCCTGAATACGCCTGAACCGATGGTGTTCGCCTCGAACCAGAGCGTGCAGTCGTCGATCACCGCGTAGAGGAGGTCGTGGAGCATGCTGTCGGGGTCGGGGATGCATGCCTCGCTGATCCCGGTCACGGCGACATGGACCATGCTCCGGGCCGAGTGACGCCCAAAAGTCTTCGGGTCGATGTGCACCCCACTGATGAAATCCTCCGCCCAACGCATCGCGTGGGGAGCACTCGACAAGGCTTGGCCGACGTCATCGAACAGATTCGCGGCGTCGAAGGTCGACGATGACTGTTGGTCGAGGGAGGTGAGGACCCTGCGGGCGCCGAGTAGCCCCGCCGCCAGCGCCCGCTGACGTGGCTCAGCAGCCACAGGAAGGGCGACCACTGCACATCGTGCGGCGATCCCGACATCGACACGGGGATCGTCCCCGTTGAGCCCAACCACCGACGGGATCAGCGGGACCAGCCGAGATCGACCGCCATCGGAGATGTGATCGTTGATGTCCCTGGCGACACCCGCGAGGAGCGGGTGGGTGCACCGGGGGTGATCACTCCATCGCTCGCCAGCGAGGAAAGATGCATACTCCATGAAGCACGCCCCTTTGCGCGGGCTCCGGTGTTTCCCTATCGAGAGCACCGGAACCAGTTCGGGCGTCTCCTGCCGGATCACTGATCCGAGACTACCGAACTCTCGGACGCCAGGTCAACGCCTGCCTATCGTCGCGGTCCCCGGAAGGAGTATCGATGACCGACAGGAGAACCACGGCCCGGGAATTCCACGACGCCGGCGGAGTCGACGACTGGCGGGTCCTCTCCTGGGGCGCGTATGCCTACTACCGCATCGGGTCGTTCGCCCAGGGGGCGAGGTTCGTCGCTGCGATCGCCGATGTCGCCGAGGAAAGCGGTCATTACCCGGACGTGGACCTTCGCCCCGAGGGGGTCACAGTCCGGACCTTCTCACGTCAGGACGGAGCCTTGAGCGAGAGCGATATCGCGCTCGCCAGGCGTATCTCTGACATCGCCCGGGATCACGGGCTGGAGCCCGATCCGTCACAGGTGCAGACGGTGGGTATCGCCGTGGCCCAGGACGCCGGAGCCGACGTCCGCCCGTTCTGGTCCGCGGCCCTCGGGTACGAGCATCTAGGCGCTGACGACGCGATCGACCGACACCGGCGCAATCCACATCTCATGTTCCATGCGCTCGAGCCATCTAAAGCCGGCCGTGGTCGGTTTCACATCGACGTCGCGGTACCGGCCGATCAGGCTGAGGCGCGAGTCGCGGCTGCCTTGGCGGCGGGCGGCCGGATCGCCGACGACTCGAGGGCGCCCGAGTGGTGGACACTTGCTTCTCCTGAGAACCACGGCGTCGACATCGCGGCCTGGCCCGACTTCGAGGACCACGACGAAGAGTGACCTCGAGAAGTGCCTATTTCTGGTTGCGGCCCGAGACCGCCATCCGCCACAGATAGGCGCTGAACCTGGGCATCTTGGTCGGCTGACACCGGCTCGGGCTCCGGCAGCGATCGGGGTCTCATCCTGGACCGGAGCGGTCGCCGGCTCCTGAGACGGAGCAGCTCTCATCTCGGCGAGACGCTCGCGCAGGAAGGCGGCTTCGGTCTCGGCGCGGGCAGCGCGCTCTCTGGCTTCCGCCAGTTGCTGGCCGGCTTCGTGCAGGTTCCCCAACTGGTGCAGCATCTTGTCCCAGGCCTCGATCGGGACCAGCATCGTGCCCGGGGGCGGAGAGGCCTGTTCCTCCTCGACGATCGGCGGCGACGCGGCGGCAACCGGAGGCGTTGGCTTCGGCCGGGACTCGATGACCGGGTGGCCCAGTTGTCGGGCGCGTGCCCTGACCCCCTCCAACGAGACCATTCGGTGGGTCCCCTCGGCGGACTCCTCGAGGGCGGTCGGCACCCGGCCCTTTCTGGCCCAGTTGCGGAGTGTCGAGAGCTGAACACCGGTGGCATCGCTGGCCTCTCGAAGGGTCAGCCAGTCTCCCCCTGCCGATCTCGCGGCGGTTGAAGCCTGGTTCAACGAGGTGCGGAGCGCCTCGGTCTCCCAGAGGAAGGCGGGGTCCCGATTGACCATCACCGCATCATAAGAACATCAGACGGCCGAGGTCCTTGGCGTTGGGGCATCTTCCTAGAGTGGGCCCGGTGAGGAGGACGAACCCAACCCGATGACGCCACCCGCCGGGCCCCAATCTCCTTCCCAGCAGTCTCACTCCGAACAGGAGGTTCGCTCCCTCGTCGAACGTGTCCTCGACGGGGTCATCGCATCTGACCCACCGCCTGCTCCGGAGGTCAGGCCCCGCCCGCCTTCCGAAACGGCCTTCGCCCAAGAGGTCCAGGCGAAGGTCGCGATCGGCGCTGATCACGGCGGCTTCCCGCTCAAGGAGAAGATCGGGTTCAGACTCAAGGAGGCCGGCTACGAGGTGGTGGACTGCGGCACCGATAGTCACGAGGCGGTCGACTATCCCGATTTTGCCCACGCCGTCGCCCGCGAGGTCGCCTCGGGGGCTTGTCGTTACGGGATCGTCGTGGATGGGGCGGGGATCGGCTCGGCGATGGTCGCCAACAAGGTTCCCGGGGTGCGCGCCGCCCTCTGTTACGACCTGTCCACAGCCCGCAACAGCCGTGAGCACAACCACGCCAACGTGCTCACACTCGGTGCCGGCTTGATCGGGGAGGCCCTGGCCTGGCAGATCGTCGAGGAGTGGCTGTCGGTCGAATGGGGTGGCGACCGCCACGCCAGGAGGGTTGCCAAGATCGACGACATCGAACGGCAATACTCCAAAGCCGAGATGAGCCAGGACCACCGATGAACCGGGACGCCCTTGTCGAGGCGGTCACCCGCGAAGTCCTGGCTGCGCTCGCCACCGGCAACGACATCTGTGACACCGGTGAAAAAGTCCGTGACGTCGTCGCCAACGGGGCCGATCGGGTCGCCTTCCATGGTGAGGCAGCCGAGGTGCCCCTGGACATGGCCCGTTTCATCGACCACACGCTGCTCAAGCCGGAGGCAACGGCTGCAGAGATCGATCAACTGTGCCGGGAGGCGGAGCAGTACCACTTCGCCTCGGTGTGCATCAACCCGACCTGGGTGAAACGGGCAGCCGAGAATCTGAGGGGCACGTCGGTCCCCGTCTGCACCGTGATCGGGTTCCCGTTGGGGGCGACCACGCCCGAGATCAAGGCGATGGAGGCGCGTCGAGCGTTGCGTGACGGGGCCCGCGAAGTCGACATGGTGCTCAACATCGGTGCCCTCAAGTCTGGCGACTACGACCTGGTTGGGACCGATATCGAAAAGGTCGTCGACGCTGCCCACGACGGGGGCGCGCTCTGCAAGGTGATACTGGAGACGGCCTTGCTGACAGATGAGGAGAAGGTCATTGCCTCTTCGTTGGCGAAGAAGGCCAGGGCCGACTTCGTGAAGACCTCGACCGGCTTCGGTCCCGGGAGGGGCGACGGTGTACGACGTGGCCCTGATGCGGGAGACCGTGGGCCCGGAGATGGGGGTAAAGGCCTCGGGAGGCGTGCGCACGACCGGGGATGCAGAGGACATGATCGCCGCCGGGGCGACCAGAATCGGGGCCTCGGCCGGGATCGAGATCGTCGGAGGGAAGGACGGAGGCAGTGGCGAAAGGTATTGAGCTCAGGTCGTTTGCGTTCCTGGACAGTCTCCAGCCGCAGTACGCCGCCTTCCTCGGGACCGTGGCCCAGGGCTTTCTCCCCCTCGCCGGTGACGCCTCCCTCTGGATCGAGGTGGCACCCGGGATCGAGATCAACCGGCTCACCGATGTCGCCCTCAAGGCGACCTCGGTCAAGCCAGGCCTCCAGATCATCGAGCGCTATTACGGGGTGCTCGAGGTTCACTCGCCGGACCAGTCCGATACCCGGGCGGCCGGGGCGGCCATCCTCGAGGGGATGGAGGCCAGCGAGGACGACCGCATCAAGCCCCGCATCCTCTCGTCGCAGATCATTCGCCGGCTCGATGATCACCACGCCCAACTCATCAACCGGACCAGACATGGCCAGATGATCATCCCGGGCCAGACCCTCTATGTCCTGGAGTGCGAGCCGGCCGCGTATGCCTCACTTGCCGCCAATGAGGCCGAGAAGGCGGCGGAGATCAACGTCCTCGAGGTGCGCAGCTTCGGCTCGATGGGACGGGTCTACCTGGGTGGCGAGGAGCAGGACATCGATGTCGGATGGCAGGCGGCGGTAGGAGCCCTGGAGGGCCTCACCGGGCGGGACGCCGGGTCGGGATGAGCCCAAGGAGTCGAACACAAGGAAAGGAGGAGCTTCATGGCTGAAGCTCTGGGAATGATCGAGGCACGCAGCTTCCCGGCGATGGTGGAGGCGGCAGATGCCATGGTCAAGGCGGCCAAGGTCGAATTGGTCAGTATGGAGAAGACGGGTGGCGGGTACGTCACCGCCGTCGTGCGTGGTGACGTCGCCGCGGTCAAGGCGGCGGTCGACGCCGGGGTTCGCGGGGCGGAGAAGGTGGGCGAGGTCATCGCCACCCATGTCATCGCCCGGCCTCACGTCAACCTCGACCTGGTGCTGCCGTTGGGCCGCCAGGATCAGGCGGAAGACGACCTCGGCTAGCCGAATCCACCTTCGAACCGGGCAGGAGATCACACAGTGCATCTAGGCCGCGTCGCCGGGACCCTGGTCGCCAGCAGGAAAGAGCCCCTCATGGAGGGGATGAAGCTGCTGATCGTCCGTCAGCTCGACGCCGACAATGCGGAGACCGGCAGCTATGTGGTGGCCGTGGATGCGGTCGGCGCGGGTGAAGGAGAGATCGTCCTCTACGCCTCGGGCAGCTCCGCCCGGCAGACCGAGATCACGCGTGACCGACCGGTCGACGCCGTGGTGATGGCGATCGTCGACTCCTGGGACGTGGGCGGCGAGGAGCGATACCACAAAGGCCGGGAGGAGGGACGCAACGGATAACGATGCTCAGCGATAACGAGATCCAGGCCATCATCGAGCGGGTCCGGGGCCGGGTCGCCGCTGCCGAGATCTCGGGACGGGCGGCGCCGGCCCTGCGCGCCGCCGACGATCTCGCTGTCTCGGAGGTCGAGCTCGGCGATGGCATCCACCCCGACATCGACACCGCCGTGACCGCCGCCCGGACCGCCTTCGTCGGCTATCGGGAGATGGGTCTCGAGGCGCGGAAGACGATCGTCGAGGCCATGCGCGCCGCGATGCTCCGCGAGGGGGAGCGGCTCGGCTACATGGCCGCCGAGGAGACCGGTCTGGGCCGCGGCGAGGACAAGGCGATCAAGAACCGGCTGGTGACCACGAGGACACCCGGGCCCGGAGGACCTCGAGCCCCAGGTCGTGACCGGAGATTCCGGGATGATGGTCACCGAGTACGCCCCATACGGTGTCATCGGATCCATCACCCCGACCACCAATCCGACGTCGACGATCATCAACAACTCGATCGCCATCGTCTCGGCCGGCAACTGCCGTCACTTTCAACGTCCACCCCAATGCCCGGATGGTCTCCGTCGAGAACGTCCAGCTGCTCAACCGCGCCATCGTCGGCGCCGGTGGGCCCCCCGACCTGGTCACGGCGATCCCGTCTCCGACCCTCGAGTCGGCCAAGGAGTTGATGAACCATCCCGAAGTCAGGGTGCTGCTCGTCACCGGGGGACCGGGTGTGGTGAAGGAAGCCCTGAAAACGAGCAAGAAGGCGATCACGGCCGGGCCGGGCAACCCGCCTTCGGTCGTTGACCAGACCGCCGACATCGAAGCCGCCGGCCGGGCCATCGTCCGTGGAGCCTCGTTCGACAACAACGTGATCTGCACCGACGAGAAAACCACGATCGTGGTCGACACCGTCGCCGATCGTCTCGTCCAGGCGATGGTGGCGGCCGGCGCCTACCGGCTCAAGGAGCACGAGCTGAAGCGTCTGGAGCGGGTCATCTTCAAGGAGATGGGGCCGCCGGAGAAGCCGGGGATGATCAACCCGGAGTGGATCGGCAAGGACGCGGCCAGGATCCTGGCCGAGATCGGTGTGACCACGGGGGAGGACACCCGGTTGCTCGTTGCCGAGGTTCCCCGCGAGCACAACCTGGTCTGGACCGAGCAGATGATGCCCGTGATGCCCGTGGTTCGTGTGAGCAACGTGGACGACGCCATCGACCTGGCGGTCCGGTCGGAGCACGGTTTCCGTCACACCGCCTCGATTCACAGCACCAATGTCGAGACCATCACCAGGATGGCCCGGGCGATGAACTGCAGCATCTTCGTGGCCAATGGCTCCAACTTCAACGGTCTGGGCGAGGGCGGGGAGGGGTTCACCTCCTTCTCGATCGCCAGCCCGACCGGGGAGGGATTGACCCGGCCTCGCACCTTCTCCAGGGTGCGGCGGGTGACCGTGGTCGGAGCCCTGCGCATTGTCTGAGCTCGACTCCGCTATCGCCCTCTTCGAGTTCGATTCGATCAGCGCCGGGATCGTCGCCGGCGACGCCATGGTGAAAACGGCGCCGTTGGGAGCTATCTACGCCGGGACGGTCCACCCGGGCAAGTACCTGGTGCTGGTGACCGGCGATACGGCCAGCGTCGATGAGGCGGTGCGGGTGGGCAATGGGGCCGAAGCGCTGGCCGACATGGTCTTCCTTCCCGATGTCCATCCTGCCGTGGTGGACGCCGTCACCGGGAACATCTCCCTGGCGACGGTCGGCGACGAGGCCCTCGGCGTTGTCGAGACCACCATGGTGGCGGCCGCCATCGATGCCGCCGACGCCGGCGCCAAGGCGGCAGAGGTGGACGTCGCCGCCATTCGCCTCGCCGATGGGCTGGGGGGCAAGGGATACGTCCTCTTCTCGGGAGTGGTGGCCGAGGTGGAGGCCGCACTCGGAGCCGCTGTCGAGAGGGCGGACGGCCACGGCGCACTGGTCCGCTCTGATCTCATCGCCCAACTTCATGGGGAGATGGCCGAAAACCTTCGCACCGAGCTTCGATTCCTGAGCCGTGTCTCGGCGCCGCCTTCGGAGGGAGAGTGAGATGCAGCTGGGACGCGTCCTGGGCAGCGTGGTTGCGACCGAGAAAGCGCCCGGTCTGGAGGGGATTCGCTTTCTGATCGTGCAGCCGCTCGACAAGGGCAGCCAGCCCAAGGGGGAGACGGTGGTCGCCGCCGATGCGGTGTCGATGGCCGGGCCCGGCGAGTTGGTCTATTTCGTCGCCTCCCGCGAGGCGGCCGAAGCGTTGCCCGAGAGGTTCGTCCCCGTCGACCATGCCATCGTCGGGATCGTCGACGATGTCCACCTCGAGGAGGAGTGAATGAAGGTCGGAAGAGTCGCCGGCACGGTGATCTCCACGATCAACATTCCGCTGCTCGACGAGCATCGTCTGCTCCTCTGCGACGTGCATGACGTCGAGGGCAAGCCCTCGGGCTACACCATCGCCGTCGATGTGGTCGATGCCGGGGTTGGTGACACCGTGCTCATACTCGACGAAGGCAGCTCCGCCCGGCAGATCCTGGGCCTCGACCACGGGGCCATCCGCGCCGTGGTGGTCGGCATCATCGACCAAATCGTCGTTGACGGCGAGGTCCGGGCGATCGGTTAGACGCCGGACTCCGGGTCGGTGCTCGCCTCGATCTGCGCCGAGTCGGTGACCACCACTATCTCGGGCTCCGCGCTTGCCTCGTCCCGGGCCCGTGCCAGCCACCAGAGGACGAGGGCGAGGAGGCCGCCGATCACGAGGATGGCGACGATGCCAAACCCGATGAGGAACAGGGCAAGCACGGCGACCGCGACCGAGGCGATCCTGAGCAGGTCGTAGTGACCGGCGATCCATCCGTTGAGGCCACCGGTCTCGGGACTCCCCGGCATCACACCGCTGACCTTCTCGCCGGTGGTGGTGACCCACTGCGGCCGGCCGACAAAATACAGCACCACGGCGATGATCGTCGAGATCACGATCACGGCGACGATCCCGGTGCGCAGCCCGGAGAGCAGGTGCCCGAACAGGGCGCTGAGGGTCGCTCCTGCCTGCGGATTGGCGATCTCCTCGACCAGGGCAGATTCGAGACGATTGACGACGGCAGTGCCGACGACGGAGGCGACCACGACCCCGATCCCGAGCTGGATGCCGGTGCGGCGACGCGTTTGGGACACGACCATCGTGACGACGATCAGGATGACGGTGAGGATCACGATGCCCCATACCCAGCGGTGGATCCGGTCGGCGGTTGCTTGTGCGGCGGTCAGTCGCTCTTCGGACATCAATGTGATCTGTCCGAAGTCATCGGGGACCCGCTCCCCAAGCGATTCCTGGAACTGGGCGACGGCCTCGTCGACCCGATCGGACACCCCTGACGGCACATTTACATCGGGAAGCACGTCGCGCAGCTCTGCGATGACGTCTTGCAACACCCTGGCGATGATGGGCAACGTGTTGAGTCGAACCTCACCCTCCTCGATGGAGATGTTGGGGGTCTCCTCGATGTCACCAGCGATCAGGGCCATCACGCCTTGATGGGCCCGTCTCACCACTTGCGGGATGAGCTCCGCCATCTCGTCGGATTCGACGACCTGGTCCACTCTCATCTCGATTCGACCGTTGAGCTCATCGGCGATTGGGCCCGCTAGGGCGGCCAGGGTGGGCCTGTCGATCTCACCGAGGAAGCCCAAGGCTTCCTGGTCGATGCCGAGCAACCCGAACAGCGCCGAGGTCAGGAAGGCGTCGAGATTCGTCAGGGGCTCCTGAAGTCGCTCCTCCAGGGCGAGGGCACCGGTGATCTCATCGGTGAGGTAGTCGCTCAGCGCGGCGGTGACCTGGGGATCCTCCAGGGCGGGCTCGATGGTCGCCATGAAGGTGTCCGTGTCGAAGACGGTGCGATGGGCCCACACCGCCACCACCGAGATCAGCACGAAAATCGACGACACGACGACGAGCAGGATCGCAATCCACTTGCGTGGTACAGACCTGTCCGTCGTCGTGTCGTTCGTTGTGGTCAAAGTTCTGTCAGACGCCCTTCACGATATCGCGACCGTGAGCCGTCAACGCCCAGATGACGAAGATGGCCGAGGCGGCGATGAGCCCGCCCCAGATCGGGTAGTAGGGAAGCCAGGCAAATGCTGCCACGGCGCTGACCACCGCCAGGATCACACCGATGGTCCGAGCCCATACCGCACCGCTGAATATCGCCACACCGGCGAGGATCACGAGCACCCCGAGGATGAGGTGGATCCAACCCCAGGTGGTCACGTCGAGTTGGAACACGTACTGCGTGCCGACGACATAGAACTCGTTCTCGAACAGGGCGACGAGACCGGCGATGGCATGCCAGAAGCCGATCATGATCATCATCAACGCGGCAAAGGTGGCCCATCCGACCGCCCAGCCACTGGTTTCTCGCTCCGTCATTACTCCTCCTGGTTCGATTTAGGCCGATTCTCAACGACCGCCCTCAAAGAGTATTCACCCGATCTAGGCGATTGTGGGCATCTCGAAGGCTGTAGCATCGCCTCAGACTGAATCGTTGGCCGTCTGCAAGAGCCAACAAAACTAGAAAGGTGGCGTCGTGCCCTTAATGGATCTGTTCTGGAGCATGCTCTGGTTCTTCCTGTTCTTCGCCTGGATCTGGCTGCTCATCACGATCTTCGCTGACATCTTCCGCAGCGATGACTTGAGCGGCTGGGGGAAGGCGTTCTGGACGATCTTCGTCGTGATCTTGCCCTGGCTCGGGGTCTTGATCTACCTGATCGCTCGTGGCGGCTCGATGCAGGAGCGCGCCATGGCCCAAGCGGTAGCGCAGGAGAAGGCGCAGCGAGAGTACATCCAGCAGGTGTCCGCTTCGAGCGGGGGGGCATCCTCTGCCTCTTCTGCTGACGAACTGGAGAAGCTGGCCAAGCTGCAGAGCCAGGGTGTCATCACCGCCGAGGAATTCGCCGCTCAGAAGGCCAAGATCCTCGCCTGAGAAGCTTCGACCGTTGCGATGCCCGGGTCCTTCACGGCCCGGGCATCGTCGCGTTTCGGGTCAGCCGAGCTGGTCCAGCGCGAGATTGAGGAGCAGGACGTTGACTCCGGGCTCCCCGAGGAAGCCGAGGTCCCGACCGTCGGTGTTCTCCTCGACCAGGTCCATGACCTGATCGAAGTCGAGGCCGCGGTTGTCGGCGACTCGCTGTGCCTGGATCATGGCGTTGGCCACGGAGATGTGGGGATCGAGCCCCGAGCCCGACGAGGTGACCGCGTCGACCGGGACCGGGGTATCGGCATCTAGCCCGTTCATCTCCCGATAGGCGATGACCAGGTCGTCGACTCCGATCGTCTCCGACTCATCGACGTCGGCGGTCTCCGGATCGTCCTCACCGAAGAGGAACGTCTCGTTGGTCGGGCCGAAGTTCGATCCGAAGCTGTATCCGGGACCGGGGGCATAGCCGGCAGCCGACGGCCGGGGGTGGAAGTACTCGGGCGCCGAGAAGGGCTGACCGATCAGGGCTGACCCGAGCAGCTGCCCGTCACGTTCGACGAGGGAGCCATTGGCCTTGTCTGCGAATAGCCCTTGTGCGATGCCGGTCACGACCAGCGGATAGGCGAGGCCGGTGATGATGGTGAAGACCACCAGGATGCCGAGGGCGGGAAGAAGCTGTCTGCGCATCATGAAACTCCAATTGCGACGATGAACAGGTCGACGATCTTGATGCCGATGAACGGGGCGACGATCCCGCCGAGCCCGTAGATGAGGAGGTTGCGGCGCAGCATCGCGGCCGCCCCCTCCGCCCGGAACCTCACGCCTCTCAGGGACAGGGGTATCAGCGCCACGATGATAAGGGCGTTGAAGATGACCGCCGAGAGGATGGCCGATCGCGGCGTCGCCAGTTGCATCACGTTGAGCCGATCGAGCACCGGGAACACCCCGGTGAACATTGCCGGGATGATGGCGAAGTACTTGGCGACATCATTGGCCACCGAGAACGTGGTCAACGCGCCCCGGGTGATCAGCAATTGCTTGCCGATCTCTACGATCTCTATGAGCTTCGTCGGGTTCGAGTCGAGATCGACCATGTTGCCCGCTTCCTTCGCCGCTTGGGTCCCGGTGTTCATGGCCACCCCCACGTCGGCCTGGGCGAGGGCAGGTGCGTCATTGGTCCCGTCTCCGGTCATGGCGACCAGGCGGCCACCGGCCTGCTCTCGACGAATCAGGGCCATCTTGTCCTCGGGGGTGGCCTCGGCGAGGAAGTCGTCGACACCGGCCTCGGTCGAAATCGCCCGTGCCGTCAGAGGATTGTCACCGGTGATCATCACGGTGCGGATGCCCATGGCCCGCAGCTGCTCGAAGCGGGTGCGCATGCCCTCCTTGACCACGTCCTTGAGGTGGATCACGCCGAGAATGGTGACCGCTGGCCCGCTTCCCTCGGCGACCACAAGGGGGGTTCCGCCGGCCACGGCGACACCCTCGACCAGCGGGTCGAGGCCGGCCGGGATGCTGCCGCCTTGCTCGGTGACCCATCGCTTGACGGCGTCGGCGGCGCCCTTGCGCACGGTCTGGCCGTTCAGGTCGATGCCGCTCATCCGTGTTTGAGCCGTGAACGGGACCAGGGAGGCCTTGGCCACGTCCCGCTCCCGGAGGTTGTACCGCTCCTTGGCCAGGACCACGATCGATCGTCCTTCAGGGGTCTCGTCGGCGAGACTGGCCAGCTGGGCCGCCGATGCCAGCCGTTCCTCCTCGATCCCGGGCAGGGCAAGAAACTCCGCCGCCTGGCGATTGCCCAGCGTGACCGTCCCCGTCTTGTCGAGGAGGAGGGTCGAGCAGTCCCCGGCCGCCTCGACCGCTCGGCCCGACATCGCCAGCACGTTGTGCTGCACCAAGCGGTCCATGCCGGCGATGCCGATGGCGGAGAGCAGGGCGCCGATCGTCGTGGGGATGAGACAGACCAAGAGGGCCACCAGGACGATGACCTCCTGCTCGGCGTTGGAGTAGATGGCGAACGGCTGCAAGGTCACCGTTGCCAACAGGAAGATGATCGTTAGCACGGCGAGGAGGGTGTTGAGAGCGATCTCGTTCGGTGTCTTCTGCCGATTTGCGCCCTCCACGAGCGCGATCATCCGGTCGAGAAAGGTCTCGCCGGGGCGGGCCGTGATGCGCACCACGATCTGATCCGACAGGACACGGGTGCCGCCTGTCACGGCCGAACGGTCGCCACCGGCTTCTCGGATCACAGGGGCCGACTCGCCGGTGATGGCGGACTCGTCCACAGATGCGATGCCTTCGATGATCTCGCCGTCCGAGGGGATCATCTCGCCTGCAATGACGATGACGACATCGTCGACCGTGAGCCGGGAGGATGGGACCTGTTCGATGTTCCCGGCTGACCGGCGGACGTTGGCGATGGTCTCGGCCCTGGTCTTGCGCAATGCGGCGGCCTGGGCCTTGCCTCGGCCCTCGGCCATGGCTTCGGCAAAATTGGCGAAGAGAACCGTGAACCACAGCCACGCCGCCACCAGCCCGGCGAACAGATTGTCCTCTGGCCTGGCGTCGCTCAGATCCTGGAAGAAGATCAAGGTGGTGAAGACGCTTCCAACCAGCACTACGAACATCACCGGATTGCGAGCCTGAACCCGGGGATCGAGCTTGCGGAAGCTGTCGACGATCGCCTGTCGCACGATGGCGGCCTCGAACAACGGCCGCTTTCCACTCCGGCGACCGTCGGTCGTAGGTTCTGGTGATGTCTGGGTCTGCATTGGTTCGCTTGCTCCTAGAGGGAAAGGTGTTCGACGATCGGGCCCAGCGCCAGCGCCGGGAAGAAGGTGAGGCCGCCGACGATCAGGACGACTCCGATGACGAGGCCGACGAAGAGCGGGGTGTGAGTGGGGAAGGTCCCGGTGGTGGCCGGCATGACCTGCTTGCGGGCCAAAGCACCGGCGATGCCGAGAACAGGGATGATCAGGAAGAAGCGGCCGATCAGCATGGCGATTCCCAGGGTCGTGTCCATCCAGTCCGTGGCCGCCGTGATCCCGGCGAAGGCCGATCCGTTGTTGTTGCCGGCGGACGTGAAGGCGTAGAGGATCTCGGACAGCCCGTGTGGCCCCGGGTTCCAGATGGTCGTGTTCAGCACCGAGTCGATGAACATCGAGGCGGCGGCGAATCCGAGGACAGCGGTGGGCATGGCCAGGATGTAGAGAGCGACCATCTTCATCTCGCCCGCCTGGATCTTCTTGCCCAGGTACTCGGGTGTCCTCCCCACCATCAGCCCGGCGATGAACACCGAGAGGATCGCCATGATCAGCAGGCCGCTGAGACCCACTCCGACCCCGCCTGGGCTGACCTCACCGAGCATCATATGGGAGAGCGGCACCGCACCCCCCAGCGCGGTGAAGCTGTCGTGCATGGAGTTCACCGAGCCGTTGGAGGTTCCGGTGGTGGAGGCTGCCCAGAGCCCGGAGGCGGCAGGGCCGAATCGGATCTCTTTGCCCTCGCTATTCCCGCCGGCCTGTTCGGCGGTGGTCGCCTGTGTCGCACCGAGTGCATCCAGACGCGGGTTGCCGCCGGCCTCCAGGCCCATGGCCAGGAGCGACGTGCCGAGCCAGACAATGAACATGATGGCGAAAATGGCCCGGCCCTGGCGACGATCCCCGACCATACGACCGAACGTGAAGGCGAAGGCGAACGGGATCACGAGGATGGACCACATCTCCACGAAGTTGTTCAGCTGGGTCGAGTTCTCGAACGGATGAGCCGAGTTGACGTTGAAGAAGCCTCCGCCATTGGTGCCCAGCTGCTTGATCGCGATCTGGCTAGCTACCGGGCCACCGGGGATGAGCTGTTCGGCTCCGGCCTCCACCGTCTCAGCCGCAGCGAAGCCCTCGAAGTTCTGAATGACTCCCTGACTCACCAGGACGATGGCCACCAGGAGGGACAGGGGGAGGAGGATGCGGGTGGTAGAGCGGGTGAGATCGACCCAGAAGTTGCCGATCGTCGATGATCGCCGTCGAGAAATGCCCCGGATGAGGGCAGCAACGGTTGCCATGCCAGCCGCAGCGGACACGAAATTCTGGACTGCCAGGCCGGTCATCTGGGTGAGGTGGCTCATCGTCGCCTCGCCCCCATACGACTGCCAGTTGGTGTTGGTCATGAAGCTGACCGCGGTGTTGAACGAGAGGTGGGGGACGACGGCCGGCATGTCCGTCGGGTTGAGAGGCAATGAGCCCTGGAACCGCTGCAGTCCGTAGACGGCGAGGAAAGAGACGATGCTGAAGCCGAGCAGCGAGTAGGCGTAGGCGGTCCATCGCTGCTCCCGGCTGGGGTCGATGCGACACACCCGATAGATGAGCCGTTCGATCGGGAGGAAGAATCGATCCCCGGGCGACGCCTCGACATCGCCGTAGATCCTTGCCATGTAACGGCCGATCGGCACCGCGGTGACGAGGACCACCGCGATGAGTGACGACGAGCTGTAGCCAGCTGGCGGCGGACATCAGAACTTCTCGGGGAAGAGGAGGGCGGCGACGAGGAAGCCGGCGAGGAGGACGGCCAGGATCAGGCCCACGACGTTGTCGACGCTCATGAGGTCAGCGCCTCCTGTGTCTCCTGGGTCTCCTCTTCGGCCTCCTCGGCCGCCCGGACGATTCGGTCCAGACCGCGCACATAAGCCACACACAGCCCGAAGAAGGCGATGGTGGCGACGATGAATGCGATATCAGCCATGGGCACAGGTGTACATCCGCTCCCGGGCTTTGGGGACGGTCTTGACGGGTTCCTATCGGGCGAACCGGCTTGCTTGACCGGCCCTTAGCGCGAGGCTTTGCGGAGTCAGCAGAACGGGCCCGCGAGCCGTGTCACCTGCCCCGCTAGCGCAGCGTTGGGAAGGGGGGAGGGCCCGCTAGGAACGCGTTAGGCGAGGGGCGATAGACCGGTTGCCGTCGTAGCTTTGGGGTAGGACGCGAACATATGGAAACGAGAACTACCCGGAGATCGAAGCGATGCAACTGCGTATCGACCTGATCCCACTGGCAGGCGCCATCGTGTTGATGTCGGCGTCGACCACGATGGCAGTGGTTCTCATTCGGAGCATGAACCGGGCACCGGGGGAAGCGGCCCCGTTGGGGACGACCATGGGTCTGGCTCTGGTAGTGGCGATCTGGCTCATCGGTCTGGCTCTCCTCTTCCAAGGGCTGTTCGAATGAGCACCAGTCAGGCAGGGCCCGCCACGGGCAGCACCAGCGCACTCATGCTCATCGGCCGAGCCCTGTTGGGGATCGTCATCGGCACGGCGGCTGCCTGGGTGTTCGTGCCTGCCGAGACGGCTCAGGCCGTCATCGCAATCGCCCTTCCCCTGGTGGCGGCGTTGACGGCGTGGTACGGAGGGAGGGAGATGGGGGCGGCGGCAGCGATCGCCGGGGCCCTGTGGTTCGGCTTCGCCCACACCGAACCTCGCTTCCAGACCGAGATCGCCGCTCGCGCCGATGTGATCCTCACCCTCGCCGTACTCGTCGTCGGCGTTCTCGCCAGCGAGCTCGCCGATGCCCGGCATCGGTTGCGACGGTTGCGCAGCGATACCGTGAAGAGGTGAGCACGGGCAAGCTGAGGGTGTTCCTGGGCGCCGCACCCGGGGTGGGCAAGACCTATGCCATGCTCGAAGAGGGGCATCGTCTCCGCTCCCTGGGCAAGGACGTTGTGATCGCCTACGTCGAACCGCACGCCCGGACCGACACCATCGCCATGATCGGCGACCTCGAGATCGTCCCTCGACGACCGATGGAGTATCGCGGGTCGACATTCGAGGAGATGGACCTCGACGCTGTTCTGCGACGTGCTCCCCAGGTCGCCCTGGTCGACGAGCTGGCCCACACCAACATCCCGGGCTCGCCACACGGGAAACGGTGGCAAGACGTGGACGCATTGCTCGAAGCCGGCATCGACGTGCTGAGCACCCTCAACATCCAGCATCTCGAGTCCCTCAACGATGTCGTGTTCGAGATAACCGACATCGTGCAGCGGGAGACGATCCCGGACGAGGTCGTGCGCCGCGCCAGCGAGATCGAGCTCGTCGACCTGACCCAGGAGGGCATCCGTGAGCGGATGGCCTCGGGCAAGATCTATCCGGCGGAGAGAATCGACGCCGCCCTCGGCAACTACTTCCGGCCCGGCAACCTGGGGGCGTTGCGCGAGCTGGCCCTGTCCTGGACCGCCGAACGGGTGGACGAGGCCGTGGCCAAGTACCGCAGCGTGCACGGCATCGACAGCCAATGGGAGACGAGGGAACGCGTCGTGGTCGCCATGGCAGGAGCGGTCGGGGGAGACGACATCGTCAGGAGGGCGGCGCGACTCGCCATGCGCTCTCGCGCCGACCTGCTCGGGGTGTTCGTTCGCCCCACCGATGGCCTCACCGACGACACCAGCCTCGCCCTCGCCGCCCAGATCCAGTTGCTGCAGAGCCTCGGTGGGAGATATCACGAAGTCGTTGGCGACGACGTCGCCTCATCTCTCATCGCCTTCGCCAAGGGCGAGAACGCAACCCAGCTGGTACTCGGCGCCACCCGGCGTTCCCGACTGCAGGAGCTCATGGGTGGCTCACCCGTGGCCCGGGTGGTCCGCAAGGCCGGCGACATCGACATCCATGTCATCTCGTACGAGGGAGCCAGGCCGAGACGGCTCCGGCAACAGTCTCGCCAACTCCTGAGCCCGGCGCGGCGCCTGTCCGCCTGGGCCTTCGCCATCCTGGGGCCCCCGCTGATCACCTGGGCCCTTCTGTCGTGGTTCGACGCCCCGCTTCACAACGTCCTTCTCGTCTACCTCCTTGCGGCGGTGGGCGCCGGCGTCCTCGGTGGCGCTCTTCCCGCCGCGGTCACAGCCATTTCCGGGTTCTTCCTCGCCAACTGGTTCTTCACGCCCCCGGTTCGGTCGTGGACCATCAACAGCGCCGACAACCTCTTCTCCTTGTTCGCATTCCTGTTCGTCTCGTTGGTGGTGGGGCTCCTCGTCGGTCTGTCCAGCCGCCGGACCGCTGAGGCTCGGCGGGCCAGGGCCCAGGCCGAGGCGCTGGCTGCCACGGCGGCCGGAGGACACCCGGTCTTTGGCACAGATGAACGGGGCCTGGTGCGTCGAATCAGGGAGACCTTCGGGCTGGAGGCGGCCAGTGTCTTGAGGCGCGAGGGGGATTCGTGGGTGACCCTGGCCTGGGACGGTGATGTCGTCCTCGACCGGCCCGACAAGGGGAGCGAGATCATCGACCTGACCGGGGGCGCGGTGCTCGTGATCCTCGACGGGCAACTGACGACCGACGATCGTGCCGTTCTTCGAGCCTTCGCTGCCCAGATCGTCCAGGCTTTGGAGAGAGAGGACCTGGAACGGGAAGCGGGCTCCGCCGAGGCGATGGCCGAAACCGATCGTCTTCGCACCGCTCTCCTGGGAGCGGTGTCCCACGATCTGAGGACGCCCCTCGCCACGATCAAGGCTTCGGTGACCAGTTTGCTCGAGACCGGTGTCGACTGGACCCCCGATCAGACTTCGGCCTTCCTGCGGGCGATCCTCGAGGAGACAGAGCGGTTGGACAGGCTCGTGGGACGACTGCTCGACGCCAGCCGGGTCCAGGTCGGTGCGGTCCATGTGTTCTTCAGGCCAGTCGGCCTGGACGAGGTGGTGGCGGCCGCCCTCGGCGGGTTGGGGGCGGGGCGGGAAAGGGTCATCGTCGACATCCCGGAGTCACTGCCCGAAGTCCAGACCGATCCCGCCCTGCTCGAAAGAGCCGTGGCCAATCTCATCGAGAATGCGTTGATCTGGTCGCCGAGCACCGAAACGGTGAGAGTGAGCGCAGGGGAGATCGCGCGCCGCATCGACCTCCGGATCACCGATCGAGGGCCGGGCATCCCGCTGGACTCGCGCGACGCCGTCTTTCAGCCTTTCCAACGGCTTGGCGACTCGCCGAGGAGTGAGGGCGTCGGACTCGGGTTGGCAGTGTCCCAGGGCCTGCTCGAGGCGATGGGCAACGAGTTGATCATCGAGGACACGCCGGGAGGGGGCACCACGATGGTCATCGGTTTCAAGATCGCCGGCCCCATCGACATCCCCGGCCCGTTGCCCACGAAGGCTCATGTCTAGCGAAGGGCGGATCCTCCTGGTCGATGACGAGCCGCAGATCCTGCGCGCCCTGGCGATCAACCTGAAGGCCCTCGGCTATCAGATAGAGACCGCCCAAAGCGGCGAGGAGGCTCTGCAGAAGGCGGCAGCCAACAGGCCCGATGCGATCATCCTCGATCTAGGGCTTCCCGGGATCGATGGCGTCGACGTGATCCGGGGTCTGCGCGGTTGGTCAGACGTCCCGATCATCGTGCTCACGGTTCGGGAGGCGGAGCGGGACAAGATCCTGGCCCTCGACGCCGGCGCCGACGACTATGTGACCAAGCCATTTGGGATGGGGGAGCTCCTGGCCCGTCTGCGCGCCGCCCTGCGGCGGGCGGCACCGGATGACTCGGGAGCTCCAATCATCTCGACTCCGCATTTCACGATCGACCTGCCGGCGAAGCGGGTCCTCGGCGCCGACAACACCGAAGTGCGGCTCACGCCGACCGAGTGGGGCATTGTCGAAGTGCTGGTGCGAAATCACGGGAAACTGGTCAGCCAGACCCAATTGCTGCACGAGGTTTGGGGACCTCAATACGGGGAGGAGACCAACTATTTGCGGGTCTTCATGGCCCAGGTGCGGCGGAAGCTGGAGCCCCAACCGGGGACGCCGCGCTACTTCATCACGGAGCCGGGAATGGGATATCGATTCGAGCTACCCGAGCCCGGGGAAAAAGTTGTTTGAGGTTTGGCGGCCCGGGGTAAGACGGCGCCCTTGGAAAGTCAAGAATGTGGGACGGACCTGGAACCCGCTCCCGCCTCCCTCGGCGAGCAATAGCCCCACCCCGCCCGGTCCGTCCCGCTTCTTGACCTTCCGACACCCACCAACCGCTCAGTAGTACTCGAGATATTCGGCGATCTCCCAGTCGGTGGTGTGCTGTCGGAATCGTTCCCACTCCGCCCGCTTCACGGCGAGGAACCCCTCGGCGTAGGCCGGTGAGAAGGCTTCCACGAAGTCCTTGTCGTTCTCCAGGGCGTCGAGAGCCGCCCCCAGATCCGGAGGGACGGTCACGTCGGCATCAGCGCCGGTGATGCAGTCCTGGGTCTCGGCCGGAGGGCAGTCCAGGCCCTTGGTCACCCCGCGCAACGCCGCAACCAGGGTCGCCGCTGTGGCCAGATGGAGCCCGGCGGCGCCATCGGCGAGTCTGTGCTCCAGCCTGGTGGCGCTGCCTCGGGCGGGCGGCACTCTCAATGCCACACCTCGGTGGTCAAAGCCCCAGTTGGCATAGAACCCATTGAGCGAGCCGGGACGGAGCCGCTTGTAGGCGTTGACGGTGGGTGCCACCAACGCGGACATCGAGACGTGGTCGTGAACGATGCCGGCGATGCAATGGCGGGCCAGGGCGCTGAGACCGTCCGGCGCCGACGGGTCGGCGAGGGCGTTCTCGCCCTGGTCATCGAGCAGGGAGAAGTTGACGTGGATCCCGCTCCCACCGCGATCGGTGATCGGCTTGCCCATGAAGGCGAGCAGGTATCCCCGCTTGGCCGCTACCTCCCGGGCCATGACCTTGAACAGGAAGGCGTCGTCGGCTGCTTTCAGCGCTTCTCCGTAACGGAGGGTTAGCTCGAACTGGCCGTCTTCGTATTCGGAGTTGACCGACTCCAGCTCGATGCCCATCTCGTGAGCTGTCTGCATGATCTCTTCGATGGTCCCGCTCGGGTCGACCGCGGTCCCGGTCCCGTACACATACGACCCTGGGGTGTGAATCGGGGCCCAGCCCCGATCCCCATCGGGCTCGAACAGAAACGCCTCGAGCTCGAGCCCGACCATCGGGTTGTACCCGGCGGACTTCCATTCGCCGATGACGCGCTCCAGGATCGAGCGAGGGGCGAGCTCGATGGGCACGCCGTCCTTGGTGATCGAGGCGACCACGACTCCCGTGTCTTTCTCCCAGCCGGGTCTGATGGCGTCGGTGTCGAAGCGCGCCTCGACGTCAGGGAAGCTCTCGTGGTGCGCCCCGGGGAACGGGATCATCTCGCGGTTCAATTGGAGGGAGAACAAGGCCACGCAGTGGTTCGAGCCCTCGGCGGCGCGGGCCGCCGAGAGGTATTTGCCACGGGCCAACCCCAGATGGTCGGGCCAGAGGAAGCGGACGCGGGCGTAGGGGAGATCGGTCACTCGCCCAAACACAGTATCAAGGGACTTCTGGGAGCGACAGACCCGTTTGTGGCTGTCGTTACCCTGCGGATCCGTGCGAACACTCGTCGTCGAACACGATCCGCTGTCTACACCGGAACGGGTGGGGGCACATCTGGAGAAGCGCGGCGCCTCCCTCGTTCCGTTCGTCGTGGTGGAGGACATTCGTGACCCGGCGGTGACCGCCACCTTTCCCGACGACCCATACGATCTCGTGGTGCTGATGGGCTCCCCCTGGTCCGTCTATGAAGACCGGGTCCAGGGATGGCTCCGCCCCGAGCTCGAATTCATCCGGAGCCGCCTTGCTTCCGGCGTTCCGATGCTCGGTATCTGCTTCGGGGCCCAGGCGATGTCTGCTGCCCTCGGTGGGACCGTCAGCCACGCCGCCAGACCGGAGCACGGCTGGACCGACGTGGGTTCAGCAGAGGAGCACATTGTCGAGGGCCCGTGGTTCCAGTTCCATCACGATGAGTTCACGGTGCCCGACGGTGCCGTCGAGCTGGCGCGGAACGAGTCCGGCGTCCAGTCTTTTCGCATCGGCCGGGGGCTCGCCGTTCAATTTCATCCCGAGATGTCTGGCGACCTGCTCGCATCGTGGTGCCGGGAGGAGGGGGGCGCCGAGGAGTTGATTGCGGCGGGTCGTGACCCCGACGTGCTCATCGAGGAGAGCCGCTATCGGGAGGTCGAGTCCCAGCCGGGTCTAGAGCGGATGCTCGACTGGTTTCTCGACGACTTGGCAGGAGGCGTTCAGACCGGCTTCGGGGAAGGGTAGACCAGGTCGGCCATCACGTCCTCGAAGGGGAGATCCAACTCGAGGAGATAGAAGGGTGGGTTGGGCTGACGCCGTTTCCTCCGCAGGCTCTTGAAGAATCGCATACACGCCTCCTTTGTTGGTTATCCGTGGTGAGTTTCGAATAGCTACTGACAACCGTACCCGAACCAGTAGTGCATTGCAACTCGAAACTCGCTAGCCTTATCCTCATGTCCCGCAAGTCGCTTCAACACCTCGAGTGCGCCGTGGCCAACACGGTCGAGATGGTCAACGATTCGTGGACGATCCTCATCCTCCGCGATGCATTCCTCGGAGTGCGCCGGTTCGACGAGTTCGTCAACGACCTCGGAATCGCACGCAACGTCCTGACCGACCGTCTCGAGCGTCTCGTCGCCAACGGGATGCTGGAGACCCGGCCGTATCAGGACCGCCCGCCCCGATACGAATACCGGCTCACCGAACAGGGCAAGGACCTCTTCGATGTGCTGATGACCCTGTGGAGCTACGGGGAGCGATGGAAGCCGCCTTCCGGCAGTGAGCGGCAAACAGTCGTCCATGTCACCTGTGGCAACGAGGCGCAAGCGGTCACCCATTGCGCTCATTGTGGGGAGAGGCTCACTCGACGCGATGTCCGCATCGAGCCCCTCCTGCCGGTCGTGCGGGACCGCGCCGGCGAGGTGATGGTCGCCGCCAAATGACGACCTCGATCGACTTCAGGACATGCCCACTGTGTGAGGCGACCTGTGGTCTCGAGGTCACTCATCGGGAAGAGAAGATCGTCAGGATCAGGGGCGACCGCGATGACGTGTTCAGCCATGGCTTCATCTGCCCCAAAGGCTCGACACTGGGCAAGATCGACGAGGACCCGGACCGTGTGCGCGTCCCGCTGATCAAGCGGGGCGACCGTCATGAGCCGGCGACGTGGGACGAGGCGTTCGCCCTGATCGAATCCCGTCTGTTGGCCATCATCGCCGAGCACGGGAACAGCTCCGTCGGGGTCTATCTGGGGAATCCGAACGTCCACTCGATGTCGGGCGTCCTCTACCCGAGGGTTTTTCTCAAGATGCTCGGGACCAAGAGCATCTTCAGCGCAGCCACCGTCGACCAGATGCCGAAGCACGTCTCATCTGGTCTCATGTTCGGTCACCCCGATCTGATCCCGGTTCCGGATATCGACCGCACCTCCTACCTCCTCATGCTCGGGGCCAACCCGTATGAGTCCAACGGGAGCCTGGCCACCGCACCCGACTGGCCAGGACGTCTCCAGGCGATCCGGGAGCGTGGCGGCAAGGTGGTGGTGGTGGATCCGAGACGGACCCGGACTGCCGAGGCCGCCGACGAGCATGTCTTCATCCGCCCCGGCGCCGATGCCCTCTTCCTCTTTGCCCTGGCCAATGTCCTCTTCGAAGAGGGTCTGGACGATCTGGGCGACTTGGAGGTCCACGTCGCGGGCATCGACGAGTTGGCGGCGGCGGTCGAGCCGTTCACCCCGGAAGAAGTCGCCGATGCGACTGGCGTCGACCCGGATCGGACCCGGCGTCTGGCACGAGAGCTCGCCGGCGCCGACTCGGCCGCCGTTTACGGCCGGATCGGCACCCACACCGCCGAGTTCGGGACGATGGCGTCCTGGATGGTCGACGTCCTCAATGTCCTCACCGGGAACCTGGACCGCCCTGGCGGGGCCATGTTCTCCCACGCCGCTCACGAGCAGCCCCGGTCGCCCCGTGGCTTTCAGGTCGGGAGATGGCAGAGCCGGGTCAAGGGTCTCCCCGAAGTCAGGGGAGAGCTCCCGGTATCGACCATGGCCGACGAGATGTTGGAGCCGGGTCCGGGACAGATCCGCGCCCTGGTCACCGTCGCCGGGAACCCCATCCTCTCGACGCCCTCCAGCGATCGCCTCGACGCCGCCCTCGCCGGCCTCGACTTCATGGTTTCTGTCGACATCTACCTCAACGAGACCACGCGGCACGCCGACGTCATCCTTCCCGGCGCCTCTCCGCTCCGCCGTCCCCACTACGACTTCGCCTTCAACCAGTTGGCGGTACGCAACATCGCCAACTACTCGCCCCCGCTGTTCCCGTTGCCCGACGACACCCCTGACGAATGGCAAGTTCTGCTCCGGCTCGGGGCAACGGTGTCCGGGCAGGGCGGGGACGCCGACCTCGACGCCCTGGACGACGGCGTGTTCGGCATGGCGGTCGGCTCGGCTGTCGGCAACCCGGCGTCGACCATCCACGGGCGCGACCCCGAGGAGATCTTCGCGGCGACTACCGGCGACGGCGATGATCTTCTCAGGGGCCCGGAGAGGATGCTCGACTTCCTGGTACGGACCGGCCCGTATGGCGACGGGTATGGGGCCGATCCCGAGGGCCTCACCCTGGAGCGCTTGAAAGCGGCGCCGCACGGGATCGACCTCGGGCCGCTCCACTCCCGTCTGCCCGGGGATCTGTGCACTCCATCGGGGAAGGTCGAGCTTGCCCCGGAGCACTTGGTGGCCGACGTGCCGAGACTCCTCGGCTCGGCAGGCCGTTCGCCCAACGGCGGTTTTCTCCTCATCGGACGCCGGCACATCAGATCCAACAACTCGTGGATGCACAACATCGATGTGCTGGTCAAGGGCAAGGAGCGCTGCACCCTTCAGATCAACGAGGACGACGCGGCACGGTTGGGTCTGGACGGCGATGCTCGGGTCAAGGTGTCGTCGGCGCAGGGACTCTCACGGTCCCGGTCGAGGTCACGGACTCGATCATGCCCGGTGTGGTCAGCCTGCCCCACGGCTGGGGCCACGACCTCGAGGGCTCGGCTCTCTCGGTGGCCGCCGAACGACCCGGGGTCAACACCAATCGCCTATCCACCGGCGCCATGGACCCCGTCTCCGGCAACGCCGTCCTCAACGGGATCCCGGTCGAGGTGGTCCCGGTCTAAGCACCCGTTTTCGCGCGCCGTTCTCGGCGAATGCCCCGATGTCGGCGCGCGAAAAACGGTTGCTAGGTTGCGCTCCATGGAGACATGGGATGCCATCACGGCGCGTCGCGCCACCAAGGAGTACGACAACACTCCGCTCGCAGAATCGGACCTCGAGCGGATCCTTGAAGCGGGGCGTCGGGCACCGTCCGGAAGCAACAACCAGCGTTGGGATTTCATCCTGATCCAGGATCGTGCCCAGTTGGAGAAGATCTCTCATGTCTGGCAAGGCGCCGGCCACATCGCCAACGCCGCCGCCGCCGTCGGTCTGGTCGCGCCGTTCAGTGACGATCTACGTCTTACTGCCGTGATCAATTACGACCTGGGACAGGCGGCGATGTCGATGATGATCGCCGCCGCCGACCTCGGCATCGGGAGCAGGACCGCCTCAGTCCACGACTACCAGCTCGCATCGGAGATCCTCGGTCTCCCCGAAGACCGGCGGCTGACCTGGATGCTCGGGCTCGGTCATCCAGGGGACCGCCCGCTGAAACCGATCAAGAACCCCGCCCGTCGACCGTTCGAGGAGGTTGTCCACCACGATCGATGGTGACGACGATGCGCCCGTGGATACCGCCAGCCGCTCGATCCCGATCGACGGGCCCCTCGATCTAAGGGCCACCCTGCGCCCTTTGCATGGATGGTTCGCAGACGACGGCTGGTGGCTGACAGCGCGCACCCCGCTCGGACCGGGCTCGCTTCGCATCAGACGAACCAAGGAGGAGCTCATTGGTGACGCCTGGGGGGACGGCGGGCCATGGCTGATCGACCGTCTCGGCGGCATCGCCGGGCTCGCTGATGACCCGACGGAATTCGAGACCGAGCATCCCGTGGTCGGGGAGCTGCATCGACGTCACCCGGGCTGGCGTTTCGGGAGGACTGACCTGGTGTTCGATGCCCTGGTGCGCGCGATCTGCGGCCAGAAGGTGACAGGTGAACAGGCGACAGCGGCGCTCCGGGGCCTGCGACGCCAGTTCGGCGATCCGGCGCCGGGGCCGCGGGAATTGCGTCTGCCACCCGACCCGGAACCGATGGCACGTGCCCCGTACTGGGTGTACCACGGGTTGCACCTGGAGAAGAGACGGGCGGACCTCCTCAGACGGGTGGCGGCCGCGGCGGCTCGTATCGACAAGTCGAGATACGGGACTTCATCAGAAGCCGCGGCCCAGCTGGTCTCGATCCAGGGAGTGGGTCTGTGGACTGTGTCGAAGACGCTCTCGATTTCCCACGGCGACGCCGACCAGGTCGACGTCGGCGACTTTCATCTCAAGCACATCGTGGTCTATCACCTGACCGGGCGGCCGCGCGGAACAGACGAGGAGATGCTGGAGCTGCTCGAGCCATTCCGCCCTCATCGGGGACGGGTGACCCGGCTCCTTCACACCCTGGGCCATGAGCCCAGTTTCGGCCCGCGCGTTGCGGCTAGGGACATCACCCGGAGCTGAGGGCTCGGCGCCGACCGAGGTCACCCTACGATCGACGCCGATGATCAACTATCGAACCGGCAACGACATCGACCTGGACGACATGATCGAGCTCTATGTCGACTCGACTCTGGGCGAGCGACGCCCGGTCGGCGAGCGGGAGCGCATGGCCCGGATGCTGGAGGAGGCGGACTTCGTGATCACCGCCTGGGACGTCGACCTGATGGTGGGGATCTCGCGCTGTGTCACCGACTGGGTCTACTGCACCTATCTCTCCGACCTCGCCGTGCGAGCCGACTACCAGGGCCAGGGGATCGGCAAGGAACTGGTTCGACTCACCCGTGAGGCGACACCCGACGCCACCGTGATCCTCCTCGCCGCGCCGGCCGCCGTCGATTACTACCCCAAGATCGGGATGACCCGCCACGACAGCGCCTGGATCCTCCGGCCGGGGGAGCAGCCCGTCTAGTCCCGCTCCATCCAGGCGAGGATCAGGTCCCCGACGACGTCAGGGTCCTGCATCTCGGTGTGACGGGCTCCCTCGACCACCTCGACCACGGCCTCGGACCCCGCATCGGTGAGGGCATCGGCGAAGTCGGTGGCGAAGCTGAGATCGATCAAGCCGTCCTCTTCACCATGCATGATCAGACTGGACAGGTCGGGGTTGTTCGCCACCTGATTGAGGGGATTACCTGCCTGCCACAGCTCCGGGTCCTCGTTGGGCGGGACCCCGAAGAAGGGGACGATCAGGGGCCCAACCCGGGCCACGTCGTATGGGCCGGCGAGACCGACCAGCCTGTCCGGGATCGTTGGCTCGGTCACTGCACATCCCTGGCCGTACACACCGACGTCCAGTGCTGCGAGCGCGGCCAGATGAGCCCCGGCGGAATGCCCCATGACCGCGACGCTGCCGTCGCTGTCGGGGTGATCGGCTGCATTGCGGACCGCGCAGGCGACATCGTCTACTGCCACCGGGAACCCTGCGACGCCGTTGGACAGGGTGTATGCGGTATTGACCGTGAGGTATCCAGCATCGGTGAGGAACCGGGCCAGGCCGGTCATGAGCTCAGGCGACCCGCCTACCCATCCACCGCCATGGACCAGGACCACGGATGGGAACGGGCCATCGCCCTCGGGCACCCGGATGTCGAGGTCGGCTCCGGAGGGATGTGTGTTGGATGTGCCTGTCGTCGTGGATGTGTCAGCCGGCGGGTTGGTCGAGGTGGTGGCGACCTGTGGAGGGTCGGTTGTTTCCGGGCTCGACGTCGGAGAGCAGGCCGCGGCGATCAACACGATCAGGGTGAGCCAGATCAGCCGAGCAGCGATGCGGCTTCTCGATCCAGGTACCACTCGACCTCGGCTTCCCCGTCACCCAGCCGACCGGCCGGGTTCGTCTCCTCGAAACTCGCTCGCACCGCCGACGCCTTCGACACTCCGACAGCGAGGACCATCAATAGCCGCGCCCTCCACAAGAGATTGAATGTTGCGGTGAGCCGGTCCTCGTCGAGGGAGGGCACGTGGTTGGCCACGTACCAGCGCCCCCGCTCTGAGAGGGCGGCCGTGTCGGGGAAGAGAGATGCCGTGTGCCCGTCTTCGCCCACTCCGAGTAGGACAACGTCGGGCCGGCCGTCACCGTGGATTGACCTGATCCGCGCCTCGTAGTGGGCGGCGGAGTCCTCGGGCTCGATCAGCTCGTTCCACTTCGGGCGATGGAAAACGGCGTCGACATGATCGAAAAGCGCCCCCGCCGCCATCCGCCCGTTCGATCGCTCATGGTCGGGGGGCACCCATCTCTCGTCGGACAGCCAAGCATCGACTCTGTCCCAGCCCGAGGCCCGGCCCCGCAACTCCTTGTAGGTCGCCTCGGGGGTGGAGCCGCCGGCAAGACCGAAGGAAAATCGAGCGGTCGACGTGGCAAGGAGGTCGGCCACCCTCTTGGCAGCTGCCTCGGCCACCTCCTCGGGCGTCTCGTGGACCATCGCCTCCATCGAACCACGGTACCTGCCCTACATTTGCCCTATGGCCACCCCCACCACGATCAGCTGGCCCGGCGGGCAGGTCTCGGGACGCCTCGCCGGGTCAGGCCCGTCCGGCGTCCTTCTCGCCCACGGGGCCGGAACGAACCAGGACCACCCATTCATGACATCGCTTCGGGACGGCCTGGCCGCAGAGGGCCACACCGTGATGACCTTCAACTACCCCTACACCGAGCGAGGCTCGAAGAGCCCCGACCGCGCCGAGCGGTTGATCGAGGTCCATCGAGCCGCCGCCGAGTTCCTCGATTCAAGCGTCGATCATCTCTTCCTCGCAGGCAGGTCGATGGGCGGGCGCATGGCCACCTATCTCGTGGCCGAGAGCTACCCCGCCGACGGGGTCATCCTCTATGCGTATCCGCTTCACCCAGCGGGCCAGGAGGATCGGCTGCGGGTGGCTCATTTCCAGGATGTGCATGTCCCTCTGCTCTTCTTTCAGGGGACACGGGATGCCCTGAGCCGCATGGAGCTCTTTGACCGCCACATCCGGAGCCTGCCCAATGCCACCGTGGAGCTGCTCGACGGGGCGAGCCACTCTTTCCGGGGCGGAGGGTGGACCGAGGAGGCGATGTTGGACCGTCTCGTCAGCGGCACATCGGGATGGATCGAGACGGTCTCATCTGGCACAAGCCACGTAAGCGGGCCATAATTGGAGTCTCACCCACCTCCTCAAGGAGCCCTTTAGAGATGTCTTCGCAAATCACGCTGCAAGCCGAGACGGGCCGACCCACCGGCTCGCGTGAGTCGCGCCGTCTCCGCCGGACGGGGCGCGTCCCGGGCATCGTCTACGGCAAGAGCATCGACCCGATCAACGTTGCCGTCGACGCGCATGACCTCCACTTGGCCCTGCACACCGAGGCCGGGGCCAACGCGCTGATAAACCTCGAGATCGAGGGTCAGGATGTGGTCTTGACCATGGCTCGGGTCATCGAGCGGCACCCGTTCCGCAACGAATACCGCCACATCGATTTCGTGACCGTCTCCTTGGACGAGACAGTCCACGCCGAGGTCGTCATCCACTTCGTGGGGACACCGCTCGGGGTGATAGAAGGCGGCGTGCTCTCGCCGAGCAAGACCCATGTCGTCGTCGAGACCCTGGCGACGTCGATCCCGTCGGGCATCGAGCTCGACATCTCCGGGGTGGAGATGGGCGACGCCCTCCGCATCGCCGACCTTCCCGAGTTGGAAGGGGTGATCTACACCGAGGATCCGGAGACGGTGCTCATGAGCGTCACCGCCCCGGCCGCCGAGATCGAAGAAGAGCCCGAAGAGGTCGAGGGCGAGGAGATCGAGGGGGCTGAGGAGCTCGCCGAAGGTGAGGAGCAGGATGGCCAGGCTGAGGAATCTGCTGCGGACGAAGCCGGAGGCCAGTCAGGCGAGTAGGCCGGCCCGCGCCGTCATCGGGCTGCGCAACCCAGGGTCGGACTACGAGGGCACGCGTCACAACTCGGGATACGAAGTGCTCGCCCGCGTGTTGGAGCGGGCAGGTGAGAAGTTGGGGCGGGGACCCTCCCGGGTGCAGGCCCAGGTGACGCAAGTCGGTGTGGGTGAGGACCGGCTCCTCTACGCGGTTCCGATGACATACATGAACGAGTCGGGGCGTGCTGTGCGCACCCTGCTCGACTACTTCGATCTGTCGCCCGAGGACGTACTGGTCGTCCACGACGACATCGATCTCGCATTCGGGCGTCTCCGACTCCAGGTGGGTGGTGGAAGCGGGGGTAACAACGGGGTCCGTTCGATCGAGTCGGCTCTCGGCACCAAAGACTTCAACCGCCTCAAGCTCGGCGTTGGTCGCCCACCAGGGCAGATGGACCCTGCCGACTTCGTCCTGCGCCCCTTCGCCAAAGCGGAGCGAGCCGAGGTCGAGCTCATGATCGAGGATGCCGCCGACGTCGTCGAGCTCTGGCCCACCGACCCGGCCCGTGCCCAGGAAAGGGCTGCCCTTCGGGGACGGGAGTCCGGATAGGCTCCGCTCAGGTTGGGCCTTTCGTCACTCCGATCGAACTTCGCCACCCTGCACGAGGCCGGCTGCTTCGTGATGCCCAATGCCTGGGACGTCGGATCGGCGCGGATCCTGGCCTCGCTCGGATTCGAGGCGATCGCCACCACCAGCTCCGGGCATGCCGCCTCGTTGGGCCGGATGGATCAGCGAGTAACTCTCGAGGAATTGCTGGCCCACGTCGGTGCGCTGGTGGACGCTGTAGACGTGCCCGTGAGCGTCGATGCCGAGCGATGCTTTGCCGCTGATGCCGCCGGCGTCGCCACCACTGTGGAGAGGATTGCTGCCACCGGTGCTGCCGGGCTATCGATCGAGGACTACGAGCCTGGTTCCGGGATCGACCCGGTCGACGTGGCCGTGGAGCGGGTGGCTGCCGCAGCAGAGGTGACGAGGTCCAATGGGATGGTGCTGACCGCCAGGGCCGAGAATCACTTTTATGGAATCGAGGATTTGGATGACACCATCGCCCGATTGAACGCCTATCGCCAGGCGGGGGCTGACGTGGTGTACGCGCCTTGGCTGGCCGACATCGAGCAGATCGGAAGGGTGGTCACAGAAACCGGGGCCCCGGTCAATGTGTTGGCCCGGGCAGACGGGCCGGGGGTTGTGGAGCTCGCCGCGGCCGGTGTTCGGCGGGTATCGACCGGTGGCGCCCTGGCATTTGCCGCCTACGGGGCGATGGCCACAGCGGCCCGGGAACTGTTGTCGGACGGCACATCCACCTACATCGAACGGGGACTCTCGATGGACGATCGCCGAGCCGCCTTCGACCGATAGGGGGATTCGAATGCCCGACCTCATCGGTGCCCTCGACCAGGGGACCACATCTACCCGTTTCATGATCTTCGACCACGCCGGAACGGTCGTCTCGGTCGATCAAAGAGAGCATCGTCAGATCTTCCCCCAACCCGGCTGGGTCGAGCACGACCCGGTGGAGATCTGGTCGAAGACGACGTCGGTGATCGAGGGCGCTCTCTCCCGCGCCGGGTTGAAGGCATCCGACCTGGCGGCGGTCGGCCTCACCAATCAACGCGAGACGACGATCATCTGGGATCGGCGGACCGGTGAGCCCGTTCACAACGCCATCGTCTGGCAGGACACCCGCACCGCCGACCTATGCAACGAGCTTGCTGGCAACGAGGGTCCTGACCGATTCCGGGCAAAAACCGGTCTTCCCCTTGCCACCTACTTCTCCGGTCCCAAGGCACGCCATCTGCTCGACCACCTCGACCTGAGGGAGCCGGCCGATCGCGGGGAGCTTGCCTTTGGCACGATCGACTCCTGGATCGCCTGGAACCTCACCGGCGGCCCCGACGGGGGGCGTCATGTCACCGATGTCACCAATGCCTCCCGCACGCTTCTCATGGATCTGGCGACGACCACCTGGGACGCCGATCTGAGCATCGAGGTCGGTGTGCCGAGCGCGATTCTCCCCGAGATCGTCCCTTCGATCGGGCTCGACCTCGAGTGCGCCGGGCCGTTGAGCGGAGTCCGGCTGACTGCCATCCTCGGTGATCAGCAGGCGGCGCTTTTTGGCCAGGCTTGTTTCGACCCCGGCGAGGCGAAGAACACCTACGGCACCGGGAACTTCATGTTGCTCAACACCGGCGAGAGCCCCGTCAGCTCCGAGGCGGGGCTCTTGACCACTGTCGCCTACCGGATCGCCGACCAGCGCCCCATCTTCGCCCTCGAAGGGTCTGTGGCCGTCACCGGCTCGCTGGTGCAGTGGCTTCGGGACAACCTGCGGCTCCTCGACGACGCCTCGGAAGTCGAGGCCCTGGCTCGATCGGTCGAGGACAACGGCGATGTCTATTTCGTCCCGGCGTTCTCCGGTCTCTTCGCTCCCCACTGGCGGCCCGATGCCCGGGGCGTGATCACCGGCCTCACCCGGTTCGCCGACCGGGGTCACATCGCCCGCGCCGCCCTCGAATCGACGGCATTCCAGACCCGGGACGTTCTCGATGCGATGGTGGCCGACTCCGGTGTCGATCTCGTCGAGCTCCGGGTGGATGGCGGTATGACTGCCAACGGCCTTCTCATGCAGTTCCAGGCCGACATCCTGGGAGTGGATGTGATCCGGCCCAAGGTCGCCGAGACCACCGCCCTCGGCGCCGCCTATGGAGCCGGTCTCGCCGTCGGGTACTGGTCGGGTCTCGACGAGATCCGGGCCCTTTGGGCGGAGGATGCCCGTTGGTCCCCGGCCATGAGCGTTGAAGAGCGCGATCGTCTCCACGGGCGTTGGCAGCAGGCGGTGGAGAGATCCCTGGGCTGGGTCTGAGGCTGGCCGGCCATGTCCTCACCTGCCCTTCCTCTCTGAACCGGCGCCACCGATAAGATCGGATCGGTAGTCGAGGAGGACACCGATCTCAACGCCTGACATCCTGGCGCTCTCTCGGATTCTTCTCGTGCCGTTCATCATGGCGTTCACCCGATCCGACCGGATCGACTACGCCCTGGTGATCGCTGCCACTCTCTTCGCGGTTGCCGCCTTCACCGATTTCCTGGACGGCTATCTGGCTCGCAAGACCAGCGGGGGCACCCTGCTCGGAGCCTTTCTCGACACCACCGCCGACAAGATCCTCATCACAGGCACCTTGCTGGCTCTGGTCTCGATCGACAGGGTCTCGATCTGGCCTGCCTCGATCATCATCTTCCGCGAGTTCCTGGTGATGGCCTTGCGCGGGGTAGTGGCAACGCAGGGAGGTCTCATCCGCCCCTCGACATGGGGAAAGATCAAGTTCATAACCCAGTTCGTCGCCATCTTCCTCGCCTTCTTCAGACTCGCCGACCGCTGGGGCCCCTGGTACCTCGACCAGTGGGCGATGCTGATCGCGGTAATCGCCACGGTGGGATCGGCCTGGGGCTACATCTCGGCCTTCTGGCACACGGTTCGCTCGGAACCGACCCCAACTCGCACGTGAAGGTCGCTGTCACCGGAGGCAGTGGTGTGGTCGGCCGCGCCCTGGTCCGCCACCTCGTCGGCGATGGCCACGAGGTCGGCGCCCTGGCTCGATCGCCGTCGTCCGCTGCCGAATTGAGAGGCCTCGGGGCTAGCCCCGTCGAGGGCGACGTAATCGACCCTCCCGGGCTTCCCCCGCTTGTCGAGGGCAAGGACTGGGTGTTCCACGTCGCCGGGATCAACGAGATGTGCTCCCCGGACCCCGACCAGATGGACCTCGTCAACATCCAGGGCACCCGGAACGTGCTGGAAGCCTGCCGCTCTGGCGGTGTGGGGCGGATGATCCACACGTCGTCGGCTACCGCCATCGGTGAGACCCAAGGCACGCTCGGCACGGAGGACAGTCGTCATCGAGGGAGCTATCTGTCCAGGTACGAGAGGTCGAAGCATCTCTCCGAGCAACTCCTGTTCGAAGAAGCAGGCGACCTCGACGTGGTGGCAGTGAACCCGTCGTCGGTCCAGGGACCGGGCCGGGCGACGGGGACCGGCAAGCTGATCCTCGATCTCCTGAACGGCAGGCTCCCGTTCCTGGTCGAGACCATCGTGTCGATCGTGGACATCGACGACTGCGCCCGCGGCCACGTCCTCGCCGCCGAACGCGGGGTTGCCGGCCGGCGGTACATCCTCAACGGTTCCAGCTCTTCGATCTCCAAGCTGCTCGACCTCTGCAATGAGATCACCGGCCAGAAACTGGCCCCGAGATTCCTGCCCGGCTGGGTGGCGTCGGCAGCGGCGACTCCGATCGAGCTCGGGGCGTGGGTCACGAAGCGGCGCCCACCCGTCTGTCGTGAGATGGTCAGGGTGCTGCGGGCGGGTCATGCCTACGACGGGAGCCGGGCCACACGGGAGCTGGGTCTCGAGTACACCCCGCTGGAGACCACGATCTCCCGCACCGTGGACTGGTTTCGCGAGGAGGGACTGCTGGTCTGAACCACAGGTACCATCGGCCCCCCGATGGTTGCCCCCCTCGAGCCACTCCTGTCTGGTTGGCGGTCCGCCCCTCTGCCCGATCTCCACGGCATCTGGTCCGTGCCGACGGGCGGACGTGCCTTCGCCATCGCCGGTCTCGCCGACCAGGTCGAGATCTCCCTCCTCGTGGTCGTCCCCGGGGAGCGAGATGCCGAGGAGTTGGTCGATGACCTCTCCTTGTTCCTCGACAACGTCCTGCTCGCCCCCGCCTGGGAGACACTGCCCTTCGAGCATGTGTCACCGAACATCGGCACCATGGCTCACCGGTCCGAGGCGAGGTACGCACTGGAACAGGACGAACCGACGATCGTCGTCACCAGTGTCCGGGGTGCGATCCAACGTCTGAGCCCTTCGCCGCATACACCCCTGATCCTGACCACCGGCGACGAGATGAGCATGGACGCTCTTTCCCGTTCCCTGGCCGACCTCGGCTACACCCGCACCGACCGGGTCGAGGCACGGGGTGAGTTCGCAGTCAGGGGCGGCATCGTCGACGTGTTCCCGGCGCAAGCGGACAACCCGGTGCGACTCGACTTCTGGGGTGATCAACTCGAGGAGACGAGGGCATTCTCGGTGGCCACTCAGCGGTCGGAAGATGTCGTGGCCCGACTTGCCGCGTTCCCCGCACGTGAGGTGCGGCCGGATCCCCTGATTCGCGATCGGGCCGCCCAGCTGGTCCGGAGCGAGCCGTGGAGTGCATCCACCTGGGACCGGATCGTGGAGGGGCAGATCTTCCCCGGCATCGAGTCCTGGCTTCCCTGGCTCGCCGAACCGGTCTCCATGATCGACGCCATGCCCGAGGATGCGCGCCTGGTCATCGTCGAGCCGAGCCGCGCCCTGGACCGGGCCCGCGAGCTGGTCAAGGAGGAGTCAGAGCTCGCTGCCGCGCTAGCTCCCACTTGGGGCGACCAGGCGCCGATCGCCGGGGAGCACCCGGCGCTGTTCCTCGATCTGGAGGAAAGTCTCGCCGTCCGGCCCCATCTCCGGCTGCCCTCCAGCCCCACCGGCCCCGGCGATCCGGTTCTCGACATCACCGCCCTCGACGCCATCGCGGGCAGCCCGGAGTCCGTCGCTTCGGGGGTGGGGAGGCTGTTGGGCCGTCAGATCGACACCGTGATAGCCATGGATGGCGAGGCAGCAGCTGATCGCGTGGCGGCCGCGCTGGCTGAACAGGGTTTGGTGCTCGACCGACTTCCATCCCTGGTGACGCCCAGGTCGGCAGTGATCCCGCTCGGGATACACAAGGGATTCGTCGCTCCCTCGGTCGGGGTTGCGGTCCTCGGCGAGCAGGAGATCGCCGGCCGTAGGCGCGCCCATCGCCGCCCTGGTCGGTCACGGGCCGACGTTGGCCAGCAATACCGGGACCTGACCGAAGGGGACTTCGTAGTCCATCACCAGCATGGGATCGGCCGGTTCGAAGGATTGGTCTCGCGCACAATGGCCGGGATCGAGCGTGACTATCTGATCATTGCCTATGCCGGAGAGGACCGTCTCTACGTGCCTGTCGACCAGCTCGCCGCCGTCCGCCGCTATACGGGTGGCGAGGTCCCCCGCGTCTCCCGGATGGGCGGCAAGGACTGGTCGGACCAGAAGACCAAGGTTCGCAAGGCGGTGGCTGCGGTCGCCCAGCAGGTCGTCGAGCTCCACCGCATACGAGCTGCCGCCACCGGCCACATCTACGACCCCGACACGCCCTGGCAGCGGGAGATGGAGGGAGCGTTCCCGTACGAGGAGACCCACGATCAGATGCAGGCGATTGTCGACGTCAAGAGAGACATGGAGGCCGGTCAGCCCATGGATCGGCTGGTCTTCGGCGACGTCGGCTATGGCAAGACCGAGGTCGCGATCAGGGCCGCATTCAAGGCGGTTCAGGCGGGGAAGCAGGTCGCCGTGCTCGCTCCGACCACGCTCCTCGCCCAACAGCATCATCAGACATTCGCCGAGCGATTCCAGAGCTATCCCGTAAATGTCGAGGCGCTGTCCCGTTTCCTCACCCCCAAACAGCAGAAAACCGTCGTCGCCGGTCTCGCAACGGGCGAGGTCGATGTGGTGATCGGAACCCACCGGCTGCTCTCCGACGACATTCATTTCAAGGATCTCGGGCTTCTCGTCGTCGACGAAGAGCAGCGATTCGGGGTCTCAGCCAAGGATGCGATCAAGAGACTCAAGGTGGGGGTGGACGTCCTCACCCTCACTGCGACCCCGATACCGAGGACACTGGAGATGGCGCTCACGGGGATCCGAGACGTCTCCCACATCAGGACGCCTCCCGAGGACCGTCATCCGATATTGACCTACGTCGGGCCCTATGACGAGCAGTCGGTCTCCGCTGCGATCCGAAGGGAGATCCTCCGTGAGGGTCAGGTCTTCTACGTCCACAACCGGGTCCAGTCGATCGACCGTGCTGTGGCCCGTCTCCAGGAACTGGTGCCCGACGCCACATACGTCGTTGCTCACGGGCAGATGTCTGAGGGCCAGCTCGAGCAGGTGATGATCGATTTCTGGGGCGGTGAGTACGACGTGATGGTCGCCACCACCATCATCGAGTCCGGGCTCGACCTCCCCAAAGTAAACACCCTGATCGTTGAGCGCGCCGACTTGCTCGGTCTGGCTCAGCTCTATCAGCTGCGAGGCCGGGTGGGCAGGTCTGATCAGCGGGCCTATGCCTATCTGTTCCATCCTGCCGACCAATCGCTGACCGAGGACGCCCATCGGAGGCTGGAGGCGATCGGTGAGGCCACCGATCTGGGCTCCGGGTTCCAGCTCGCACTCCGCGACCTCGAGATAAGGGGCGCCGGCTCGATCCTGGGTGAGGTGCAGAGTGGCCACATCGCCGCTGTGGGTTTCGACCTGTATGCGGAACTGGTCGCTGAGGCGGTGTCGGAACTGGAGGGCAGGGAGCCGGTGACCACGGCACAACGGGAGGTCCGCATCGACCTGCCTGTGGACGCCCATTTGCCGGACGCCTATGTCACCGACCAGGAGCTGAGACTCGAGGCCTACCGCCGGCTGGCGACGACCACCACCAACGCGGAGGTCGATGATGTGGCCGCCGAATGGGTAGACCGGTTCGGGCCGCTGCCGCCAGAGGCCGAAGCCCTCATCTCCCTGGCGCGGCTTCGCGTGGAGGCATTGCGCGTCGGTCTCGAAGAGCTGGTCCAGCTACGTCACGAAGTGAGGATCGGCCCGGTCGACTTGAGGAGCTCGCAGGAGGTGAGACTGAAGCGACTCCAGCCGCGCTCGGTCCTCAACGCCCAGGAGGGTGTGATCTTCATCCCCGCTCCCCGCGACCTGGTCCCCGGTCTGATCGCGTTCCTGGGCGAGATGTGGGAATGAGTGGTGGGTTCTGAGTTTTGAGTTTTGAGGACTCACCACCCACCACCCACCATAACCCATAACCCATAACCCATAACCCACTATTACTCTTCTCCTCTCCCCCTCTTTCGAAGGATTTCGTCTTGAAGAAGCTTGCATTACTCCTGGTCATGGCCGCCCTCGCCCTAACGGCTTGTGGAAGCGGTGGCGGTGTGGCCGCAACAGTCAACGGCGAAAACATCACCGTCGACGATGTCGAAGCCCTGATCGTCGGTGACGGGTCCGAGATCCCCAAAGCAGATTTTGCCAACGCCCTCGGCTTTCTCGTCCAGCAGCAGATCGTGGCCGGCGCCGCCGAATCCGAGTTGGGGATTGTGATCCCGGAGGACGACATCACGGCCGAGGCCGATTCGCTGGTGGAGGGATCATCGACCGAAGGGCAGACTCGTGAGGAGTTCCTCGAGGCGCAGCAGGCAACCGAGGAGTTGTTGCAGCATGTCGCCCATAGCCAGCTGCTGGTCGCCGAGATCAGTGAGACCTTCGAGGCAGATGTCGAGCAACCCACTCAGGAGGAGATTGAGGCGCTGTACTGCTCCTCGCACATCCTGGTTGCGACCGAGCAAGAGGCCAATGACGTCTTGACCCGCATCGAGGCAGGGGAGGATTTCGCCGCACTCGCGACAGAAGTGTCGACCGACACTGCCAGCGGGGCCGTGGGTGGTGACCTCGGGTGCTCGGCACCGGACGCCTACGACCCGGCCTTTGCCGCGGCCCTCACCGCCGCCACAGTCGATGTCCCCACCGCTCCGGTCGAGAGCCAGTTCGGCTTCCACGTCATCCTGCTCAGGGACGACGAAGAAGAGGCCATCGAGTCACTGACCGCCGCGTCGGCGAACGAAGCACTCAATACCTGGTTCACCGATCAGTTCGAGGCGGCCGAGGTGACAGTCGACGAGACCTACGGCACGTGGCAGGCGACCCCACAGCCACAGGTGGTCCCTCCAGCCGAGTGATAACTGTCACCGGCCTCGGCCCCGGCGATCTCGACCGGATTCCGGCGGCCGTCCGCTCGATCTTGCTCGATCCTGGCCGGACCGTCATCGTCCGGACCGAACAGCACCCGGCCGCGGCGCAGCTGGCCGCTCTGAGGGAGGTAATCAACTGCGACGACCTCTATGTGGGTGGGGAATCCTTCGACGAGATATACCGGGCGATCGCAGACCGGGTAATGGAGACAGCGTCGGATGGTCCGGTGGTTTACGCAGTGCCCGGCAGCCCTCTGGTAGGTGAATTCGCGGTCAGGATGCTGCTGGACTCGGGGGCCGAGATCGACCTGATTCCCGCTGAGTCGTTCATCGATGCAGTCCTCGAAGCGGTGGGATACGACCCGCTGGACCGGGGGTTACAGATCCTCAACGGTCACGACCTGCCTCAGCCGCTCGTCCTGGACAAACCCACGATCATCGCGCAACTCGACCGGCCCGAGGTACTGGCCGATGTGGCCGCGCAGATCGGGCGTGTCCTCCCCGATACAGCGAAGATCCTTGTCATGGCCGGTCTGGGCGCGTCCGATGCCGTCCGTGTCGAGACCTCTCCCGACGACGTCGACCCGGCCCTGGCCGGGTACCGGACGTCGGTCTTCATCGACAGCGATCCGGGAGGTCTCATCGGCGCGGTGCGGACTATGACGATCCTGCGCGAGGAGTGCCCCTGGGACCGGGAGCAGACCCATCAGACCCTGGTCAAGTACCTGGTCGAAGAGACCTACGAGCTGATGGACGCCGTGGGGAGACTCGACTCCGAGGGGACCGACTGGGTTGG
This sequence comes from uncultured Acidobacteriota bacterium, assembly GCA_963711895.1. Classification (GTDB taxonomy): domain Bacteria; phylum Actinomycetota; class Acidimicrobiia; order Spongiisociales; family ZC4RG35; genus JARDZU01. The sequence continues at coordinate 152,566 of CAVQFU010000002.1, forward strand.
CTATGCAGCAGTCGAGGACGAGCTGGGGGATGTCCTGCTCTCGGTCCTCTTCCACGCCGCCATCGCCCGGGAGAACGGCGCGTTCGACATCGACGACGTGGCGGAGGTGATGAGACAGAAACTGGTGCGTCGCCACCCGCATGTCTTCGGCGAGGTCGACGTCGATTCAGCGGCCGACGTGAAGCGGAACTGGGATCAGATCAAAGACGAAGAGAGGGGCTCGGGGCGGGAATCGCAGATGGACGGCGTCCCGAGCGCCCTTCCCGCCATCCAGCGCGCCTCCAAGATCCAGAACCGTGCGGCCAAGGTCGGCTTCGACTGGTCAACGGCGTCCGATGTCGTACCCAAGATCCGGGAGGAGCTCGACGAGCTCGATGCGGTACTCGCCGACCCCCGGGAGGCCGAGTCGGAGTTGGGCGATGTCCTGTTCTCGGTGATCAATCTGGCGCGTCATCTCGGCATCGATGGCGAGCTGGCGCTTCGTGGGGCGGTCGACCGCTTCGAGACCCGATTTCGATCCATGGAGTCTGCCGGATCGCTCGACGGTTTGACGCTGGACGAGCTCGACCGGCGCTGGGAACAAGCCAAGAAAAGCCGTCCTTCGTTGTAGGTTGTACGAGCCGCCGGACCCACAACCCACAACCCACCACCCGGAACCCATAATGACTCAGCCCATGATCGAGCGCATCGTCGCTCGCCAGATCCTCGACTCTCGAGGCAACCCCACGGTGGAGGCTGAGGTTCACACATCGGGAGGCGGCTTCGGACGGGGCGCGGTGCCTTCCGGGGCTTCGACCGGCACGCTCGAGGCGGTCGAGTTGCGCGATGGCGGCGAGCGCTGGGCAGGTAAGGGCGTGACCAGGGCGGTCGGAAACATCGTCGACCAGATCGGGCCGGCACTCGTCGGGCTCGACGTCACCCATCAGGAGCACATCGATCAGACGATGATCGACTTGGACGGAACGACCACCAAGGGAAAGCTCGGGGCTAACGCCATCCTGGCCGTTTCACTTGCCGTGGCGAGGGCGGCCTCGTCGGCGGTCGGCCTCCCTCTCTACCGATATCTCGGTGGTCCGGCGGCGCAGGTCCTCCCGGTGCCCTGTCTCAACGTGCTCAATGGTGGTGCCCACGCCGCCAACTCCGTCGATATCCAAGAGTTCATGGTCGTGCCCGCCGGCCTCCCCTCCTACTCGGAAGCACTCCGGGCGGGTGTCGAGGTCTATCACGCCCTGAAGAAGGTGATCGCGGGAAGCGGCCTCGGGACCAACGTTGGCGATGAGGGGGGATTCGCCCCCGATCTGCCCACTAATGAGGCGGCACTGGAACTGTTGGTGGAGGCAATTGAAGTCGCCGGCTATCGGCTTGGTGATGAGATCTCACTTGCCCTCGACGTTGCCGCCACAGAGTTTCACCGGGAAGGTCAGTACCACCTCGAGGGCGGCGAGTTGGACTCGGCGGAGATGGTCGAATACCTCGCCGGTCTCGTCGACCGCTATCCACTGGTCTCGATCGAGGACGGGATGGCCGAGGACGATTGGGAAGGTTGGAAGGCACTGACCGATCGGTTGGGCGAAGGGATACAGCTGGTCGGTGACGATCTGTTCGTCACCAACGAGGAGATCCTCCGAAAAGGCATCTCGCAAGGTGTGGCAAATGCCATCCTGATCAAGGTGAACCAGATCGGATCCGTCTCCGAGACCCTGCACACGATGGGCGCCGCCCGGGGGGCGTCTTACGCCACGATGGTCAGTCACAGGTCCGGCGAGACCGAGGACAGCTTCATCTCCCATCTCGCGGTTGCCACCAACTCGGGGCAGATCAAGACCGGCGCCCCTGCACGCGGCGAGCGAACCGCCAAGTACAACCAATTGCTCCGTATCGAGGAGTCACTGGGCGGCGAAGCCCGGTTCGCCGGTTGGGACAGCTTCCGGAGGGCGGGTTGACCCTCATTCGACGTCCCGGAGTCGCCCTGGTCACACTGCTGTTCCTGCTCATCGGTGCGGCGTTCATCACCCAGGTGGTGCCTTACCGGCAGATCCTCGACTCTCAGCGCCAGGTGACCGCAGCCCAGGAGCGGCTCACCACTCTCGAGGAGGAGAACGCGGCCCTCCAGGCCGATGCGGCCGCCCTCAACACGGACGAGGAGATCGAGAAACTGGCACGGGAGAAGCTCGGCTACGTGCGCCCTGGTGAGACTGCATATGTCGTGCTCGACCCGCCCGGCTCGAACCAGACTCCGGCCGCGGCGGTAGAAGTGCTGGTGGTAGACGACAGGACCTGGGTGGATCGGGTCTGGGATTTCCTCACCGGCGAAGACCTAGATTCAGAGGGATGACCCCCGCTGACGACCGCCAGGTCGTCGAGATCCAGATCGGACGTCCGATACGGGCCGAATCGAGCCCGGTCTCACGCTGTCATCTCGGGCTGCCGGTGGTCGTCCGGGTCCCTCCGATCCTCGACGACGGGACACCGTTTCCCACCCTCTACTGGCTGACTTGCCCGCTGGCCGTCGGCCGCGTGGCGCGCCTGGAGGGGGCCGGTGGGATCAAGCGTCTCGAGCGTAAGGCCGAGGTCGACCCGGATTTCGGAACCCGGCTCGCCGAGGCCCACGAGTCGTATGAGGCGGAGCGAACGACGTTGCTACCCAAGGATCTCTCGAACCAGCCGTCAGGAGGGGTGGGTGGCACCCGGACCGGGATCAAGTGCCTCCACGCCCACTACGCCCACACCAGGGCCGGCGGCGACAACCCTGTGGGCGAACTGGTGCAGGACTGGATCGAGCCCCTGGATTGCACCGTGCCGTGTGTGCTGGAAGGGGAGACGAACCCGGATTGGGTTGCCCGCCCGTGAGGGTGGGAGTGGTCGACATCGGCACCAATTCGATGCGATTGCTGGTGACAGACGGGACCGAGGAGGTCGGCCGCTGGGTAGAGGTCACGGGTCTCGGCCGCGGGGTCGATCGAACCGGCGCCCTTGCCCCGGACAGGATCGAAGAGACTCTGGTCGCTCTGGCCGGGTTCGGGGCTGAGATGGACCGGGCCGGGGTCGGGAAGCGAGCCGCGATCGCAACGTCTGCCTCCCGGGATGCTGCCAACCGCGACGAGTTCTTCGACCTGGCCGAGTCCGCCCTCGGTGTGAGGCCGAGACTGATCACCGGGGAGGAGGAGGCCCGGCTTGCCTTTGCCGGCGCGACCCAACAGGTCGACGCCGCTGTGCCGATCGTGGTCTCGGACATCGGTGGGGGGAGCACCGAATTCGTTACTGCCGGGAGGGAGGTGTCGTTCGAGGTGGGCTCGATTCGTCTCACCGAGCGGGTGATCCCAAGCCGCCCGGCGTCTTCGATGGAGATGGAGATGGCGCGTGACTTCGTTGCCGGGCTGTTCTCCGACGTCGACCCCGAGACGGGAACCTTGATAGGGGTGGCCGGAACCTGGACCAGTCTTTCTGCCATTTCCCAGGACTTGCCTGAGTACTCGATGGATCGGGTGCATGGCCACCGGATGAGCCGCGGCGCCTTGGCTGTCACGGTGGACTCCCTGTCATCGATGACCCTGCAGGAGACGGCCGCCATCGCTGCCCTGGACCCCAGGCGGGCGCCGGTGATCCTCGGGGGAGCCCTGGTGGCGGAAGGGGTGATGGACACCCTGGATGTCGATGAGGTGATGGTCTCGGTGCACGACACCCTTGACGGCGTCGCAATGGAGTTGCTGGCTATAGCCTGAGACCTGGCCCGGCCCGGGTGGCGGAATGCAGACGCGAGGGGCTTAAACCCCCTTGAGCCGAATCGGCTCGTGTGGGTTCGAATCCCACCCCGGGCACCAGCGGCCAATCCGACGACCGGAGACACGAACCCTCATGCGAAACCCCGACGTAGATGCGTGGTTCGAGGCAAAGCAACATCCGATGGAGGACGCGATGCAGGCGGTGCGCAAGGTGACGCTCGATGCCGATCCCCGAATCACGGAGTCGATCAAGTGGTCCACTCCGACCTACTCCTACCAGGGCAACATCTTCAGCTTCAACCCGGCGAAGAAATTCGTCAGCCTGCTCTTCCACACCGGCGCCCACATCCCCGGGGACCACCCGGCTCTGGAGGGTGACACCGAGACGGCGCGGGTGATGCGATTCACCGATGCCGAAGACGTGGAGAGCCGTCAAGACGAGCTCGTCGCAGTCCTCCGTTCATGGTGCGAGTGGAAGGACGGCGTCGCCGGCTGATTGGCGTCGTCCGCCCATCTGCCTCTTTCCTTGGTCGACAGCTGGTGCGCGTCAAAAAGGTCGTGGGACCCGGGCCGGTGGGTGGGGGAGGGGAGAGGAACCGGGCCCGGGCCCCACGAAGCGCGTTGAAGATCTACGTCCCTGAGATTCTCCTTTCCCACATAGATCAACCCCGTGCCTTGAATTGTAACCAGACACCGGTGCTGACCCCAGGCGAGTCGCGGTAGCGTTCCCGGGTGGCCGAATACCCATCCGAGTACGAATTGGATGTAGCGCTTCGGGATGGCGGCGGGGCGCGGATCCGGCCGATCAAGCCCGGTGATGGGCCTCTCCTGGTCGAATTCTTCGTGCGACTCGGCCCAGAATCCCGGTATTTCCGCTTCTTCAGGATCAAAGAGACCCTGGAGCCGAAGGAAGTCGAGTTCTTCACGACTGTCGATTATTCGGACCGTATGGCGCTCATCGCGGTACTCGACGGCAGGATGATCGGGCTGGCCAGCTACGACCGCGAGCACGACGAGGAAGGGACGGCGGAGGTGGCCTTTGCGGTTGCCGACGAGCACCAGGGCCGCGGCGTCGGCACGCAGCTCCTGCAGTTGCTGACCAACCACGCCCGATCCCAAGGCGTCCAGCGCTTCGAGGCCTTCGTCCTTCCCGAGAACCGGCAGATGATGCGGCTATTCCGCAACTCGGGGTACGAGTTGACCCGCACCATCGACGAAGGTGTGTACACCGTGGACTTCCCGGTGGCGGAGAGCGAGGGCTTGCTCCAAGCGGAATGGGAGCGGGAAAAGCGCGCCGTCGCCGCCTCTATCCTCCCGCTGTTCTTCCCCCGGTCGATAGCGGTGATTGGGGCCTCCAGCGACCCGGCATCGATCGGCGGCCGCCTGTTCCGAAACATCCTCAACGGTGGCTTCACCGGACCTCTGTACCCGGTGAATCCCAAGGCCAAGGTAATTGGGTCGGTGCGGGCCTACCCGACGATCGGCGAGGTGCCAGACGAGGTCGATCTGGCCTACATCGTCGTCCCTCAGGCGTATGTGATCGACGTCGCCCGGCAGTGCGCCGCGTCCGGGGTGCGGGGCATCGTGGTGATCTCGGCCGGGTTCTCTGAGACCGGTGAGGAGGGAGCGAAGCTCGAGGCTGAGCTTCTCGAGATCGTGCGGGATTCTGGAATGCGGATGGTCGGCCCCAACTGCATGGGCCTGCTCAACACCGCCCCGTCCGTCCAGCTCAACGGGACCTTCGCCCCGGTCTACCCACCCGCGGGCAATGTGGCCATGTCAAGCCAGTCCGGGGCCCTCGGCATCGCAATCCTCGACTACGCCACCCGCAACAACATCGGGATCTCCCAATTCGTCTCCGTTGGGAACAAGGCGGACGTGAGCGGCAATGACCTGATCCTGTCTTGGGAGGACGACCCCCAGACCGACGTGATCACCCTGTACCTCGAGTCGTTCGGTAACCCGATGAAGTTCTCGAGGATCGCCAGACGGATCGGGCGTCGGAAACCGATCATCGCAGTGAAATCTGGTCGGTCCGAGTCCGGGAGCCGTGCCGCGTCTTCCCACACCGGTGCTCTCGCATCGTCGGATGTGGCCGTGCAGGCCCTATTTCGCCAGGCGGGAGTGATCCGGGTCGACACCATCGAGGAGCTGTTCGCCGCCGCCAACCTCCTGGCGAGACAGCCGATCCCGGCCGGTGGACGAGTCGGGATCGTCACCAACGCCGGCGGGCCTGGGATCCTCGCTGCTGACGCGCTCGAAGCGAACGGGCTAACGCTTCCCGAGCTCTCAGGCACGCTTCAGGAGCAGATCGGCTCCAGGCTCGTGGCCGAGGCATCGACCAGGAACCCGGTCGACCTGATCGCATCGGGAGGGCCCAGTGAGTTTGAACATGCCACGTCACTCTTGCTCGAATCGGGTGAGGTGGACGCGGTGATGGTCATCTATGTGCCGGTCACGCCGGAGGGTGCGCAAGACGTGGCGGCGGCGATATCACGTTCCCAGTTGGCCCACGAGGGCGATGTCACGATGCTCTCCGTGTTCATGCAGACCGGTGAGGTGGCGCATTTCCTGGGCGGTTCCGACGGGGGTAGGGCGGTCCCGACATATCTCTTCCCCGAGTCCGCCGCCCTGGCATTGGCCCGGGCCGTTCGGCACGGGGAATGGCGTCGGCGTGATCCTGGCATCGAGGCCAGGCTCGACGTCGAGATGGAAACAGAGATTCGGAGCCTGGTGGAGGAGGCGCTGACATCGGTGCCGGCCGAGGGTGGGTGGCTCGAGCCGGACACAGTCGACGCGATTCTCGCGAAGGCCGGTTTCCGCGTCCCCAGTTCGAAAGTGGTGGGATCAGAAGACGAGGCGATCGAGGCCGCCGCCAGGCTCGATGGACCCGCGGTATTGAAGGTCATCTCGGAATCGGCGTTGCACAAGTCCGATGTTGGTGGCGTGGTCCTGGGTGTCCGCGGCGACCATGAGGTGAAGCGGGCCTACCAGCAGGTGACGGCGGCAGTCGACGATGTCGATGGGGTCCTGGTACAGGAGTTCGTGTCCGGTGGCCACGAGGTGCTGATCGGGATGACCCAGGACCCGAATTTCGGCCCTCTGGTCGTCTTCGGATTGGGCGGGATCTATGTGGAGCTGCTCCAAGACGTGGCCTTCAGAATTCATCCCCTCACCGACGTCGACGCCGCCGAGATGATGCGGGAGACCAAGGGGTTCCGGCTGCTCGAGGGATACCGGAACGAGCCGCAAGGTGATGTCCCCGCATTGGAGTCCGCGCTGATGAGGGTGTCGGGATTGATCAGTGCGGTGCCAGAGCTATTGGAGATGGACTTGAACCCGGTCAAGGTCCTCGAACCGGGCCAAGGTGTGGTGGTGGTGGATGCTCGAATGAAGATTCGACGTGTCGAACCGGCGAGACACCCGCGGATGCGGGATCTCCCCGGGGTCACGTCATGAGGGAGGCGAGATGTCGTTTTTGAAGACGGTGTCGCGAGGAGGAGGCGGAGGGTGCCGTCGCCGAGCTTTACGAGAAGGACATCGAGCGAGTGGGGTATTTGCACAACTACATCCGCACGTTCTCCCTTCATCCGGCGGCTTATCAGGCCTGGCGCGGTCTTGTCGCTTCCGTCGCGAAACCGATGGATGAGCGTCGCTTTGAGCTGGCGACGTTCGGCGCCGCCAACCGTCTCCGGTCCTCCTATTGCTCGTTGGCTCATGGCCAGATCCTCGTCGATAAGTTCCTCGAGCCTTCGGTGGTTGAGGAACTGGTCGAGGACCCGGGTTCAGCCGGCTTGTACGACGCCGACACTCTGATCGTGCAGTTCGCTGTGAAGGTCGCCGGTGACGCCACCACCATCAGCGAGACAGACATCGACCGGTTGCGTTCCGCCGGTCTCAGCGATCGGGACATCTTCGATGTCGTTCTCGCCGCCGCTGCTCGCTGCTTCTTTTCCAAGGTCCTCGATGCCACCGGGACCCTGCCCGACTCCATCTACTACGAGATGGATCCGGAGCTTCGAGACGCGCTCACGGTGGGCCGCCCCATCGCCAAAGATTCCTGAGATTTCTCTTCTGATGGCTGGTTTCTGACTCGGATTTGTCCCAGGCGGTTTGTACGTTGGGTGGCATGGAGAGGGATTATTCGAATGATCAGATCGAACAGGGGATCGGCCAGTTTCTGAGTCTTTCGGCGGCAGCTCTGGCGGCGGCTTGCGAATGGTTGATGGAGGCGGATCGGGGTCAGTTGTTCCTGGTGGATGGGGCTCGGAATCTTCCGGAGTGGGTGTCGGCCCGGTTCGGGCTGAGACATTCCACGGCGGTCCAGTTGGTGCGGGTGGCCCGGCGGTTGGAGGATCTGCCACGGCTGCGGGAGGTTTTCGCCGAAGGGTCGCTTTCTCTGGATCAGGTCGATGCGATTTCGAAGCTGGCCACTCCGGATACCGAAGAAGTAGTGATCTCCGAGTGTTTGGGTTTGTCGAATGCTGCATTGGATCGGGCGGCCCGCCGTGCCAACCCTCCGTCGACTGGGGAAGAGGGGGAGGCATGGCGGGAACGGTGGTTGTCGATCCAGTACACCCTGGACGGGATCCGGGGGCATATGGACGCTGAGTTGCCCGGTGTTGAGATGTCGCTGGTGGAATCTGCGATCCGGGAGAGAGCGGATCGGATACCACCCAATCCCGAATCGGGCATCTTCGACCCGTATCCGCAACGAATGGCCGACGGGCTGGTCGAACTGGCAACGACCACCGGTGATGAGAACGGTCCGGGACCAACCCAGATCGTGGTTCACGCCGATCTGGACGCCTTGGTCGAGAACTCAGAGACCGGGGTGGCCGAAGTGGAGGGTGGTCCGGTGATGGCCAATGAGACCGCCCGCAGATTGTCCTGTGATCCGATCGTCGAATGCACTGTCTATGACCATAGGAAAGTGTTGGGGATCGGACGTCGTTCCCGGTTGATTCCGGCCTGGTTGCGTCACCAGCTCTGGCATCGGGACGGGAACTGTCGGTTTCCCGGATGCCCGTTCAAAGGTTGGCTCCACGCCCATCACATCACCCACTGGGCTGATGGTGGACCGACCGATCTGGACAATCTGATCCTGCTCTGCGGCTACCACCACCGGTTCCTACATGAACACGGCTGGAGCATCGAAAACGATCCCGACGGGAAACCGCTGTTCCGCCGATCCGACGGTCAGATCTACCCACCGATCCGACCCGGACTCGACCCTCGACTCCGAGAACTGGTCGGACAACGAAGCTAGGGGCAACCGCCCCCACCTCCGCCCCAGACCTCATAACTAGCCTCGGCCAATGGAATTCGTCCAAGTCACCAGGGAAGAGTCGGTCACCGTCGTCACCCTGAATCGCCCCCCGGTCAACGCCATGACCGAGGATTTCGCCCGTGAGTTGGGAGAGGCGTTCTCCGAATGCGCCGACCCCGAGATCAGGTCGGTAGTGGTAACAGGGCAGCCCCATTTCGCAGCTGGCGCCGACATCAAGGGTTTTCAGGCCACGTTCGATGCCGGGGTAGAGGAGCGCAGCGCGTGGACCCTTCAGGAGGCCATCGGGATACTCGAGTCATTGGAGAAGCCGACCATCGCCGCCGTCCACGGGTACGCACTGGGCGGCGGTCTCGAGCTGGCGATGGGAGCGGATTTTCGTTTTCTCGCCGACGATGCCCGGGTGGGGCAGCCGGAGATCCTGCTCGGTCTCATCCCAGGCGCCGGCGGAACCCAACGCCTCGCCCGAATCGTTGGGTATCAGCGCGCCAAGGAGATGGTCCTGACCGGGCGTCAGGTCGGTTCCGAAGAGGCCCTACAGATCGGCCTCGCCGACCAGGTGTTTCCATCCGCCGAGTTGCTCGGTGCGACGCTCGAGGCCGCCCAGGAGTGGGCGACAAAGGCAACCCGGGCCATCGCCGCCGGCAAGAAGGCACTCAACGCCGGGTTCGGCTTACCGGTGAGTGAAGGGCTCCTCATCGAGCGGGATGCCTTCAACGCAGTCATTCAAAACAGAGGATGCCCGCGACGGAGTCGCCGCTTTCATTGCCAAGCGTGAGGCGGACTTCAAAGGCCGCTGAGCTCTACCCGTTCCTTCAGCCGCATCAGACTTCCCCGCCAGATCCGCCCCATGATCGGTCGAGCGAGCGCCAGCCCAATCGGGCCGCCCATCCACCAGGGGAAGCGGAGATCCTCCACCCAGCGCATCCCCGTGCCGGCACCCATCGGCTCGAGATCGAATCTCCCATAACCCTTCACCGCCCCCACGTGTTCGACGACGATCGTCTGCTCCTCCTCCCATCTGACGACCTCCATGACATCCGACGCCCGGAGCGGACCGACGCGGGTGGCGACCTCGATCCGGGTCCCGAGCCCGCTGGTCCGGTCGGTGAGGAATCGTACGGTGGCTGCGTCGTCCATCCACTGTGGGTGAGAGGCAGAAATCGGTCAGCTCGGCCCAGACCCGTTTCAGAGGAGCGTCGATGAGGACGGTGACTTCGATTGGCCGGGCCATCTGGTGAATCGTGACAGCCCTCTCATCCTGCGACAATCAGGGACGACATGATCTATCTCGACCATGCCGCCACCACCCCGATGCGCCCCGGAGTCTGGGAGGCAATGCGCCCTTACGCCGACGACGTGTTCGGCAATTCATCGGGAGTCCACGAGGTGTCGAGACGCGCCAAGAACGCCCTGGAGGAGGCCAGGGAGAGGGTCGCCGCCGGCATCGGAGCCCGGCCCAGGGAAATCGTCTTCACCTCGGGGGGCACCGAGTCGGACAACCTCGCCATCAAAGGCGCTTCCCTGAGCAGCATCCCGCGCCGAGGAGTGGTCACAGTCGCCACCGAGCACGAAGCGGTTCTCGAAACCACCGACTTTCTGCGTCGTCTCGGTGTCCCGACCGGCATCGTTGGAGTCGACAGCATGGGTGCGGTCGATCTTCCCGCCCTGGTCGACGCGGTCGATGCCAACACCGCAGTGATCTCCGTGATGTACCTCAACAACGAGACCGGGGTCATCCAGGACATCGCACAGATCTCCTCGGCGATCGAGGAACAAGAGCCCGACGTCCTGGTCCATAGCGACGCCGTGCAGGCCTTCTCCTCCGAGGAGATCGATGTCAACGAACTCGGGGTGGATCTCCTCACCATCACCGGGCACAAGTTCGGTGGCCCCAAGGGCGCCGGCCTGCTCTATGTGCGGGAGGGGACGGCACTCGAGCCTGTGATGCACGGAGGGGGCCAGGAGCTGGGGCGTCGTTCCGGGACCCATGACGTGGCCGGCGCAGTGGGGCTGGCCACCGCCATGGAGGCCGCGGTGGCGGATCGAGAGCGGTTTCGCAGCCAGGTCGGTCAGATCAGGGACGATTTCGAGAAGCGAATCCTGGCCGGAGTACCCGATGCCCTTGTGAACACGCCCGAAGCCGGCCGCTCCTCGCACCACCTCAACCTCAGATTCCCCGGCGTGCGCAACGAAACCCTGCTGATGAGGCTCGATCGGGCCGGTGTGGCAGCTTCGGCTGGCTCGGCGTGTCAGTCAGGCGCCTCCGAGGTTTCTCATGTCCTCGAGGGGATGGGTCTGAGCCCGGGCGAGGCGAGGGAGAGCGTTCGTTTCAGCTTCGGCTGGAATAGCACGGCCGACGAGGCGATGGACGCCGCCTCCATCGTCGTCGATCTGATTGGGGAACTGCGATGAGGGCGCTCGTCGCAATGTCGGGCGGTGTCGACTCTTCGGTGGCAGCAGCGCTCATGAAAGAAGCGGGCCATGACGTGGTGGGGGTCACCCTCAAGCTGTGGTCGGGCCCCAATGGGGAAGCTCCGACCGCAGGGTGTTGCACCGTCTCCGATGCCGAAGACGCCAGACGGGTGGCGGCCCAGCTCGACATCCCGTATTACGTGCTCGACTACACCGACGAGTTCCGTGATGGAGTGGTCCACCGATTCGTCCGGGATTACGGGTCGGGTCGCACTCCCAACCCGTGCATCGAGTGCAACCGAACGGTCAAGTTCGACCGACTCCTCAACCGTCTCGCCGATTTCGACTCGGAGGTCCTGGTCACGGGTCACCACGCCCGCAATCGCCACTTCGACGGCTTCTGGCGGCTCCATCGAGGAGAGGACCGGGCCAAGGACCAGTCCTATGTCCTCTCCATGCTGACCCAGGCCGAGCTGTCGAGGGTCAGGCTCCCCGTGGGTGAGCTCACCAAGCCCGAGGTCAGGTCGATAGCCGCGGACATGGGGCTACGCACCGCGGCCAAGCCTGAGTCGATGGACATTTGCTTCGTCGGGCAGCGCGACTACCGGGGCTTTCTCCGCGACGCCGCCCCCGAGGTGTTCGAGCCGGGACCGTTGGTGGCGAGCGACGGCACCGAGTTGGGACGCCACGACGGGATCGTCGGGTTCACCGTTGGTCAGCGTCGGGGTCTCGGCGTCGCCCTGGGTGAGCCGAGATTCGTCCTCCGTATCGACCCAGCCTCGTCGACCGTGGTGCTTGGTCGTCGGGACGAGCTGGCGGTAGCCGGTGTGGGGCTCGGTCAGCTCACCTGGACCGAGGGAGCGCCCTTCTCGGGCCAGGTCATGGCCCAGTACCGGGCCCATGGCGAGCCCGTCGAGGCCACGTTGCACGACGATCGGCTTCTGTTCGCCGAGCCTCAGGAGGCCGTGGCGCCGGGTCAGACGGTGGCCTTCTATGACGGAGATCACGTGCTCGGAGGCGCGCTGATCGCCGAGACTTTCGTGTGACAACCGGGCAGTAACGTCGGCGACATGCCCGAAGATGCAAGCCGGATCGAGGAGCTCCGCTCCCAGGTCAACGAGCATCTGTACCGCTATCACGTGCTTGATGACCCGATCATCTCCGACGCCCAGTTCGACGCCCTTATCGCCGAGTTGCGGCGAATCGAGGAGGAGAATCCCGAGCTGATCACCCCGGACAGCCCGACGCAGCGGGTCGGGGCGCCGGTGGGGGACCTTTTCGCACCGGTACGGCACCTCCGGCCACTGTTCTCGCTCGACAACGCAGACTCCTCGGAGATGCTGCTCGCCTGGGAGCAACGCATGGAGCGCCAGATGGGAAGACCTCCCATCGGATATGTCGCCGAGCTCAAGATCGACGGCCTGGCAGTCGTGCTCACCTACCGCGACGGGGTCCTGGCCACCGGTGCCACGAGGGGTGACGGGGTGACCGGTGAGGACGTCACCGCCAATCTGCGAACCATCAAGTCGGTGCCGCTGCGATTGCTGGGCAAGGACCATCCGGCGGTTCTCGAGGTGCGCGGCGAGGTCTACATGCCGGAGAAGGCCTTCGAGGAGCTGAACCGTCGACAGGCCGAGGCGGAAGATCGCATCTTCGCCAACCCGCGGAATGCCGCCGCCGGCTCGGTCCGGCAGAAAGACCCCACGGTGACCGCGTCCCGCAATCTGGCCATCTGGGTCTACCAATTGGGTCTGGTCGAGGGTGGGCCGGGGTTCGAGACCCACGCCGACACCATGCAATATCTGCGTGACGCCGGGTTCAGGACCAACCCGGCGAGCGAGCGTCTGGACACAATCGACGAGGTCCTCGACTACGTGGAGAGGGCCGAGAAGGGGCGTCACGAGACCGGCTATCAGACCGATGGTGTGGTGATCAAGGCCGACTCACTGGCGGATCAGGATTCCCTGGGCTTCACCTCCAAGGCGCCGAGATGGGCTATCGCCTACAAGTTCCCGCCCGAGGAACAGGTCACATTGCTCAAGGCGATCCAGATCAACATCGGGCGGACCGGCGCCGCAACCCCGTTTGCCGTTCTCGAGCCGGTGTTCGTCGGCGGCGCAACCGTGGGGATGGCGACGTTGCACAACGCCGACCAAGTGGCCCTGAAAGACGTGCGGGTGGGGGATCAGGTGATTGTCCGCCGCGCCGGCGATGTGATCCCGGAGGTGGTGGGCCCGGTCGTGTCGGCGAGGACACGCAGGCTGAGGAAGTGGTCGATGCCGGCGGCTTGCCCTTTCTGCGGCAATCCGATTGTGCGGGCGGAGGGCGAGGCTGTGGCCCGATGCACCGGCGGTTTCGAGTGCCCTTCACGGGTCCGGGAGTGGCTCTTCCATTTCTCCTCACGCGGCGGCATGGACATCGAGCACATGGGCTACAAGACGATCGATCTTCTTCTGAGCGAAGGTCTCATCACCAACCCCGCTGACATCTTCACGTTCGACGTCCAGGAGCTACAGGGTCGTGAGGGCTGGGGCGAGATCTCCGTGAGCAACCTGAGCCGGGCGATCGACGCCGCCAAGGACCGGCCCGTGGCCCGACTCCTCACTGCACTGGGCATCCGGCACGTCGGCGGCACGATCGCGCGGACGCTCCTCCGGCATTTCGGAGGTCTTCCCGCTCTGATGGCGGCGAGCGAGGAGGAGATCTCTCAGGTCGAGGGCATCGGGCCCAAAATCGCCCGCGGCGTCGCCGAGTGGGCGGCGGACCCGGTCAACCAAGACCTGGTCGCCAATCTGGGCGCGGCCGGGGTCCGGTTGGAGGACGAGGTCGAGGCCGGCGTGGCCGGCGACCTGCTCGCCGGGGCGACCTTCGTCGTCTCGGGCACGGTGGAAGGCTTCACCAGGGAGGAGGCGCAGGCCGCCATCGAGCAGCGGGGTGGAAAGGCAACCAATTCCGTCTCCTCCAAGACAACCGCTCTGATCGTCGGCGATGCCCCAGGGGCCTCCAAGTCGCGCAAGGCCGAAGAGCTGGGGGTGCCGATCATCGATGGGGAGATCTTTAGGAAGGTCTTGGAGAAGGGGCTGTCGGCGCTGCCGGTCTAGGTCATCTGGTCACGGGCCAGCGTCACCACTTCCTCGAGCACCTTCAGATCGAGGTCGTCCGCCTTCTTGAAGGTGATGACGGCGCGGCGGACCTTCACTTTGCCGAGGCGATCGGCGTAGCGCTGGATTAGATAGCCATCGTCGTCGGTGGCATTGACGTAGATGCTGTTGTAGTTCTTCTGCGGGGCGAGGCCGACGATGAACCAGTCGACCGTCTTCTTGTCCGAGCGCTGGTACGTGTAGTCGCCGTATCCGATGATGCTCTGTTCGGTCCCACCCCAGAAGGTGCCTCCCCAAAGCGCGCGGGAGTGGCCTTTCATCACCTTGCTCAACACGGCATCGACCCGATTCATGTCGGAGCGCAATCCCTCCGGCAGATAGGCGATGAACACGTCGGGATCGGTCGTGGACTTCTCGATTGCAGAAATCTACCAATTGCGACCCAATGGTGTCGAATTGGTGTCTTGACAGACACCATAAATGGTGTCATAGTGGTGTCATGAATTTGTCACCACATGTAGAGACTCTCCGTCGGGAGCTCATGGTCGCCGCCGAGGCAGGCGGTGATGAGGCCCGCGCTCTTGCCGAGCGTCTCATCACGCCTCTCGACTCGGCGACACGGCTCGTCCTCTTGGAAACTCTGTCCGAGGCGGCGAGCGAGATCACTCAAGAGCTCGCCCCGGGCTCGGTCGAAGTCCGTCTTCGGGGTCGCGATCCCGAGTTCGTGGTGACACAGCCACCCGCCGAGCTGTCATTCGAGGAGGCCGGGAGCATCGAGACCACCGGCGCGTATTCGGGTGACATGGACGAGAGCGGAGCCTCGCGCACCACCCTTCGCCTGCCCGATCACGTCAAGGCCCGTGTGGACGAAGCTGCCGGCCGAGACGGCCTCTCGGTCAATGCGTGGCTCGTGCGTGCCGTCGTTGCCGCTCTGGAGCCGGGTGCTCGTGACCGCCGTCGTAGCCCCTCAGTTGGGCAGCAATACACCGGCTGGGTTCAGTAGCCATGCCTGTCTTCGATACTCCCGACCCGATCTCCGCCAGGCTCGATCTCAGCGTCGCCAATGTCAGGATCATCGCCGGCGACCGCTCCGACACTGTCGTCGAGGTGCGCCCCAGCAACCTGTCGCGGGGGGCCGACGTGAAGGCGGCAGATCAGACCACTGTCGAGTACTCCAATGGCCGACTGTCGGTAAAGATGGCGAAGGACTGGACCAGGTACACCCCCTTCGGGGGCGCGGCTTCAGTCGACATCACTATCGAGCTACCCGCGGGCTCCGACGTTCATGGCGTCTCCGAGATGGGACCGTACGACGTCGACGGCCGGCTCGAGGAGTGCACCATTCGAAGCGGTGCGGGCAGCATTCGCCTGGATCGGACCGGTCCCCTCACCGTCAACACCGGGATGGGCGAGGTCTTCGCTCACCGTGTCGCCGGCGACGCCGACCTCAAGACCGGCTCGGGTCAGGTTCGGGTCGGCGCCGTCGACGGGTCGGCGGTCGTCAAGAACGGGAACGGCGAAACCAGGATCGGCGAGGTCGGCGGAGACCTACGTGTGAAGGCGGCCAATGGCGACATCGTCGTTGCCAAGGCTCAGACGTCTGTTGTCGCCAAGTCCGCCAATGGCAATGTTCGGATCGGCGATGTCGTCAGTGGGACGGTCGTGATGGAGACGGCAGCCGGCGAGATCGAAGTCGGCATTCACGAAGGCACGGCGGCATTCCTCGACGTGAAGACGCACTACGGGAACGTGCGCAGCTCGCTGCAGGCGTCCACTGGCTCTGAGCCGACGAACTCGACTGTCGAAGTCCGCGCCCGCACTTCCTACGGGGACATTCTGATCAACCGGGCGCCCGCCTAGTCACGCAACGCAGAGAAGAAAGGAGCATCTAGCCATGGATGAAACAAATGCGATCGAGGTGAAGCACCTCGAGAAGGGATACAAGGACGTATCGGTGCTTCACGACGTCTCGTTCGCAGTGAGGCGGGGCACCGTGTTCGCGCTCCTCGGCGCCAACGGGTCGGGCAAGACGACGACGATCAACGTCCTGAACACGTTGATCAAGGCCGACGGGGGCAACGCGACCGTCGGCGGGTTCGACGTGGCGACCCAACCCGACAGGGTCCGGGAAGTGATCAGTGTCACCGGCCAGTCGGCAGCCGTCGACTACATGCTCACCGCCCGGGAGAACCTGGTGCTGATGGGCGAGCTACGCCACGTCGCCGATCCCCAAGGGGTTGCCTCTTCCTTGCTCGAAAAGTTCGACCTCATGGATGCGGCGGACCGTCGTCTGCTCACCTTCTCGGGTGGGATGGGACGCCGGCTCGACATCGCCATGAGTCTGGTGGGCGAAGCGCCCATCATCTTCTTCGACGAACCGACGACCGGGCTCGACCCGCAGAGTCGGAACGACATGTGGCTGACCATCCGGGACCTGGCCGGGAAGGGGACCACCATCTTCCTCACCACCCAGTACCTGGAGGAGGCCGACCGCCTCGCCGACCAGATCGCCATCCTCCACGGAGGCCGAGTCGTGGCCGACGGGACACCGGAAGAGTTGAAGGCGATGGTGCCGGCCGGGCTGGTCGAACTGGATTTCATCGACGAAGCAGATCTAGCGGCGGCTCAGGTAGCGCTGGGGGATGGTTATGAGCTGAGCCAGGTGGATTCGAAGCTGGTTGTCGCCGGCAGTGGCTCGGTGTCCGACATGGCCGACATGTTCATCAGGCTCAACAACGCCGGTCTGGAGCCAACCGGATTCAATGCGAAGGCACCGACTCTCGACGACGTGTTCTTCAAGATCCTCGGAGAAGACAAGGAAGAAGCTCATGCGAACCCTCACTGACACCTGGACCATGGCGAAGCGGAGCCTCCGTCACACGACACGCAGCATGGACACGATCATCACCGTCGTCCTGACGCCGATCGCCCTGATGCTGCTGTTCGTGTACGTGTTCGGCGGCGCCCTCGGGCCGCAGACCTCGGTGGGCTATGTCGATTTCCTGACCCCAGGCGTCGTCGTCATGACAGTGATCAGCGGGATCGCCTACGCCGCCTTCCGTCTCAGCATGGACATGCAGAAGGGGATCATCAGCCGTTTCCGGACGATGCCGGTGAGACCTTCATCGGTGTTGAGCGGCCAGGCGATGTCGTCGACGGTGTCCAACCTGCTCTCCTGCGTCCTCGTGCTCGTGGTTGCATTCATCATCGGATTTCGCCCGGTTGCCGGCCCCGGCGCCTGGTTGTTGTTCGCCGGCTTCCTGATCCTGTTCATCCTCGCCACCACCTGGCTGGCCATGTTCTTCGGCTTGATCGCCAAGACTGTCGAAGGCGCCGGCGCATTCAGCTACATCCTGATACTGCTGATATTCATCAGCCCGTCGTTCGTGCCGACCGACTCGATGGCGCCATGGCTGAGGAGCTTCGCAGAGAATCAGCCGCTGACCCCGATAGTGGAGACGATTCGCTCACTCCTCATCGAGGGAATAGTCGGGCCTCGAATTTGGGAGGCACTGGCCTGGGCGACAGGGATCCTCGTGGTCTCCTATACCCTGGCGCTGGTCGCCTATCGTCGGAGCGAGCCGATTCCGGCCCCGCAATAACGGCGTGTGCAGACCCCGTTATGAGCCTCAGCCGACCCGGAAGGACCATTCGTACTCTCCCGGGTCGGGGAGGCCGCTGATCTTGTCCCAGACCACGCGGACGGTGTGCTCGCCGGGAGCCCATTCGGTGATGGTCGGGTTCTGCGGCGAGGGTGACCACCGGTAGACGCCGGTGCCCTCGACGAAGACAACGTCGGTGACCAGCCAGTCGTCGATGTAGATGTCGGCGCGGTAGGCCACCGGCAGGTCGACTTCCACACTCGTCTGCGGGGGAACCAGATCCCCCGGGTTGGGCGAGAGCGCCTCTATCTCCTCGGGCAAGACCAGCTCGTCGCCGCTCCGGTTGAAGGCGATTCCGAATGCGATGGCCGCCACGGCGAGCAGACCGAGCCCGATGTAGAGAAGTCGGTAGGGCATCGGCTCGACCGTAGCGGTGAGCCGGGGCAATTACCCTGCCGCCAGACCGACCCAGGGAGCCAATTGCCCGACCAAGAAGCGATACGTGCCGCCTTCTCCGGCGAGGTCGATCCGGAGACGGTGCGCGAGGAGGTGGAGAGGACGATCGCCGGCCTGGACCGCGGCGAATTGAGGGTTGCGGAGAAGGTCGACGGGGATTGGGTCGTCAACGAGTGGGTCAAGGAGGCGATCCTCCTCTACTTCCGGCTCCGTGAGATGGACACCGTCCAGATCGGCCCTTATGAGTACCACGACAAGATCCCGTTGAAGAGCGGTCTGGCCGAGCAGGGGATCCGGGTGGTGCCGCCGGGCACCGTGCGTTATGGGGCCTTTTGTGAGCCCGGAGTGATCGTGATGCCAGGGTTCGTCAACATCGGCGCGTATGTCGGCTCTGGCACGATGGTGGACACATGGGCCACGGTCGGCTCCTGCGCCCAGATCGGCCGCGATGTCCATCTCTCTGGCGGGGTAGGGATCGGCGGGGTGCTGGAGCCGCCGGGTGCCCGCCCGGTGATCGTCGAGGATGGCGCCTTCGTCGGCAGCCGGTCGATCGTGGTCGAAGGGACGATCGTTGGGGAGAAGGCCGTGTTGGGCGCCAACACCGTGCTGACCGCCTCCACCCCAATCATCGATGTGACCGGGCCGGAGCCCGTGGAGCATCGAGGACGGGTCCCGGCCGGCGCGGTGGTCGTCCCCGGGACAAGGCCCAAGGAGTTCCCGAGCGGGACCTACGACCTGACGTGTGCCCTGATCATCGGAAAGCGGACGGCGGCAACCGACGAGAAGACTGCCCTCAACGACTTCCTCCGCGAGTTGGACGTCCAGCTTTGACCGATCTGGTCGAAACGGCCACGTGGCTGGTCGATATCCCCTCGGTCACCGGCGAGGAGGCCCGTCTCCGTGACGCGATTGCCGGACGCCTCCAGGGCATGCCACAAGAAATGATCGCCGACTCCCTGGTTGTCGGGCAGCCGGACGACGGGTCGGTGCTGCTGGTCGGGCATCTCGACACGGTGCCGTTCCAGGGCGACGGCCGGGCGAGGGTCGAAGCTGACAGGCTGACCGGTCTGGGTGCGACCGACATGAAAGGCGGCCTGGCGGTGATGATCCATCTCATCGAGACCCTCGGCCCGGGGAAGGTGGTCTGCGTTTTCTACGCCGGAGAGGAAGGGCCGCTGGCTGGCAATCAGCTCACCCGTGTCCTCGACGAAGCGGCGTGGCTAGTGGGATCGTCGGCAGCGGTTGTTCTGGAGCCCACTGATCGGGCCATCGAGGCGGGTTGTCAGGGCGTGATCAATGCCGACGTCGTCTTCATTGGCCAACCAGCGCACTCGGCACGGCCCTGGCTGGGGGAGAACGCCATCACGAAAGCGGGCGCGTTCCTCACCTTCATCGGGGCGCTGGAACCGGAGCCACATGTCGTCAACGGTCTCGAGTTCCTGGAGGTGATCTCGGTGACCACGGCGCATGGTGGTGTGGCCCGGAACGTCGTCCCCGGGGAGTTCGTGATGAATGTCAACTATCGATTCGCCCCGGATCGGTCCCACGAGGGGGCGGTAGCCCGTCTTCACGAGGTGTGTTCCAGCGCTGACCGAGTCGATGTCACCGATCTGGCCCCGCCAGGGTCGGTCGACACCGACCACCCACTGTTCCGGGCCCTGATCGAGAGCTCCAGGGCACCTTTGCGGGCAAAGCAAGGTTGGACCGATGTGGCCCAGCTGTCCTCTGCCGGCATCCCGGCGCTGAACTTCGGGCCCGGAGAACCGGCATTGGCCCACAAGCCTGGCGAGTCGGTACGCCTCTCCGACCTCGATTGGGTCTACGAGTCGCTGCTCGACGTCCTCCGCTGACGGCTCAACAGGATCCAGGCCGCCCATCCGATCAGAGCGGCCCAAACGAGAGCGGGACGGGCGAGGACCAGGACCAGCCCCAGCCCGGCCACGATCAGGGTGGCCAGCGACGGCTTCCGGATGTTTGGCAGGATCAGGGCAATCGCCCCCAACACGGCTCCGATCCTGATCAGCAGCCCGCCCAAGTTGCTACCGCGGCCCTGGTCGTCGAATAGGAGCAACGCCAGACCCATCCCGATCACAACCAGGCCAACAACCCCCATGACTATGGCGGTGCTCGTGAGCTGGTTCCTGTGGGCCACGTCTTTCATTCTGCCGCCAAAACCGGTGGTCGGTGGCTCCACGCCGACTCTTAGACTCCGCCCCGATGCCGATAGAGATCGATATTGCCCATGTTGC
Organism: uncultured Acidobacteriota bacterium; assembly: GCA_963711895.1. Lineage (GTDB taxonomy): Bacteria > Actinomycetota > Acidimicrobiia > Spongiisociales > ZC4RG35 > JARDZU01. The sequence continues at coordinate 173,398 of CAVQFU010000002.1, forward strand.
GCGTCTGGCTCGCCTCGGTTTGACCGAAGAAGAGCTTGAGTCGTACAAGGCCCAGCTCGGGGTGATCCTCGAGCACGCAGCCAGGGTCCAGTCCCTGGACGTCGAGCCGAACGTCGAGGCGGCCCATCCGCTGGGCTTGGCCAACGCGTTCCGCGACGACGAATTGCGGCCATCACTCGACCGGGATGAGGTCCTGGGCCAGGCTCCGGAAGCCATCGATGGGCATTTCGTCGTTCCCCCGGCGATGGGGACGGAATGATCGCCGCCAGCGTTGCCGAAGCAGGGCGCCTGCTTCGCTCGGGCGAGACCTCGGCGGTGGCCTTGCTCGAGGACGCCATGGACGTCGCCTCCCGGACCGAGGCACAGCTGCATGCGTTCCTGACCATCGACGGGGACGGGGCGAGGGAGGCTGCCCGGCAAGCCGACGCCGATCTGGCCGACGGGATCGATCACGGGCCCCTTCACGGCATCCCTGTTGCCCTCAAGGACAACATGTGCACCCGGGGTGTCGAGACGACGGCGGCCTCTCAGATCCTCGCCGGCTACATCCCACCCTACGACGCGACCGTGGTCACGAGGCTGCGCAGCGCCGGAGCGGTGATCGTGGGCAAGACGAACCTCGACGAGTTCGCCATGGGCTCTTCGACCGAGAACTCGGCCTATGGGACCACATACAACCCCTGGGACTTGAGCCGGGTGCCGGGCGGATCGTCGGGCGGCTCCGCTGCCTCGGTCGCAGCCGGTTCATCCCTCCTCGCCTTCGGCTCCGACACGGGAGGCTCGATACGCCAGCCCGCCTCCCTGTGCGGCGTGGTGGGGATGAAGCCGACCTATGGCACCGTGAGCCGGTATGGGTTGATCGCATTCGCCTCGTCCCTCGATCAGATTGGCCCCTTCGCCAGGACGGTGGAAGACTCGGCTCTCGCCCTTTCCTCCATCTGGGGCTACGACCCGCTGGACTCCACGTCGTACGGCGGTGAGTACCCGAATCCGGCCGCCGGTCTCGATCGAGGGGTGGATGGGCTTCGCATCGGCGTTGTGACCGAGCTGTCGGGAGAGGGCTTCGAGCCCGGCGTCGAGACGGCGACAACAGACATGGTGGCGAGGCTGGAGAAATCAGGAGTCGAGGTGTTCGAGGTGTCGCTGCCCACCTTCGATATCGCTCTGTCCGCTTACTACTTGATCGCCCCGGCCGAGGCCTCCGCCAATCTGGCCCGCTTCGACGGGATCCGATATGGGCTCAGGGTCGACGGCGCCACCACCGAGGAGCTGATGGCGAGGACGAGGGCAGAGGGTTTCGGCCCGGAAGTGACCAGACGGGTCCTCCTCGGCACGTACTCGCTGTCGGCCGGGTATTACGACGCGTTCTACGGGCAGGCGCAGAGGGTTCGGGCGGCCATCCAGGAGGATTTCGCCCGGGCCTACGAACAGGTAGATGTGCTGGTCTCGCCGACAAGCCCGACGGTTGCCTTCGAAGCCGGCGCCAGGACGTCCGACCCGCTCGCCATGTATCTGTCCGACATTTGCAACATCCCGGCGAACATGGCCGGCCATCCCGCCATATCCGTGCCGGTCGGCCTCGACGAGGCTGGTCTCCCCATCGGGTTCCAGGTGATGGCGCCCGCCCTCGGGGAGGAGACCATGTATCAGGTCGCCGCCGAGGTGGAGCGGCTCGCCGGCTTCGAGATCTCTCCGAGAGTCCTGGATGGTGCGGCATGAGCTGGGAGCCGGTCATCGGGATCGAGGTCCACGTCGAGTTGATGACTGCCTCGAAGATGTTCTGCGGATGTGCCGTTGCCTTTGGCGGCGAACCGAACACCAGGGTCTGCCCCACATGCCTCGGGCTCCCCGGCGCCCTCCCGGTGACCAATCGGGTGGCGATCGAGTCGATCATGGCCATCGGGCTGGCTCTCGATTGCAAGGTCTCAGAGCGCTCGGTGTTCCACCGGAAGAACTATTTCTACGCCGACCTTCCCAAGAACTACCAGATCTCCCAGTTCGACGTCCCGGTTTGCCACGACGGACATCTCGACATCGAGGTCGACGGCGAGACGCGCCGCATCGGAATCGAGCGCGCCCACATGGAGGAGGACACCGGCAAATCGACCCATCTCGGAGCCGGCGGCCGCATCCATGCCGCCGAGGGCACCCTTCTCGACTTCAACCGCTCGGGTGTGCCTCTGGTCGAGGTCGTGTCGAGACCGGACCTGCGCAGCGCGGCGGAATCCCGGGTGTATGCACAGGAATTGCGGTCGATCGTCGCGGAGCTGGGGGTTTCTGACGCCAGATTGGAGGAGGGCTCGATCAGGTTCGACGCCAACGTCTCGATTAGGCCAGAGGGAGTCGATGAATTCGGCACCAAAGTCGAGATCAAGAACATGAACTCGTTTCGATCGCTGGAGAGGGCCATCACCTACGAGATCGAGCGGCAGATCGGAGTGGTCGAGTCGGGCGGCGAAGTGATCCAGGAGACCCGTCATTGGGACGAGGAGACCGGAGTCACCCATTCGATGCGGGTCAAGGAGGGCTCGTCGGACTATCGGTATTTCACCGAGCCCGACCTCGTGCCCATGGTGATGACACCGGAGTGGGTAGCGGGCATCGAGCAGCGTCTTCCCGAACTACCCGGTCATCGCCGGGCCCGGTACGCGGCTCAGGGCCTGGCCGAGGGCACCGCAGGCGTTCTCTCCGCCCTCGACGCCGATATGCGCCGGCTCTACGACGAAGCAGTCCTGTCCGGAGCCCCGCCTCGGTCGGCGGCCAACTGGATCACCGGGGAGGTCGTGGCCTGGCTGCGCAAAGCCGAGATCGAAGCGCCGGAGGTCGCCATCGACGGGCCCGGTCTCGCCGAGTTGATCGAGATGGTTGACGACGGGTCGGTGTCGAGCTCCGCTGCCAAGGAGGTGCTCGACGGTGTTCTCTCAGGTGAAGGCCGCCCGAGGGAGGTTGCCGACAAGAGGGATCTCCTCCAGGTGAGCGATGCCGGCACCCTGGAGACCGCCATCGGCGAGGTGCTGGCCGCCAACCCTCGTGCCATCGAGGAGTTCCGGTCAGGTGAAGAAAAGGTGGTGGGGTTCCTGGTCGGCCAGGTCATGAAGGCCACGGACGGCAAGGCCGACCCACGGCTGGTCAACCAGCTCATCAGAGAGATGATGTCGGGCTGATCGGCAGCGGTTAGCGTCGATATCACATGCAGCGCCACACCAAGATCATTGCCACGCTAGGCCCCGCCGTGGCCTCGGCGTCCGGGATCAGAGCGCTCGTCGAGGCCGGGATCGATGTGGCCCGGCTCAACTTCTCGCATGGTGATCACGAGATCCACCGCGCCATGGCCGGCTGGGTGCGCGATGCCAGCCGGGAGACGGGGCGAACCGTGGCTCTGATGCAGGACATACAGGGGCCCAAGCTCCGGGTCGGCGAGTTCGCCGACGGGAAGGTGGTGTTGGAGCCCGGCCGACAGGTGACTCTCGTCGCCGATGGGGCGGTGGGGAACGCAAGTGTGATCCCGGTGGGGTACGAACCGTTGCTGCAGGACGTCGTGCCCGGGGACCGCGTGCAGCTTGCCGACGGGCTGATCCGTTGCGAGGTGGTGGAACGGACCGAAGCCGGCCTCATCGCCGCGGTGCGGGTTGGTGGGGTCTTGTCCGATCACAAGGGAGTGGCTTTCCCCGACAGCAAACTGACCTTGGAGATCGTCACTTCCAAGGACGAGGCCGACCTCGCATTCGGCCGGGAGCTGGGGGTCGACTACGTCGCCGCCTCGTTCGTCCGCAGCGGCGACGACATCCGGAGCGTGGCTGAGCTGGCCGGCGATGTGCCCATCGTCGCCAAGATCGAGCTCGCACAGGCCTACGAGAACCTCGACGACATCATCGGTCCCTCGTCGGCGGTCATGGTGGCCCGGGGTGACCTCGGGGTCCAGCTGCCACTGGAGAGGATCCCTCTCATCCAGGCTGAGATCCTCAAGAAGACGAATGCGGCCGGACGCATCTCCATCACGGCCACCGAGATGCTCGAATCCATGACCAAGAGCCCCCGGCCCACCAGGGCCGAGGTGACGGATGTGGCCAATGCAGTGATGGCCGGCACCGACGCCGTGATGCTGTCGGGTGAGACCGCCGTTGGCGACTACCCGGTGGAGACAGTCACCGCAATGGCTTCGATTTGTGTGGCGGTGGAGGAAGGGACGCTGTCGACCCGCGAGCACCACTCCATACCGTTCGTTGGTGATGGCAACACGGTGGCCTCGGCGGTCTCACAGGCTGCCACCGAGATCGCAGTCAACCTGGAGGCGGAGACCATCGTTGCGTTCACCGAGTCGGGAAACACTGCCCGACTGATCTCCAAATACCGGCCCGAGGCGCAGATCGTCGCCTTCACCCCCAATGAGACGACGCTCCACCAGATGGCTCTCTACTGGGGCGTTACCCCCCATCCCTTCGAGCGCCGTACCTACACCGATGAGGAGCTCGCCGCGGCTGCCGACATACTGGAGCGAGAAGGAGTGGTCAGCAAGGGGGATCGGGTAGTCATGGTGGCGGGGGTGCCCCCCAACGTCCAGGCCTCCACCAACCTGGTAAAGGTGCACGTCATCGGCGAGATCTCCGGCGGCCTGGGGTCCTGAAATCTCCCCCTCCGTCGCCTTCGGCGACACCTCCCCCTAACGGGGGAGGAACGCTCCCCTCCGTCGCCTCCGGCGACACCTCCCCCTAACGGGGGAGGAACTACCCTGCCGACCCTCATGGGCCAGACCGTCATCGTCAACGACGTAAAAGAGCTTGGCGACGTCCTGCTCCTCGACACCGACCGCAGCTTCACCGGTCAGGACGGGAGCGTCATGGCGCCCGCCAACCGAGGTGGGGGAGTTCCCGGTGTCCTCGCCGGCGAGCTATTCGATCTCGGATTGGGCGTCGATCACATCTACGTGCTGCAGAACACCGTGACCGTGAGGCGGCCCGGCGGTTGGGACGAGGAGAGCAAAGCCGCCGTCACCTCGATCGTCGAGAGCTTCCTGCGTTTCTACGACGAGCCCTGACCCGGGTCAAGGTGTTGGTGGCGGGGGTGGTGCCGTAGTCGTGGTGGGGGGCGCGGTCGGGACAGTCGTCGGTGGAACCGTGGTCGGAGGGACCGTCGTCGAAGTCGGGCAAGCAGTGGTGGTTCCCGGGACCATGCAGGGGTGGACCTCGTACACCGCGAACCTGGGCGCATAGCGAACGGTCCACTCCTGTTCGTTCACCACCTGGTTCTCATCACCGCCGAGCAGGATGCGCCGGGTGACAGTCACGCTCCAGCCGCCGAGCTCGGTTTGTGTCTGATCCTGCTGGTCGACACCCAACTCAGGGTTCGGCTCATACCGGGGCTCCGGGGGGTCGGTCAACGCGAACCGGTCGGAGATCGATCCCTTGACGTGCAGGGCATTCGGTCCGCCTTCCGCGTCCACCCAGGCTCGGCTCTGACCATCGGACTGCTCGCCCTTCAGGGTTCGACCCTCGTTCTCTCCGAATATTCGGACCGTGATGGAGGTGTCGCTGTACGTGGTGTCGATCAAGATCCCGTAGTCGGTGTTGTTGCGGAACTTGAGGTCGGGGCTTCGCCAGTTGAGGGTTGCCTCGACTCCCTCGGGGTACCGCGAGAAGTAATAGGAGTGAGGCTTGTGCTCGACATCCTCGTAACCACCCCAGAACACAGCGTTGTACATCGTCGTCGTGAACTGGCTGACCCCACCGCCGACCGAATCTTCCACCTCACCGGCAATGATGGTGCCGGCGGGGAGATAGCCGTCCTCCAGGGTCCGCTGCCCGACATGATCGTTGAGACTGAAAGTCTGCCCTGAGGCGACGATGGTCCCATCAACCTCGTCGGCGATCCTGTGGATGTTCAGGACACGGTCCTGACAGCAGTCGTGGTAGGTGGTGAACTGCGCCACCAGGTGGTTGATGTTGAGGCTCTCCAGGTCCGCGGTCGTGACCTCGGGCTCCGCAGCCTCGACGAGTGGCAACTGCCCGGTGCGCCCCTCGGTCATCGCCGCATCGGCCAGCCGCACCGAGGTCTCCTCGGCATCGATCTGGGTGCCGCTCGAGCCAGGGACGATCGCGATGCTGTCGCCAGAGATCTCGAACGTCGCGTTCTCCGGCTCCGCCTCGACCTGGTCTCGTACCGAATTCAAGTAGCTGTCGATCAGCTCAGGGTCGAAGTAGTTGACGATGCGTGGCTCGCTCTCGGTCACCGTCTCGGATCGAAAGGCCTCAGTCAACTGGTCGACGGTGAATACCACACCAACGTCCTCATGGTCGAGCTGGATCGGCTCGACGAGCATTGCAGCGGCCTCGTCTACGGCGCGGTCGACGTCTTCATCCGAGAGCACGGGCACGATGGTGGTGGTGGGGATCGAGGTTTGCTCCGGCTCGAGAGCGAGCAGGCTGGCCTCCACGATTGCCCTGGCTGGGGGTCGGTCGATCCCGGTGCCGACTTCCGGATAGACGGCGGTCGGGCGGCCGTCGGTGAGGACCACTCCTCCCAGGGACGGAGGAAGGGCGATCACCTCGGTGTCCCACATGTCGAATACCTCCTCGATCGCCACATCGTCGACCGAACCTCTAACGGGCACCTGGACCGTGTCGAAGATGTGACTGATCCACCAGGCGAATTCGGAGACCACGTTGCCGTTGCGCCCCACGAGCAGCGCCTCATCGGCGATGGCCTGCTCATTGATGTCGAGACCGGCTTCGGGTGGCTGCATGCTGACGTACTTACCCTCGATGTTGTACACCGCCGGTCGGCCGAGGTACTCCTCCTCCACGGCTAGCAGTGCGCTCAGGGCTTGCTCTTCGTCGAGTCCGCCGATCTGCGTGCCGGCGACCTCCACTCGCCCCATCACCTCACCCCGGGAAGCGAGGCGGGTCAAGCCGTAGGCGGCGAACAAGAGCAGCACAAGGCCGGCTGCACCCACAATGAGCGCGCCAAGCGGAGTCCTGACTGCGGAGAGATACTTTTTCATGGAAGGCCGGCCCAAAACGACCTTTTGCCCGGGGCCAGCGATGGTAACGAGCAGTCCGTGCTTATCCGAAAATGTGACAGGACCTCTCTGTACCCTCGATTCGAGTGACGATCCGATTCCCGGAAATGGTTCATGGGGAGGCCATCAGGGTCTCAGCATCGACCTACGTCACCTTCAAGCGATGCCCGGCCGCGGCCGGAGCGAGGCTGCAGGGGATCTATGGGCCGGAGAGCCGGCAATCGTTTCTCGGCATCCTGGCCCACCGGATCTTCAGCAGGCACCTGACCTCGGGCTCGATCCCGTCAGATGACTTCGTGCAGGCCTGTCGTGAGGAGATCGGCGGCTCGGCCCTGAACAACAAGATGGCGGGTCTCGAGATGAGGCCATCGACCCTGGCCGCCGTCATCGAAGAAGTGCGTGGCCTCTACGAGCGCTTCACCCGGTTGCCCACCGAGGGATTCGAAGGGTCCGAGCACAGCATCGAGGCGACCGTGGCCGATGGAGTCGAACTGGTGGGCACGGTCGATGCGGTGTACCGCGAAGACCTGGGTGGGTTCCGCCTGGTGGATTGGAAGACGGGCGAGGTCGCCGATCCCGAGGATCAGCTGCTGTTCTATGCGCTGCTGTGGTTGCTCGATCGTGGGGAGTTGCCGGCGTACGTCGAAGCGGTCTCGGTGCGGACGGGGGAGCGGTATCGAACTGTGCCGTCCTCGGCGGACGCGGGAAGGGTGGCCGTCGAGGTCGGTGAGCTGGTAGATGTCCTCCGCAACGCCTGGGCGGCGGGTGCAGATCTTCCCCGGACGGGCGGCCCTTGGTGCCAATACTGCCCGCTCCTCGAGGACTGTGAGGAGGGGAAATCGGTCGGGGCGCTACTCGACTGAGCAACACCCCGACCGGCTACCGATCAGCAGCAGCGAATGCCGTCGCCGCCGCCGCAGCAGTTGCTGTCATCGAGAAGGATCATCACTACTCCCTTCGTATCGATGATCTTCGATATATTGATCATTATCGATATATCGACTAATGTCAATATGAGAATGGAATGCTGCGAGCCTCTTTTCGATGGGGTTCTGGAGGAAGAGGGAGCCACACGGACCGCCGCCATGTTTGCCGCGTTGGCCGACCCGGTCCGTCTCCGTATCGTCTCGATGCTGGCCGCCGCACCGGCGGGGACGGCCTGTGGCTGCGAGCTCGAAGACCCGCTCGGGTTGGCCCAGCCGACTGTGTCCCATCATCTCCGCATCCTCCGGGAGGCAGGTCTGGTCGTCGGAGAGAAGCGCGGCCGATGGGTCCACTACCGCGTCGTTCCCGAACGTCTCGACGAGATCAGGATGGCCCTGAGCCCGCCGGTTCTCGATCCGGTCTAGGTCACTCTCCGAGGATCTCGAGCAGGCGGGTCACCGTGTTCCAGTTGCGGGCAGTCCCGGTCACGCCGAGGGTCTTCTCGAAATAGTTCAGGTCGAGCTTGGAGCGCCCGGAGCCGGCCGGCCCGTACTCGACGTAGATCTCCTTGCCCGCCACCGAGAACCGATCCTGGGGTGAGCGATAGGGATCGAGTGCGGCAACCCGATCCGCCGACGGCGTCGCCTCGAGGAAGACAGTGTGGAATAGCTTTGGCTGGATGCCGGGTCGGATGAGCGGGTTGGAGGCGACGATCCTCGCCATCTCATTCCGGTCCCGAACGAGGACCCGGATTTGCAAACTGAGACTGTCGCTGATCACCTTCTCGATGACCCCTGCAGCGGCGTGTGGATCGCCAGAGGGCGGAGTCACAATCACGTTCCCGCTCTGCAAATGAGTTCGGACCTCGCCCAGGTCCTCCTTCTCGAGCCGCGCCCTGAGGTCGCCCATCGGCACCTTGATCCCTCCCACGTTGACGCCGCGGAGCAGCGCAACCACACGCTCCGGTTCCTCAGGCATCGAGGACCGACGGGTAGTGCGACGAGCCGGAACCCTGCGGCGGTCTGATTCCGCGAAGCGCCCAGTCACCGCCGAGTGCGGTCGACACCACTTCTTCGGAGTCGCTGGGTTGGGCCCCAAAGGCAGCATTGATCGGCTCGGAGCCTTCGACGATGGTGTTGGTCAATTCCCCGAGACCCTCCACGATGACCGTCACGACGTCACCGGGGTCGACAGGCCTCGATCCGGCCGGAGTCCCGGAGAGGATGATGTCCCCGGGTAGCAGGGTGATGGTCCGGGCGAGGTCCGCAACGAGATATCCCATGTCCCATTCCATCTCGTCTGTGGACCCCTCCTGTCGGAGCTCGCCGTTCACCGACGTCGAGATCGTCTTCCCCCTGAAGTCCCAGTCGGTCACGACTCCCGGGCCGATCGGGCATAACGTGTCCGATCCCTTGACGCGGAGCATCGAACCGGCGTCGGTGTCCCTGAAATCGTGCAGCCCGTAGTCGTTGGCGATCGTGTAGCCGGCTATTCGCGACTCGGCTTCGGGGATCGTGACATTGCGACAGGTCTCCCCGATCACGATGGCAATCTCCCCCTCGTAGTTCAGGTAGCGACAGCCGTGGGGGCGGACCACGTCCCCACCGTGGGAGTTGAGAGCAGTTGTCGGCTTGTGGAAGTAGGTGGGCGCCTGTGGGAGCTTCGTCATGAACTCCTCCACGCGGCTGCGGTAATTGAGGTGTACGGCGATGATCTTCGACGGCTCGACCGGGGGGAGGTGGATCACCTCCTCGGCCGGGACCCTGTGTCCGTCATCCGTCACGAGGTCCTCGCCCTCTCTGACGACGTGGGTTGGCACGCCGTCGACCAGGATCCTTCGGTGTTCCGCCATCCGCCCCCACGGTACCCAGACCAGGAGTGCGATCATGTTGGCCAATGTCCCTGAGCACCCTTCATCAGGATCCCGGTGAGGCGCACGCCGACATCACATCACACGACACCTTTGTTCGCTCCGTGCCTCATGCGACCTTCGCCCGATTGCGCCGAGAGGAGCCGGTGGCATGGATCGAGGAGAGCGATGGCGAGGGCTTCTGGGCGCTGACCAAGCATGCCGACATCTCGGCGGCCAGCCGGGACTTCGGCAGATTCACCGCCTCGAGGGGGATCAGGATCGAGCAGATGGCACCCGACGAGCTCGAGGCGCGTCGCACCATGATGGAGTTCGACCCCCCGGAGCACGCCAGGCTGAGGCGCCTGGTCCAACCGGGGTTCACCCCCAAGGTCGTGGCGACCTACGAGAGCGCGTTCCGGACCCTGGCCGGCCAGGTCCTCGACCGTGTCCTACGTCTCGGCGAGTTCGACTTCGTGACCGAGATCGCTCGGGAGCTCCCGATCAGGCTTCTCTGCCGCCTTCTCGGCGTGCCCGAGACGGATGCCAACCAGTTGGTGGCCTGGGGGGACCAGATGATCTCCAATGCTGACCCCGAATACACCCCGGTCGTCATCGACAAGATGGACACCGAGGAGTACCGGCTCCTCCCGTTCCGATCCCCGGCTGCCCTCGAGGTCTTCCGCTATGCCGAGGACATTGCGTTGGAACGGCGAAACAACCCGGCCGACGACATCGTCACCGTGCTCCTGACCGCCGAACCGGACGGTCAGCCCGCTCACCGACCTGGAGTTCAAGAACTTCTTCACCCTCATGATGGTGGCGGGAAACGAGACGACGCGGCACACGATCAGCCATGGTCTGATCTATCTGCTCGACCATCCCGACCAGATGGGGCTATGGCGAGACGACCCATCCGCGCTTTCAGGATCGGCGACCGAGGAGATCCTGCGCGCCTCGTCGGTGACCATGCATTTCCGGCGCACCGCCACCCAGGAGGTGGAGATGCGGGGGAGGACGATCCGGGCCGGGGACCGGGTAGTCATGTGGTACCCCTCGGCCAACCACGACGAGGAGGTGTTCGATCGCCCGTTCACGTTCGATATCCGTCGCCAGCCGAACGACCATCTGACATTCGGAACGGGTCGCCATGTCTGCCTCGGGGCCTCGCTGGCCCGTCTCGAGGTGCGAGTCGTGTTCGAGGAGTTGTTGCGCCGGGTCTCCTCCATCGAGATCACAGGGCCGCCCGATCGTCTTCGCTCCAACTTCATCAACGGCATCAAACATCTCCCGGTCAGCGTGACGACGGTCTGACGCGCGACCTAGAGGTGGGTCAGGAGGAGACCGACGGCGAGGGTGACCGTGGTCCAGGTGAGGAGACGAAGAGGCTTCTCCCATGTTTGCAACAGCTGTGTCCGGTCCCAGGTCCGATCGCCATCGAAGACGGTCACCGACTCGCCGGTGCGTCGCCGCACGAATCGGGCCGGGGTGCTCAAGGCCCGTTGCGCCAGGCTGAGCAGGCATGCCATGGCTGCCATGACGATGACAGCCGGATTGATCGTCTCGGCTTGGGCCCAATAGCCCACCAGTAGAGGAAAGGCCCCCCAGGCCAGCCCGAAACCGAGATCGGTGTGCAGAAACGGCCATTCCAGGGCATAGCCGATGGCCAGGAAGATGCCGGCAATTGCCCACAGCGGTACCCAGGGCGAGACCACAACCGCCCCGACCAGGGCGATCGCCATCGATACAACCATCGCCCCGATACCGATGACCCACAGTGCCCGGTCCGAGATGCGCGTTCCCAGCGGTCTGCTCTTCACCTCGTCGAGCGCATGGGCCCCAACTCCGAGCCCGATGGCGAATGCAGCCATAGTGCCCCCGAGGATGAGCCAATCGAGCTCGGCGGCGAGGGCGGCACCGATGGGGACGTACGACAGATGCCACAGCGTGTAGGGGACATGAAGTAGGGACACGAAGTCCCCGGTGACTGAGCCCGTGGGTGCGTAGAAGGCGGGGCGCCGATCGCTCACGATCCCCCGTCTGCATTCTGATGCGGTTTGCGCGCCCACATCACGAGACCCCCGCCCAGGGAGAGACGCTCGAACCCGACCCCGGACAGACCGGCGCTCTCCCAGATCGCGGCCAGTCGTTCCGGCGGGTAGCGATCGGCGAATTCCTCGATGTTCGGGCCGAGGAACCTCCCAACCTCGGGCCAACCCTCTCCGGCGAGGAGCCCTGCGGCTGGAAGCACGAGACGGGTGTACAGCCACCACAACGGCCGCCATATGCCCCTCGGTCGGCCGAATTCCACCATCCCGACCCGGCCACCGGGGCTCAGGACACGGGCTATCTCGTTCATGCAATCGCCGACGTTTCCCACGTAGCGGAGGAGATAGCCGAACGTGACCACGTCGAAGTGGGAGTCGCCGAAAGGGAGCCACTCGGCGGACCCGAGCACTCCGGTCGCGCCCCGGGCGACAGCTGGCTCCAGCATCTGCGTACTCTGGTCGAGAGACGTCACCGAGGCCCCCTCCCCCTGGAGTTGCCGGGTGATCGAGCCGGTTCCGGCGGCGATATCGAGAGCCATGTCTCCGCGCCGTGGGGCGATCGCCTTGACCATGTGCGCCCGCCAGCGACCGTCCTGGCCCATGCTGAGGATCCGGGCCCACCGCTCGTATCCGGGGGCGAGGGGGGCGAACAAGGCCCGCGCGATGCGGGGGGGAGTGGCGGTCACCTGTGGGACGGTACCGATCGTCGCGGGGAAGCGGTCATACAACCCAGGTGGTATCCGGATGGCGACCCCGGGCCGACGACCGGCCGGCCAGTGGCCCCTAATTTCGGATACATGAATGAAATCGAAATGCATCCGCGGACCGGCCGCGCCGATCCTGCCAGAGAACCATCCCCCGCCCTGACCGTGCTGCTCTGGATCGTGGCCGCCGCCATCCTGACTCAGGCAATGCTGGCGGGGCTGTTCATCTCGGCCACGGCGCCGGCCCTCCTCCCTCACACGATCATCGGCTCGCTCCTTCCCTGGTTTGCGATGGCTCCGGCCGTTCTGGCGTTCCGCCGTCGGCGAAGCCTCGATCTAAGAGTCGTCACAGGGTCGATCCTGCTGCCGGTGGGCTTATGGATCCAGGAGACGCTCGGACACATGCCGTTCGCGGTGAGCACAGCCATACATGTCCCCCTCGGCGTGGCACTCCTCGCCTCCTCCGTCGTTCTTGCCCTCGCCTCGGGGAGGGTCCGGAACCGCGTGTGATCAGATGGGCTGCCTGCGTGGACGGTTGGTTTCGCCTGCTCCCTTTCGTGGAATGAGGGAGTGATGGTCAACCGCATTCGTCTGTTCCTCGGGTTGGAGGCGTCGATCTTCATCGCGGCGGCCCTGATCCATTTCGAGGTTCTTCTCCATGGCTATTACGACCGGGAGGCAGGCATCGCGGAGAGCGTCATAGCGGCCGCCCTACTGGCCGCTCTGCTCACCAGCCTCTTGCGACCCGCCGCGACCAGGCGGGCAGGCATCATCGCCCAGGGCTTCGCATTGGCGGGCACCTTCGTTGGCCTGACCCTCCTCTTCACCGTGGGCCAACGCACCACTCTCGACCTGGTCATCCACCTGGTCATGGTGGCGGTACTCGTGGTCGGTCTCGTGGTCACCGTGCGTCTACCCACCACAGTTTCGGGGCGCGTCGCCACGGGTATCTGATAGCCCGAACAGGAGGTAACGGTGCAAACCATTCATCAAGTGATGACCAAGGATCCCCTGACAGTTGACGAGAGCGCCCCCGTGAGCGAGGCGGCACGCATCATGCGTGACGCCAACATCGGCGATGTCCTCGTCACCCGCCCCGACGGCGGCGTGTGTGGGATCGTGACCGATCGTGATCTTGCTTTGAACGTCGTCGCCCAAGGCAACGACCCGACCTCGATGGTTGTTCGCGACGTCTGCAATCACACGGTCGAGTCCGTCGAATCGAGTGATCCCGTGGCCAAAGCGGTCAAGATGATGAGCGGCCGGGCCATCCGACGGCTCCCCGTCATCGACGACGGCCGACTCGTGGGCATCGTCACTCTGGGCGACCTTGCCATGGAGCGGGACCCGGGATCGGCCCTCGCCAGCATCAGCGAAGCCCCACCCAACAATTGACCTGCGCCCGGGACGGGCTTCTGGTCAGGCGACCAGGGTCTTCTCGATCATGTCGATGGCATGGTCCAGGTGATCACGGTTGGTTCGCCGATTGAGGATGGCGAAACGGAGCACGAACCGCTCATCGATCGTTGTCGGTGAGAGATGGACCACTCTTTCTCGATTGATCGTCTCCAGGGCGAGACGGCCGACGGCGTCGTCGTCGAAACGGAATGCCACAACCGAGAGATCGGGCTTCCAGGGGACATCGAGACCGTCGATGTCCAGAAGTCTCGAGTGGGCGTATTCGGCCAGGTCGAGGCTGGAGTCGAGGGCGTCGCGGAATGGGGCCACTCCGTGGAGATGGAGCGGGAGCCACATCTGCAAGGCGCGGAACGGCCGGCTCAACTCCGGGCCGAGCGAAGCGATGTCCCTGATCCCCGAATCGTGATCCTCTTCTCGCAGATAGGCACCCCGCCCCTGATTGGCGTCGATCAGATGGGCCTCGTCGCGCACCAGCAGAGCGCCCACCCCGAACGGGACGGATAGGCCCTTGTGCGGGTCGATTGCTATCGAGTCTGCCTGCTCGATCCCGGATAGGGCCGCAAGACCCCGCGTGGTCAGCTGGAAGAAACCGCCATAGGCGGCATCAACATGGAGCCAGAGCCCTTCGTTGGCGACGATCCTGGCCAGGGCAGGAAGCGGGTCCACGGTCCCGGTGTCGGTAGTCCCGGCCGACCCGACGACGAGGAACGGGTCGCGACCGGCAGCCCGATCCTCGACGATGGCCGCCGAAAGGGAATCGGGGTCCATTCTCAGCTCGTTGTCGATGCCGACTGCTCGGATCTGGTCCTTTCTGAACCCGGCGATACGTGCGGCCTTCTCGACCGAGTGATGGGTGTGACGCGTCACGTAGATGACACCCTTTGTGAACTCGTCTCCGAGCCGGGCGGTCCGGGCTGCGACCACACCAGTCAGGTTGGCCATCGAGCCACCTGAAACGATCAGACCGGAAGCAGATTCACCCATGTCGAAGAGGGACGCCATCCATCGCACCATCCCGTGCTCGATGGCACTCATGCCCGGAGCTGCCCCCGAGACCCCGGTGTAGCGATTGAGCCCGGCCGCGAGGAACTCGGCCAATGCCGCCGTGTACAGGCCTGCGTTGGGGATGTAGGAGAGGTGTCCGCCGGATGGGTGGAACACGCCGGAGCGGCCTGCTTGCTCGACCTCGGCCAGGATCTCTTCCAAGGGGCGCCCTTCGTCGGAGGGTGGGGACATCAGACGCGTCGCCAGGTCGTCATCCAATTCGACCCCGGAGGCCGGCATCGTTTCGGCCCGTTCGAACCAGTCCTGGAGAACGCCGAGGACGCTCTCCGCCAACTCCACGCGTTCCTTGTGCCCCGGCTCGAGAGTTCCCGACATCGGGGTCAAGGTAGCCAGGGTTGGATGTCTTCGCCCACCCCGGATCTGCCCATATACGATCATGCGATCTACAGCTTGCAGACCATCTGATGTCAGGTTTCCTCTTCCCTCGCACTCCGAGCGGCCGGTCTTCGCTGATACCCCCACCGCCCTGGCACTACTCGGGCGAGATGCTCACCGTCGAGTACCGAACCGACCCGGAGCGGGTGGCCGAGCTCCTCCCCGAGGGGGTCGAGCTCGCCCCCGAGGACCCCGGTGCGGTGGCCCTGATCTGGGCCGATTGGCAAAGCTGTGGCGACAGCTTCGAGGAAGTCCTCGACCCGGTGCGATCCCAGTACAAGGAATGCTTCGCCGTGGTCCGTTGCGGCTGGGGCGGGGAGACATGGAGTCGTTGCGTGTTCATCTGGGTCGACAAGGACTTCGCACTGGTGCGGGGCTATCACCAGGGCTATCCCAAGAAGCTGGGCAGCATATGGATGACCCGTCCGATCACGGTGGGCAGCGCCGGGCCGAGGCTCGAGCCCGGAGGGAGCTTCGGCGCGACCCTGGCGGCCGCGGACCGACGGCTGGCCCGGGCTCTGGTCACGCTCGAGACACCGGGGGAGAGTCCCGGGTTCGTAAACGGGCACCCGATGCTCCACAATCGATGGTGGCCGGCGATCGAATCCGACGGCACGGAGTCGCTGGACGAACTGGTGACCATGCAGGGCTACGACGGCGAGATCGGGGACGTGTGGAGAGGCTCGGCCGAGCTGGAGCTCTTCCCGTCACCCGCCGACGAGTTGTCGCTGCTGCCGCCGATGGAGGTGATCCGTGGCTACTACCACCGGGTTGGTGTTTCATGGAAAGGCGGCACGACACTGCGCCGCACAATGCCGATGGAGGTTGATGGTCAATGACAGCGATCCTCGATGAGCTCAAGGAGAAAGGGAAGACCGGTCTCTACATCGGTGGCTCCTGGTCCTCGGGCGCCGGCGGGTTGCCGGTCGTCGACCCTGCCACCGAAGACGTCTTGGTCGATGTCGGCCTTGCCGAGGCCAGCCACGCCGCGGATGCTGTCGATGCGGCCGCCGATGCCCTGGCCCCCTGGTCGGCCACGGCGCCACGTGAGCGCGCCGAGATCCTGCGGCGGACCTTCGAGGCAATGCGTGAACGCGAAGACACTCTGGCCGAGCTCATAGTCCTCGAGAACGGCAAGGCTTTCCCGGATGCTCTCGGCGAAGTCCGTTACGCCGCCGAGTTCTTCCGATGGTTCTCCGAGGAGGCTCCCCGGATCGGAGGCGAGGTCCGA
This sequence comes from uncultured Acidobacteriota bacterium, assembly GCA_963711895.1. Taxonomy (GTDB): domain Bacteria; phylum Actinomycetota; class Acidimicrobiia; order Spongiisociales; family ZC4RG35; genus JARDZU01. The sequence goes on from CAVQFU010000002.1 coordinate 190,028, forward strand.
CTCGCCCCGGCGGGTGACAAGAGGATCATGACGGTTCTCCAGCCGGTCGGGGTCAGTGTGATGATCACCCCCTGGAACTTCCCCGCCGCAATGGCGACCCGGAAGATCGGCCCAGCTCTCGCCGCCGGCTGCACTGCGATCGTCAAGCCGGCCTCGGACACCCCGCTGACCACTCTTGCCGTGGTCCACCTCATGGAGGAGGCAGGACTACCGCCCGGCGTCGTCAATGTGGTCGTCGCCAGGGGGTCATCTGGTGTGATCGAGCAGATGCTGCATGACCCCAGGGTGCGCAAGCTGTCCTTCACCGGATCGACCGAAGTCGGCCAGACGCTGCTCAAGGTGGCGGCGGACCAGGTGCTCAACGTGTCGATGGAGCTTGGCGGCAACGCACCGTTCATCGTGTTCGAGGATGCCGATCTCGATGCTGCGCTGGAGGGGGCAATGGTTGCCAAGATGCGCAACGCAGGCGAGGCCTGCACTGCGGCCAACCGGTTCCTGGTCCACTCGTCGGTCGCAGAGAAGTTCACTTCGATGCTGGCCGGCGCCATGGGAGCGATGAAGGTCGGGCCGGGGATCGACCGGAGCAACCAGGTTGGTCCGATGATCAATGAGCGATCGCGAGACGACATCGCAAAAATGGTCCAGGAGGCCGTCGACTCGGGGGCGAGTGTCGCCGTGGGTGCATCGGTCCCCGAGCGCAAGGGGTTCTTCTACGAGCCGACCGTGTTGTCGGGTGTCTCCCCGGACGCTTCAATCCTCGACCAGGAGATCTTCGGACCGGTGGCGCCAATGGTCGGATTCGACAGCGACGATGAGGCCATCGCCATGGCAAACGACACGGTCCACGGGTTGATGGCCTACGTCTACACGGGTGACCTGGCCCGGGGCCTGCGGACGGCGGAGGCCCTCGAATCCGGGATGGTTGGGCTCAACCGCGGCCTGGTCTCCGACCCGGCCGCCCCCTTCGGCGGTGTCAAGCAATCCGGGATCGGCCGCGAAGGCAGTCACGAAGGCATCGAGGAGTTCCTCGAAACCAAGTACATCGCCACCAGCTGGTGATACTTCTCCCCCCAGCGAACGGAGTGAGCGTTGGGGGGAGTACCGGCGAAGCCGGGGAGGGGGGTTTTTGCCTCAGGTAACCGTCCCCTGGCTGATCTGGATCGTCTTCAGGTCGGAGTGGAAGTCGAGGGCGTAGTCGCCGCCCTCTCGTCCGATGCCCGAGATCCCGATTCCGCCGAAAGGCGCAGTCAGGTCACGAACCAGATAGGTGTTGACCCAAATCGTCCCCGCCCTGATCCCGCGACCGACCCGCTCGGCCCGTTCCTCACTGCCGGTGTAGACGATCCCAGAGAGGCCGTAGGAGGTCGAGTTGGCCAGGGACACAGCTTCCTCCTCGCTGGCAAAGGTCTGGTAGGTGAGAACCGGGCCGAACACCTCGCGTTGGACGATCTCCGAGTCGTTCGCGACCGGCTGGATCAACGTGGGCTCGTACCAGAGCCCATCCTGCTTCCATCGCTCCCCTCCACGCAATACTCGATCCCCATGGCGGCGCGCTCTTTCAACGAAGCCCTCGACCCGGGCCAGGTGGTCGGGGTGGATCAGGGGGCTGACCGTTGTCCGAGGGTCGCGGCTGTCGCCGAGAACGTGGGCATCGGTATGCGCGTTGAACAACTCCAGGAACTCGGCGGATACGCTTTCCTCGATTAGGAGTCTCGTGCCCGCCAGGCAGGTCTGGCCGGAATCGTCGTATTGACCGGCAGCTTTCAAGGCTGCCGCCTCCAGGTCGGAATCGGCGAAGACGACCAGCGGCCCCTTGCCCCCGAGCTCGGCCGTGAACGGGACGATATTGCGCCCTGCCGCCACCCCGATGTGCCGCGCCGTCTCCGGCGACCCGGTGAAGGAGATGCGCCGCACACGGCGATCCGAGACCAGGGCCGCACCAACCTCCTCCCCAATTCCCTGGACGATGTTGAGCACTCCGGGTGGGAGCCCGGCCTCAGTCGCAAGGTCGGCCAGGAGTGAGGCCGACAGAGGCGCCCATTCCGCCGGCTTTAGGATCACCGTGTTGCCGGCCGCCAGCGCCGGGGCCAGTTTCCATGTCGACAGCAGCCAGGGGGCATTCCACGGGGTGATGATCACCGCCGGCCCTGCCGGCATCCGCTCCACCTGGTTGTCGGTCCCCTTCGACGACCAGCGGCGGCCCTGATACGAGACGGCGAGATCTGCATAGTTGCGGAAGTTCTCCGCCCCGCGGCGGATGACACGCGCCTCGAGGCTCTCGATCAACATCGCCATGTCGACGCACTCGATGCGAGCCAGCATTCCGATGTTGGCATCTATCAGATCGGCCAAACGATGGAGCGGCTCGGCGCGCTGCTTGGGGGTGAGGGCGGACCAGCCCGGAAATGCATCGACGGCGGCGCTGACGGCCTGATCGGCGGTCAGCGGGTCGCCACGGGCGACATCGGCCAGGAGCCAGTCCCAATCGAGCGGCGAGCGCACCTCGAAAGTGTCCGGTGAAGACACCCGCTTGCCCCCGATGAAGTGGTCAGGGGACACGGCCGTGTCGGAGATCTCGACTCTGGTGGAGGGCATGGGGATCGTTAGCTAGCTAAGGATATGCTGGCAGGAGCACATGCCGAGACCTCTCCATGACCACGACGAGGATGTCGTCCTCGAGGCCGAGCGCGACATTCGTTCCAGACTGGGGGACAGAGCCCTCGACTTCGAGGCAATGTTGGCCGTCTCCAACATCTATCGGGCCGCCAACGCTGTTCGTAACCGAATGGAGCGCGAGGTGTTGGGGCCCGCCGGTCTCTCGTGGGGTGGTTTCACCATCCTTTTCGTGCTCTGGGTCTGGGGCGAACGGGAGACGGGCGAGCTCGCCGAGGATTGCGGGTTGGCCAAGGGCACGCTGAGCGGCATGCTCTCCACATTGGAGAAGCGTGGCCTGGTCGAGAGATCCCGTCATTCGGACGATGGGAGGCGGGTGGTGGTGAGGCTCATCGACGGCGGTCTCGACAAAATCGAATCGGTGTTCCCCGAGTTCAATCGGTACGAGGCCAAGTTCACCGCAGACCTCGACCACCGCGAGAGACGGGAGCTGGCGAGACTCTTGCGCCGCGTGACTGCGACCGCCGACGGGGCGCGTCTCATCGCCGAGTGAGGCCTTGGCCGGTACGATTCGTTAGGTTGCTAACGACCCGAGGAGAGACCAGATGGGAGAGATCGTCGGCGCCGGCCTGATCAGCCATGCCCCCACCATCATGTTCGATGAGGCGACCCGCCTCGAGATCAACGACGGCAAGGAGATCAGCCTGGTAACGGGTCTGGTCCGATTGCGAAGCGAGGTCTTCGATCGGCTCCAGCCCGACACCATCGTGATCATCGATTCGCACTGGTTCTCGACCGTTGAGCACCTCATCTCCGCCCACGCCCGGCGACACGGCATATTCACCTCGTCCGAGCTGCCCCGGGGCATGGCCCAGATCCCGTACGACTACACCGGTGACCCCGAGCTGGCCAAGCTCGCCGCCACACTGGGTGAGGAGCTGGGGACCCCGACCCACGCCTCCGAGGACGACCACCTTCCCGTCTATTACGCCACAACCAACCTTCTTCACTATCTGCGTGACAACGAGAACGTCGTGTCGGTTTCGGTGGTTCAGACCGGTGAGACAGATGACTTCATGACCATGGGCGAGGCGCTGGGCGAGGCGATCGCCAGACTCGATCGGAGAGCTGTGGTGCTGGCGTCGGGGGGGATGAGCCACACGTTCTGGCCGCTGAAGCAGATTGCGAAGCATGAGGCATCAGACCCGGTGCACATCATCACCCCCGAGGCGCGGGCCGCCGACGAGGAGAGACTGGAGTGGATGAAGACCGGTGACCACGCCCGGATCATCGACACCATGGACGAGTACTTCGCGCATTCGCCAGAAGGCGCCTTCGGCCACTATCTGATGATGCTCGGCGCCATCGGGGGACGCGACTGCACTGCCCGAGGGGAGCTCTTCTCGGACTACGAGAACGCCACCGGGACCGGCCAGGTCCATGTCTGGTTCGATCGCCCCGAGAGTGGTTGGGTGGGCTGATATCGGAGCGGCTGGGTGAGCTGACATCGGAACCGGGATGGCGCGTGCCAGAATCCCGGGAGTCGTGAACGAGCCGATACGAGACGATCTGGCGGATGATCTGGAGTATCTCGCGTCGTCCCTCGAGGCCCTCCCGATCAGCGATGTCCCCGAGAATGACAGGCTGATCGCCAGACGCGACTGGATCATCCGCACCATTCACGAGTACTTGATCCCCCGGATGGCCGATCCCACTGCTCCTCTGATCGTTGTCTTCGCCGGGCCCACCGGCGCCGGGAAGTCGACGCTCCTGAATTCCGTGACGGGGGCTGCCCACACACTGGCCGGCCCGCTGCGACCGACCACCAAGGACCCATTGGTCCTGTCGCCGGAAACGAGGGCCGCCGATTACCAGCACATCGGTGGTGTCACCTGCGAAGTCGTCACCGGGCGCGCGCCGATCCTGGAGGAGCTGATCCTCGTCGACACTCCAGACATCGACTCGACGTCGGTCGAGCACCGGGCGATGGCAGAGACGATGATCGACAACGCCGACATCGTGGTTTACGTCAGCTCGGCCCTCCGCTACGCCGACCTGGTGCCGTGGGAAGTGCTGCGTAGAGCCCACTCGAGGGGCGTCCCGGTGATCCAGGTTATGAACCGGATCCGGGCGTCGTCGCGGGGTGCCCTGGCCGATTACTCGTCGAGACTCGACGGCGAAGGGCTGGGGTCGGAGATCGTGGCTGTCCAGGAGCATCACATCGGCCCGGGGGCACAGGCAATCCCACCCGCCGCGGTCCAACAGCTGCGAGACCGGCTGGTGTCGGAAGTCGAAGCGCGGCGTGCGGGCGCGGCGGACGTGGTCCGGTCGGTCTTCCAGACGACCGTTGAAGAAACTCGCCAGGTCATCGAAGACGCCACCGCTTTGCTGGACGAGACCCGGTTCACCACCACCCATGTGAAGCAGTTGCTCGACGTCGATCTGGGACGGATCGGGATCCGTCGTGAGAATGTGAAGGGTTCCGGGCTCGACCTTCGACCGCTGGCCGACCTCGGTCTCCGCCGCGTCCGCACCAAACGCATGATCCGTCGCCGGTTGCCTTCATCCGCCGATGTCGCCCGCAGCCTGGCCCTCTTCGACGAATCGGTGATAGCCGCCGTCGATGCCGACATACGCCGGCAATTGCACGCGGGCGATCTGATCAACGGTGAGGACAGAAAGCACCTGCTCTCCGACACCCATCTCGCCACCCGCACCGCGGTATCCAGGTGGAGGAGCGAGATCGGAGCACTGCTCGCCGTGGCGACCTCGTACGATCCATCGCTGGTGTCCTTGATCCTGGGGGGCTGTTGCTTCGACATGCCGGATGGGCGTCTCGAGGAAGTGGTCAGGCTTCTGGCTCCGGGGATAGAGCTGTCCGAATTGGCCCCCGATGTCGCGGCACGGCTCATCGACCGCCTCGTCCCCGTCTATGCCGGCGCCGAGCGCCGCGTCGTATCCCGGATGTCTGCTGCCGCCGTCTCGCGGCGATCGATCGATCGGGTCAGGGCCTCGAGGTGGGCTGTGATCGCGAGGTCGTCGTTCGCTCATGCATGATGCGCTTGTCGGCCTCCTCGACAAGGTCGACACGGCAGTGGCGGAGTCGGCCGGGGCTCTCCAACGGACAGAGGTGGAGTCGGTTGCCGCCATGGCCCGTGATACGAGGATGAGGTTGTCCTATCCCGACTCCATTGTGGTGGTCGCGCTCGCTGGTGGCACCGGATCGGGCAAATCGAGCCTTGCCAACGCGATTGCCGGCGAGGAGGTGGCGCTGACCGGTGGCGTCCGTCCGATGACATCAGAGCCACTGGCACTGGTGCCGACAGCTGAAGCGGGAGCTCTCGACGGGTATTTGGACGAGCTCGGAATCTCGGACCGCGTCGAGCACGACGGCCCATCGTGGCTGTGCTTGCTCGATCTACCCGATAACGACAGTGTGGAAGTGGACCACCGTCACCGGGTCGATGCCCTCCTTCCTCGGGTCGACATGGTGGCGTGGGTCACCGACCCCGAGAAGTACCGGGACGCCGTGCTCCATCACCAATACATCTCGCAGATGTCCGGCTACCAGGAGCAGTTTCTCTTCGTCCTGAACCAGATAGACCGCCTCGACCCGGAAGACGCAGGGATCGTCGTCGATGACCTGGCGAAGGCACTCCGTGAGGACGGGATTGTCGAGCCAGAAGTCATAGCTACTGCGGCCAGCCCTGTGGCCGGGCCCCCCTACGGAGTGGACCTGCTGGTTGATTCTCTGGAAATGGCGGTGGAACGGCGCATGGCTGTGAATCGCAAGGCTCTCGCCGACCTCGCCACTGCCTCCGCCCGGCTGGTGACATCGTCCTCGATGGCCCATGCAGTCGACTTCGAGAAGCAATGGTCGGATGAAGTGGCGTCTGCCGTCGACCTGGCGCTCGATGGCAGGGCGGCAGGCGGCGGGCACGATCTGGCGGAGTACGTGGCCCGGCTCGCCATCGAAATGGGTGGCGAGACCGAGCATCGGCTGCAAGATCTCGCAATCGAGACGCATGCGGCCTTTCTCAGGTGCGTCGCCACACAAGGTTCGACAACCGAGACCCGGCGGTCGTGGTTGAGACGCAGGCGTGGCGAAGGAAGCCCGGGAGGGGCGATGGATCGCGAGGATCTGATGACCAGGGTCGACCTGGAGATCGGCGGGCCGATTCGTGATCTCCTCGTGCAGAGGGGACGAGCCCATGCCGCCATCACCGATCTCGCCCTGGCGCTGGGAGATCTAGAGCGGAGGTCCCGCTAACTAGCCTCGCCCCGGAATGGACGTGACCGCTGCGAACCCCTGGCTGGTGACGGCGATCGTCGTCGGTTCGGGTTTCGTCTTCTATCTGATCCTGGCCGCCGTCGGCGCCAGATTCGTCGATCGGGTCGAGAAGCGGACCCCGGGATCGTATGCCCGGGTGGCCACGCTCTGGGTGATGGTGAGACGCATCATCCTCATCGTCATCATCGCTCTGATTGTCCTCATGCTGGTCGACGTATGGGGTCTGAACATGGCTCCCTTCCTGGCCGTTGGCACCGCCATCGCCGCCGCGCTCGGGTTCGGCGCCCAGGGCCTGGTCAGGGATGTGATCGCCGGCTTCTTCATCCTCGCCGAGGACCAGTACCGGATCGGTGACACCGTGACCATCGCCGCCACCACCGGGAAGGTGGAGGACATCCAGTTCCGGGTCACCGTGCTCCGTGACGGCGAGGGCAATGTCCATTACGTCCCGAACGGGCAGATCGCGGTTTCTTCGAATCTGACCAGTCTCTATGCATCGCCCTCCATCGATGTGAGGGTTGGCTACCAGGCCGATGTCGACCGGGCGATGGAGGTGATGCTCGACGAGTTGACGCGCATGTCGGCGGATCCCCCATGGGCCGACATGATCACGAAAGAGCCGCAGATGCTCGGCGTACAGGATCTGGTCGGCTCCGGGGTGCTGATTCGGGCCCGGATAACCACGGTGGCCGAGCAGCGCTGGTCGGTGCAGCGGGAGGCCCTGCGACGGGTCAAGAACCGCTTCGCCGGCGAGGACATCGACATCCTCTGATGTTCAGTCGGAGACCGGTCGGGGCCCGGCCACGATCCGGAGCGAGTCCGGGACCCACTCCACGACCCCGCCATCGACCAGGCCCAGAGACTCGCCGTCGGCCTGGGTGGCAACCGGTGGATCGGCGATGACCTCGATGCGCTTGACGTGGGGCACGACCCCCATCTCGGGGACTGCTCCTAGGTCGCCATTGCGAAGCAGCTTCGTGACAATGCTCGGGATGCGGCGGCGACGCAGCCGGTTGATGGTGAGCAGGGTCATCGGATCGGGCGGCTCGGGCGACACCCGTAGCGGGATTGCCCCGAAGTAGGTGTAGACCTGTCGGAACTGGAGGAGCGCGGCGATGGCCATCTCCTCGTTCTCACCGTGAGTCACCCGAACGTGCGGCTTACGCCGGGGGAAATCCTTGAGGGCGACACCGAGTGTGGTGCGGGCATAGTGGAGCGAGCCGAACCGGTACTTCCGGTAAGGGTCCTTCTCCGCCTCGAGCACGACCGCGGCATCCAGGCCGAACCCACAGGCGAAGACCGCGTGGTGTGTCGTTTCGATCGAGCCACGGGTCAACATCATCCTTGCAGTCCCCATCGACAGGGGCGGCTCTTCCCCTTCCACGATGAGACGTGCCGCTTTCGCCACTTTTGCCGGGACCCCGAGCAACCGGGCTATGACATTCGTGGTCCCGACCGGGATGATGCCGAGGGCAGCATCGGTCTCGACCAGGCCTTGCGCGACATGGTGGACGATGCCGTCCCCGCCCATGGCGACGACGACGCGGGCACCGCTCTCGACGGCTTGTGCGGCCCTGACCTCGGCGTCGGTGGGCGTCTCCGGCCAGACGGTCTCGACCTCTGCGACCCGTCCCAGGACCGACATCACCACGCGATGGGCGCCACCGGTGAACTGGGACGCCGAGGGATTGGCGACGACCACGACGCGGTCCATTGGCAGCGAGCCTACAGCGGTACCCTCCCGCACCGTGACCGACTCGGGACCGAGGTTTTCGCTGGTGTCAGGCGAGGGAGACGGGGCCATGCTGGGCCTCGCCGCCGGTGATACCGCCGGAGGGCTGTGGGAGCTGGGTTACAGCGCCATCACCGAGCAGGCGACGGTGATCGCTTACCAACTGATCGAGGGCGGGGCACTCGATCTCGATGCCGTCATTTTCGCGTTGCGGGAGCTGGACGGGGCAAACGAGGAAGAGCCGGTCTACCGAGCCGAGAGCCCTCAGTTCCGAGCCTGGCTCGATCGGGCGGCGGCCGGGCGGCCCGTGCCCGAGGAGGACCCTTCACTCGACGCCGCGCCAAGGGCGGTCCCGCTCGGGGTGGCTCACCGACGAGACCCGGGACGTCTCCGCGAACAGGCCCTGGCTCTGGGCAGGCTGTTTCATGAAGACCCACCCTCGATCCTGAGTGGCATGGTGACGGCCGGCGCGGTTGCAGCCTCTTGCTTCGGACAGTCAGGGCGGGATCTGATCACGGGGATCATCGAGATCGCCGAGCCGGTCGCGGCCACCCTGGGCCCAGATCCCGCCTCGGGCAGAGAGCCCGGCGATTTCGTGGAAGGCCTGCGTCAGATCGCCGGGCATGTTGGCGTCACCGACGGCGACGAGGCGCTGGCAATCGTTACCGATGGGGGTGATCCGGCGCCTTGGGACCTGGTCCGGGCAGGGTTGCTCCTGTCCGCCCCGGTCGTGGAGCGCTCGCACCTCCCGGTGGAGCAGGCTGCCCGGATCGGCGGCAGCCCGCTGGCGGCCATGGTCGGGGGGATCGTCGGGGCCCGGGTGGGGATTCGGGCCTGGCCTTGGGCATTCGCCAACGACACATGGTTCGCCGAGATCGGGAGGCGATTGGTGCGCGGGCCCAATGAGGTCCGAGACCTGCCCATTCCCTACGCCGTGGAGCACCACCTCATCTCAGGGGAGCGTCAGGGGCTGTACTGACGACGGGGAGATCGGCGATGGGCCAGACCCGTTCCGAGTCGTCCACCCGCCGCAGCACCCACCAGCCAATGGCTATGAAGCCGATCAGGGCGGCCATCGCCACACGGCGCCCGAGCCCGAGCACATTCACGATCAGGGCCCATGTCAAGGGTCCCAGGATGGTGGCGAACCGGCCCACAGTCGCATAGAGCCCGTAGAACTCACCGAGGTGTCGTGGTGGCGACACTCGGGTCATCACCACCCGATCCGCGGTCCAGGTCGCTCCCAGGGCCACCCCTCCCAGCGGCCCGATGGCCCAGGCCAGACCGGTATCACCGGTCACCGCGGCGGCGATCCCGGCGCTGATGGCGACCATCCACAAGACGAGCACGGAGCGGAGGACGCGAATCGGCCCGAGTCTCTCCACCAGGACGCCGGCCCCGAACGCCCCGACGATGGCGGCTGCGATCGCCACTCCGAGCAGCATGGTCGTGAACTGGCCGTCGAGGCCTAGCTCCTGGATGACGAAGATGGTGAGGAAGCCGCCGATGAGGGTGTTGATGGCATCGGTGTAGAGAAAGCGGCCGATGAGGAATCGGACGACTCCGTCGTAGTTGCCGGCCAATCGCCACGAGATGATCAATTTTCTCCCAATGTCCCGCAGGGCGGGAAGTGGGGCGTCGTCGTGACCGCCGCGTTCCTCGATGAAGAAGAACGCGGGCAGGGCGAGGATCAAGAAGGCCAGGGCCAGCACCAGGAACGTGGCGGCGTAGGACCAGCCGAGCACATCGAGTGTCACCAGGCCGATGCCGAGGCCGATGAACGAGCCGATGTAGCCGACTCCGACGCCCAGCCCGGAGATGCGGCCCCGATTGGCCGGGGTGCTGACATCGACGAGCAGGGCGTCGTATACGACCGAGCCGACATTGAACGCCACGAGGGCCAGGCCGAGGAGGGCGAGCGAGAGGGTCACCGAGCCCGATGCGAGCAGGGCGGTGGCAGCCACACACACAATGGTTGTCGCCGCCAGGGTCGGCACTCGGGTACCCCGGACATCGCTGCGTGCCCCGGCCCACGGCGCCAGGAATATCACCAATGCCCCGGCCCCGGCCTCGACCAGGGCGAGAGAGCTGTCCGGCTGGCCAACAGAGATGAGCCACTCGGGGAAGTAGCGCCCGATGACACCGAGGGCGAATATGGTGTTGGCCAGGTCGTAGAGGACCCAGGACCAGACGGACAACCGGCCCGGGGCCTCCCCGCGCCCGGTCATGTCAGCCGATCATTTCAGAACGTGACGGCCACTGATATCAGCTCCTCGCGCCCGAGCAATCCCGCGGCTGCTTGAAGGGCACGGGATGACTCGGAGAGCGGGAACTGATGCGAGACGAGATCATCGATCCGGGGGTCTGTGTCTATCTGGCGGGACGCCCACTGATATCCGACAGTCGAGGCTCCCATGGCGCCCCTGATCGTGAGTTGCTTGGCCACGAGTACGTCACTTATGAAATGAAAAGCCCGGTTGCCCTTGGTCGACGCCAGGATGACCCGACCACCACTGCGGACCAGGTCGAGTGCGGTGAAGAGTGCCTCAGGGTCGTCCGACGTGACATCTACGACGATGTCCGGCCTGCGCCCGATCGCCTCGGCGATGGCGCCTCCCACGTCTTCCTTCTCGGCGTCGATGGCGAGGTCGGCCCCGAGGCGCTTTGCCAGCTCGAGTCGGTCCCGATCGTGCGACAGCCCAGTGACCCCCACCCATCCGGCGCCGGCCGCCTTGGCGGCAATGAGACAGGCGAGCCCGCGTGGCCCGGGGCCGAGGATGAGCACGTTCTCACCGTTCTGGAGATTGGGCAGCTCCACCGCCCAGGTGTGCCCTGCCGCCAGCGGATGGACGAAGGTCCCAACCTCAGCGGGCACGTCGTCGGTGAGAGGGTGGAGTCGGGCGGCCGGGTCGATGTAGAGGAACTCGGCAAGCCCACCCCACAAGCCGGGGGGTTCGATGGAGGGAATGAAGCCGTACGAGTTGGAGGGGCGGCGGCGGACGCAGGTGGCCAGGTTGAGCTTGCAACGATGACATTCCCCGCAGTGGATCCGCGGCTCGACGACGACCCGCGTCCCAACCGGGAACGGTATGGACGGCCCGCCGCGGGCGATCCTCCCCACTACCTCGTGCCCGGGTATCAACGGGTAGACGACATCCTTCGCCTCGCCCTTCCACACCTGGACGTCCGCGCCGGAGATCCCGGTCGCCTCCACTGCGAGCCAGCCCCCATCGAGACCGGGTCTGGCCGGCAACTCGGTGAGCGAGAAGTGACGGGGCTCAACGAGCATCATGGCCCGCGCAGTGGTGCCTTCCATCGCTGGCGAGTGTAAACCTGGTTCAGCTGACGCCCGTCAACCTGCCAGGAGACGGCCGATTCGGTCCATTCCCTTTTCGATCTCGGGCTCTCCGGTGGCATATGAGAGTCGCAGGTATCCGGGGGTGCCGAACGACTCGCCCGGGACCAGGGCGACTCCAGCCTCTTCGAGGATGACCGTGGCCAGCTCCGACGTGGATGCCCATCGTCCCTTCATGGCGCCGGTCACGTCCGGGAAGACATAGAACGCCCCTTGGGGCTCGACGCATCTGACACCCGGGATGGCGCTGACCAGCGACAACATCAGCTTGCGTCTGCCGTCGAACGCCTGCCGCATCTCGTCCACCGTCTCCTGGGGCCCGCGCAGAGCAGCCAGGGCGGCATGTTGGGCGACGTTGTCGACGTTGCCCGTGGCGTGGGATTGATGGCTGTTGGCAGCGTCGATGATGTCGGATGGTCCCACCATCCAACCAACCCGCCAGCCGGTCATCGAATAAGACTTGGCCACCCCGTTGATCAGCACCCAGTTGTCGAAACGCGGGGTCACGGCAGCTATCGAGGGGGCGACATCGGTGAAGTAGGTGAGACGCTGGTAGATCTCGTCGGCGATCACCCAGATGTCGTTGGCCTTGGCCCACTCCCCGATGGCGCGTGCCTCTTCCTCGGTGTACACCGCCCCGGTCGGGTTGGAGGGCGAGACAAAGACGAGCAGCCTCGTTCGGTCTGTCCGCGCTTTCTCGAGGCTCTCAACATCGACCTTGAACTCGTCCTCGATCCTCGTCGGCACCGAGACGGTGACCCCGCCGGCCAGGTCGATTCCCGCCGGGTAGGTCACCCAGTGAGGCGACGGGAGGAGTACCTCGTCACCCGGGTCGAGGAGGGCGGCGAATGCTTGGAACACCGCCTGCTTGGCCCCGTTTGTGACCATCACCTCGGACCAGTCGACCCCGACTCCTGAATAGCGCCCGACGTCCTCGGCAATTGCCTCGCGCAGCGGCCGGAGGCCCGCAGAGGCCGTGTATTTGTGGTTTTCGGGGTCGTAGCAGGCGCGTGCCGCCGCCGCCACCACATGTTCGGGTGTCGCGAAATCAGGCTCACCTGCCCCAAAGCTGATCACATCTAGGCCCTCGGCACGCAGCTCTCTGGCCCGCGCGCTGATGCCGAGGGTGGCTGAAGGGGGGATGCCGGCGAGACGGTCTGAGGCGCGTTTCATCGTGTAGTGGATGGTGACGGGATCTGGTTTGGTCTCTCGGGCTCGATCAGCCGTCCAGCTTGTCCGTGGCGTCGTCCACGGCGCCATCGACTGTGTCGGCCGCGGTTCCGGCTGCATCCTGAGCCGTGTCGGAGGCCCCGGCTGCCTGTTCTTGGGCGCTGTCACCGGCGTTGGCTGTCTGGTCCTGCGCACTGTCGACTGCCTCGGAGCCCGAGTCCTCGAGCTTGTCGAGCTCGGTGTTGGCCTTGTCCACGGTGTCCTCGGCGAAGTCTTTGGTCTTCTCGACATGAGGTTCGGCTTCGTCTATCAGCTCGGAGCCTTCCTCCACTGCCTTGTCGGCGAGGTCCGCTCCCTCTTCCTCCGCAGTCTCGAACCATCCTTTGATGGTGTCCATCAGTCCCATCTCATTTCCCTTCTTATTGAGCCTGGGGCCAATCGTAGGTGGTGGGGAGTCGGGCGATGGTGCGACGGTCGCTTACCTCACAAAGACAGGATCGGATGGGTCACCTTCGGCAAGCCAAAGCACCACATCGTTGTCGCCGGGATGGAGGTGATCAGGCGGGACCATGACCTCGAATCGGGCAGTGCGCCCGTCTGGTTCGAAGACCCGGGTCACCCCCCTGACCACGCCATCGACCGACGCCACCAGGATCTCCTGGCCGTTGGCCTCCCGATCGAGCGTCAGAGTTCCGGAAAGGAACACTGGAAGTAGGTCCGGGTCGGGGGGGACGTCGTCCAATAGATCCTGTTGTCGAATGGTCACCATGACCTCTTCCGTGTCCTCGCTAGAAGGGGCATCGGATACCGGGCGACCGAGCCACTCCTGCCATCCCGGGGGTGTGAGCAGCCACGGGTTCCCTCCGGGGAACCAGCTTTCCTTGAGGACCGCTGCGGCCAGCTTCTCCTCACCACTGACACCAATCGTGACCGCTCCCTCCCGCCCGACCATGACCGATTCGGTGCGCTTGGCCCGTTCGGGGTCGAGGAGCGACACGCCCTCCATGGTCCACGGGACGTCGACCTGGGTCACCTCGCCGATGGTGGGGAGCAGGTCCACGGTCTCGGCCCTCACGTCGTCGATGGTCCCGGGCTCGACGCCGGCTTGGCCAGTGGGGAACTTCACGAACATCGGAATCGCGGCGATGGTGCCGATGGTGTCATCGGTGATCAGGCGCTGATTGTCAACTCCGGGTCCGATGGTGATCCCGTGGTCGGCCACCACCATGACGAGGGCCTCGTCGTAGACACCTTCCTCGCGCAGACGGTCCATCACCGAGCCGACCACGGTGTCCGCGTACTGTGTCTGGAGGATGTGCCGCTGGTAGCCCTGTCCCACCAGCCACGTGTCGTTTTCCCAACCCATCCCTTCGGCTCCTGGTGAGCTGCCCGCGCCTGTCCGGTGACCATCGGCGGTCACCTCCCATGGGTGGTGGGGATAGAGGAAGTGGCCAAAGCGCAGCGGGGGCTCCGCCCCATCGAACTGGAAGGTATCGAGGAGTCGATCCACCTCGAGCCTTCGATCGTCGTCGACGTTGGCCAGGAAGCGGTCGATGATGTCGAAGTCCGAGCGCTCACCGGTGGTGAAATTGCCCCAGGTCTGGTCGATTGGAGGCAGGTCATCAGACACCTCGCGCGGCGTCGTGAGATGCCCGTACACGATGGCGATATCGACACCGAGACCCGTCCATCGCTCCGGCCAGGGGGCGATCCGCCGACTCGAGTTGCTGCAGGCGAAGTCCGGGCAAAGGTTGGTGACGGTCTCCACCGCCGCGATGTCGTAGGCGTCCGAAAACAGGGTGAACAGGTTGAGCGGGTGGTCCGAGGAGATGGGAATGCTCCCTTCGTCGGCCCCGACGCCACTGAGAATGCTGGGCAAGGCTTCCTCGGTCTGCTGCCGGACCCCAACGGCGTTCCGGTACCAAATGCCATCGCCGGCCAGCTCGGCGAGATTGGGGAAGAGGTCGCTCAGGAGGTTGCCCTCCGAATCGATCAAAGTGGCCACCGGGAACTCGTCGAACACCAGCAACACGATGGGCACGGGGTTTCGGATCTCCCCGGTCTCGGGGAGGTCGCCGGATCGGGCCAGCGCAACATCGCCGGACGGGGTCATGAAGAGGAACCAGGCGGCAAAGATGGGCACGGCCCAGGCCGCGTAGACGGTCCCGGTCTGCAGGACGGGAAAGGCGAGGAACGCGCAACCGAAGGCAACCCCGGCACCGGCCACCGCGACCCCGAAGAGAAGCGGGGAGGTGTCGCTCCCGAACAAGGCGACCCAGGCATTGGCGACGAAAAGGGAGAAGAGAGCCCCGATGACGATGGCGTGGCCGATGCCCGCCGTCCGGGGCCCGATCCAGCGGAGGGCAAGGACCGGGAGCGACAGCAGGCCGGGCAAGATGAGCAGCAGGGCCGGGAAGAGGATGACATCGATCGCGGTGAAGCCCCGCGCTATGAAGAACTCCGGATTTCTCCCGAGGAGGTCGAGCACGGGCTGAGCCAGGGCGAAGGCGCCTACCGCTGCCAGCGACAATGGCACCGTCAACCAGGGCGACGAGCCCAGCCGCGCCGGCTTCATCGCGGCTCGAGTGCGAAAAGAACCCTCGTACCCGAGGACAGGCGTAGCTCGTCGATGGTGACGAACGATTCGTCGAGGATTGCCCGGAACTCGGACTCGTCGCCTCCGGGGTGGAGCTCGTGGGGAAGCTTGTTACCGATGAGCTTGATCACCATCTCGTCCGAAGGGGAGACGAACTCGACGACAACCGGGCATCGGAACGAGGCCAGCCATCGCATTACCTCCCGAGGAGGGATGCTCGCCCCGTAGATCAGGTGGTGGATGACACCGTAGGCGATGATCAGGTCGGGGCGGGCGCGTTCCATCAACGAGCCTCGCTCCTCGCCCGCCCAGCCCTGGGAAGGTGACGGGTTGGCCAGCTCGGTGAGGGCGACGGCGACCCCCGTGCCGGCACTACCCCGATATACCTCGTCGAGCACCGGCTCGTAGCTGTCGATGGCGATGGCCAGAGCGCCGTTGTCGGCGGCGATCCGGGAGAAATGGCCGTCGTTGGCGCCCAGATCCACTACTCGCCGGGCCGCGAACTTCTTCAAGGCAGCGTCGAGAAATTCGCTCTTCGAGGTGCGGTCACGGGTGACGTGGCTGCAGTCGACGTAAGTGGACCATCCCTGCTCGCCCTCGTCCCATCTCAGTGAGCCGACCAGCGACCGCAGCTTCCGCACATTGGCCAGGATCAGGTCTGCGGTGAAGCCAGCCTCGCTCAGCTCCTTACGCACCGACCGATCGGCCATCTTGGACTCCATGCGGGCCTGGAGCCGGACATGGAGCAGGGCGCTGGTGTTGAAGCGCTTCCTGCCGGCGAGGAGCTTCGACATCTGAGCAGCGGTCGGACCTTCGAGGTCCCCGCGCAGCCACGGCTGGAAGGGGACACCCACCCAGGCCCGAAGCATCAGCGGGAAGAGGAACTGACGCGTGAACTGCCGATACCCGATCCAGGGCTCACCCTTGCGATATGGCTCGAACGAGCCGATGTCGATGAATCTCGGCCGCCCATCGACGAATTGGATGTTGTACGGCGTGGCGTCCTTGATGGTCAGTCCTGCCGAAAGGGCTCCCTCGAGCAGGTCGAGTTGGAGGAGGGCGGCATCGCGCAGCATCGAGAAAGTCCACTCGTAGGGATAAGTGATCAGATCGAGGCGGGGATGCACCAGGGCACCGGCGCTGCCATCGGGGGGATCGACCTCCACAGATTCGATCAGCCGGCCGTCGTCCACCGCATTGCGGAAGAATTCGGTTACCGATAGTGCGCGCCACCCTTCGAGCCCTCGCTCGTCGAGCAGACGCATCACTTTGTCGCCATCGATGACGACGCGGGAAGCTGGATCGCGAAACGACCCTGGGTCGGGCGTGCTCACGTTGGGACTGTCAGGATCCCGCGGACAAAGCCGCGTCCTTCGTCTCTAAACCCGGTTCGGGATAACCAAAGAACATTCATCAACTCCTCAGAGCAGCACAGGGGACGTCTGTGCCTGGCCATTGTTATCTAGATCGGAAATCAAGCAAAGGCGCAGAGGAGGATGACCGGGACCAGGGTCCCGGCGGGCCTGCTCAAGTATCCCGCAATCTCCGCAGTTCCTCTTTCTCGTCACGCCGCCGTCGCCGCCTCCGGCGATAACTGACTCCAATCAACTCGGTGAGCAGGATCACGGCGCCGATGGTGATGAGGATCACGATGGCCAGCGGGTGCTCTCCCTCCATCCAGAGGAACTTGACGGGCACGGGATCAGTGTTCTGGACGGCGAAGACGATGACGAGTGCGATTCCGAAGAAAGCGAGGATTGCTCCCCATGCGATGCCGGTGGACTCCGAACGGCGGCCCGGCGCCTCGCGCTCCTCGGGCTCGTCAGGAAGGTCTCGCTCGTCTTCGAACGGGTCCTGAGGCTCGTCGGTCATCGGGTCGATCCTATGACACCGCCGCTGGGGTTCGTAACGCCTCCCGATCGCGTCGGCCTTTGTCGATGTCGACCGACCTGAACAGGATGCCCCCCGCAACGAAGAAGGCGGCGATCGACAGAATCGCCAGCCGGGCCGAGCCGGTCGCCTGGCGGACAAAGGCAAACATCCACGGCCCCCAAATGGCGCTGAACTTGGAGAACACCGAGTAGAAGCCATAGAACTCGGCCGATTGGTCCTCTGGGATCATCGTTCCGTAGAGGCTCCTCGACAACGCCTGCGTGCCGCCAAGGACGAAGCCGATCACCACGGCGAGGGCCAGGAAAGGGGCCGCCTCTCCGGTTGGAAGGAAGAAGGCGGCCAAGGTCACCGCCGACCAAACCGCGATGCTGGCCAGAAGGGCGGGCTTGGTGCCGACCCTGTCGGCGAGCCGACCGAAGCCCATCGCGCCGAAGAATGCAACGAACTGCACGAGGAGCACGCCGACGATCACGATCGTGATGCCGAGGTCCAGTGTCTCGGTGGCGTAGATGGCCGCGAGGGCGATCGTGGTCTGCACCCCGTCGTTGAACAGCATGAAGGCGATGATGAAGACCAGCAGCGGGCGGTTATGGGCCACCTTTCTCAACGTGGCGAATGTGCGGCGGAAACCGAACCCGGCATAGGCCCCCCAGGTTGGCGCAGCACCTCCGGGCAGCTGCTGGGACACGCCGACACGGGGCATGCCCTTGAACGCGACCAAGGCGAACGCAAGCCACCAGAGACCCGCCGATCCGATGGCGATCCTGGTCGCCAAGGCGGTGTCGATCGGGATCAGGCCATCGCTGAGCTGGATCAGCGCCAGGGAGAGGAGGAGATGGAGACCACCACCGAGGTACCCCCACGCAAATCCCCTCGAGCTGACCATGTCGATCGTTTCGTCGGTGGTGAGGTCGGGGAGGAAGGCGTCATAGAAGACATTGCCACCGACGAACCCGAGATGGGCGAGGAGGAAGAGGCCGAGGGTGAGCAGCACGTCGCCGGTGGCGGCGAAGAAGAGAAGCGACGTGAAGACGGCGCCCCAGGTGGCGAACACCACAAGAAATCGCTTCTTCGAACCAGAGAAGTCGGCGATCGCCCCGAGAACCGGTGTCGCCAGGAACATGATCAGAGGGCCGGCGCCGACGGCGAGGGCCCAGAGGTCCTGACCCGTCCAGTTGCGACCAAAGAGGTCGAAACCGCTGTCGCCGACGACTTCGGCGGCGAAATATGCAGGGAGGACGGCGGCCAGGATCGTCGTGGCGTACGCCGAATTGGCCCAGTCGTAGGTGATCCAGGCCCGGATGCTGCCCGGATCGTTCTGGTGGTCGGTGGCCACGATGGGCGGAACATATACCTAGCGTGTCGATCATGCGGCGCCGTCTGATCCCAGTCTTTTGCGTGTTGGCCGCCTGCACCGCAGCGCCTGAGCCGGCGCCGACCACCTCGACGAACCCACCCGTCACTACCTCGTCGGCGAGTGAGGCAAGCACCGTTCCCGAGACAACTTCTACCAGCGCTCCAGCAGAAGCCACCACCAGCGCGGCGACCACTTCGACCCTTCCCTTGGACGACACGGTTCTCGCCTATGAGACCGTCGCCGATCTCGATTTCCCGGTCCAGCTCACCGCCCGGCCCGGGGAGCCTCAGTCGTACGTCATCACCAAGAATGGGCTGGTCTGGCTCCACGACGGGGCGTCGGTCGTCGAACAGCCCGTTCTCGATATCAGTGACCGGGTCCTAAACCAGGGGGAACAAGGTCTCTTGTCGATCGCCCTGCATCCAACCGATCCGCAGCGGATCTTTCTCCACTACAGCGACCGGAGCGGAGACACCGTGGTCTCCGAGTTCATGCTCCCCGCCCCGGGCCAGGGGGACCCCGCCAGCGAGCGGGTGCTGCTCCAGGTCGACCAGCCCGCGGCCAATCACAACGGCGGGATGCTCCAGTTCACTCCGGATGGCGCCTTGCTCCTCGGGCTCGGCGATGGCGGTGGTGCCGGGGACCGGTTCGGCAACGGCCAGAACCCGGACACGTTGCTCGGCGGGTTGGTGAGCCTCGACGTGGAGGGCGCCGATCCCAGCCCGGCCAAGTACGCCATGGGGCTGCGCAACCCGTGGCGGTTCTGGATCGATGGGGAGACCATCTACATCGCCGATGTCGGCCAGAACGCATACGAGGAGGTCTCAGTGGTCCCTCTGCAGCCGGGCCACAACTTCGGCTGGCCTGTTCTCGAAGGGCTGAACTGCTTTAGCGATGCAGATTGTGACGGGACCGGGATGGTGACACCTGTGCTCGAGGTCGAGCACGGCGACTCAGACACCTGCTCTATAACGGGTGGGCCCGTGTACCGCGGAGAGTCTCTGCCCCAGTTGGTCGGTCACTATTTCTATTCCGACTATTGCGGCGGGTATCTGCGCAGCCTGCTCGTCGCCGACGGGGTCGCTACCGATTTGAGGTATTGGACCGACCAGGTCGGGGTCCCTGGCCAGGTGACCGGCTTCGGGGTCGATGGCCTGGGCGAGATGTACGTCACCACCACCAGCCGGTTGCTGAAGGTGGTTGCCGGCGGCTGACCCGCGGACCGATATTCTCGGCGCGATGCCGACACTGTTCACGCGCATCATCGAGGGCGAGATACCCGGCACATTCGTGTGGCGGGATGATCGATGTGTCGCGTTTCTCTCGATCAACCCCTTGCGGCGAGGGCACACACTGGTGGTGCCGAAGCTGGAAATCGACCATTGGATTGATTGCCCGCCGCAGCTGTCGAATCACCTATTCTCCGTCGCCGGTCACATCGGCAAGGCGCTCCAGGAGGTCTTTCAGCCAACACGGGTCGGCCTGATGATTGCCGGTCTCGAGGTTCCCCACATGCACATCCACGTGGTCCCGATGGATGGGATGCACGATCTCGATTTCTCCAATGCTGCCGCCTCGGTCGAGCGTGAAGACCTCGAAGACGCCGCCACTGCGATTCGCAATGAGATCGAGGCCATGGGTCTGCCCGGGGCCAGCAGCTAGGTGGAAGTAATCCTCGGGGGCATCAGCTCCCTCCTCTACGGGGTCGCCGATTTCTTGGGCGGAGAGGGTGCCAAGCGCGCCCCCGCCGCGGCCATCGTCCTCTGGGCGGGAGTGATCAGCTTTCCCATGATCCTTGTGGTCGCGTTGATCGTCGGTGGCGACGCCGGTCCTCCAGACCTCCTGCTCGGGGCAGCAGCCGGGATCGCCGGCGCCATCGGGCTCGTGTCCCTCTTCGCCGGGCTCAGTCGGGGGAACGCCGCTGCCGTCGCCCCAACCGCGGCAGCAGTGGCCGCCGTGCTTCCGGTGATCGTCGCTGTCGTCGATGGCGAACGACCCAGCACCCTCGCCTGGATCGGGGTGGCGGTGGCGGTCCCGGCGATCGTTCTCAGCTCATGGGTGGCGGACCCTGGCGAGACACCTCGGGGTCGATTCACTTATGGGCTCGCCGCGGGGCTCGGGTTTGGTGGCTTCACGTCGATCATCGGGTTCACCGATCCAGAGTCGAACCTGCTGCCGCTCATCACTTCGCGGGCCGCGACCATGCTGGCGGTACTGGCTCTCACCGGCCTCGGGGTCTGGAAGCTGGTGGGATTTGGGTCTGTCCCCGGACGGATCGTGGTCGGGAATGCCGTCCTCGACGTGAGCGGTAACGTCGCCCTCCTGCTCGCCGTGCGCGCCGGCTCCCTGGCCCTGGCCGCGGTCGCAGCATCTTTTTACCCGGCGGTCACGGTGCTGCTAGCTCGCCTGGTGAACGCCGAACACCTGCGAACGAGGCAGATCGTGGGGCTCGGGCTCACCATCTTGGCGATGGCGGCCATCGCCCTCGGCTGAGCGAGATCAGCCCCGGACCACCAGCCAGGTGCCGCCGATCACCAGCGCCACGCCCACAACACGAATGGCGTCCAGAGGGCGCCCGTCCCCGAACCAGCCGAAATGCTCGATCAGGGCGCCAAGGATGAGTGTCGCCGCGGTGAACAACGTCAACCCCGCTCCGAGCCCCAGGTTGGCAACGCTGACCCCAAGTGACGCGACCACGACCAGTCCCATGAGACCGGCCCCGAACAGCCACCACGGCAATTCCCTCAGCTCCGACACCCGGCTTCCCTGAAAGATCAGCATGAGGATCGTCACGGCTAGACCGCCTCCGGCGTAGGTGACGAATGTGGACGCGAGGGTCCCCACCCTCTCCTCCATCACACCGAGGAATTGCGACTGAAGTGCCCCGGCGAGGCCGCCAAGGACTGCGATCAACACCACGACTATGAGTGTCATGTCACCAGCCAGGATGGTCGCTACTGGTCCGGTGGAGCGGGATCTGCCCGAACCTACGATGAGGCCATAGCCGAGTCATCTGTTCGCGAGCGGCCGTTCAGGCCTGCCCTAGCCACCCTTGTCTTCCTCAAGCTGGTTGCCAACATCGGCTTCCGATTCGTGTATCCCTTCTTGCCGGCTATCGCTCGGGGGCTGGGGATCGACCTCACCCAGGCCGGCGCTCTCGTCTCGGTGCGCTGGGCGGGCGCCTTGACCACGCCGGTGGTCATGTCCTTCTCGGGTAACAGGGGCCGTAGCCGTCGCCTCCTCGTCGCTGGATTGGCCCTCTTCTCTATCGGCTCGATCGTCACTGCGTGGACAGGCGTGTATGTCGGAGCGGTGATCGGATTTGCGTTGGTCGGCCTGGCCAAACCGATGATCGACGTCAGCTCCCAGATGTACGTGTCGGAGCGGGTGGCATACGAGGAGCGGGCCCGGTACCTGGGGATCCTGGAGATCGCCTGGGCGGGCGGGCTTCTGCTGGGTGCCCCTTTGGCCGGTTGGTTGATCGACAACTGGAGCTGGGAAGCCCCGTTCTGGGTGGTCGGGTCCCTCGGGATACTCGGCATCGGGTTGGCCATGTTCTTCCTCGACCGGAGAGATGACGAGGTCACGGGGGTCATGGCGGCCGACAGCCCCGGTCGTCAGGTGGCGTTGGTCCTGGTGACGGTGGCGCTCTTCGGCTTCTCGCATGAGTCGCTTCTGGTCGTGCTCGGGGCGTGGCTCGAGGGCAGCTTTGGATTGACCTTGATCGCTCTCGGTGGCGTGGGGACTCTCATCGGGGTCTCTGAGTTGGCCGGCGAGGTGTCGATGGCCACCTTTACCGATCGCATCGGGAAACGGAACTCGCTCGCCCTAGGCCTGGCTGTCGCCGGGGTGGCGCTTCTGGTGCTCTCGGTGGTCTCGGAGTCGTTGCTCCCGGCGATGGCAGTCCTGGTCGTCGTCAGCGTCGCCATCGAGTTCGGGATCATCTCTGCCATCCCCTTGACCTCCGAGCTCCGGCCGCGTGCCCGGGCTCGAATGCTGTCGCTGCTCATCGTCGCCAGTGGCCTGGGCCGGATCGTCGGAGACCTCGTGGCCCCCCGGGTGTTCGCAGCCGGTGGGATGCAGTCGGTCACCGTGATGGCCGCGATCGGGGCCCTGATCGCATTGGTCGTCGTTCTAGTGGGTGTCCGCGAGGTCGTGGCCGGCTCGGGGGATCAGGAGGACCCGGCCGCCAGCGTCTCGTAGTGCAGGATGGTCGACTCGAGATAGGCCATGGCGGTGTCGAACCCCTCCCTGGCCTGATTTGAGGTGTAGGACAGGACCCGCATAAGCCAGAGTCGGAAGGCGAGTGCCTCCCACGCCAGGTCGCCGAGGGTGAATCCTTCCAGAAGGAACCCGTGGGCTGCGTACCAGCGATCGGTGTCCATCAGCTCGAATCTCGGCCGGGCGGGATCCTCGAGCAGCAGATCGGACATGTCCGCGGGCAGGCTCTCGGCGAGACTGGTTTCCTCGGCGCTCCAGGCGGCTTCGAGCAGACGGACCGTGCTCTCTACGTCATAGGCCACGATCTGTTTCAGGTCCTCCGGGACCGGAGCGGGCGGGTCGGTCCCATGTCTGGCGCCCGGTGCAGGCCCGGGCCGGCCGGACAATGATGCCGCCGCATCGAGGCACTCGACCAGCATCTCACGCAGCTCGTCGAGCGACCCGTACAACGCGTGTCTCTTCCCATCAGCGACGTGATGCTCATAGAGGCCCAGGTCCATCACCGAGGTGGCATAGGTCAACACGGTGTCTATCCCCCAGTCGGAGCGACTTCGCACCAGATCGGACTCCACCAATGTCTCGATGGCTCGCCGGGTCAGCAGGACCTCGCCGCCGAGCGGCTGGTCGAGCCGGGGGAGAAAGGTTCCGGGGAAGAGTCGGGCCAGGGCGGGCCTGGTGATCATCCAGGTGATCATGGCGTCGGTGGCTGCTCGGGGGAACCGGTGCCTCACCACGCCGAAGCCGCGGTCGGCTGCCGCCTCAGCCCCATCGATCCACGATGCGTCGAAGTTGGTGATGTCGGCGTCGTAGAAGTGGACCCGGTCCCGGCCCTGCCCGGCAGCGAGGGCCAACGCAGTGTTCATTGCGTCTCCCTTGCCAGATCGGAAACTGCCCAGCCGCTCCTGGATGACCACCTCGACCGGCTTGGCATAGGCCCGGGACACATCCAGCGCCGATGCCCGCACCGCCTCCTCCTGGTCGCCCACCTTCGATGCCATGGCCCATACCTCGTCGATAGCCGGGTGAGCAGCCGCGATGGCCAGGTTGGTGGTGACAAGTGAGGGCTCCTCCGACTTGAAGGGGAACACCACCAGGCTCACCTGGCGAGCCTACGTGGCCCTCAACCTGTCACACCGCAGGTCTACGCTCGCCCGGATGGAGGAGATGGTCGGTCGCGTGCTGGGGACCGTCGACGCCACACCACTCGAGTTCTGGGTCGGGGTGGCCGATGGCGAATACCTGGAACTCGACGATGTCGTCGCCCTCGAGCGTGTCCTTCCCACCGGGGAGCTGGTCAAGATCTTCGGGACTATCAGCCAGGTGCGCGCCCGGCACGAAGGTGCGCGCTTCGACTCCGACGTCTTCCTGATCGAGGACGGGGTGCTGCCGGCCGAGGTGATGGAAGCGGCCCAGGTCACAGCCACCCGGGTCGAGCCCGAGATCTTCGTCCCACCCCGACCCGGGCAGCCGGTGCGCAGGGCCCACGGCAAAGAGCGTGACCAGGCGCTCTTCTTCGATCGCATGGAGCGCAGGTTCCCGGTCGGTGCGTCGCGCAACGGGGAGCCCCTCTACGCCAATTTCGAATTCATCAACGGGCAACGCGGCGCCCACGTGAACATCTCCGGGGTCTCCGGTGTCGCCACCAAGACCAGCTATGCCACCTTTCTCCTTCACTCACTGTTCACGTCCGGGGTGTTGGGACAGGCCGCGGTCAACACCAGGGCCTTGATCTTCAACGTGAAGGGCGAGGACCTCCTCCACCTCGACCGGCGCAACACCAGGCTCGACGAGGATGCCGAGCGTCTCTACCGGGCGCTGGAGCTTCCGGCGCAGCCGTTCGGGTCGGTTGGCCTGTTCGCCCCGCCCCGGCCCGGGTCCGATCGGGCCGTGGCA
Source organism: uncultured Acidobacteriota bacterium (assembly GCA_963711895.1). Taxonomy (GTDB): domain Bacteria; phylum Actinomycetota; class Acidimicrobiia; order Spongiisociales; family ZC4RG35; genus JARDZU01. The sequence continues at coordinate 215,149 of CAVQFU010000002.1, forward strand.
GATGTGAGCAGCCGGTCCGACCTGACGTCGTTCTTCTGGACCCTGGCCGAGTTCTGCCACGAAGACCTGATGATCTTCCTTTTCGCAGACGCCGAGGACGAGCGTGCCCAATACACGATGGTCGTCTACAACGTCATGGCCCAGCTCAGGCATGCCGAGCCCGGCGACGGAGGGTCGGTCCGCATCGAAGGGGAGACCGTCCGAACTTTTCGAGACATGGTCGATCTGATCACGAGAAAGGTTCAGGAAGAGGAATCGCGAAACGACTGGGCCGGTCCCCACATCGGCGCCGGGACCGTCAACGCCTTCGTCCGGCGACTACAGGGAGCAGTCCGTCATGTCGAACGGCTGATCCGGGGCGACATCGCCAACCCCGATCGCCACCGAATCGAGGTCCAGGGTCATCAGGTCACCGTGGTCGACCTGCACAATCTCAACGACAGGGCAAAGCGGTTCGTGGTCGGAGTGTCGGTGCGGCGGGCGTTCGAGGACAAGGAGAGGGCGGGCCAGTCCGACGAGTTGCTCTTCCTCGTTCTCGATGAGCTGAACAAATACGCACCGAGGGAAGGGGCCAGCCCCATCAAAGAAGTGCTCCTCGACGTGGCCGAGCGGGGCCGCTCACTGGGCGTGATCCTGATCGGCGCCCAACAGACCGCGTCGGAGGTGGAGAGGCGGATCATTGCCAACTCCTCGATTCGGGTGGTAGGCAGGCTCGACTCGGCCGAGGCGTCCCGGGAGGAATACGGGTTTCTCCCGGCCGCACAGAGACAGCGCGCCACCATCCTCAAGCCGGGAACGATGCTTCTGGCGCAACCGGAGATCCCGGTTCCACTCGTACTCGAGTTCCCCTTCCCCGCCTGGGCCACCCGAGCCTCCGAAGCAGGGAGGGCACCGGGCGAGATCGACGGCCCCGACGACCCTTTCGAGGACCTTTAGCAGCCTCCCCGGATCTGTCGTTGCCCCGACCTACGATCGAGGGGATGACCTGGTCGGTCCCGCCATGAGATTGCTCCACACCTCGGACTGGCACGTGGGGAGGAAGATCCGCGGCCGCTCCCGGGCCGACGAGCATCGGGCGGTCCTATCCGAGATCGTGGAGATTGCCGGGGACCGAAGTGTCGACATCACCCTCGTCGTTGGTGACCTGTTCGATATCTCTTCGCCCTCACCCGAGGACGAATCGATCGTCTATCGGGCGCTGCTCGACCTCTCCGAGATCGGCCCGGTTCTGGTGGTGGGGGGGAACCACGACAGCGCCGCCCGGTTGGAGGCGGTGAAACCACTTCTCGATTTGGGTCGGATCACGGTTGTCGCCCGTCCCTCCAGGCCCGCCGACGGCGGGGTGGCGATCATCGAGTCGCTGGGGCTGAAGGTCGCCTGTCTCCCGTTCGTCTCGCAGAGGGGCATCGTCAAGGCCGCCGAGATCATGGATCTCGACCCCGACCAGCACGCCCAGGGCTACGAGGAGCGACTGAGACGAATCATTGCCGGTCTCACCGATGACATGGGCACGGACACGGTCAACGTGCTGTCGGCGCACCTCACCGTTTACGGGGCGGCGAGTGGCGGCGGCGAGCGCGAAGCCCACATCTTTGGCTACGCCATCCCTCCCCAGGCCTTTCCGGGGAGCCTCTCCTATGTGGCGCTCGGCCACCTTCACCGTCAGCAGAGGATCCCTGCCTCGGCCCCGGTCTGGTACAGCGGATCGCCGATGCAGCTCGACTTCGGAGAGGTCGGTGACGACAAGGGCGTCCTCGTTGTGGAGGCGGAGCCGGGTCAACCGGCTTCGGTGGAATCGGTCGCCCTGGCGGTCGGGACCAGGCTCGTCCAGATACGAGGCTCCCTCGAGCAGGTGATTGCCCAGGCCCCGGAGGTGGAGGGGTCCTATGTGAAGGTGTTGCTCGACGAACAGGCTAGAACCGGTCTTAACGAGGAGGTCCGTGAGGCGATCCCGGGGGCGGTGGATGTGATCATCACCCAACCCGAGGACAGGTCGCCCCGGGAACGAGTGGAACGAGTGGGCCGCTCTCCGGCGGCCCTGTTGGAGGCATACCTGGCCTCGAAGGGCGTCGAGGACCCTGCCGTCGTCGAGTTGTTCAGGGAGCTCGAGGAGGAGGTCCTCTCCAGGTGAGACCGCAGCGCCTGGTCATGGAGGGGTTCCTCGCCTACCGGCGCCGGACCGAGATCGATTTCGCCGAGGCGGATCTCTTCGTCCTCTCCGGCCCAACCGGGTCGGGGAAATCGAGCGTCATCGACGGCATGACCTTCGCTCTCTATGGGTCGATCCCCCGGGTCGGCAAAGGCTCGGTGGAGCCCCTGATCTCGGCACAGGCCGACAGTTGCCGCGTGGAGTTCAAGTTCTCGGTCGGCGAGGAGACTTTTACGGCGGTCCGTCTCATGGTGCGCCAGGGCTCGGGGGCTTCCACAACCGAGGCCCGCCTGCTCCGTGGTGAGGATCAAGAGGTGCTGGCGGGGACAGCTGACGAGGTGACCAACGCCGTCACCGACCTGCTTGGGCTGCGCTACGAGCATTTCATCAAGGCGGTGGTGCTGCCGCAGGGTGCCTTTGCCGACTTCCTGACCGACAAGCCCAGCGATCGTCAGGACCTTCTCGGTGCCTTGCTCGACATGGGGCTGTTCGAGCAGGTGATGCAGCTGGCGAACCAGCGGGCCAAGCTGGCCGAGGGCAGGGCGAAGTCGGTCGGTGAAAGCATGGCCAAGCTCGAGGTCGCATCGCCGGAGGAGATCGAGACAGCACGGCAGCGCTTGGGCGCCCTGGCCCAGGCCAGAGTGGAGCTGCCGGCCCGTCTCGAGGAGATGGGACGGCTAGAGGCCCTGCTGGGCGAGGCGAGGTCCAAACACGCCACAGCAGTGGAGAGTCTCACCCGGCTCCGGGCCATCGAAGTCCCCGATGACCTGGAGACCCTCGACACGGACAGGGCGGCCGCCGCCAACCACCTCGAATCGGTCGAGAAGGAAATGGCCCGGGCAGTCGAAGCTGGCGAGCAGATCGACGAGGCCTTGGCGCCACACCCCGAATTGGCGGCCCTCGAATCGGTGCGCGCCGACCGTCTCCTGCATCGTGAGCTAACCGGTCGGAGGTCCGAGCTCGCCCTCGAATCCCTCACCGCAGCCGCGGACGAGATCACCGCCGATCGCGACGAGAAAAGGCGCTGGCTGGAGGCGGTCCGCGTCGAGCACACCGCTCACGACCTTCGTCGTGGTCTCGCGATTGGTGATACGTGCCCGGTGTGCCAGTCAGTTGTTGACAAGGTCAGCGAAGAAATCCATGGGCCGGAGATCTCGCTCGACCAGCTCGCCACCGAGCTGCGAGACCTGGAGAAGCGGGCGGATCGGGCCCGGGACGGCTTGAAGGAAGCCGAGGGACAGGCAATGCAGATCGATCGTCAGCTCGAAGACGTGGAGGGGCGTTTGAAGGGCGCGACGGACCTCGACGCGCTCGAGGAATCGATCACCACGGTCCGGGCCCTGGCCGATTCCAGGATTGCAGCCGAGAAGGCGGTCGCGGAGGCCCACCTTGCCGTCGAGCATGCCCGTCTCGAAGTTGCGGATCTGAGGGAGCGCAGCTCGGGTCTGCGCGATGCGCTTCTCGCAGTCAGGGACCAAATTGCGGCAGAGAAGCCGCCTCTCCCCGGCGACGATGCGATCGAAGCCTGGCGCCGGTTCGATATCTGGCTGGGGGAGGAGATCGCCGCTCGTGTCGAGGTATTGGCCGACCTCGAAAAGGCGGTCGAGGTGGCAGCGCAGGAATCGGCGACGGAAGAGGAGGTGCAGCGTTCCTGGCTGGAGCAACTTGGGATCACTTTCACCGATTCGCCCGACCGGGACCTCGCTCTCGCCGAGGCAGGCAAGCGGGCCGAGATCGACGAGATGGAGAAGACCATCGCCCATGCCAAGGACCTGGAAGAAGAGCTCGGCGTCGAGATGGGTCATGCCCGTGTCGCTTCATCATTGGGAAACCATCTCAAGGCCAACAACTTCGAGGCGTGGCTCCTCGAGGAGGCGATGGAGGTGCTCATCGACGGGGCGAATCGGGTCCTCGACGAGCTGTCCGGTGGCAGTTATTCGCTGAGAGTCAAGAAGAGCCAATTCCTGGTTGTGGACCATCGCAATGCCAGGCTCACCCGAACCACCCGCACCCTCTCGGGTGGCGAGACGTTTCTCGTTGCACTCTCCCTCGCTCTGACCATGGCCGAGCAGTTGGCCGAGCTGACCGGGATGTCCTCTCGCCTCGAGTCGGTGTTCCTCGACGAGGGATTCGGCTCACTCGATCAGGAATCTCTCGATGTGGTCGCCACCGTGCTCGACGAGCTTGTCGGCCGGGGTCGCACCGTCGGCATTGTCACCCATGTACGTGAGCTCGCCGAGCGGATGCCCGTCCGCTTCGAGATCACCAAGGGGCCCGAGACATCCTCAGTGGTGAGGGTCGGGGAATGACATTCGCCCCTCCCCGCCTGCGGCGGTACTCCCCTCTGCGGGGGGAGAGATGAGGTTCACCGTCGAGGCCTGGGATCCCGATTACGGGGCCCCCTCCGAGGCGGATCTCGTCGACGCGACCGAGAACGTCGATCCATCGGTGGAGGTCTCCCCGGAGCAATGGCGCCCGATGCCACCCGAGGGCGACCCTGCCCCGGACATCCTGTTCGTCGACGGAGTTCGCCGGGTCGATGCGAACCTCTGGATCGATCGAGACGGCCGATTCCCGGGTTTCGGCCTTGCCGCGACCTTCGCCGCCGGCGCCGTTCGCTGCAACAGCATTGCCCGGGTAGTGGCCGCCGAGGTGCGGCGCGGGGTCTTTACCGGCGCCGATGCCGAGTCCGTGGAGACCACGGTGGGAACCTACGAAATCATGAGCACGAAGGGATCGACTCCTGAGGAGCTGTGGTTGGGGATCCAGGAGCGGATGGGTGACCTCGAGGGCGTGGTCGCCGAAGCGCACGCCGACGTTGCCCTCGTCGTAGTCGACGGGCCACTCTCTCACCGCCGACACGTCGAAGGGGCAGTGGGCTACGTGAAGACCCAGCACGTCCAGTATCTACCGGAGGAGTTGAGGGGCACCCTGGGGAGCCTGCCGGTCGGGTGCCGCACCCCGCTATTCCTGACCACGACCTCTTGGAGCAGGTTTTCCTGGTACCTGAGACTGGCCAACGGGACCGGTCCCGCCGGCGGGCTGGTCCGCTGTGAGGTCAAGGCCGACATGACCGTGGCCGACGCAGCGCGTCGGGCCAACATGGTGAGTGCCTCGCTGCCGCGTTATGCGTCGGCCCGACACAAGGACCCCCGAGCTCCCCAGAACCTCTATCCGATCGGTGGTCTGGAACGCGAACTGCGCCGGAGACTCGGTGATCGTGACCTGGCGATGAGGGCGCTGAGAAGGGCGGCTGCTGCCTGATATTTCCTCCCCCGAAGGGGGAGGTGGCCCAAAGGGCCGGAGGGGGAGATTCAGGCCGCGTCGTCGTCCTCGACATCAGGCGCCGCCACTGCCAGGGCTGCAGCCGGCGTCTCCCTTCTCGAGGCCAGGAACGCACCGGCGATGACGAGCAATGATCCGACTATGGCAACCGGCGCCACGATCTCATCCCGGAACACGACTCCGAGGACCAGCGCCACCACTGGAATCAGATAGGTGATGAAGCTGGCCCGGGTGGGACCAACGCTCCCCGCCAGTCCTCCCATGATTATGTAGGCGAGACCGGTCCCAAGAAGGCCGAGGGCCATCAGGGCGGCGAGGGAACCCCAGTCGAAGGTCGACCGGGCGAGGCCGAACAGTCCGTAGGGCGCGACGAGGACTGCCGCTATCCAGAGCATGCGCGCCATCACCGGGATCGACCCGTAGGCCTGTTGCAGGGGTGTCACGATGTTGGTGGCGAATCCGTAACAGATCGTTGCCACCAGCACGAGGCCCACCCCCAGCGCGGCGGTGTTCCCCGACTCTGCCGAGGGGAGGGCAATGGCCACGATCCCGACGAATCCCACGATGAGGCCCGCGATCTGGAGACGTCCGGGGAGCTGGCGGAGCAGGACCGAAGCGATGATCGCCGTGAAGATCGGCACGGCGCCATTGAGCATCCCGGCGACTGCCGAGTCGATCCATTGCTGGGCAATCGGGAAGAGCGTCAGCGGTATCGCCACCCAAACCACGGCGAGAAGCGCCACCCGTGGGCGGTCCTCGCGTCGGATCGGGGTCGACCTGGCCCGAGGGATCATCGCCATGAAAAGGGCTCCAAACCCCACTCTCAGCCAGGTCACGAGACCCGGGTGGAACGCTTCGAGCCCGACCTCGATGAAGAGAAACGAGGCGCCCCAGATGAGGCCGATCGACACGAAGCGGGCCCAGTCGCGGCCGGTGAATGCCTCACGATTGGTGCCGTGGGCTGTGGAAAGCAGACGGTTGGTCATATCTCTAGAACACCGGTCTCCCTACCGCGGTTGCGCTCATTTCAAGAACGCTTGTAGGTGGTCAGATAGTCCGGGACTTCGAGATTTGGCTCGAGATCCGGGGAGGGCTCCGGATCTCCATACGTGGTGGTAATCGGTACCACCCCCGCCCACACGCCGGTGCCGAGATCGGCGATGTCGTCCTCGGGCGGGCCGGCGGACACCTTGGCCGAAACCGCGTCGAGCGGCATCGAAACCACCGCGGTCTTGCGCAACTCGATGTCCGTGGGAGGCCTGATGTCGGCTAGTCGGCCCGGGATCAGACCGTCCACCATCAAGTCGAGGGCTCGTAAGTGGTCATCCCCCGCGAGGACAGTGCCATGTCCGTGGATCACAACGGAGCGATAGTTGACCGAGGATTCGAATCCACTCCGTGCCACCACCAGACCGTCGAGAAGCGTCACGGCAACGCTGAGTGGAGACGCCCGACGCGCCGCCGCCGCGATCCCAGACGCGGTTGACCCGTGGAGTAGGACCGTCTCTCCGTCACGCACGTAGAGGGTCGGGATGACCACCGGTCGGTCGTCGATCAAGTACGCGACATGACAGACGAAACCTTCGTCCAGGATGGCGTAGATGAGCGCTCGATCGTCGACTGACTTCTCGGGCAGGCGGCGGATGGTGGTCGGCGTCCTTGCCACCTAGCTCTCCGACTTGGGGTCACGGGTCATGAGCCTGAGGACGGCGTCGCGGGGGTGCATTCCCTCGTACAGCACCATCCCGACATGGGCAGCGATCGGCATATCGATCCTGTTCTTGGCGGCCAGGTCGAGGACGGCACGGGTGGTCTTGATCCCCTCGGCCACCATTTGCATCTCCTCGACGATCGCCTCGAGACTCTCCCCCCTGGCCAAGCCGAATCCCACGTGGTGGTTTCTGCTGTTCGTGGAGATGCACGTGGCGATGAGGTCACCCATCCCGGCCAGCCCGGCGAAGGTCGACGGGCGCCCCCCTAATGCGGTCCCCAGACGCGTGACTTCGGCCAGGGCGCGAGTGATGAGGGTGGCCCGGGTGTTGTCACCGAAGCCGAGGCCATCGGACATGCCGGCGGCGATCGCCATCACATTCTTGAGAGCCCCTCCCAATTCGCATCCCGGCACGTCGTCATTGGTGTAGACGCGGAAGGTCGGGCCCATGAACACCTTCTGCAAGGAGACCGCCGGATCCGGGTCTTGAAAGGCGATGACCGCCGCCGTTGGCTGGCCGGCGGCGATCTCCGAGGCCAGGTTGGGGCCGGTCATGACGCCGATCCGCCCCCGGTCATGTCCGGGGGAGACGTCCGAGATCACCTGGGTCATGGTGGCCAAGGTGTCCTGCTCGATTCCCTTCGTAAGAGAGAGGACTGGGACCGAGCTATCGATCTGGGGCGCGGCTTCGGAGTAGACGTCACGGAAGCCATGCGACGGTACGGCCATCACCACTGCGGCGGCGCCTTCGACTGCTTCGGCGAGATCCGGGGTGGCGACGAGGCCATCGGGGAGAGCGTGGTCGGGGAGGTAGCGCGGGTTTCGGTGCTCTTGATTGACCCCATCGGCTACCTCGCGGTGGCGCGCCCAGAGAACAGTGGGTGTGCCCCTGGCGGCCAGAGCTGCGGCGGTCGTCCCCCAGGACCCGGCGCCGATCACTGCGATCCTGTCCATCGGGGGGCGACGCTAGTGGGCGTGTCCGGGCCGCTCCCTAACCTCGGTCACGATGGCGCTCTCGATTGGCATCGTCGGCCTCCCCAACGTCGGCAAGTCGACTCTTTTCAACGCGCTCACCAACGCCGGCGTGCTCGCCGCCAATTATCCATTCGCCACGATCGAGCCCAATACCGGGGTCGTCCCCATACCCGACCCGCGGCTCGAGGTCCTGGCGGGGATATTCGATTCGAAGCGGGTGATGCCGGCGACAGTCACCTTCGTCGACATCGCCGGTCTGGTGAAGGGCGCCAGCGAAGGGGAAGGCTTGGGCAACCAGTTCCTGGCAAACATCCGCGACGCCAACGCGATCTGCCATGTCGTTCGGGGCTTCAGCTCGCAGAGTGTCGCCCATGTCGACAACGAGCTCGATCCGAAGAGAGATATCGAGACGATCGAGACCGAGCTTGCGATCGCCGACCTGCAGACGATCGACAAGCGGTTACCTCGCCTCGAGAAAGAGTCGACCATCGACCGGACGCTCGTGCCGAGGGTGGAGCTGTTGAGGGACTTGCGATCGGTCGTGGCGTCTGGGCGCGTCGTGAGCAGCGTCCCGACGATGATGGCGAGGAGCTCCGAATTCGCCGATCTCCACCTGCTCACGGCCAAGCCCGTGATCTATCTCTTCAATGTCGACGAGGCGGGTCTACGCGACAACGCTCTCCGGGTCCGTCTGTCGGACCTGGTCGACCCGTCCGAGGCACTGTTCGTCGACGCCCAGATCGAAGCGGAAATGGGTGAGCTCGACGAGGGAGATCGTCGGGAGATGCTCGCCTCGGTGGGACAGGACGAGCCCGGCCTGAATGCGGTGATCCGGGCCGCCTATCGCACCCTGGGGCTGCAGAGCTTTCTCACAGCCGGCGAGAAGGAGGCCCGTGCCTGGACCATTCGCTCCGGAGCGACAGCTCCCGAGGCCGCCGGCGCCATCCATACCGATTTCCAGCGTGGATTCATCGCCGCCGAGGTGGTCGACTACGAGGCCCTGGTCGAGGCGGGCTCCTGGGTGGCGGCGAAGGCAAAGGGCATGGTTCGGACCGAGGGCAAGGCCTACGTGATGCGCCCCAATGACGTGGTGGAGTTCCGCTTCAACGTGTGAGTGAAGTTTCTCCCCCTGAAGGGGGAGTACCGGCGTAGCCGGGGAGGGGGGAACGTTTCTCCCCCTGAAGGGGGGAGTACCGGCGTAGCCGGGGAGGGGGAACGTTTCTCCCCCTGAAGGGGGAGTACCGGCGTAGCCGGGGAGGGGGGATTCTTGTCCCTCCTGGTTGTCATGATCGCTGGATGGCTAGACCGTTGCACACGCCAACCGCTGGCATTCGCGCCAAGAATCTGCGCCGAACCCTCACGGTGTCGGAGGCGAGGGTATGGGGCGGCTTGAAGAGCAAGGCAGCCGGCGCTCGGTTCCGCCGTCAGGTTCCGTGCGGATATTGGATCGCCGACTTTTGTAGCTTCGACCCGAGGTTGGTCGTCGAGATCGACGACACTTCGCATGAATTTCGAGATGAGAGCGTGAGAACCGAATACTTCGAGTCGCTCGGATTCCCGGTGCTCCGCTTCACCAACAGACAGGTTGCCCAGGAGTATCCCGAGGTCATGGGCACCATTTCAGCGTGGGTCGGTCATCTGAGGGCAACAGGTAAACGACCCGACTGACCCCCTCCGGCCCTGCGGGCCACCTCTCGAAGACCCCCTCCTGCCCTCCGGGCCACCTCCCCCAACGTCGCTCCGCTCCTGGGGGAGGAAATGTCGCTGCGCTCCTGGGGGAGGAAATGCGCCGGGCCAATTACACTGGCACGGCCATCGACGCCGAATGGGAGAGCCCCTGGTTGGCAGGGGCGCCGAAGGGGCAACTCCTCCCCGGAAACTCTCAGGCAATGTGGACCGTTCGGTCGAGGCATCGCTGAAGTCGTCTGGAGACTCTCTGGAAATGACGACAGCGGGGGAGGGCATTGCACCCTGAGGAGAGAGATGCCCAACCCAAACGAGCGGTTCGCCGACAGGCACATCGGCCCCCGATCTGACGATGTCGACAAGATGCTGGCGACCATCGGCGCGGCCAGCCTCGATGACCTGGTGGCCGAGACCATTCCCGGCTCGATACTCGACACCGACCTCGATCTCCCGCCGGCCTTGTCCGAGGGCCAGACGATCGAGAGGCTGCGGGACCTCGCCTCCAAGAACGTGGTCATGACCTCGTTGATCGGACTGGGCTATCACGACACGATCACACCGCCGGTGATCCAGCGCAATGTGTTGGAGAGCCCGGCCTGGTACACGGCGTACACCCCGTACCAACCCGAAATCTCCCAGGGGCGGCTCGAGGCGCTGCTCAATTTCCAGACGATGGTCTCCGATCTCACCGGTCTCGATGTGGCCAACGCCTCCCTCCTCGACGAGGCGACCGCTGCCGCGGAGGCCATGGCCATGTGCCGCCGGCTGGCCAAGAGCGACCGGTCGGTGTTCTACATCGATGACGATTGCCATCTACCGACCGTCGAAGTCGTGAGGACCAGGGCCGCGGCGGCCGGGATCGAGATCCGGATGCTTTCCGAGGGCTTCGATGCCGATGTCGCATTTGGCCTCCTTCTCCAGTACCCGGGATCGTCCGGCGAGATCAGGGATCACCGCTCCCTGGTCGAGGAAGCCAGTCAGGCCGGGGCTTTGGTGGCCGTGGCCGCCGATCTGCTCGCCTTGACACTCCTCACCCCTCCCGGGGAGTGGGGTGCCGACATCGCAGTCGGTTCGGCCCAACGGTTTGGCGTGCCCCTGGGGTACGGGGGGCCCCACCCCGGGTTCATCGCGACCAAGGATGAGCATGTTCGGGGCCTGCCGGGGCGCCTCGTCGGTGTTTCCCATGACACGTCGGGGCGGGTCGCCTACCGACTTGCCCTGCAAACCCGGGAGCAACACATACGGCGGGAGAAGGCAACTTCCAACGTGTGCACAGCCCAGGTCCTACTCGCGGTCATCGCCGGCTTCTACGGATGCTGGCACGGACCAAGTGGTCTCAAGGAGATCGCAACCGAGACACACCGGGTGACCTCGTTGACAGCCGTATCGCTTCGCGCAGCGGGATATGAGATAGAGAACGCGTCGTGGTTCGACACCATCACGGTGGCCACCCCGGGTAGGGCGGCCGACTTGATCGACAAGGCGCTGGATCGCGGGATCAATCTCGGACGCGTGGACGAGGATCACGTTCGGATCGCCTTCGACGAGACCACGACCGAACAGGTCGTCGAGAAGCTGCTCGAGGCGTTCGGTGCCGGTTTCGGCGGGGTGACCGATATCGACGCGATACCGGTCGATCAGGCCAGGCACTCGGAGTTCATGACCCACCCGGTTTTCAGCCTCCATCGGTCGGAGCACTCGATGCTCCGCTATCTGCGGCGCCTGGCCGATCGCGACCTTGCGCTCGACCGAAGCATGATCCCGCTCGGGTCATGCACCATGAAGCTCAACGCCACCACCGAGATGATCCCGATCACGTGGCCGGAGTTCTCTGCCATCCATCCCTATGCGCCGGAGGACCAGGTGGCGGGATATCTGGAGTTGATCGATGACCTCTCCGGCTACTTGTGCCGCATCACCGGCTATGACGCCGTGTCGCTCCAGCCCAACGCCGGATCGCAAGGCGAGCTCGCCGGTCTGCTCGCCATCCGCGCCTATCAAGGCTCGATAGGCGAGGGGAATCGGGACATCTGTCTGATCCCGTCTTCAGCGCACGGGACCAATGCCGCCTCGGCAGTGATGGCAGGGATGAGAGTTGTGGTTGTCGCCACCGACAGCTCGGGGAACGTCGATCTGGCCGATCTCGAAGCCAAGGCAGAAGAACACTCCGAGCGTCTGGCCGCAGCGATGATCACCTACCCCTCGACACACGGAGTCTTCGAGGAGGGGGTGCGGCGGCTGATCGAAATCGTGCACCAGCACGGAGGCCAGGTCTATGTCGACGGGGCCAATCTGAACGCAATGGTGGGGCTGGCCAAGCCGGCCGGCTTCGGAGCCGACGTGGGCCATCTCAATCTTCACAAGACCTTCACCATTCCTCACGGGGGTGGCGGCCCGGGGGTCGGCCCGGTCGGCGCTAGGGCACATCTCGCCCCGTTTTTGCCCAATCATCCGCTGAGCCAGAGAGCAGGTCCGTCGACCGGGATAGGACCGATCTCGGGAGCCCCGTTCGGATCGGCCGGGATCCTCCCCATCCCTTACGCCTACGTCAGACTGATGGGTGCCGATGGCCTTCGGGCGGCGAGCAAGGTGGCGATCCTGTCGGCGAACTATCTGGCTCGGCGTCTCGATCCCTATTTCCCGGTGCTTTACAGCGGGACGAGCGGTCGCGTGGCCCATGAGTGCATCGTCGACGTGAGGCCGATGACCCGGGCCACAGGGGTCACTGCAGAGGACGTCGCCAAGCGTCTCGCCGATTACGGGTTCCATGCGCCCACGCTCTCCTTCCCGGTCGCGGGCACTTTGATGATCGAGCCCACCGAGTCTGAGAGCCTCGAAGAGCTGGATCGGTTCGTGGAGGCGATGATCGGCATTCACGGCGAGGTGGGCCGCGTCGAGTCAGGGGAGTGGAGCGCCGAGGACAACCCTCTGCATAACGCCCCCCACTCCGCCGAGCAGGTGATGTCGGACGAATGGGACCACGTGTACTCGAGGGAGACCGCCGCGTTTCCTGTTGCCTCGCTCCGGGCCGACAAATACTGGCCACCCGTCGGCCGCGTGGATGGGCCGGGCGGCGACCGCAATCTGGTCTGTGCCTGCCCGCCCCTCGATGCCTATGTTTGATTCTTTGGCTTGACATTCCCCCGGTGAGTGGGATCTTGATGCATTGCATAGGCGGGGTAGGGACGCAGAGGTGACGGTGTAAGGGTGAAATTCACCGGTCAGGTGAGGGTTCCGGAAGTCGACCATCCGGGAGTCCCAGCGACGATCGTGGTCGAAGAGGGCCAAACCGAAGTCTTTCTCGAAGGGGAATCACTCGGCCGCTGGTCTCTGTTCGATGTGCGCGCGGCGCGTCTCGTCTCAAGCGCCTTCTCCCTGTCTCTCGGCGGCGAGGAGATCACCTTCATCGCCGATGAGCCCGTGGACTTCGCCTACAAGGGTGTCGATCACATGGCGGGGGTCTGGGCTCGCTACAAGTCGATGACCATCCCGCGTCGTGTCGTGGCTGTGGGGCGCTCCCGACGGGGCACAGTCCCCTCGCGAATCCCGGAGCTGCGCGAGGCGATGTTGCTGAACCTGCAGACCGCCGGTCGTGGGGCCTCGCGTCTGGCCTCCGTGGAGGCGACCATGACGACTGCCCCCGCCGAGCCGTCACCGTGGACGAAGCGGATCGATGCCTACTCCAATGTGCCCGAGCCGATCGATACCGGTCTTCCTCATGGCGCGTCCATAGACATCGAGCCTGTCGACATCGAGCCTGTCGACATCGAGCCTGTCGATATCGAGCCCCTCGACTTTGAACCGAGCACCGATCCCGAGCTCGAGGCCGCCGCATCCGAGACGTCGACGGCGACTGAGCTGGAACCCGAAATGGTGCTGGGCGATACGGAGGATGCGTCGGCGTTTGCCCCTGAGATCGAACCATTTGACGAGACGGTGGCTGTCGAGGAAGCAGAGACCGAGACTCCCAGAGCGCCACTACGCCCGGGCCCCGGTCTGATCCCGCGGCGTGTGGAGCGGCCCCAGGCCGAACAAGATGGTGTGCCTTTCTGGGACGACGCATGGGATGAGCCCCCGATCGAGGAAGAGCAGTTCGACGAAGTGCCTGCCGACGCCGATTTGGTCTTCGCCGCCGAGCATCTGCCGGCAGACATCGCAGAAGAGGCAGAAACGTCGGAGGTCGACGCCGACGAGATCGTGGGCGCGGAAAACGTGCCGATCTTCGCCGAAGAGATTCCACCACCTCCGACTTCGGATCTTCCGATTCCGGTGGACGAGACTGAGGTCGAAGTGCCCGACGTTCCGGCATCGACCGAAGAATGGATCGTGGTCGCGGCTGCCGTGGAGACGACCAGGCCCGAGGAGGTGGTCGATCTCGATCATCTCCACATCGACGAGCCCACATCGATCGAGCCAGACCTGGAGCTCCTGTTCGCCGGTGCCCCGGTACCGGAGGGAGAGAAGGGCAGGTTGCTGGGTGCGGTCCGATCCGCTTTCGCCCGCAACAAGACCTCACACGAGCACGAGTTCGTCGAGGCCCCGGGAGGGATTGGCATCGTCCGGCAGATCTGCGCCGACTGCGGCTATATCTCCATTGGGGTCTCGGACTGAAGTAGATCGGCCTGCCTAGGTGGCGCCTGTCTTCAGAACCATCACCACGACGGCCACGATCAACAGGACGATCGTCACGGCTCCCCAGATCGCGGCCCGCTTCCCGTCCGCAGCCGCAGCGGCTCGGTCGCCCGATTCGAGGGCGGAGATGATCCGCTCCCCGACAGGGCGGTGGACGATGGCGCCGATCAGCCCAGCCGCGAGCACGATTCCGAGACCGATCGAAATGAACGTGTCACTCCAGTCGTAGGCCTCGCTCACGATTACCAGGCCGATCCCACTGAGGGCCGTGAGTAACCCGGCAGGGTTGAAGAATCGAGTCGCCGCCTGTGCCGCCACCCGCGCCCAGGCGAGGGAAGCACCATCGATGCCGCTGCGGGCGATTCGTGGGCCGACAAAACCGTTGAGGAGGCCGCCGCCGATCCACGCCGCCGCAGCAAGGATGTGGATGATGAGGAGCAGGTCGTTCATAGCGAAGTGCCGGCAAGCTATCACCGGCGGGGCACCGGCAGGGGGTACCCTCGCCAGGTGAATGCCAAGGTCCGGCCTGTGATCCTCTCCGGCGGGTCCGGCACACGTCTCTGGCCCCTTTCGACGAGAGAAGCCCCCAAGCAGTTCCTCGAGCTTCTCGGTGAGCCCCTGTTCGAGGCCACCCTGGGCAGAGTGGAAGAGCTCGGCCTTGGGGCCACCCTCACGGTGGTGACCGGGCGGGATCAGATTGTCGCCGTCGAGAAGTCGCTGGCCCGCAGGGAGATGGAGACGGCAACGATCCTGGTCGAGCCATCGGGGAGGAACACCGCGCCGGCAGTGGTGGCAGCTGCTCTGATCGCTGACCCCGACGAGGTTCTCGTGGTGCTCCCCTCGGACCACCTAATCATCGACATCCCGGCATTCGGGGCAGCCGTGGCCGAAGCGGTCGAACTCGCCCGCGACGGTGCCCTTGTCACGTTTGGCATCGAGCCGGGCCGGCCCGAGACCGGATACGGGTATATCGAGAAGGGAGAGCCGGTGGGTTCCGGGTTCCGGGTTGACAGATTCAAGGAGAAGCCTGACGAGGGCGAGGCGACGCGTCTCGTGGCGGACGGGGCGCATCTGTGGAACTCGGGCATGTTCGTCTTTGGCGCAGGACAGATCCTCACCGAGGCGAGGCGGCATGCCGCCGAGATCGTGGCAGGGGTGGAAGCGGCCCTGCCGGTCGAGCGGACCGGGACGATCGAGCTCGAAGAGAGCTTCGCGGACGTGCCATCGATCTCGATCGACCACGCCCTCATGGAGAAGGCGGAGAATGCGGTGGTGATCCCGCTGGACGCCGGCTGGAGTGACGTCGGCTCGTGGCACTCGGTATGGGAGCTGAGTGAGCGGGACGAGAACGGCAATTCTCTCATCGGTGACGTGATTGCTCTCGACGTGGCCGACAGCTACGTCCGATCGGAGTCGAAGACGGTCGCCATCGCTGGGCTGACGGGGCTGGCTGTGGTCGTGACCCCTGACGTGGTGCTCATCGTCTCCAAGGAGAAGTCCCAGATGGTGCGTGACCTCGCCGTTGGGCAGGAAGCGGGCCGGCGAGCCGATTGAAGCTCTGGCCCGGCGCTCCATACCATCCCCCGCGATGAGGCGTGTGGCGATCGTGGCCCTGTTGGGTGTGCTCGTCTCCTCATGTGTGGGCCGCCCCGACGCCGACGCAAGCGGGGAGGAGATCTACCTCCAACTCTGCTCCAATTGCCATGGCGACCAACTCGAAGGCGGCGTCGGCCCGCCACTCGGCCCTGACTCCAACGCCGCCGAACAGCCGGACGAGTTCCTCCACGTGACCATCACCGAGGGACGGGGTCGGATGCCATCCTTCTCGTCGTCCCTCACCGACGATCAGGTTGGGCGGCTGATCGACTATTTGCGGGAGGCTCAGGCCGGATGAGTGTGGTGCTGGAGGCTCTCGAGCTGTATCCGATCAGGATCCCGATGCGTCACCGTTTCCGTCGGGTCGATCACCGCGAGGCCGTTCTGATCAAAGGGCCGGCAGGGTGGGGAGAGTTTTCACCTTTCCCCGACTACCCGCCGCATGTCACGACCCGGTGGCTGGCCGCTGCCCTCGAAGCCGCCTGCAGTGTTCTTCCCGAGCCGGGCCGGGCCACGATCCCGGTCAATGTGACGGTTCCGGCGGTCGCGCCCGACGTGGCAGCCCGGCTGGTCCTTGAATCGGGCGCCGGCACGGCCAAGGTCAAAGTAGGCGAGCCCGGCCAGACGATGGAGGAGGAAGAGGCCCGCCTCGCCGCGGTCCGCGCCGCTATCGGCCCTGAGGGCAAGATCCGCATCGACGTCAACGCCGGCTGGGACCTCGAGACTGCCGCAATCCGTCTCGCCGCGTATGCCCGCTTCGACCTGGAGTACGTCGAGCAACCGGTCACGAGCCTCGAGGATATGGTCGAGCTCAAGAAGATGACCGATGTCCCCCTGGCTGCCGATGAGCTCGTTCGGCTTCGACCGGACCCGTTGGAGGTCGCCTCGATGGGCGCCGCCGACATCCTCGTGGTAAAGGTTCAGCCACTCGGCGGAGTGGTCAGAACCCTCGATATCGCAGCCCGGGCCGGCATTCCGGTCGTGGTGTCGTCGGCATTGGAGACTTCGATCGGGATCTACTCCGGTCTCCTCGTCGCGTCCCTGCTGCCCCAGCTCCCGTATGCCTGCGGGCTGGGGACGGTGTCGCTGATCGAAGGGGATCCGACCCGTCTCCCCCTGGTCTCGATGAATGGTGAGCTCGAGGTCCGGCGTCCAGAGCCTGACCCCGAGCTGCTGGAGCGGTGGCGGCCCGACCGCGACAGGTCCGCCGAGCTCCTGCGTAAAGTCCGAAACGCGGCCGAGGTGCTCACTTGAGATCGCGAGATCCCCAATCGAGACCCATATGACACAGCCCAACCCCAGCACGGCCCAGGCCCGGATCATCGTCGACGAGTTGCACCGGCACGGTGTCGAATATGTGGTCATCTCGCCTGGATCCCGATCGGCGGCCCTGGCCATCGCCTTCGAAGAGCACCAGGGGGTGACAACCAGGGTCGTCCTCGATGAGCGCTCCGCTGCCTTTCACGCCCTGGGCCGGACCCGGGCCACAAGGGCGCCGGTGGTCGCGCTCGCCACGTCGGGGACCGCGCTTGCCAACTACCTGCCGGCTGTGGTCGAGGCCGACCTCTCGCTACTTCCCCTGCTCCTGATCTCGGCCGACCGGCCCCCCGACCTGCTCCATGTCGGGGCCAACCAGACGATCGACCAGGCCGGGATCTTCGGGGACAAGGTCCGCTGGTCATGTTCGGTTCCCCCGGCCGAGCCCGGTCTCGACTCCAACGGCTACTTGCGTTCGACGATGTCCCAGGCGGTGGCGCGGGCGCGGGGACATGGCGCCCGCCCCGGTCCGGTCCATCTGAATGTGGCATTTCGCGAGCCAACAGTCCCGGTCCCCGATGACGGGCGGACGCGGGCCGAGCCGTACCCATACTCGATCGAGGGGCGGCCGGGAGGGAAGCCTTGGCAGCATCACGAGCGGGCAAGACCGGCAGGCGCCGTCGTCGGATTGGGCGGGCGCGGCCTGGTAGTGGCTGGTGAGGGGGACTACGACCCGAAGGAAGTCTTCAAGGCCGCGCAGAGACTCGGTTGGCCCGTGCTCGCCACCGCTTTATCAGGGCTCCGGCTCTTCGATGTGGTCACCACCTATCACCATCTCCTGGTGGCGCGTGTTCCCGAGGGGCTGCGGCCCGACCTGGTGGTGACAGTTGGCCGAACCGGGCCCAGCGACCGACTCGGAGCGCTGACCTCGCTGCCCGTGCCTCAGGTACAGATCGACCGGTGGGGGGCCTGGAACGACCCGCGCCGGCATTCGAGCCATCTGCTCCAGGCCGATCCAGCGCACACCCTCGACGGTTTCACGCCGGCTCCAGACGCCGGCCTGCTCCGATCGTGGCACGAGGCAGACGCCGTAATGCGGTCGGCCCTCGACGACCATCTTTCGGGCCAGGAGACTCCTACCGGTCCTGCTGTGGCCCGGGCCCTCGAGCCCCTCGATCAGTTGATGTTGATCGCGGCCTCATCGATGCCTATCAGAGACGTGGACGCCCATGTCGCCCGGACGGCAAGGGTCATCGCCAATCGCGGCGCCTCGGGGATAGATGGCTTTGTCTCGACCGCATTGGGCGCCGCCTCGGCAACGCTCGGCGCGGTGGCATTGGCCGGGGACCTCTCTTTTCTCCACGACGCGAGCGGCTTCGTCGTAGACGAAATCGGCGATGTGGTGTTCGTGATCGTTGACAACGGCGGGGGTGGCCTGTTCGACCTGTTGCCACAAGCGGAACACGCACCCGCATTCGAGCGCCTGTTCGTTGCCCCCCATCATCTCGACCTGAGCCGGATTGCGTCCGCCTTCAACCTAGGGGCTTCGCTGGTGGAAGTCGTTGCCGACCTCGGAGCCACGATCCGGGGTCTGCTCGATGTGGGCGGCCCCCACGTCGTCGTGGTCCCGGTCGAGCGAGAGGCCGACCTGAAGGCACGCCGCGGTCTGGACGACACGGCGCGCGCTGTGTGCGCCGAGCTCAGCTGAGGCCGAGAGCCCCGAGCATCGGCCGCAGCTTGATCTGGGTCTCGTCGAACTCCATGGCCGCATCGGAGCCCTGGACGATCCCCGCACCGGTGTAGAGAGTCGCGCTCGTACCGTCGATCTCACCACAGCGAAGGGCGATGGCGAACTCTCCATCGCCTTCCCGGTCTAACCAGCCCACCGGGCCCGCGTATCGCCCGCGTTCATGGCCCTCAAGCTCACGGATCAACTCGACCGCGGTCTTGGTCGGGGTCCCTGCCACCGCCGCCGTCGGGTGGAGGGCTGCCAGCAAGTCGGTCACGGTGGTCCCGGGGCGGACATCACCTTCGAAGACGGTCGACAGGTGCTGGATGTCCCCGTAAGTAGCCACCGTTCTCTCCGACCGCCCGAGACGGGTGCAAAAGGGGGTCAGAGCGGCGTCGACCGAATCCGCTGCAAGGGCGTGTTCCCGCGTCATTTTCTCGGTGTCGAAGAAACCGGCCGAGGCGGGGTCGCCGGGGTCGGCAGAACCGGCCAAGGAGATAGATCGGACGCGCTCCGAGGCGAGCGAGACAAGAAGCTCGGGGCTCGAGCCCACAAAGCCGTCGACGAGGAACGTGTGCGAGTCGGGCTCGTTGCCAGCGAGATTGGACAGGACGAGATGGGTGGGCACCCGCCCGTCGAACTTCACTGGGAGTCGCCGGGAGAGGACGACCTTCTCCACCTCGCGCTCCCGGATCGCATCGAGCGCGTCGTCTACGAGGCTCATCCACTCGTCGAGCCTGCCATGGCCGAGATGTCCGGCCGGCAACACGGTGGAGGTGGCATACGGAGAGAGGTCGTCTGGATCCCCGATCAGAAACCGGGTCCCATCTGTGTCGACTTTTACAAGTGTGCGAGGAATGATCACGACCGAGCCCGGGTCGTTTTCGTCGAAGGTGAAACTGGCCAACGCCAGCGGGGCAGTGGTGGCCGACAACCTCCGCATGGCCCGGTCGAATCGATCGGCTCCGGTACCGACGTCGATCCTCGTGGAGACACCCCAGCCGAAGAGGGCGACCCCGCGATGGATCCAAGCCGAGTCAGGACGGCGTGAGAGGGCGTCGCGCACACCGGACTCGAAGACTTCAGCTGTCATTCAGGTTGCAGGCTAGGACCGGCTCGAGGGCTTCGATCCCGGCCAACTCATGCGCGACCCGGCGGAACCTGTCGGGGTCGCCCGATGTGGCCAGAGTCAGCCGCGCTGAGCCCCCGTTGCCCGAAGCGACCCTCCTCACCTGGCGGGCTACTGCAGGTGCCGGGTTGACGATCTTGACGCTGGGCCCGGCCACTTCCACGATGAGCGGGACGAGGAAGGCGAAATGGGTGCAGCCCAGGACCACTGTGTCGGCGCCGCCATCGAGGATCGGGGCCAGGCAGTCGGCCACTTGTCGTGTCGCCTCGGGCCCGTCGATCTCGGCTCTCTCGACCAGCTCCACCCAGTTCGGGCAGGCCTGTGTCAGCACAGTTGTCCCTTCGGCATGGCGCTGCAGCACCGATGCGAAGAGCTCGCCCTGGAAGGTGGCAGCGGTGGCGACGACACCAATGACACCGGTGGCACTGCTCACTGCTGCCGGCTTCACCGCCGGCTCCATTCCCACGAAGGGAACATCGGGGTGTCTCCCTCGCAGCGCCAGGAGGGCGGCGGCCGAGGCGGTGTTGCAGGCGATGGTGATCGTCGTGGCGCCCCGATGGAGGAGCCACCGGGCGGCCTGTTCCGTCATCTCGGCGACCTCGGCCAGGGTTCGCACGCCGTACGGCGCCCGAGCCTGGTCGGCGAGATAAAGGAGATCGGCCGAGGGCATCTCACGTCGTATCTCGGTCAGCACGCTCAAGCCACCGACACCAGAGTCGAACACGCCGATCATCGTTGTCATCTCAGCAGGGCGACCCGGGCGCCGGTGGTAGCGTCGCCGGGCAGAGGAGGTCCGGCGTGAAGATCGAGGGCTCGGTGGCGCTGGTCACGGGCGGTGTGTCCGGTCTTGGTTTCGGTGCCGCTTCACGATTCGTCCGGGGCGGGGGGTCGGTGGTCCTGCTCGACATCGACGAGGCCCACGGCGCGGCGGCTGTGGATGCGCTGGGGGAGGATGCTCGGTTCATCCGCTGTGATGTGCGCGATCCGGGTGGTGTCGCCGACTCGGTCGGCCGCGCTGCGGAGGAGTGGGGCAGGATCGACATCCTGGTCAATGCTGCGGGCGTGGCGCCGGCACAGCGGCTGATCTCACGCGAAGGTGAGCTCTTCGATCTCGACCTTTTCAAGTTCGTGATCGAGGTGAATCTGATCGGCATGTTCGACGTGACCCGAAATGTCGCCGCAGTAATGGCGCACAACGATCCCGGTCTCGACGGAGAGCGGGGCGTGATCGTCAACGTTGCCTCGATCGCGGCTTTCGAGGGACAGATCGGGCAGTCGGCCTACTCCGCGTCGAAGGGCGGGATCGTCGGCATGACCCTGCCCCTCGCCCGGGATCTGGCCGGCATCGGGGTGCGTTGCGTGACGGTGGCACCGGGAATAATGGACACGCCCCTCTTGGCGGGCGCCCCTGAGGAGCTCAAGGAATCTCTGGCCTCCCTTCACGTTTTCCCCCGTCGTCTAGGCACACCCGAAGACTTTGCCCATCTGGTGCAGTCGATTGTGGAAAACCCGCTTTTGAACGGAGAGGTCATCCGTCTCGACGCCGGGGCCAGGATGCCGCCCGATATGGTGATCGTTCGGTACCAAAAAAACCACCCGATGTCGCTATGTGTTGCTCGCGGTGGATGTATATGCTCCCCGCTTGATGGGTGTAACAGCCCGTCTGCCCAAAGGAGGGAATCCATATGAAGAAAGGACGACAGAGGAGCGCGCTTGCCGCTCTTCTTGCGTTTGGACTGTTCCTTGCGGCTTGTAGCAGCGGGGAACCAACCGAAACCACGGAGGCGTCAGGCGACACCACGGCAACTACCGAGGCAACGACGGACACAACTGAGGCACCAACCGATACCACGGAGGCCGCCGCGGCCGGGAGTGGGATCGTCACGACCTTCATCGTTGAGCCGGAGTTCCTGCAGCCCCCGAACTCCAATGAGTCGGAGGGGATCGCGGTGCTCAGCGCCCTGTTCCGTGGTCTGATCGACTACAACCCGGAGACCAGTGAGCCCGAGTTCACCGGTGTCGCCGAGTCGATCACCTCGCCCGACGAAGGTCTCACCTGGGAGGTCGTCCTCCACGACGGGTGGACCTTCCACGACGGCACCCCGGTGACGGCGCAGTCGTTCGTCGACTCGTGGAACTACACGGCATACGGGCCCAACGCGGCAACAGAATTCGGGGTTCTTCGCATCGATCGCCGGCTTTGCCGATCTCCAGTGCGGGACGGTCACTCAGCCCAACGCCGGAGACCGGTGAGGATGAAGATGTCGCCGACTGTGAGGGCCAGCCCCCCGCAGCCGAGACGATGAGTGGTCTCACCGTCGTCGACGACACCCACTTCACCATCACTCTCGGAGCTCCCGAGTCGTTCTTCATGACCAGACTCGGCTATCCGGCCTTCTCCCCGCTGCCGGAGGCGTTCTTCGCCGACCCGGCCGCGTACAACGAGGCGCCGATCGGAAACGGGCCATTCATGATGGACGGGTCGTGGGAGCACGACATCGAGATCAGGACTGTGGCCAACCCGGACTTCGCCGGTGAGGACCAGGCGCAGATCGAGGGTCTGACCTTCAAGATCTACGCCGATGTCGACGCCGCCATCAATGACCTGTTGGCCGGCAACCTCGACATCGTTGACTCCGTTACGGCGGAGCGGCAGGCCGAGGTCGAGGCAGCGGTGCCGAACTTCGGTGAGTCACCGAGCTCGTCGATCAACTTCCTTCACATCCCGATGTACGTTCCGCAGTTCGAGAACCCCGACGTGCGCGCCGCACTGTCGATGGCCATCGACCGGCAGACACTGGTCGACAGCCCGATCTTCAACGGCACCCGCGCTCCGGCATTCAACATCCAGTCACCGGTCATCCCCGGTTATCAGGAGAGCGTGTGCCCGAACTGGGACTACGACCCCGAGCAGGCTGCGGCCCTCTGGGAGTCCTCCGGTGGCATCGAGGGGCCGATCACGGTCTGGTTCAACTCGGGCGGCGGTCACGACGCCTGGGTCGAGGCAGTGGTCAACATGTGGGCCGATACCCTCGGCATCGACCCGACCACGGTGAGCTTCGAGCAGCTCGAGTTCGCCGACTACCTGCCGTTGGTCGACGAGCAGGGCATGACCGGTCCGTTCCGTCTTGGCTGGGGTATGGATTACCCGCACCCCCAGAACTACTGGCAGCTGCTGCTGGACAGCCGTTTCTTCCCACCGCTGGGCTCGAACGGCTCGTTCTACAGCAACCCCGACTTCGATGCCAAGATCGACGAGGCCAACGCAGAGGCCGACATCAACAACGCCATCCCCCTCTATCAGGAGGCGGCGGCGATAGCGTGTGCCGACACCCCGATGATCCCGGTGTACTTCGGGTTGAACCAGTACGGCTGGAGCGACAACGTTGGCGGCGTCTACGTGGACGCCTTCGGCAACATCGTCTACACCGCCCTGACCCCAGGCGGCTGAAAAACGATGGCGACGGCAACGTCGCCGAAAGGTGTGGAGCGGCATCCTCGCGATGCCGCTCCACACTATGGTTCCCGGCGAGGGATTGGGTTGAAGACTGACCGATGACGAGTTACATCATCCGGCGGGTCGGGCAATTCGTACTGGTGTTCTTCGCGGCCACCTTTCTCATCTTCTCCATGGTCTTCGCCATTCCCGGTGATCCGATTCGGGCTATCGCCGGCGAGAAGCCGATGCCCGACTCCCTCAGACAGACACTCATCCAGCGGTACCACCTCGACGAGCCCTATCTGGCCCAGTACTGGGCCTACGTCACGGGGGTCCTCCAGGGGGACCTCGGCGAGAGCTTCAACCAACGGCCGGTGGCTGACATCATCAAGGAGAGGTTCCCCAGGACTCTTCGTCTCGCTATCTATGCCTTCGTCATCGAGGTGGTGATCGGGGTCACCGCCGGGGTCTGGGCCGGGATCCGAAAAGACAAATTTCTCGACTCATTGGTCAAGGTGAGCACCGTCGCCGTCATCTCGATCCCCATCTTCGTGCTGGGGTTCATGGCCCAGATCTTCATCGGCGTGAGATTGGGCTGGCTTCCGGTGACAGCGGGCAACCCGCCCAGTCTCTACGGGTACCTACTCCCCGCCATCGTGCTCGCCTCGGTGTCGCTGGCCTACGTCGCTCGGCTCACCAGGTCGAGTGTGGTCGAGAATCTCCGCTCCGATTACGTCCGCACCGCCAAGGCCAAAGGGCTGAGCCCTCGCCGGGTGATCGGGGTGCACACCTTCCGGAACTCCCTGATCCCCGTGGTCACCTTCCTCGCCATCGACCTCGGGGCCCTCATGGGAGGGGCGATCATCACCGAGACCATCTTCAACATCCCGGGCATCGGCCAGGCGGTCTACCAGGCCACTCTCGCTCAGGAAGGAGCGGTGGTGGTGGGGATCGTCACCCTCCTGGTGATCATCTACGCAGTGGCCAATCTGGTCGTCGACATCATGTATGCCGTGCTCGACCCGAGGATCAGGTATGACTGATACCACCAACGTCCCGCCCACCGAGACACTGGCGCCCGACGTCGTCACCCCGGAGGTGGTACCCGCTCAGGCGCCCAAGCAGGGCAAGCCGGCCAGTCTCTGGAGCGACGCCTGGAAGGAGTTGCGGCGCAAGCCCGGCTTTGTCATCTCGGCACTGCTCGTCATCCTCATGATGGTCATGGCCGCCTTCCCCACCCTGTTCACCTCGGTCGACCCCCGCGATTGCAGTCTCATCGACGCGCTTCAGACTCCGAGCGCCGAACACCGGTTTGGGACCGATCTCCAGGGTTGTGACTACTACGCACGCACCATCTGGGGGGCCCGAACCTCGGTCTCGATCGGTCTCCTCGTCACCTTCTGCACCACCCTCATCGCAGTAGCCCTCGGCTCCGTCGCCGGCTACAGGGGGGGCTGGCTCGACTCGACGCTCTCCCGGTTCACCGACATCATGTTCGCCATCCCGTTGATCCTGGCCGGGATCGTCTTACTCAACGCCATGGGCAGCAAGGGGTTCTGGACGGTGTCGTTGGTGCTCATCGCCTTCGGCTGGACCACCATGATGCGTCTGATGCGTTCGTCGGTGCTCTCTGTCAAAGAGCTCGACTACATCGACGCCGCCCGTGCCATGGGGGCCAGCGACTGGCGGATCATCACCCGTCACGTCCTCCCCAATGGCATCACCCCGGTCATCGTCTATGCCACCATCACCGTGGGCGTCATCATCTCCGCCGAGGCCTCCCTCTCCTTTCTCAACGTGGGCCTTCAGCTGCCCGCCATCTCCTGGGGGCTGATGATCAATGTGGCGCAGAACCGCATCCTCGCCTTCCCTCACCTGCTGTTCTTCCCCGGGATCTTCCTGAGCGTGACCGTCTTCGCATTCATCCTGATGGGTGACGCCCTCCGCGACGCGTTGGATCCCAAGCTGCGATGACGAAGGTCACGCCGCTGGATACAGCCTTCGACCCGCACGCTGCCGACACCGGGGTGCTTCTCGACGTGAAGGACCTCGAGGTCGAGTTCCGGATGCGATCGGGCACGGTCAAGGCATCGAACAAAGTGAGCTATCACGTCGACAAGGGGGAGACACTCGCCATCGTCGGCGAGTCGGGCTCGGGTAAGACCGTCAGCGCCCAGGCCATCATGGGGATCATCGACTCTCCCCCCGGGTTCGTCACCGGTGGCGAGATCCTGTTCCGGGGGAAAGACCTGCTCAAGATGGAGGAGAAGGAGCGGCGTCAAATCAGGGGCGATCGGATTTCGATGATCTTCCAGGACGCCCTCACCGCGCTCAACCCGGTGTTCACGGTGGGTTGGCAGATCTCGGAGATGTTTCAGAAGCACCGGGGCATGTCCAAGTCCGAGGGCTACAAACGTGCCATCGAGTTGATGAACCTGGTGAAGATCCCGTCGGCAGCCGAGCGAGTCAATGCATACCCACACGAGTTCTCCGGTGGCATGCGCCAGCGGGTAATGATCGCCATGGCCATCGCCCTGGATCCGGATGTCCTGATCGCCGACGAGCCGACTACTGCTCTCGACGTCACCGTGCAGGCGCAGATCATGGGGCTCCTCGCTGATCTGCAGCAGCAGACCGGGATGGGGCTGATTCTGATCACCCACGACCTCGGGGTGGTCGCCGAAGTAGCCGACAAGGTCTCGGTCATGTATGCCGCCGAGATAGTCGAGACCGCCGATATCCGTGAGCTCTATCGACATCCCTATCACCCCTATACCGAGGGTCTGATGCGCTCTCTGGTCCGGCCCGACCACAAGGGCGGCCGTCTCTACCCGATCAAGGGGTCGCCCCCCGACCTCCTCCACGTCCCTGCGGGATGCCCATTCCATCCCCGTTGTGACTATGTCCAGGACGTCTGTCGGACAGATGACCCGCCGTTGCGAGAGATCGTGGACAGCCGAACCTCCGCCTGTCATTTCGCCGAGGTGTTCTCGAATGACTGAGCCGATCCTCTCCGTTCAGGATCTGGTCAAGCACTACCCGATCCGTAAGGGTGTGTTCCGTCGCCAGGTCGGCTCGATCAAAGCCGTCGACGGGGTCAGCTTCGATCTCATGCCCGGGGAGACACTGGGGCTGGTCGGTGAATCGGGTTGTGGCAAGTCGACCGTGGCCCGCACCCTGCTGCGTCTGATCGAGCCGACCTCTGGAGCCGCCTACTA
This sequence comes from uncultured Acidobacteriota bacterium, assembly GCA_963711895.1. Classification (GTDB taxonomy): domain Bacteria; phylum Actinomycetota; class Acidimicrobiia; order Spongiisociales; family ZC4RG35; genus JARDZU01. Next base: position 241,955 of record CAVQFU010000002.1, read on the forward strand.
CAAGGGCACCGACATCTTCTCGCTGGACAAAGGCGACATGCGGGATCTGCGCCGTCACATCCAGATCATCTTCCAGGACCCGTATGCATCGCTCAATCCGAGAATGACGGTGGGGGACATCGTCGCCGAGCCGTGGTCGATCCACAGCGGTCTGCTCCCCAAGGACAAGGTCAGGGATCAGGTCCGCCAGCTCCTGGAGCTGGTGGGGCTCAACCCCAATCACATCAATAGATACCCCCACCAGTTCTCCGGTGGGCAGCGCCAGCGGATCGGGGTGGCCCGGGCTTTGGCCCTCAACCCGAGCATCATCATCTGTGACGAGCCGGTCTCTGCCCTCGACGTCTCGGTGCAGGCCCAGGTGGTCAATCTCCTCGAGGACATCCAGGACGAGTTCGACCTCTCCTACATCTTCATCGCACACGACCTCTCGATTGTTCGTCACATCTCTGACCGTGTTGCCGTGATGTACCTGGGCAAGATCGTCGAGGAGGGGGTGGAGTTGGATCTCTACGGCAACCCGTCGCACCCCTACACCCAGGCCCTCATGTCGGCGGTGCCCGTGCCCGATCCCGAATTCCATTCCGACAAGCGCATCCTCCTCCAGGGTGATGTGCCCTCGGCGGCCAATCCTCCTTCCGGGTGTCATTTTCGCACCCGGTGTTGGAAGGCCCAGGACATCTGTGCCGAGGTCGAGCCACCGTTGGAGCAGCATTTCGACACCCTGGCCGCCTGTCATTTCGCTGCCCCACGCGAGATCTTCGCCGAGGCGGAGTAGTCAAAGCCCTTTCAGGCTCTCCGGGTTCTCCAGACCGGAAAGGTCCCCCGGCTCCTCCCCGAGGGCCACTGCCTTGATCACCCGGCGCATGATCTTTGCCGACCGGGTGCGGGGCAGGTCGGGGACCCATCTGACGCTGGTGGGCCGGAACGCATTGCCCATGGTCCCGGTCACCGCGGAAACAACCGTTGCGGTCAGGTCGTCGTCAGGCTCGACCCCGGGCGCAGGCACGGCGTAGATCGCGATCGACTCACCCTTGACCTCGTCGGGGATTCCGATGGCCGCGGCCATGGTCACCTCGGGAAGGGCAACCACCGCCGACTCGATCTCGGCGGGGCCGACGCGCTTGCCGGCGATGTTGAGGGTGTCGTCCGATCTGCCGTGGAGGAACCAGAAGCCGTCCTCGTCGATGGAGGCCCAGTCCCCGTGGACCCACACCTCCGGGAAGCGAGACCAATAGGTTTCTAGATAGCGCTCCGGCTCGCCCCAGAAGCCCCGGGTCATCCCCGGCCATGAGCCCCGTATCACCAGCTCGCCGACTCCTCCACGCACCGGGTTCCCGTCGATGTCGTAGATGTCGGCGTCGATGCCAAGAGACGGGGAGCCGACCGACGTCGGCTTCAGCCCTTGGAGGATGTTGACCCCGACTATGACGGCGCCGATCTCGGTGCCGCCGGTGATGTTGATGATCGGCCGTTTCCTCTCTCCGATCTCATCGAAAAGCCACCACCACGGAGCGGGGTTCCACGGCTCCCCGGTCGATCCGAACGTATGAAGTCGGGAGAGGTCGTGCCGTCGAGCCTGTTCGGCGCCGTGCGGCAACAGGGCGCGGATGAGAGTGGGTGAGATACCGAGAAAGGTGACACCCAAGTTGGCCGCCACCGCCCAGAGCCGGTCGGGTCCAGGATGATCCGGCGCCCCGTCATAGGTGGCCAGGGCGGCGCCGTTGGCCAGCCCGGCGACCACCATCCACGGGCCCATGATCCACCCCATGTCGGTGGCCCACATCACCACGTCTTCGGGGCCGATCTCGGCATGGAACGCGCCCTCGGCGGCGAGCTTCACCGTAAGACCGGCATGGACGTGGACGGCCCCCTTCGGGCGTCCGGTGGTGCCCGACGTGTATGCGATGAGAGCGGGGCTCTCGGTGCTTGTGGCGTACGGGGGGACGGGCTCGGCGCTCGGCACGGCGTCGTGCCACCAGACGTCGCGGCCCTCGGTCATCGGTGTGTCGGGGCGCCCGGCATAGTCGACGACGAGCACCCGCTCGACACCGCCTGTGCCCTCGATCGCTTGGTCGGCGACCTCCTTCATCTTCACCAGCCTGCCCCGCCTCTGGAAACCGTCGGCGCAGATCATGACCTTGGGCCTCGGGTCATCGAGCCGCGTCGCCACCGCCTCGGCCCCGTACCCCGAGAAGACCGGGATGAAGATCGCTCCAATCCGTGCCACGGCGAGGAGGGACACCACTGCCTCCAGTCCCATGGGCAGGAACACCGCAACAGCGTCGCCTTTTGTGACACCGAGAACGCCGAGGGCGCCGGCGAGACGGCCTACCACATCCTTCAGTTCGCCAAAGGAAAGCTCGCGGGTCTCACCCGTCTCTTTCTCGCTCCGCAGCGCGAGGCGGCCCGGGTCCTCGTCGGCCCACCGGTCGACACATGCCCGGCTCAGGTTGAAGCCTCCCCCGACGAACCAGGTCGCCCACGGATGCCCTCTCGATGTGTCCCGGATGGTCCTCCACGGCCGGTCGAAGGGGAGGCCGAGGAAATCGACCACTGCCTCCCAGAACCACTCCGGGTCGGATACCGACCGCTGACGCAGCTCATCCACGGTCGCGATCTGATGGGCTCGCATGAAGGTGGCGGTGTTGGAAGCCGCCGCCCTCTCCGGGGTCGGCTGCCACACCACGTCTTCCGGGCGACCCCCAGACCCCCGCTGATCGAATCCTTGCATCGCCCTCCTCACGGGATGCGCCGGAGGCTAGATCGCTTCCAATACACCGTCCCTACCAGCCCTAATCTCCTCGTCGATGAACAAGACCGAGGAGCGAACGGACAGCCGCGTGTTCCGGAGACGGACACTCGTCGTGGCTGGGGTGCTGCTGCTCACCGCGCTTGCGATTTTCCTGCTGTTCCGCCTCAGAAACCTGCTCTTCATGGTGTTCGTCGCACTCTTCATCGCGGTGGCCATCGAGCCTCCGGTGCACTTTCTGGAGAAGCGGGGCTGGAAGCGTGGGCTTGCCACCGGCCTGGTGTTCTTGGTGGGTTTCCTGTTGATCGTGGCGTTTGTCGCGCTGCTCGTCCCCCTGTTCGTCAACCAGGTCAACGAGCTGATCGACCAGCTCCCCGGATATATCGATTCCGTGGCCCAGCAATTGAACGACTGGTTCAACCTCGACATCTCGACCGAGTCGCTCCAGCAGGAGGCGGCTAAGTTGCCAAACCTCATCGCCGGCGCCGGCGGGACCATCCTCGGAGGGGTGGTCAATGTCACCACCGGCATCTTCAGCTTCCTCTTCTTCGCCACCACCGTTGCCCTCTTCTCGTTCTATATGGTGGCCGAGCTGCCCAAGCTGCAGCGGACCGTTCTATCCACGATGAACCAGGAGCGCCAAAGTGACGCTCTGCACATCTGGGACGTGGCGGTGGAGAAGATGGGGGGCTACATCTATTCGAGGCTGATCCTCTCGCTGTTGAGTGGCACCCTCACCGCGTTGTTCCTCACCATCCTCGGTGTCCCGTTCGCAGTCTCGCTCGGGATCTGGGTTGGCGTGCTCAGCCAGTTCATCCCGGTGGTAGGCACCTATCTCGCCGCCATCCTCCCGGCAGTCGTAGCCCTTTCCTCCGGGGGTCTGGGCACGATGCTTTGGGTGATCCTCTATTTCCTGGCGTATCAACAGATCGAGAACTACCTCATAGCTCCCCGCATTACCCAAAAGACAATGGAGATCCACCCCGCTGTCTCGATCGGCGCCATCATCATCGGCTCCGCCCTATTGGGGCCGATCGGCGTGATCCTCGCCCTGCCGATGACCGGGATCATCCAGGCACTCATCTCTGAGACCCGGAGTCATCATGCCGTGATCCTCGACCACGGCCACTCCGAGACGGCGATATGAGCAGAGACTGTTCGAGTCAAGGCGGCCCTATCTCGTCGTCGTGGCGATGATGGCGACGGCATGCACCGGTGAGGCTGAGCCCACGACCACGGTCGGGGTGGTGACGACCAGGGCGCCGGAGACCACGACCACGGCTGTTCCGACAACAACGACCGTTGGTGCCTGTCGCGACACATTCTGCGTCAGGTACAACATCCGGCAGGAGGCGGCGTGGGCCGATGGCACACCGGTGACAGCCATGGACTTCGTCTTCACGTACGAGACCATCGCCGATCCCTCGCTCGACATCATCAGCCGGGAGGGCTACCACTTGATCACCGGGTACGAGGTCGTCGACGACAAGACGGTCGTGTTCGCCTTCGACGAGATCTACGCGCCCTGGCAGACCTTGTTCAGCTCCATCCTTCCGGCTCACATCCTCGAAGGCGAGCCGTTCAACACGGTCTGGGACGATGCCATCACCATGGGCACGGGGCCGTTCACCTTCGTCGAATGGGTGCCCGAGGAGCGGATCACTCTGGCCCGGAACCCCAACTACTGGGGTGAGGCATCCGGCGACGTGCAGACGCTCAACATCCTGTTCATCGGCGACGAGGAGGTGCAGGTGGACGCGCTGGGAGATGGGGAGGTCGACATGATCTACCCCCAGCCATATGTGTCCCTGATGGATGAGGTCGCCGGCATCGGCGAGGTCGAGTCGGTGACGGGTCTGGGCCCGGTGTGGGAGTACTTCGGCTTCAATCAAGACGACCCCAGGTTGCAGAACCTCTTCGTCCGCCAGGCGATCACGCAGGGCATCAACCGTGAAGCCATGATGGACGCTGTCGTCCGGCCCATCACTCCCGGTGGCCAGCTCCTCGGAAACTCGGTGTGGTTGAACAGCAGCGATCACTATGTGGATCACTTCAACGGCCTCTTCCCATACGACCCGGTCGGCGCCGAGGCGCTGTTGTCGAGCAACGGCTGCGTGAGGGGAGAAGACGGCATCTACGTGTGCGGCGACCAGCGTCTCTCATTCAGTTGGGCGACAACATCGGGAAACGAAGCCCGGGATCTGCATTTCGAGCTGGCCCAGGCCGATCTCGCCGCCATCGGGATCGAGATAACGCCGAGCTTCGGGCCGACATCGGAGCTGTTGCAGACGACCAACCTCCAGGGAGGCGCCGATGTTTGGCAGGTCTCGAACCTGGCCTGGGTCGCCTCCCCCGACCCGTCCTGGGGCAACAGCCGCTACTACTGCCAGGGCAACGCCTTGAACGGCTTCGGCGACCTGAATTTCTTTCGCTACTGCGACGAAGAGGTGGACGCGCTGATCAGGCGGACCGACATGATCGTCGACCCCGAAGAGCGCGCCGCGACCTACAACGAGGCCGACGAGCTATGGCTTGCCGCAGTCCCGATGATCCCGATGTACCAGAGACCGACACTCCTCGCCTGGAATTCGGTCATCCAGGGCCCGGGTGACAACCCGTCCGAGATCGGGCCGTTCTGGAACATAGGTGAATGGAGTGGAAAGGAAGAGGTCAACTTCGGGGCCAACATGCAACCGGGTTCGATGAACATCATCGAGCCGGACGGCAACGAGGTCGAGAGCTTCTACATCGCCAACGCCATCCTCGAGGGCGCCTTCACCATCACCCCGGAGTTCGAATACGCCCCCCTGCTCGTCGAAAGCGCGGAGCCGATAGTCCCCGAAGCCTGAGGAATCTGAGGCCCGCCGGAGCTAGGTTGCGCCCATGACGGGCCCCTTGCAGGGAATGAGGGTTGTCGAGATCGCCGCCCTGGGGCCGGCGCCCTTCTGCGGGATGGTCCTCGCCGACCTCGGTGCCGAAGTGGTGAGGGTGGATCGAGCCGACGCGGTCACCGGCGGGCACACCAGTTCGACGAGGAACGACCTCATGGGTCGTGGGAAGCGCTCGATCGGGGTGGATCTCAAGCACCAGCACGGGATGGGCGTCGTTCTACATCTGGTGGAGGGCGCCGATGCCCTGATCGAAGGGTTCAGGCCCGGGGTGACCGAGCGTCTCGGCATCGGCCCGGCACCGTGTCTCGCCCGCAACCCGGCACTGGTTTACGGGCGGATGACCGGCTGGGGTCAAGACGGTCCGCTGTCCGGCCGGGCCGGCCACGACATCGACTACATCGCCCTATCCGGCGCCCTGGCCGCGATCGGCCCAGAGCCGAGGCCACTGCCTCCGCTGAACCTGGTGGGTGATTTCGGCGGAGGGGGCATGTTCCTCGCCGTCGGCCTGCTGGCCGCGGTTCTCCACGCTCGTGAGACCGGGGAGGGTCAGGTAGTGGACGCAGCCATGATCGACGGGTCGGCGCTGCTCACCACGGCCATGCACGGGCATATAGCCGAGGGCTGGTGGACAGCGCGGCGTGAGGCCAATCTCCTCGATGGCGGAGCGCCGTTCTACGCGGTCTACGAGACAGCCGACGGTGAACACATGGCGGTCGGCGCGCTGGAACCGCAGTTCTTCGGTGCCCTTCTCGAGGGTCTCGAAATCGATCCCGAGTCGCTACCCGCACAAAGCGACAAAGAGGGCTGGCCGACGATCAAGGCTGCCCTCGCCTCCAAATTCGCCTCACAGAGCCGTGACGAATGGGCAGAGCGCTTTGCGGAGATCGACGCGTGCGTGGCTCCGGTCCTCGACACCACCGCGGCTTCAGAACATCCCCACAACAAGGCACGGGAGGTGTTCATCGAGGTCGATGGGGTGCCGCAGCCCGCTCCAGGCCCCAGATTCTCAGCCACACCAGCCTCGCGTCCCTCAGGACCTGGTTACCCCGGACGGGACACAGACCTCGTGTTGGAGTCGCTCGGCTATAGCGAAACCGAGATAAGTATGCTCCGCCGAGTCGGAGCAGTGGCCTGATCGCGGAGGAGCAATGTCCCAGGAAGCCGTGTTGGCGGAACGAGCCGAGATCGACGCCGAGGTCGAGGGCAAGACGATCGTCGATTATCTCGACCGGAATGCGGAGCGTCACGGCGACCAGCCGGCGATCCACTACAAGGACGGAGACTGGAAGAGCCTGACCTGGGGCGAGTACCGGCAGGCGGTGCACGAGGCGGCGGCAGGTTTCCAGGATCTGGGCGTCGGCGACGGCGAATTCGTCGCCATCATGGCCGGGAACCGCCCCGAGCATGTCATCGCCGACTACGCCGCCATCCATTCCGGCGCAACCGCGGTCACCATCTACTCCACACTCACCGCACCGCAGATCCAGTACATCGCCGACAATTGCAAGGCGACCGTCGCTGTGCTCGAGGACCTCGAGTTCATGAAGCGGTTTGAGGAGATTCGGTCCGAGCTGCCCAACCTTCGATACGTCGTCCTGATGTCGGGGGCCGAGAACTACGACACTGCCGATTGGGTGTTGAGCTGGGACGAGCTCTTGATCAGGGGGAAGAAGCGACTTGCCGATGATCCGGAGGCCGTGAGCCGAACGGCCGGCACGATCACCCCCGACACCTTGGCCACCCTCATCTACACCTCGGGCACCACCGGCACCCCGAAGGGTGTGATGATCAGTCACCGCAATGTGGTCTGGACCGCCGAGTGCCTGCGACGGGCCGCCAACATCGACCTCGGACCCCGAATGGTGTCCTATCTGCCCCTCGCCCATATCGCCGAGCGGCTCGCCACCCACTATCTGGCCACCTACCTGGCCGGCCAGGTGTGGTTCTGCCCGAATCTCGCCGCGGTCCTCGAATACATCCAGGAGGCCCGGCCGACCCTGTTCGTCGGTGTTCCCCGTGTCTACGAGAAGTTCCACTCCCGGCTCAGTGCCCGCTTCGCCGAAACCCACGGAGTCAAGAAAACCCTGCTCGACCGCGCCCTCGACGCCAACCGGAAGCGCGTCCTGGCCGAACAGGAAGGGACGTCGGGCCCGATGATGGCGGGGACGCTCGACTCGATCGTCCTGTCCAAGGTGCGCGAGCAGCTGGGCATGGACCAGGTCGAGATCGCCATCACCGCTGCCGCTCCGATCAATCCGGACCTGATTCTCTTCTTCCAGACCCTGGGCATCCCCCTGTTCGAGTTGTACGGGATGTCGGAGACCACAGGTCCGGCGACGACCAACGTTCCCGGAGCTTTCCGGCTCGGCTCCGTGGGGAAGGCGCTCCCTGGGGTCGAAGTGGAGCTCGCCGAAGACGACGAGCTGTTGATGAGGGGAGGGGTCATCACCGGGGGCTACTACAAGCTCCCCAGTGACACCGCCGACGCCTTCGACTCCGAGGGCTGGCTGCACTCGGGCGACCTGGCCCGGATCGACGAGGACGGCTTCGTGTGGATCGTTGGCAGGAAGAAGGAGATCATCATCACCGCCGGGGGGAAGAACATCGCACCGGCGAAGCTGGAGACGATCCTGGGCAATCACCCCCTGATCTCGAAGGTATGCATGGTCGGCGACGGTCGCAAGTTCTTGACCATGATCGTCGCCCTCGACCACGAGGAGGCACCGGCGTGGGCCGAGGCGCACGGTCTCGCCTACGAGGACCTGGCGACCTTCTCCCGGCTTGCCGAGGTGAATGCCGAGATCGAGCGGGCAATGGACGAGGCGAACAGCTCGGTCTCCTCGGTCGAGCAAGTGAAGAAATGGATCATCGTTCCTGACGAGTGGACCCCGGACTCGGGCGAAGTGACACCGTCGCTGAAGCTCAAGCGCAAGGTTGTGCTCGACAAGTACGCGACCGAGATCGAGAGTCTGTACGTAGGAGTCTGAGACCCGGCCCCGGCGGATATGCAACGAAACCTCTTCGAAGCGGATCATGAGCTGTTCCGCTCCACCGCACGTGAGTTCGTCGAACGGGAAGTGGCTCCCAATGTCGCCAAATGGGAGGCGCAGGGCAGGGTCGACAAGGAAATGTTCCGCAAGGCGGGCAAGGCCGGACTTCTGGGCATGGCCGTGCCCGAAGAACACGGCGGGGGCGGGGTAGCCGATTTCCGCTTCAACATGGTGGTCGGCGAGGAATTGATGCGCGCCGACGCGATGGCCTCGGGGATGTGCATCACACTTCACAACGACGTCTGTCTCCCCTACTTCACCCACCTTTGCGACGACGAGCAGGCCGGTCGGTGGATGCCCGGTCTGGTGTCGGGAGACTTGATGTCCGCGATTGCCATGACCGAGCCCGGTGCCGGATCCGACCTGGCCGGGATCAATACCACGGCTATCCGCGACGGTGACGTCTATGTCGTCAACGGGTCGAAGACGTTCATCACGAATGGGATCAACTCCGATCTGGTGATCACCGCGGTCAAGACCGACCCTCAGGAGAGGCACAGCGGGATGAGCCTCCTCGTCATCGAGGATGGGACGGAGGGGTTCAGCCGGGGGCGGAACCTGGAAAAGATCGGCCTCCATGCCCAGGACACCGCTGAGCTCTTCTTCGACGATGTCAGGGTGCCGGTCTCGAATCGCCTGGGCGAGGAGGGGATGGGCTTCGTTTACCTGATGGAGAATCTGCCCCAAGAGCGGCTCAGCCTGGCCACCGGCTCGGTTGCCCACGCCCAGGCCGCATTCGGGTGGACCCTCGAATACATCAAAGAGCGTCAGGCGTTCGGACAGCCGATCGGCAGTTTTCAGACCGTGAAGCACCTAATGGCTGAGATGAGGACCGAGCTCGACATCGCCCAGACCTACGTCGACCGTCAGGTGATAGCGCTGAATCGTGGTGAGCTGAGCGCGGAGGATGCAGCCAAGGCCAAGTGGTGGGTCACGGAGATGGAGAAGAGGGTGATCGATCGCTGTCTCCAACTCTTCGGAGGCTGGGGCTACATGGAGGAGTACCCCATCGCCAGGGCATATCGGGACGCGCGGGTCCAGACCATCTACGGGGGGACGACCGAGATCATGAAGGAGATCATCGGGCGGTCCCTCGGTCTCTGAGCCAGGAATCAACCGGAGGGAGTCAACAAATGGGTGAGCCGATCACGTTCGACGGGCGGGTTGCGGTGATCACGGGGGCCGGCGGGGGCCTCGGCAGGGAGTACGCCCTCGAGCTCGGGAGAAGAGGGGCCATGGTCGTCGTCAACGACCTGGGTGGCGCGGTTGATGGCAGCGGCGCATCGCATTCCGCGGCCGACCTGGTGGTGGATCAGATCAAGGAGGCGGGCGGTGAGGCGGTGGCCAGCTACGACTCGGTTGCCAATCGCGAGGGTGGCGAGGGGATCATCCAGACCGCTCTGGATGCTTTCGGGTCGGTCGATGTAGTGATCAACAACGCGGGGATCCTCAGGGACAAATCGTTCGCAAACATGACGCTCGACGAGGTGGATGCAGTTCTCGACGTGCACCTAAAAGGCGCGTTCCACGTCTCGCATCCGGCCTTCAAGGTGATGAAGGAGCGCGGTTACGGCCGATTCGTCCACACGACTTCGGCCTCGGGGCTGTTCGGCAACTTCGGCCAAGCCAACTACGGCGCGGCCAAGGCCGGGCTGGTCGGACTGTCCAATGTGCTCGCCATCGAGGGGGCGAAATACAACATCAGGTCGAATGCGGTGGCGCCCACTGCCCGCACCCGGATGACCGAGGACATCCTTGGCCCGTTCGTCGAGATGCTCGATCCCCAGCAGGTGATGCCGATGGTGGTCTATCTCTGCTCTGAGCAAAGCGAGCACACCCATCAGATCTTCACGGTAGGTGGGGGCAGATACGGCCGGGTCTTCATCGGCACCAACACCGGATGGTTCGCCGGCCAGGGCGTGGTGCCCACGGTCGAGGACCTGTCCGAGCGGCTCGACGAGATCCGCGATGTCTCCGAATACGTGATACCGGGGGACATCAACGAAGAGCTGATGATCCTGGCCCGTTTGGCGGGCGGCTGATGCCGATCGACCTCGAGAAAGCCGTTGGGGTGGAGCTGGCCGGCGGCACCGCCGTCTGGAGTGAGGAGGACATCATCCTCTATCACCTGGGCGTCGGCGCGGGCGTCCCGCCCACCGACCCGGGTGAGCTGCGCTATGCCTATGAGGGCGATCTCCGGGTTCTCCCCACCTACGCCACCATCCCGCAGTTCCCGGTCATGATGAGCATCGGCTATGCACCCGGCTTCGACATCAACCCGGCGATGTTTCTCCACGGCGAGCACGAGATCGTGATCCACGAGCCCATCCCCACCAGCGGGTCGGTGATCCAGACCGGTCGCGTCACCGAGGTCCTGGACAAGGGGAAAGGAGCACTGGCGATGGTCGAGATCGTCTCTGTCCTGGAGAAGACGGGCAAGCCAGTGTTCACCAATCGTGCCTCGATCTTCATCAGGGGGGAGGGTGGCTTCGGTGGGAACAGCGGCCCATCGACGACCGATACAACGCCGTCGCGCCGCCCAGACCATGTCGTCGAGTCCGTCACGTTGCCCCAGCAGGCGCTGCTCTATCGCATGGCGTCAGGCGACAAGAACCCGCTCCACGCCGATCCGGGATTCGCCGCCTTCGCCGGATTCGATCGGCCGATACTTCATGGGTTGTGCACCTACGGGATCGTTTGCAAGGCGGTGGTGGACCATGCGCTCGAAGGGCGATCCGAGGCGGTGGCCTCGTTCCGGGCCCGTTTCTCGGGCGTCGTCTACCCGGGGGAAACGCTGGTCATCTCGGTCTGGGAGGAAGGCGATCGGATCATTGTCTCGACCTCGGTGAAGGAACGAGGTGTCACCGTTCTGTCGAACGGAGTAGTGGGTCTTAGGTCATAGGTGGTAGGACCTAAGACCTAAAACCTACAACCGAGATCCGTGCCGTCAGGCACGGATCTCCACTGGCGTCCCGATGGCGACCACCTCGTGGAGGCGGGTGATGACATCGTTGGCGACGCGGACGCACCCCAACGACACCGCACGACCGATCGACCGTGGATTGTTGGTCCCGTGGATTCCGATGATCCCGTCACCCCCGTTGTATTCGGTGATGGTGTCCGATCGGGCGGACAGACCGAGGGCGTGGGGGCCCCATGGGCTGGTGGGGTCGGCGAGGGCGACGCTGTCGGTGACGAAAAATGTCCCGGTCGGGGTCGGATTGGCCCCGCTGCCCACTCCAACGGGAGTGGCGATCACTTCAGTGTCTCCCACGACATAGCTGAGAGTTCGGTCGGAGAGATCGATCAGCACCTTGCCTTCCACGACGAAGGCGACCATCTCGTCGCTGCGGACCCATCCCTCGGAGCCATTGGGGCGGCCGGGGAGCAGGACCCGGGCCCATCCATCGCTCGGCCCCTCCACGACCATGAGCACGGTCGTGGTTCCCAGGATTGTGGTCGGCTCCACGGTGCGGATCGGCTCGACCGCGTTTGGCCCGGCGAAGACTTCGACCGCTTCCCGCGCCCCGAGGACGAGAGAGGACCCTTCGGGCAGGGACTCGACGTCGAGTGCCTCCTCAACCGTTGTCGTGGTGGCGCGCGAGGTGGTCGTTGTCGCCGGAACGGTGGTGCTGGGGGCGAGAGTGGTCGTCGGTGCGAGAGTCGGGGCGGGTTCGACCGCGTCGGCGCCGGCACAGGCAGACACCGCCACGCAAGCGAGGACCGACAGAACGATGCGTCGCATCACGAGGAATGGTATCGGCACCCTCGAAGTGAACTGTTCGCTGTTGGCCCGGGTTAGCCTCCGGCTCCGATGCCGAGGGTGTTCGTCAGCGACTTCATCCCGGGGGACATCCTCGAGCCCCTGGCGACGCTCGTCGAGATAGAGGTGTGGAGCCAGCCCAGCGGGGGACCGGGAGTCGCCCCCCAGATCTCGCGACGGGTGCCCCGGGAAACGCTTCTCGATCGCCTCGCCGATTGTGACGGCTGGCTGTCGATGTTGTCGGACACGATCGACACGGAGCTACTCGATGCAGCTCCCAAGCTGAGAGTCATATCCCAGATGTCGGTGGGAGTCGACAACATCGATGTCGAGGCCTGCCGGATTCACGGAGTGTCGGTGGGCCACACTCCCGACGTCCTGACCGAGACCACGGCGGACACAGCCTTTGCCCTGATCGGCGCGGTGGTCAGACGTCTTCCCGAGGGCGAGGCAATCGTCAAGTCCGGAGCGTGGGGCCCGTGGGACCCATGGCAATTCCTCAGCGGTGATCTGCACGGCGCCACCCTTGGGATCGTGGGGATGGGGCGGATCGGCCAGGCAATTGCGCGCCGTGCCGGGGGATTCGACATGCAAGTCCTGTACACCGCGCGGACTGCCAAGGATGTCCCCGGAGCGACCATGCTCGATCTCGCCGGGCTGCTGGAGAGATCGGACATCGTGGTAATCGCCGTACCTCTCGCCGACGAGACGCGCGGGATGATGGGTCGGGTCGAGATGGCGCTCATGAAGGAGACAGCGATCCTGGTGAACGTCGCGCGAGGGCCGATCGTCGACACTGATGCCCTGGTCGAGGCGCTGATGGAGGGCATGATCGGAGGGGCTGCCTTGGATGTGACCGACCCCGAGCCATTGCCCCCTGATCATCCGTTGCTCCAGTTCCCCAATTGCCTGGTCGTGCCTCACATCGGCAGTGCGACCGTCCCGGCGCGGCGGGCGATGGCGAGTCTGGCTGTGGCGAATCTCGTCGCCTATTTCCGTCAGGCGCCTATGCCTGCATGGCTCCCAGGCAGTGCCGCGCAGCCCATCGGCGACTACTCTGCTCCGGGTTCCCCCTCCGAATCGAGTGATAGCTGACCCATGTTCGAATTGCCCCAAGCCAGGTCGATCGAGGTGAACCCGAGCCAGGAGCGGTTGCGGGAGCTGACCCTGGAGCGGATGCCTCGTGTCACTGTCACCGAGTTCGGGAATCTCAACTACCAGGCCGAGATCACTGCCAGGCTGAAGAATTCGACCTTCTTCGTCGCCGACGAGGAGATCCACCAGAACCGGATCTCTCGGGCCGAGGCCGACGAGTGGGCGGCACGCCAGGATGCCCATCATCGCCGGCCTCGACATGTTGTTGATCGAGGGTCGGGTCGGGCCCGATCCTGCCTTCAGCACCCCGAGCCGGCTGATGATGGAGGCCAACCAGGCCAATATCGCCGGAATGCAGGCACAGCTCTTCTTCCCGCCTGCGCCGGGTGGCGATCCGCAGTTCACCGTCATCTACACCCCGTCGCTTCCCGCCCCGGGAAAGCCCGACGACCGTCTCATCATCGTCGACCTCGAGAACTGGGTGACCCGGGTACTCGGCTCCGACTACTTCGGGGAGTCGAAGATGGGGAGCCTCCGGATGTGGGGCAGGCTGGCGCATGACTGGGGCGGTCTCGCCCTGCACGCCGGGCTCAAGACGTTTCCCGCAGCATCTACCCGGTCAGGCGACGAGGAGTCGATGCTGATCATCGGGCTGTCCGGGACCGGCAAGACCACGACGACGTTTCGCCAGCAGGCGGGGTCACTGCCGGTGCAAGACGACTTCGTTGCCCTCATGCCGGGGGGTGCGATCCGGACCACCGAGAACGGTTGCTTCGCCAAGACCTGGGGCCTGGACCCCGATGACGAGCCGACCATCTATGGAGGGACCACCCGGCCGGACGCTTGGCTGGAGAACGTCTCCGTGAGCTCCGATGGCAAGGTCGACTTCTTCGACACCAACTACACGGCCAACGGTCGCAGCACCTTCCCACTCGCCAACATCAGGCACCGTGACCCGAGCGATGTCCCCCCGGCCCGCTATCTCCTCATGCTCAACCGCTCCGACCATGTCATCCCTGGTGTCGCCAGGCTCCGTCGTGACCAGATCCCGGCGTTCTTCATGCTGGGAGAGACGAAGGGAACGTCGGCCGGTGGCGCTGCCGAAGCGGGAAAGAGCCTTCGGGTGCCCGGAACCAATCCGTTCTTCTTCGACGACGATGCCCTGCAGGGAAATCGCCTGTTGGAGCTGTTGGAGACGATCCCCGACCTCGAGGCCTACGTGCTCAACACGGGCCGCGTCGGAGGAGAAGGGGAAGGCTCGAAGGACGTCAGGATCCAGGACTCGTCGGCCATCGTCCAGGGGATCGTTGAAGGCACGATCGAATGGGCCACCGATCCCGACTTCGGTTACGAGATCGCTGTGAGCGTGCCCGGTGTAGAGGACGACGAGTTGCTCCAGCCGCTTCGGCTCTACCAGAGACTGGGCAGGGAGACCGAGTACGAAGAGATGGTGGCGCGGCTGGGCAAGGAGCGGTCCGAATACCTGGCCGGCTACGCCCGGCTCGACCCATCGGTGGCAGCCGGTCTCTGATCCGCCTCTAGGTCGGGAACACGACGAGGAGACACCCCGAGTCGATCCTGATGTCGGCCACGGGGGCTCGCATCACATTGCTCACCCCTCTGGTCGTGCCTGCGTCGAATGTGTCCCCCTCGAGATCCCATTGCAGCCCGCTCGTGGTGAGCCCGGTGACCGGCCCACCCACCGGAATCAGACTGACCGTCGCTCCTACATCGCCGTGCAGTATCCGTCGTCGGCGCAGAACGTAAGCGCGGCTTCGCGACGAGACCCAGTCCAGCTCGTCGATGACCGACCAGCGCTCGGAGCAGAGGAGCTCCACCGTGGACATCTCGTGGTCGAATCGTCCCCCGGTCCCGCCGATCACCACCACCCGTGACGGGTCATCGCGGACCGCCAGCTCGAGGGCCAGGTCGAGGTCGGTCTGATCCTTGTCGACGGGGTGGCGCTCCACGATGACATGCCCGGGAATGGGCGAGGTCTCGATCGAGTCGAGGTCGCCGACCAGCACGTCGACCCGAAACCCGAGGTGCTCGGCGGCGTCGTAACCACTGTCGGCGGCCACTACCAGGTCGGCGGAGGGGAGCTCTTCGGCGATTCCGGCATCGGGGAGGTCACCACCGGCGAAGATGAGGATGGTGTCCATAATGACAAAATCGTCTTACGCGCGCTTTCGCGGGTAAGCATTAACCGTCAAGTAGAGGTTGAGACTCCGACATCCTGTTCGCGCCAGGGAAAGCGATGTCTCGGCCGTGACCATCATCGGACCGCTCATTCCACGCTCACTTCGATGATCTCCCGCGCTCGGCGCAACGACGCCTCGACCCCGTCCCGATCCGGCCCTTTGGCGAAGACGAAGCCGAGGTACCGGTCGCCCTCCGGCGGTGGTTGCACTCTGCTACCGGGAGTGGTCGTGATGTCGATTGCCGAGATGTGCTCGAGATTCCTCACCTGCTCCAGACCGGAGATGCCGGTGAACGTCCCGGGTAGCGGGATCGGGATCATCAGGACGCCACTGGCCGTCGACTCGCGGCGCAACTCGGGCTTCTCCATGCCGATCGCGTTGCGAAGGATCAGTGTCTCCAATGTCGTTCCGAGCAAACCGAAGTTCAGACTCCGCGAGCAGAGACCACCGATCGATCTGGCTGCCACCTCGATGACCCGGACCATGGGGCCCTCGGCTTTCATCTCGACGTGCACCGGACCGTGGGTGATGCCGATGGCTGCCAAAGCCGCCGCCGACACCCGGCGGCATTCGGCTTGGGCTATCTCGTCGAGACGACTCGGGGTGACGAGGATCGTCTCCGGGAAGAAGGGGCCCTCCACCGCGTCGGGCTTGTCGAAGAGGGCGAGGGTGGTGAGTTCCCCGTCGCGGACCAGACCCTCCAGTGCGACCTCGTCCCCTGGCATGAACTCCTCGACGATTATGGGAGCAGTATCTCCGACGATGGAACGCGAGCGCGACAAGGCGGTCGCCAGGTCGGCGGCTCGGTCGACCCTGATGACTCCCTGTCCGGCGGCCCGGTCCAGCGGCTTGATCACCACTGGATAGCCAACGCCCGCTGCGGCCTTCGTCCCGTCCTCACCAGGGGAGATCGTGTCGAACCTCGGCTGGGGCACCTCGGCAGCGCCGAGTAGGGCACGTTGTCGGCCTTTGTCCCGGGATGCGGCGGCGGCCTCGGGTTCGTTTGCCCGCACACCCAGCTTTCTGCCTGCGATGGCGGCAGCCACCACGCCGGCGTCGTCGGCCGCCACGACCCCGTCGATCGGTGCGTCGTCGCCGATGCGGACGATCGCTTCTGCTGCGAGGTCAGGGTCGGAGCAATCGACCTGCAGATAGCGATCTCCCATGTCGAACGGGGGTGGGTTTTCCGAGGCGACGATCAGATCGATGCCGAGCCCTTCGGCGGCGCGCACGAAATCGCCGGCCCGATAAGTGGTGCTGGGGAGAAGGACGACAGCTGTGGGCATGGGATTGATTCGGGGGACCAGTTACCATCATTACAGATGTCAGACGACACGGTTCTCAGCGTCGCGCCCGACGCCCTGGACATGATCCTCCAATTGAGGGATCAGGAGCCTGGTGACGGGGAGTTCGCCCTCTCCATCGAGGTCACGGGTTTCAGAGGCCCACAGTTCACTTACGAGCTCGCCTTCGTGGCCCTCGACGACATGAAGGAGGGTTGGGTCGAGGAGAGACATGGTGGCCTGGCCCTGATCTTCCCCGAGGATGACACCGAGAAGCTCGACGGGGCGGCACTCGAACTGACCGACCAGGGTCTCTCGATGAACAACCCCAACAGCCCCGCACCGCCGCCGATGTCGGCTCCTGGAGGCGACCTGTCTGGTCCTCTCGTCGATCAGGTACAGCAGGTGATCAAGGAGCAGGTCAACCCGGCGATAGCGGCGCACGGTGGTGGCGCAGAGCTCGTATCGGTCGACGGCACCATCGCCTACCTACGTCTCTTCGGCGGTTGCCAGGGATGTGGGCTCGCTCAGGTCACCCTCAAGCAGGGCATCGAGCGGATAATCCTCGAATCGATCCCGGCATTGACCCAGGTCGTGGATGTCACCGATCACGCGTCAGGTGAAGACCCCTACTACCAGAGCCAGAAGAAGTAGATCGGCCCCGCGATCCGGGAACCGCCGGTGAGCGGGCCGGTCCAGCCCGTCGACGCCTCGGTACAACAGGGACCCCTGGCTCGCATCGATGTTCGTGAGGGTCGATCGACCACGGTCGGAGGCGTACCCATCAGCAGGGTCCTGCCCACCAAGGGTCGGCGGACCGTGGGCCCGTGGTGCTTCGTCGACCTGATCCTTCCCCCCGACTTCGACGATCCCCATCCCCTGGAGGTTGGCCCGCATCCCCACACCGGTCTGTCCACGGTCACCTGGCTGCTCGAGGGCGAGGCGCTTCACACCGACTCGCTGGGCAGCGAGCAGACGATCAGGCCAGGGCAGCTCAACCTGATGTCGGCAGGCAACGGGATTGCACATGCCGAGTTGGGCACGAGCGAAGGGATCCACGGGGTGCAGATGTGGCTGGCCCAGCCCGAGGAGACCAGACACGGAGACTCCAGATTCGAGCACATCCCGGATCTGCCCGTGGCGGACCTCCCCGCCGCAGAGGTGAAAGTGATGATCGGTGAGCTCGCCGGGCACCGATCGCCGGCCGAGGTCGACTGGGGGACGGTGGGCCTCGATGTCACGGTCCACGGGCACCGGGTGGAGATCCCGGCCGACGCGGGTTTCGAGTACGCGGTGATCCCGATCGATCACAAGCTGAAGGTGGAGGACGCCATCGTCGAGCCGGGATGGCTCGCCCTGGTTCCCATCGGTGCCGAGACTCTCCCAATCGAGGCGGCCGGCGATGAGGCCCGCTTCCTGGTCCTCGGCGGAGAGCCGTTGGGGGAGCCGATCGAGATGTGGTGGAACTTCGTTGCCCGGAGCAAGGAGGAGATCACCGAGGCGTGGCGGGCATGGCAGGAACACGACCTCGACCGGTTCGGCACGGTTGCCTCGAAACTATCTCGAATCGACGCGCCCCCGCCTCCCTGGCTGCCGGCGGGCTGAGGGTTTCTGCACTCGATGGGTTTCACCAAGGAGCAACTGGCCGCTTTCCAGGGCAAGACCGTCGACGACTTGCTCGGCCCTCACGTCCGGCTGCTATTCGTCGGCATAAACCCGGGGTTGTGGACAGCGGCGACGAACACTCATTTCTGCCATCCCTCGAATCGCTTCTATCCGGCCCTGCGCCGGGCCGGCCTCATCGACTGGTCGATCGACACATCCACGGGGATGAGCCCGGAGGAGCGGGATCGATTGGAGAGGAGCGGGATCGGGATCACCAACCTCGTTCGGAGGGCGACGGTTCGGGCGTCGGAATTGCGTGCGCCCGAGCTGCGTCAGGGAGCGGGTCGTCTCGAGACTGTCGTGGCCGATGTGAAGCCGGTCGTGGTGGCGGTCGCGGGTCTCACCGCCTACCGCACCGCATTCGAACAACCCCGGGCTCTCCTCGGAGTGCAACCGGAGTCGATCGGTGATGCTGGGCTGTGGGTGGTGCCCAACCCGAGCGGGTTGAACGCCCACGAGACGATCGAGTCCCTCGGCCAGTGGTATCGCCGGGTTGGCGAAGCGGCGGGACTGTTGTGAGTGAGCCGAGCCCGAGACAGGTCTTGTACGCCCTGGTGGCGGCCGGGTTCCTGGCGGTGGTGGCGGTCCTGATAGTCGGCGCGGCCGTGGCCGGCCTGGTACCGCCGTGGTGGAGCATCGTGATGGCGGACCGGTTTGGTGCTGATCGCGATCTGGTCCGGTCTCAATTGGCGAAGGACCGCGCCGGTCCTCCTCGTCTCGATCGCATTGCTCGTGATCTGGATGACCGGGACTCTCATTGTCGCCATTTAGAAGGCTCGATTACCTGCCGATTACCTATCTGATCGTGAAAACCACCCTCGTTTAGGATGACCGTTTGTGACTGCTGATACAACCGTCTCGGGGCCTCTGACAACCGAGACCATCAAGAGAATCGGCCCTTCCCTCGTTGTGGCATCGGCTCTGGGGTCGACCCTGGGGATAGTGGTCGCGCAATTCGTCGATGACCTGGGTGACGCCATCCTGGCGCTGGTCCTGGGCGGCAACGCCGTCATCTTCAACAACCGGGTCGATATCACAGGTGTCTCTTCCGACCTCGTCTGGGCCGGCGGCTTTCTCCTCTGCCTGATTGTGGGCTTCCTCGCCCTCTTCGCATATCCCACGGCGCGTGGCCATGGGGTCGCCCGTCTGACGCTGCTGTGGATGGTCCTCCATCTGCTCCGGCAGGCCTTCGTCCAGGCGGTCATGGTCCCGTTCGACGCCGACAGCCCACTGGCGCTCGCCTATCAGACCCTCGACGCGCCGGCCGGGCTCGACTACGTATTGGCCGCCGGGGGTGCGGTCGGCCTGCTTCTGGTGGCTCTGTCCGCGGCAGCTGCCTTCCTCGCCTTCACCCCCCACCACAAGATGATCTCCACCGGGAGAAAGCGTGTCACCTTCGCCTTCTGGATAGCTCTGATACCGGCTATCGCCGCCGCGTTCCTATCCATCCCGTTCTTCGTGCCCGACGCCGGGAGTGGCGTGGTGCCAGCCCTTCCCCTGACCGCGGTCATCTTCCTGGCCACAGTTGCGGCGGCGCACGGGACCACAACCGTCCACGGTCCCGAAGACCTTCGGGAAACCCCATGGCCCTGGGGGCTGGGCGCAACCCTGATCGTGATCCTCATCTTCGAGCAACTGGTGCTCCGCGGCGGAGTGTCGGTCAACCCCCTCCTCTGGGGTTGACGGACACAGCCGCTCACGTGATCACCGTGAGCGACGGTGTTGCCGCCGGCGCGCGGGATGACCTGTCCGGGGAGGCCCTGACCCGGATCCTGTCGGGTGCTGGCTACCGGGTGACCCGCAATGTGGTCCCGGATGAGGAGAAGGCAATCGTCTCGGCCATACACGAAGCTGTTTCGGTGGCCAGATTCGTTCTCACCACCGGCGGCACAGGGTTCGGCCCGCGGGACGTGACTCCCGAGGCCACTGCGTTGGTGTTGGAGCGTGAAGCGCCCGGATTGACACACATGATGATGTCGAAGGGTCTCGAATCGACCCCGATGGCGGCACTCTCGAGGGCCAAGGCCGGGTCGATCGGATCGACGCTGGTGGTCAACCTGCCCGGGTCGACGAAGGGGTCGGTGGAGGGTCTGGAGGCCATCCTCGACCTCGTGCCGCACGTCCTCGATCTCCTCGCCGGCGACACCGAGCATCGTTAGGGGTACAGACCCGCCGGTCACTACCGTTCATCGCCGCTTCAGGTTGCAGGAGGACGATGAAGATCGAGCACGAATTCACAGTGGGTCGCGCCCCCGACCGGGTCTGGGATTTCTTCCAGGACATCCCTTCGGTGGCACAGTGCCTGCCGGGCGCCGAACTGCTCAGCCAGTCCGACGATGGCTCCTACGACGGGAAGCTCTCGGTGAAGCTGGGGCCGATGGCTGCATCGTTCGAAGGGAAGGCAACTGTGAGCTCAAACCCCGAGTCCAAGAGCGCGGTGATCGAGGGGAAGGGTGTCGACCGGAGCGGCGGATCCCGAGGCCAGGTCAAAGTGTCGTATCAGATCGCCCCCGATGGCACCGGGTCGAAGGTCGGGATCGATGCCGACGTGACCCTCTCCGGCCCTGTTGCCCAATTCGGCCGCACCGGCCTCATCAACGAGATGTCGAAGCGCCTGATCGGCGAGTTCGTCCAATGTCTCGAGGGAAAACTGGGCGCCGAGACCGTGGCCGAGGCGTCGACCATCGAGGCGGGTGAGGTGCAGGGCATATCGCTCTTCTTCGCCTCGCTGTGGAGTTGGTTCACCGGGTTGTTCGGACGAGGGGAGAAGTAGGGTGCGCCGCATCTTGGCCGTGCTCCTTGGCATGCTCCTCCTCGTCGCCTGCGGCGGCGAGGGCGGGGGTGATGGCGAGGCGATATCCGGTGGCGACGTCGTGGTCAACATGTTCGACAACCGGTATGAGTTCACCGAGGTAAATGTCACCGTCGGCGGGACCGTCACCTTTGTCGGGGCGGGCCGCAACCCCCACAACGCAGTCGCGGCCGACGGCTCCTGGTCTACCGAGGACGTGTTCGGCAGTCTCGAACAACTCGAAGGCGACGAGGCAGTCCTCACCTTCGACGAGGCAGGCGAGTACGTCTTCTTCTGCACCTTCCACGGCAATGCCGATGGAGACGGGATGACAGGCACTCTGGTCGTCGCGCCGGCCGCCGAATGACGAAGGGCTGGCTCCTGCTGATCGCGGGAACCGCCCTGTCTCTCACAGCCTGCGCCGGGCCACCGGAAGGCGAGCCCTCTCCCGCCGCCGTGGGGGACCCGGCAACTGAGTCACCTTCCGAGTGGTCGGGAGAGACGAGGCTCGTTCCGCAGGACTATCCGACGATCCAGGCAGCGGTCGACGCCGCTGCCCCCGGAGACCTGATCTTGATCGACCGCGGCACCTATCGCGAGCAGGTCGAGGTGACGACACCAGGGCTGACTCTGCGCGGGGTCGATCGCAACGAAGTGGTCATCGACGGCGAGTTCCAGCGTCCCAACGGCGTCAGCGTGCTCTTCGCCGACGGCGTGGCGGTGGAGAACATGACCGCGATCAACAACACCTCCAACGGCTTCTTCTGGAGCGGCGTCCGTGGCTACCGGGGCTCGTATCTCACCGCCGTCAACAACGCCGTTTACGGGATCTATGCGTTCGATTCCGGCGACGGCCTCTTCGAGCATTCCTACGCATCGGGTTCACCCGATGCCGGTTTCTACATCGGCCAATGCGACCCGTGCCAGGCGACCATCACCGACTCGATCTCCGAGTGGAATGGGCTGGGCTACTCGGGGACCAACGCCTCATCCGACCTCTACATCGTCAATTCGATATTCCGACACAACGTCGCCGGAGTTGCGCCCAACACCCTCGATGGGGAGTTGCTGCCACCGTTCCACAACGTGACGGTGGTCGGCAATTTGGTGCACGACAATGGGAACGTCGACGCCCCCGCCCTCGCCTTCGAGTGGGCGGCGCAGGGCAACGGCATCCTCCTCGCCGGTGGCGGGGACTCGTTTGTCGCTAGGAACCGTGTTTTCAACCACCCACAGAGCGGCATCGCCATCTTCCCCATGCTCGACGACAACTTCTACATGTCCTACGACCACGAGATCGTGGAGAACGTCGTGGAGGGGTCGGGTCTCGCCGATCTGACCTTGGGTGGACCGTCGACATCGGGCAACTGCTTCGAGGACAACCAGTTCTCGTCGACGCTCCCCCCGGCACTGGAGATCAAGCAGCCCTGTGAGGGTCTGCGCTTCCCGGCGCTGTTCGAGATCGGGTCGACCACCGCCCAACTGGGCCGTCTCTTCGAGAGCGGGCTCGACCTGCAGCCTCAAGTCGACATCGCCACTCTTCCCCATCCAGGCCCACAGCCGAACATGCCGGAGGGCGCCGAGGCGCCGGTCATGCCGGCAATCGATGTGTTCGCCGGGTCTCAGCCCGACATCGAGAGCATCGGCGTCCCGGAGATGCCGTCGGATTTGGAAGTCACCCAGCAGAAAGGAATCAACGTCATGGGTGTGAGTTTCGCCTCCGCCGCCGGGGTGTTCTTCGGGCTCTATGCATACGTCCTGCCCCTGGTCCTCTACACCTCCTGGGTGGTCCTTGCCCTGTTGGACCTCTCCCGCCGGGAAGACCTCAGCCGAGGGAAGACGATCGTATGGATGGCCGCGATCCTGGTCATCCCCTTCCTGGGGGTCGTGGCCTATTTCATATTCGGCAAGAGCACGATCCCCGCCTGGCAGCGATGGGTGTTCATGGCCGGGGGCCTGGCCGTGTACTTGTTGTTCCTCGGTCTCGGGATGGTGATCGGTGGGATCGTCTGAATCGACGGAGGGCCTCTCCCGACGGGAGCTGCTGAAGAAGGCAGGTCTCGGCGGGGCGGTGTTCCTGGGCGGCTCGGTTCTCGGCCACACGGTCCAGCATCAGGCCGAGGCCGCCGAGAGCGACTACGCCAACCCCGGTCTGGTTGGTCATTCCACCATGCACGAGCAGGGTGCACCTGATCTCTACGGCGACATCTACTCTCCACCAGCGGCCCTGAGCCCGGATGCGCTCGATGGGCACACCTTCCCCCCGCTACCTGACGACTTGCCGCCAGGCTCGGCACGCGACATCGAGATCGCGGTCGAAGAGCGCCTTATCGAGGTGGGCTCGGGTGCCCATATCGAGGCCTGGACCTACAACGGGACGGTGCCGGCCCCGATCATGCGCGCAACCGAGGGCGACCTTCTCAGGATCCACTTCGAGAACCGCACCGGTAACCCGCACAACATCCATTTCCACGGATCTCATCGGCCCGAGCACGACGGTTGGGAGCCGGTGCCCCCCGGCGGCGAGACGATGTACGAGATCGTCGCCGGCCCGGCCGGGCTTCACCCTTATCACTGTCACACCGCTCCCCTCGCCGATCACATCTCCCGCGGCCTCTACGGCATGCTGATCGTCGATCCACCGGGTGGGAGGCACGCTGCAACCGAGGTCGCACTCGTACTTTCCGGGTTCTCCGGCGACTTGATCGGCCGCAACGGCATCGTGACCTGGAACGGTGTGGCCGGCTTCTACCACCATCATCCGATCAAGGTGCCTGCGGGCGAGCCCGTCCGGCTCTATCTGGTCAACATGCTGGAGCATGAGCCCCTGGCCTCGTTCCATCTCCACGCAGAGACCTTCGACGTGTACCCGTCGGGGATGGGGGAGCGGCCGTCGTCCCGGGAGGACACCCTGACCCTGGGCATGGCCCAACGGGCGATTCTCGAGTTCACGCTGCCCACCGTCGGGCGTTACATGTTCCATCCGCATCAGCATTGGCTCGCAGAACGCGGCGCCATGGGCTGGTTTGCCGCTGTTTGACGCAGATGGGTCGATCGACCCGTTGATCCCACTGGTTCACCATGCCGATTCATAGAGTGAACGGAACCAGCAGGCCCGGGCCGATGGCCCGGACCGGAAGGTCGGCAGGGTGCGATATGAACTATCCACTGCTCTATCTGGAGCATCTCAGCCAACGAGACTTCGAGCTGCTGGCACAGACCGCCGGGACCGGCGGCGAGGCCCTGAAGCAGCGCATGCTGGAGCGCCCCGAGGTGATCGACGAGCTCCTGGCGTCCCGCCGCCTCTTCGACACCATCTTCGATCGCTCGAGCGATCTGGCCGATCCAGGGGCTTCCTCATTCCTGGCATTTGCTGCTCTGGTCAACCGATCGGCAAGCGACCTGCACGACGCCAGTTATGTACCGGAATGGGCAGCTCCCGGAAAGCGCCTTCCCGTCTTCGACGTCGACCCCCTGCGCCATTTCCTCGATGACGGCGCTCGTCGGTACTTCCTCATCGAGTTCCTCAACTCGTTCACTTCCGTGGCGAGCGGGAGCTTCGTCGTGCAGACTCGCGATGGGCTACGACGACGTCGATTCAGCGAGCTCGACCCGGTCGCACTCGCCGAGATGGTCGAGCTGCTGCCACCGGCGGAGCGGCCGGGCGGTTACCGCCGACTCGGTGATGTAGCCCTTTTTCTGAGCGGAGTCATGCCCGACCACACCGCCCGCCATCCGTACACACCCTCCCAGCGAGAGTGGCTGGCCCAATCGGCTGAGCTCGGCCCAACCGGCGCGCTCGTCGAGGACCAGGCGTTGCATTTCATGGAGAAGGCCGGCGCCGGCTGGTATCGGCGTTCGGTCGATGAGTGCATTGGCACGGTCTCGACCGGCCCGACTTTCTTGCGAACAGTCGCCGACCGGTTCACCGAGGCCCGACGCATCCTGAACTACCTGGCCGACAGGTACCTGTTCCGCCACGAGCTGGGTCTGGTCAGCGACGCGGGCTAGTCGCCTCCGCCAGACTCATTGCCCGGGTCGGTGCGATGGCGGCTCCTAGCCTGTCGCATGAAGTTCCAATCCCTTCCATCTGGAGGTACCAACGATGACGACTCCCGAAGAGCCAGTGCAGCCGACCCCCCAGCAACCGACCCCCCAGCAACCGACCCCCCAGCAACCGACCCCCCAGCAACCGACCCCCCAGCAACCGACCCCCCAGCAACCGACCCCCCAGCAACCGACCCCCCAGCAGCCAGCCCCGGAGCAGAAACCAACGTGGCCAGGATGGTGGGTCATCCTCGGCGCGGTGATAGTGCTGGCAGCGATCCTCGCGGTTGTGTACCTGGGCGACGGTGACCCGGATGACACGACGGTGACGACAGTCACCAACGAGGAGACCGGAACGACGAGTCCTGAGGTAGCGACGACCGAAGTTGCGGAGACCGAGGCTCCGACGGAGACCACGGCCGCCGGTTAGCCCGGTGGCCCGCGGAGGGCTGGCTTGCGGAATCGGATCCGTCCGTGTTCTGGATGGTGGTAGGGCTGGATGCCTCGTTGGTGGATGACGATTTGATGGTGGAACCAGCAGAGGGTGATGAGATTGTCGGGGTTGGTGGTTCCGCCTTCTGACCAGGGGATGATGTGGTGGACTTGGAGTCGGTGGGTGCTGGGACAGCCGTCGCCGGCGCAGGTGTTCCCGTCTCTGTGGATGATGGCCCGGCGTAGGGCGGGTGGGATGGTCCGTTGTCTTCGCCCGTAGACCATTGGTGTGCCATCTTCGTACTCGTGCGGTCATCTTCGGTGACCGCATCGCAGAGGATGGCTTCGAGGGCGTCTCGGCCGATCCGGGGTCCGGCTTCGAGGACGACGCCGGCTTCCCCGTTGCTTGGGACGGCTTGGGTGGCGTCGACGAATACGGTGAGCTGAGCCGGTGTTGGATCATCGGTGATGCAGAGTTCGGCCAGGGCCATTGCTTTCCGCCACGAGGTGTCGCCGCGGGTCCCATCGGGGAGGAGGGGTAGATCATCGGCTTTCTCGGAGAGTGTCTTGTTGACCAGAGCACCGGTGGCTCCGTCCATTCCGAACCAGCCTTTCCACCATGATTCGTCCAGTGACGGTTGCATCACCAGGAACTGGTCACGAAGCGGTCCGATATTCGTCCTCGGCGGTGATCCGGGCTCGCTTGGCCGCTTCCCGCCGCACTCCGGCCACATCCAGATGCTCTAGGAGACCCACCTCTTCGGGGATCCGGGAGAGCGCCTCCGAAACGGTCGAAGTGATCTCCCCGCGGCCAGTGCGTCCCGCAGACTCGGGACGTTCCACGGTTCTACGCATGGTCCGCACCAGAGACTTTCGCAGTGTCGGGATGGAGGTCCAACCGGGCCGTCGTCCACTCCGACAGGGAACGGCAACCATCGGCTGTAGCCACCTGCCGATAGTCGAGCTCTTCGAGAATCTCCACCTGTCGAGCGGCTAGACGTGAACGTTCCACCTCGTCTGCGAGCAGCTCCTGTTCGAGCTCATCGGTGGTCCAGGTGGCACATCCCATACCTCGAACATACGTTCGACCAGTGACAGAAACAAGGGGTTCGTCCAAGATTTCTTTCACTGATCGAGTGACGCCTCACGGCCCAATTCGGCCGTGTGAAACCGACCGCTCGGCTTCAATACCGAATGTGAAGCTCCCACCCGGCCTAACGCATCGCGCCCTGGCGCGCGGCGACGAGTCTGCTGTTGCCACCGTCATGGCCGCGGGACAGCTGGCTGACATCGGCGAAGTCGTCATCGAGGAGGCCGACATCGTCAGCGATTGGCAACGTCCCAGCTATGACGTCGCCTCCAGCACTATCGGCTTATTCGACGGGGAGCGTTTGGTGGCCTACGCCGAGCTCTCTGGCGGGGATCGGGGGGATGCCGCGGTCGATCCCGCCTACCGGGGGCGTGGGCTCGGTACCTACCTCGCCTCCTGGATGCAGGAGCAAGCCCGCGGCCGTGGCCTGGCGACGATCGGGATGCCCGTCCCCGAAGGCTCACCCGGCGACCGGCTGCTCGAGGGCCTCGGCTACCACGTCCGTTGGACGAGCTGGGTGCTGGCTCTTCCGGAGGGCCGGGATATCGAAGACAGGGCCCTGCCTCCTGGCTACGCCATCCGGTCCGCGACGGAATCGGAGCAGTGCGCCACCTGGACGGTGATCGAGGACGCCTTCCTGGAATGGTCGGTCCGTGATCGGCAGAGCTTCGAGGACTTCTCGGCGCAGGTGATGCAGAGACCGGGGTTCGAGCCGTGGAACCTGCGGGTATTGACCGACGAGACAGACGAGGTCGTCGGAGCGGCGTTGGTCCTCATCGCGGAGAGCACCGGCTTCGTCGAGAAACTGGCCGTGCGCAAAGACCTGCGGGGTCTCGGGCTGGGCCAGGCTCTCCTCGCCGACGCGTTTTCTGAAGCGCGAGCCCACGGCGCCACCCGCTCTGAGCTCTCCACCGACTCACGCACCGGCGCGCTCGATCTCTACATGAAGGTCGGGATGGAAGTCACCTCGGTGTGGGTGAACCGGGCTATCGACCTCTGAGCCCGGGTGCTTGGCGTCCCGTGAGCCTCCCATTACTTTGATCGCCGATCGGCCCCGAGCAGGAGGACGAGATGATCTTCGACTTCTTCGGTGAGTTGAACTGGTTGGCCATCGTGGTGGCGACGATCGCCTGGTTCGCCTTCAGTGCCATCTGGTACTCGGTGCCACCGCTGAGCCAGGCATGGCAGAAGGCCTCGAAGGTCGACATGACCACCGAAGGCCCGCCGCTGGTATCTCTCTTCGGCCCGACCCTCATCGGATACTTCGTGACCACGACCGTGATCGCGCTGATCGCCCGGGGCATCGGCACTACCGAGGTCATGGACGGGGTCGCCTTGGGTGCTGCCCTCGGAGTTGGCTTCGGTGTGGTGAGCTCCCTGGTCACTCAGATCTACGAGCAGAAAGGCTCTTCGTATTGGCTGCTCAACGGGCTCAACGCCGTGATCGCCTACATCATCGTGGCGGTGATCGTCACGGTTTGGGTCTGACGGTCAGCCCAACTCGATCTCTTCGATCTCACCTGCCCGTATGTGAAATCCCCTGATCTCACCGGGGGCGGCGATCAGGTAGGCCCAATCCGGCTCGAGGGCGCTCTGCACATCGATCATCGACGGCATGGCCGTGCCATCGGGGTGGGAGTGGAACACCCCACCGAGTTCCCAGCCCATCGATTCCGCGTGATGCATGGCATGGAAATGCTCCTCGGGATCGATCGTGTACGAGACCGGCGACGGGTCGGCATTGCTCAAGGGGTAGGCGAAACGGATCCGCCCTTCGTCGTCAGTGGCGAGGAGGCCACAGCACTCGTCGGGGGCACAATTCTCGGCGTGAGCCAGGATGGCCCACCGGATCTGATCAGGCAGACGCAGCACGCGTCACGTTGCCCGCCGGTCGACAGGTCTGGTCGTACTCGACGATCATCGGTGGCCGATCCGGGTCGGCGCAGGCCGGGCAATTCGGGTCGCGGTCGATGCTGACCGTGCTGAAGTCCTCTTCCAGTGCGTCGTAGATCAGGAGCCTCCCGGTGAGCGGTTCACCGAGATCGAGTAGCAACTTGATCGCCTCCATGGCCTCGATCGAGCCAATGATCCCGGGGAGCACCCCGAGGACCCCCGCCTCGGCGCACGATGGCGCCAGCTCGGGAGGTGGTGGCTGGGGGAAGAGACATCTGTAACAGGGTCCCTCGTAGGGGTGAAAGACCGACACCTGACCCTCGAAGCGGAAGATCGAGCCGTGAACCACCGGCACCCGGAGATGCAATGAGGCATCGTTGACCAGGTAGCGGGTGGGGAAGTTGTCCCCGCCATCCAGGATCACGTCGTAGCCCTTCATGATGTCGAGGGCGTTGTCGGCGTCGAGCCGCACGTTGTGCGTGACCACCTTGACGTCTGGGTTCAGCGCCGATATCGCCTCTCGGGCCGACTCCGTTTTCGGCAAACCCACCCGGTCGAGGTTGTGGAGTACCTGACGCTGGAGATTCGTCCTGTCCACGACGTCGTAATCCACGATGCCGATTGTTCCTACTCCGGCGGCGGCCAGGTAGAGGGCAGCCGGCGAGCCCAACCCTCCGGCCCCGATGAGCAGGACGCTGGAATCGAGCAGACGAGTCTGTCCCGCCTCTCCCACCTCCTCGAGGATTACATGGCGGGAGTATCGGTCACGTTGCTCGGCTGTGAGCCCTTCGCCTGCACCCCAGGCCCGCCCCTCGGTTTTCCAGCGCTCGAATCCTCCGGCGAGCGAGTAGACCTCCTCATACCCCATCTCTTTCAAGCTCGCGGCGGCCAGCGCCGAGCGCCCGCCGCTGGCGCAGTAGAGGACGACAGGTCGTGATGGGTCTGGAGCGACGCCGGCGATATCCCGCTCCAGCAGCCCGCGGGGAAGGAGCCGGGCGCCGCGGATCGAGCCTTGCTCGTGCTCCCCGGTCTCGCGAACGTCGATGAGAAGGACCTCGTCCAGCTTCGGCTCCAGTGCCTCTGGCGTCAGCTCGTCGATCTCCGCACGGGCCCGCCTGACGAGATCGCGATAGGAGGTCATCAGCGGGTGATGGCGGGGTCCGGGGCTTCGGGGTCTATGTCGTAGCGGTCGAAGGCGTCTCTCACCGCCGTTTCCGGAACGGTCCCCTGACCTGCCAGGGTGGAAAGCGTGGTGACGACGATGTGGCCGGTGTCCACCTCGAAGAAGCGACGCAGGGCCTTTCGGGCGTCGGAACGGCCGAAGCCATCGGTGCCGAGGGTGGTGAAAGGCCCGGGCACCCATCGAGAGACCTGGTCTGGCACCAGTCTCATGTAGTCGGTCACCGCGATGATGGGACCTCCCACATCGGAGAGGAGGCGGGTCACGTGCGGGATGCGACCGTCCTCGGTGGGGTGAAGGAGATTCCACCGGGTGACCGAGAGTGCCTCCTCGCGGAGTCGTTTGTAGGACGTGGCCGACCACAACTCGGCGCTGATGTCGTAATGCTCGGCCAGGTCTTCGGCCGCCTGCCGGGCGGCGAGGTTGGCGGAGCCCGAGAAGAGGAGTGCAGCCTTCGGCCCGGACGCCGACGGGCCGTCGGCCCATTTGTAGAGCCCATCGACGATGCCCTGTTCGGCGCCCTCCGGGCGAGGCGGCTGTGGGTGGTTCTCGTTGTAGACGGTCAGGTAGTAGAAGATGTCCTCCGGCTCTGCCCCGTACATGCGTCCCAAGCCATGCTCGACGATCGTCCCGACCTCATAGGCGAATGCGGGGTCGTACGCCTCGCACACGGGTACCGAGGTCGCAAGCACCAGGCTGTGTCCGTCCTGGTGCTGCAGGCCTTCGCCCTCCAGAGTCGTTCGACCGGCGGTCGCCCCCAGGAGAAAGCCGCGCACCCTGGAGTCGGCCGCCGACCAGATCAGATCGCCGACCCTTTGGAAGCCGAACATCGAGTAGAAGATGAAGAACGGGACCATCGGGACGCCGCGGGTGGCGTAGGAGGTCCCGGCGGCGATCCAGGAGGCCATCGACCCGGCCTCGGTGATTCCCTCCTCGAGGATCTGGCCGCTCTGGCTCTCCGAGTAGGAGAGGATCATCGATGCGTCCACCGGCTCGTAGAGCTGGCCCTTGGAGGCGTAGATCTTGAGCTCGCGGAAGAGCGAATCCATGCCGAACGTGCGCGCCTCGTCGGGGACGATCGGCACCACATGCTTGCCGAATCCTTCAGACCGGGCCAGCCCGCGAAGCAGGCGGGTGAAGGCGGTCGTCGTCGAGGCCTCGATCTTGCCCGAGCCGGCATATACCTCGGAGAAAGTCTCGGGCGAGGGGAGCTCGAGAGTGTTTTCGGGCACGACGCGGCTGGGGAGGAAACCACCCAACTCCTGACGTCTGGCATGCAGATACTCGTGCTCGGGTGTGCCGGGCTCCGGTCGGAAGTACGGCGGCTCGCTTTCACCGGCCAGTGACTCCTCGGGGATCTCGTTCTGCAGACTGAGCCTCTCCCGAAGCCCCATCAGCTGCTGGTTGGTCATCTCCTTGATCTGGTGGGTCGCATTCCTACCCTCGACGTCCGGGCCGAGGGTCCAGCCCTTGATGGTCTTGGCCAGGATCACAGTCGGCTTGCCGTTGTCGAGCTCGGTCGCCACCTTGTAGGCGTTGTAGACCTTCTTGTAATCGAGACCACCTCGGCGCAGTGCCCAGATCTCGTCGTCGCTCATGTCGGCGACCATCTCCTTGGTGCGAGGGTCCTTGCCGAAGAAGTGCTCGCGAACGTAAGTGCCATTTTCCGCCTTGTAGCGCTGGTACTCCCCGTCGACGGTGGTGTTCATGACGTTGATGAGGGCGCCCTCGTGATCGCGGGCGAGGAGGGCATCCCAGCCGGAGCCCCAGATCACCTTGATCACGTTCCATCCGGCGCCGCGGAAGGCCGATTCGAGCTCGGTGATGATCTGACCGTTGCCCCGCACCGGGCCGTCGAGACGCTGCAGGTTGCAGTTCACTACCCAGGTCAAGTTGTCCAGCCCTTCCCGGGTGGCCAAGGAGATTGCGCCGAGGGTCTCGGGCTCGTCGACCTCGCCATCGCCGATGAAGCACCAGACCCTGGACTTGGAGGTGTCATCGAGACCACGGTTGTGGAGGTACTTGTTGAATCGGGCGTGGTAGATCGAGTTGATTGGCCCCAGTCCCATCGACACCGTGGGGAACTCCCAGAAGTCGGGCATGAGGCGGGGGTGGGGGTAGGAGGACAGGCCGTGGCCATCGATCTCGAATCGGAAATTGTCGAGGTGCTTCTCGTCGAATCTCCCTTCGAGATAGGCCCGGGCATAGATCCCGGGGGCGGCGTGGCCCTGCATGTAGACGTGGTCACCCTTGCCGTCGGCGCCCTTCCCCTTGAAGAAGTGGTTGAAGCCGACTTCGTAGAGAGTGGCCGACGAGGCGAAGGTGGACAGGTGGCCCCCTATCCCCTTGGAGCGGTGGTTGGCCTTGATCACCATCACGGCCGCGTTCCATCGGATGAACCGCCTGATCCGCCTCTCGATGTCCGCGTCACCGGGGAATTCGGCTTCCTCCTCGGGTGGGATCGTGTTGATGTAGGGAGTGGTGATCGCCCCGGCAATGCCGACGTTGTTCTCGTGAGCGCGCTCCAGAAGCTTGGCTACGAGGTACTTCGCTCGGTCCGGCCCTTGCTCGTTGACGACCGCGTCCAGAGAGTCGATCCACTCCTGAGTCTCCACCGGATCGGAGTCCGGCATCTGATGGACGTATTCGTCGCCGAGAGTGCGGCTCAAATCGCCTGCCATAGCCCCAAGCCTAGTTAGGAGGTGTGTCTCTCCCCCCGGGAGGTTCTACGCCCCCACCGCCCGGTCTTCGGCTTGCGTGAGCCAGCGGCGGACGACGTCGAGGAAGCGGTGCGGGGCGTCCATTTGAGGGGTGTGCCCGGTGTCGTCGAGGTGGACCAGATCCCAATCGGGCCGGATGGCACAGAGCCATTCGACCGCAGTGGGCGAGACGATGTGGTCCGAGACCCCCTGTACGACCAGGGTCGGTGCCTCGATGGAGAGGATCATCGCCACGTACACGGGTCGTCGCGAATAGAGCCGCGCGATCGATGTTGCCGTCCGTGCCGTCGCGTATTCGGCCCAGGGGAGCTGCTTGCGGATCCGGGCCATCTCACGTGACTCCTCTATGAGTGACATCGGGACCCGCCCCGGCTTGTGGGTGATCATGTTCATGCTCTTTCGGACCAACTGCTCGGGGGTGTTGGTGCGAATGAATCGGCGGCCGTAGGCCTCGCCGATGCCCGGCGTGGCCTGAATGGCGAGCCGGGCCGCGGTGGGCCAGTCGAGTCGAGGGTCGGGGACCACCGGCGGGGTGGCCGGCGACACCAGGATCAGCCGTTCGACGAGGTCGGGCCGAGCGGACGCGATCAGCTCGGCGAGGAGCCCACCGGTCGAGTTCCCGATGAGGGTGAAGGGCCCGCCTGTCTTCTCGAGATAGCCGATCACCGAATCGCGATGCGTGTCGAGCCGGAAGTCCGATCGCGGCGGGGTGAGTCCAAACCCGGGGAGGTCGATGGCCCGGACGTGCCCCAGGACGGTCAGCGCCGGTGCAACCGCGTTCCAGTTGGTGGTCGACCCGCCCAGGCCGTGGATGAGGATGAGGTTCGGCCCGGTCCCCCCGAAATCGACCTCGTGCATCGGTCCCTGGGGGGTATTCACGTATTCACCCATCCTCAAAAGCGTACCGGGGCGCGGTCGTACACTGGCTCGATGCGCTTGCTCCTCGTCTCCACCTACGAGCTGGGGCGTCAGCCGGTCCATCTCGCGTCGCCTGCGGCTGCCCTCGCCGCGGCGGGGGTCGACGTGGTCGCAATCGATCTCGCCGTCGAGGACTGGGACATGTCGCGTCTGGACGGTGTCGATGCTGTCGCCATATCGGTGCCGATGCACACCGCGATGCGTCTCGCCGTCCCGATGGCGAGGGAATTGCGCCGGGAGCGACCCGAGCTCCCGATCGCCTTCTACGGCCTCTACGCCGGCGTGGGTCAAGACGAGGTGGTGGGCGAGGTCGCCGATTCGGTGTTTGTTGGCGAGTACGAGCCCCACCTCGTCGAATGGGCTATCACCATCGGGTCGGACACCGAGAGGGCCGGAATCCGACGGAGCACGGGGCGGTCGAGGTTCCACCAGCCCGAACGCTCCGGTCTGCCCGGGCACGACAACTACGCCCGTCTGGAGTGGATGGGCGAGGCCCGCCTCGCCGCAGCCGTCGAGGCTTCGCATGGGTGCCGGCATCGCTGCCGCCACTGCCCGATCCCGGTCGTCTACAACGGGAGGATGCGGGTGGTCGGAGCCGATTCTGTGCTGGCGGACATCGACCAGCTCGCTACCGACGGGATCCAACACGTGACGTTCGGCGATCCCGATTTCCTCAACGCTCCCCGATATTCCATGGATCTTCTGAGGGAAGCCCATGCCGCCCACCCCGACCTGACATTCGACGTGACTGTGAAGGTCGAGCACATCCTGGCCCACAGTTCGCTTTGGCCGGAGATGTCAGACCTCGGGGTCCTCTTCGTCGTGAGCGCTTTCGAGAGCACGGATGAAGGCACTCTGGAAGTGCTTGCGAAAAGCCACACGGCAGCGGACATGTCCGAGGCGGTCACCATCCTGCGCTCGACCGGCATCCATGTCAGGCCCACCTGGCTCCCGTTCTTCCCGTGGACCGCACCGAAGGATGTGGCGGCCATCGTTGGCTTCATCGACGATCATCGACTCTGGACGGCGACCGACCCGGTGCAGTTGGCGATCAAGCTCCTCATACCCGAGGGGTCGCTCCTGGAGACCCACGCCGCAGTCGTGCCTCATCTCACCGGTTACAAGCCTGAATCGTTGACCTGGTCGTGGCGGTTCGCAGATCCGGCAGCGCAGCGGCTGTACGGCGAGCTCGACTCGATCGCCGCCGACGCCTCCGATTGTGGAGCAGAGGCCGGCGACACGCTGCACCGCATGCGGGAGACGATCGCGGAGATCGCAAGGGTCGATCTGGCGGCCATGCCAGCGTCGCCGCCGGCGCCCCGCCTCAGCGAGAGCTGGTTCTGTTGTGCCGAGCCCACCGCCGGTCAAGCGGCGGCGGTAGGTCTCTCCATCGGTAGGGTGCCGGTCGCATCGGCATAGAGGAGTAGATGACGACGGTTCTGGCGGCGGTAGATCTCAGCAAGAGCTTTGGTGATCTGATCGCGGTGAATGGGGTCAGCTTCGAGATCGCGGAGGGTGAGACCTTTGGCCTCCTGGGTCCGAACGGGGCGGGCAAGACCACCTCGATATCGATGGTGGCCGGGTTGTTGGAGCCGGACAACGGCACGATCCACGTGGCCGGGACCCAGATCCGGACCAATTCGACCGACGGGAGGTCGGACATCGGCCTGGTGCCTCAGGAAATCGCCATCTACCCCGACCTGACCGCGGCCGAGAACCTCAAGTTCTTCGGGCGTCTCTACGGCATGCCCGAGGATGAGTTGGACAAACGTCGGGCAGAGGTGCTCGATGTGATCGGACTCTCCGAACGCCAGGACGACCTCGTCAGCGAGTTCTCCGGCGGCATGCAAAGAAGGCTGAACATTGGCATCGGGCTGCTCCATCGGCCCCGTCTGCTCATCCTCGATGAGCCGACGGTCGGAGTCGACCCCCAGTCCCGGAACGCCATCCTGGAATCGGTCGAAGACCTGTCGGGCGAGGGGATAGCCGTCCTCTACACCACCCACTACATGGAAGAGGCCGAGCGGCTCTGCGACCGCGTGGCCATCATCGACGAGGGAGTGATCAAGGCCGAAGGGACCAGGCGCGAGCTGGTGTCGCTCGTTGGAGAGAGGGACAGGATCCGGGTGACGGTCAGCGGAGACCTGCTCGAAGTGGCTCGGGTCGCTTCCGAGTTGCCCGCGGTCCACGAGGCCAGCCCTGCCGACTCAGGTGTGGACGTGCCTGGCCAACGACGCCTCGTCACTCCTCCCCGAGTTGCTCTCCCGGGTGGCCGCCACCGGCGCCAATGTCACTGGTGTGGCGGTATCGGAGCCCAACCTCGAGGCGGTGTTCCTCCATCTGACCGGCAAGGCATTGCGCGACTGATCATGGGAGCGTCAACCCTGATCGCGGGGAAGGACCTCCGGCTCCGGGTTCGTGATCGTTCGGTGTTCATCATGGGGATCGTCACCCCGCTCGCTCTGGCCTACATCTTCCACCTCGTCTTCGGCGGCACATTCACTGCGGAGGCATTGGACCTCGAGGTCGGGTTGGTCGATCTGGACGACACACAGGTGTCGCAGTCCCTGGGCGAGGCGCTCTCCGGGTTGGACGCCGAGGGGATCCTCGTCCTGACCGACTTCGACGACGCCGCTACGGCCGAAGCCTCGGTCGAGGATGGTGAGACCGGGGCCTACATACTCCTCAATCAGGGCCTGGGTGACGCTGCGATCCAGGCCCAGCCGTTCACGATCGAGGTCGTGGGCGACGTCGACAGCCAGACCACGACCCAGGTGGTGTCCTCGATCGCCTCCGGTTTTGGATCGGCTATCCAGCGTTCCCAGCTCTCGGTGACCACCGCGGTCGCTCTGGGCGAGGGACCGCCTCCGGACGAGGTGGTCTCCTGGGGGCAGGAAGCAGCACTCCGACCAGCCGCCTTCGCCTTCACCGATGTCTCGGCCGACACCCGGCAACTCGACGCCAATACGTTCTTTGCCGCGGGCATGGCTGTGTTCTTCCTCTTTTTCACCGTTCAGTTCGGCGTTGTCGGCATCCTCGAGGAGAGACAGGGCGGAACTCTGGCCCGTCTGCTTGCAGCGCCGATCGGTCACACCAGCGTGGTGGCGGGCAAGGCAATCCTCTCGTTCGCCCTCGGCCTCATCTCGATGACCGTGTTGATCGTTGGCACCCACTACCTCATGGAGGCAAGGTGGGGCCCGCCCCTGGGGGTGGCACTCCTGGTGATCGCGGGTGTCCTCGCCGCAACCTCCATCATGGGTGTCATCGCCGCCACCGCCACCAGTGCCGACGGCGCCGCCAACCTCGGGGCGATCATCGCGGTGATCCTGGGGATGCTCGGAGGGACCTTCTTCCCGATCGGCCAGGGCAACGACTTCCTGGCCAGGCTCTCCTACCTGACCCCGCATGCCTGGTTCCTGCGTGGTCTCGCCGACATATCGGGTGGAGCGGAGTGGACCGAGGCTCTTCCCGCGGTCGGCGCCCTGCTCCTGTTCACACTCGTCTTCGGGACGGTGGCCTGGGTGCTCCTGCAGAGGAGGCTGACGCGATGAGGAAGATCCTCGCCATCGCCGGCTCCAACGTGCGCCGCATGCTGCGTGAGCGCTCCAACATCTTCTTCGTCTTCATCTTCCCGATTGCCCTGATCCTCCTCATCGGGGCGCAGTTCGGCGGGGACTTCGATCCCGGGGTCGGGATCCACCAGGAGGACCAGGACCCGCTGGCGACTGCCATCACCGAGGAGATCCAAAGTGACGACTCGTTGGCGGTGACGATCTTCGAGACACGAGACGAATTGCTCGATGCCGTCGAGAGGGGCACGGTCCAGGCGGGCCTTTTCATCCCGGCGGGGGCCAGTGGTCGAGCCGAAGCCGGAGAGCAGGTCGAGTTGGGGTTCGTGGCCAGACCGGATGGGGCCGGCCCACAATTGCAGGCGGTGGTCGGCGCCGGCGTGGCCCGGGTGATGACGCCCGTGGGTGCGGCTCAGTTCGGGGCCGAGAAGTCGGGGGCGAGCTTCGACGAGGCTCTCGAGGTGGCGCGGTCGCAGACCGATGCCGCCCCCGGGCTCGATGTCGAGACCACCGCGGTCGGTGAGGCGCTCTTCCCAACGACGCTGGGGCGGTTCGACCTGGGCGCCCCGCAGCAACTAGTGCTATTCACCTTCCTGACCGCGCTCGCCGGGTCAGCAGCCCTGATCCTCAGCAGGAAGCTGGGTATCTCCCGCCGCATGCTCTCCACCCCGACCGCTACGAGAACGATCGTTGGCGGCGAAGGCGCCGGGCGCTGGGCGGTGGCGATGGTCCAAGGCCTCTACATCGTGATCGTGACCTACCTGCTGTTCCGGGTCGACTGGGGAGACCCATTGGGGGCCCTGCTCATCCTGGTGGCCTTCTCGGCGGTGGGCGCCGGGGCGGGGATGCTGATGGGGGCGACCTTCAAGAACGATCAGCAGGCAGCCGGGATCGGGGTCGTACTCAGTCTCGGGCTGGCCGCCCTGGGTGGGTGCATGTTGCCGATCGAGCTGTTCTCTCCGGCGATGACAAGGGTTGCGCACCTGACGCCGCATGCATGGGCGCTCGACGGGTTCGCCGAGCTGGTCCGACGCGATGGGACGGTGGTCGACATCCTGCCTGAGCTCGGAGTCCTCGTCGTCTACGCCACTGTCTTGCTTCTTCTCGCATCCTGGCGGCTTCGGGCGGTGCTCACCCGGCCCTGATGTTTGAATGAGCATCGGTGGCTGATCAGAACATCAATCCTGTCGGCTGTCTCGGGAGGGTGCTCACCATCCTCGGGACGCTCTGGCTCGGCTTCCTCGTGTTGGGAGGAATCGGCGTCCTCTCGGACGTGGGAATCAGCGAGGGCTTCTTCGCCGGAGCGTTTGGGAGCGCCATCCCTGGCGTCCTGCTCTTGTGGGCCGGTCGCGCCCTGCGCCGCCGGGCCCGCACCATGGAGACGCAAATCGAGCCGGTCACGGCGGTCCCGTTGCCCGACCCAACCGACAAGCGGGTGCCGACCATCCGGGTCGAATCGTTACAGACCGAAACGCCGCCGGCGCCAGTTCCGCCTCCGATCAGACCGGCGCCAAAGCCGGTCCCGCCGCCAAAGGAGCCTCCAGTCGTGGATCCGATCGACCTCCCCCCGCCGCTGGTACCCCCCGAGCCGAAGACCTCCCGACAACTGATCGACGAGGCGCGCAAGAAGTGGAATAGACCGCGTTGAGCGGTTTGCTATAACCCTGCAGCGGCGAGGGTCCGGGCGTTTCGCACCTCCGCTGCGAATGACGCGCGACGTGCCGCCACCCCTTCGGTGTCGTCGATGAGGCCACGGTTGGCGGCAAGGGCGAGCGCCGACTTGAAGAGGACCTGGCTGGCGCTCTCGCCCGAGATGAGCCGCTCCTCGATGCGGTACATGCGGGCCCGGGCCAGACATACTTTGAGGAAGGCCTTCTCTTCGAACCGCCCCTTCATTGCCTCCAGCTCGTCACCGACGACCTGATAGGCGTCGAGGATGGGCAGGACGGCCCAGTAGGCCAGCGGCGGCCCCAGCTTGGCCTGCACCTCGGCCGCCCCGGTCGTGGTGAGGACGTGGTCCCAACCGGGGACGTCGATGACGATGTCGGATTCGACGTCGGCGAGGAACTGTTCCTTCTCGGGGAAGAAGAACTCGAATTTGAGCAAGTCGCGGAAGGAGAGAAGGGTCTGTTTGACCTTCTCCGGGCGCTCGTCGCCGGTTTCTGCCGCGGAGCCGATCGCCATCTCGGCCAGGGCACGATTGACGAAGAAGTGCACGATCATGTTGCGGTAGTAGGAGATGCGAATCATTTGGTCGTCGTCGAGCCAGAAGACCCGCCTCCCCAGGGCCTCATGACTGCTCACGTTGTCGTGCTCGGCGAGCCAGTCGAGGATGGTGGCCACCCGTGACGGGTCGCGCAGGTCGGCATCCTCGGTGGTCGGGAGGTCGCGGGCCCGGGCGAACTCCACGAGCCGGGCCGACCCTTCGGCCAGTTGATCCGAGGACCGGGCGGTTCCCCTGGCCGCGAGCAGCGCGACACTGATCAAGGCGGTTGGGGTGATCGGAGTGACATGTGCAATCCGATACATGACTTCGAAGGCCAGCTTCTGCAGACCGACCGACGGCTCCTCGCCCTGGTCTGCGGGGCCGACCATGCTCCGTGCCGAGATGGGCTCCCCAAACCGGATGTGGATGTCCCCGTAGCGCCGGCGCAATGAGCGCACCGCCTTCAGCATCCATCCCAGGGATTCCTTCTCCTTGTCCTTGCCCTGTGCCTCACGGGCATAGTCGGGCACATCCTGGATCTGGTCGTATGCGATCGACACCGGGACCAACTGGAGGTCCTCCGCCTTGCCTCGATGCATGGAATCGACCACGTAGCTCAGAAGCCCGAGACGGGGCGGCATCAGTTTCCCCGAGCGCGATCGCCCGCCCTCCATATACCACTCCAAGGGGAATCGCTTCTCGACCAGGTAGTCCAGATACGAGCGCAGCACCATCTTGTAGAGCGCGTTGTCCTTGAAGGAGCGGCGAATGAAGAAAACGCCCGTGCGACGTACCAACGGGCCGACCGGGAAGAAGTTCAGGTTGATGCCACCCGCCGTGTGATTGGGCGGGAAGTCGTTCTCCCAGAGCATGAATTGGAGACTGAGACGGTCGAGGTTCGAGCGGTGGGCGGGGAGAAAGACGATCGGGTCGCCATCACCAACGGCGGCCAGCCGTCGGACGTCGTCCTCCGAGTACTTGATGTCGCCGTAGCCCTGGCTGTACAGCTTATGGATCCCGTTGGCGATCACGTCGATCACATAGGGCGAGTGGGTGGCGGCGATCTCGCGGAGATACCGCTCCGCCTTCTCCCGGGCAAGGGCTGGGGCAATGTCGGTATCGGCGGCGATGGCGTCTACCGCCTCGAGAAACTCTCGGCGGGAGAGAATCGCCTCAGGGACGAATCGGGGGATCTTGTAGCGGTTGCCGACCAGTCTCCGCTCGGCTCGGTCGAGGATGAGCCATGCCCTCCTCGTGACGTAGTTGACCAACGGGTCTACCTGGCCCGACGTCTGATAGTCCTCGGCCAGATCCGAGGCGAAGGCCCCCGCGGCCGCGGTGAGCCGGATTCGACCGGGCCGGGCCATTCGGATCCACCGCCCGCGTAGCCCTCTCGGGTCCCTGGCGTCACCCGGTCGGAGCACATCCCACCAGCTGACGGCTCTACGGCCCTTCTTGATCGGGGCCAACCAGAGGACTCGAAGCGGTATCAGAAAGGGGTCGTCGGGGGCGGCCAATGCATCGGTCAGGCCCTCGATGTCGCCACCTTTGCCCCGCCGCGAGGATGTGATCCTGATCGTCTCGACGTCGCCTCCGAGCTCCTCACTGGCCCACCGGGTGAGGAGGGAAGCCTCGTAATCGGACGCGGCGTCGAGCAGGTAAACGACCCGCGAGTCCGTCGGACCGGTGAGCAATGCTGGGGGTTCGGCCGACTTCCTCGCCACGGCACCACTCTATTGGCCTGCCACAATCGCCTCCCGTGCGGATCGTGGTGCAACGCGTGAGCCGGGCCTCAGTCGATGTCGATGGCGTCGCTGTTGGCTCGATCGATGCCGGCTTCCTCCTCCTCGTGGGCATCGAGCCTTCCGACACCGATGACGACATCCTGCGCGCTGCAGAGAAGGTGGCCAATCTTCGGGTGTTCCCGGATGAGGCCGGGCAGATGAACCGGTCGCTTCTCGAGACCGGGGCCTCGGCGCTGGTCGTGAGCCAGTTCACACTTCTTGGCGACGTCCGCAAGGGACGACGCCCTTCCTTCGTCGGCGCGGCGCCTCCCGAACAGGCCGAGCCGATGGTCGAACGGTTCGTAGAAGAGCTGCGTGGCACTGGCATTCATGTCGAGACAGGCGTGTTCGGGGCGTCGATGAACGTGGAGCTGGTCAACTCCGGACCAGTGACGATCTTGTTGGAGATCACTGAGGGACGGGTGAGCTGACGGGGCGTCGGGCGTCCCGCCAATGCCTCGGGCCGATGATCAGCCCGATGCCGATCACCATGACCACGAGCAGGGCAGGCTCGGCGAGGCCCCAGGGGTTGTCGAGTCCGGTGCTCTCCCAAGCGAATGCGCCGACCAAGAGTGCCCCGAGGGTCACCAGGCTCCCGATCCCCGTCGACCTCGTCAGGGTCGATGCGATGACCAGGGTGACCACGACGAAAGGGAAGACCGCCGGCCAGAGCCCAAGGATCACACCACCACTGATGCCCAGGCCTTTCCCGCCCTTGAACCGGTGCCAGACGTTGTAGACGTTCCCGGCCACGGCGCCAAGCCCGGCGGCGAGCGCCGCGGCTT
Organism: uncultured Acidobacteriota bacterium; assembly: GCA_963711895.1. Classification (GTDB taxonomy): domain Bacteria; phylum Actinomycetota; class Acidimicrobiia; order Spongiisociales; family ZC4RG35; genus JARDZU01. The sequence continues at coordinate 284,067 of CAVQFU010000002.1, forward strand.
CGCCGCCAATGGTCGCGGCTTCGCCACCGATGACCAGGCCGACCACCACTGCCACGAGACCCTTTGCGATCTCGAGGATCAGAACCAGGACGGCGAGAGTGTGGCCACCGAGCCGCCGGGCGTTGTTCGCCCCCGGGTTACCGGACCCGCCCCGCAGGAGGTCGACCCCCCAGAGCCGGCCCAGCCAGACAGCAGTGGGCACCGACCCGATGACGTACCCGGCCAGGGCGGCCAAGAGGATCGTCATTCCCCGACCTCGCTTCTGCCTTCCGGGCAGAAGCGGAGAAAGTCACAGTTGCGACACCAGTCTCCGGGCACGGCATCGAACCGGTCGTCCTCGATGGCAGAGGTCAAGACTTCGAGATTCCGGGCCGCATCCCGACGCCATCCTTCGTCGGCGTGCTCCGTGTGGACGTCGAGCCCGCCCCCGAGGTAGGCGAACGTGACGTCGATTTTCTCCGGCTTTTCGAGCCCGAAATCCACGTCGGTGGCCGCAACGGCGTACGCCTGTAGCTGGACGAGGCGGGACGGATCATCTCTTCGTCGCCCGCTCTTGAAATCGACGATCTCCCAGTTCCCTTCGTCCTCGTAGACGGCATCGATGCGACCCCGGATCTGATATCCGTTCTCGATGCGCAGGTTGAAGGGCGCCTCCACCAACAGGGGGTCCTCGGTTCCGTAACGGGACCCGAGGAAGGCTTTGAAGCCGCCCTCACCGGTGGCTTCGTCCATGGCGTCGTAGAGCCCGGGCTCGAGAGCCTCGAATGGGACTTGACCCCGCTGATGAAGCTCGATCCGGCGATGCAACTCGGTGCCGGCGATGGCGGCCATGTTGCGACGACGGGGCAAGGGGTCGACCTCGGACCAAAAGAAACGCTTGGGGCACTGGGCATAGGTCACGAGCCCCGTCACCGAGACGACCCGTCTCATTTCCGGGTCGGCAACGATGTCCCCGAGCGCGTCGAGATCGAACAGAGTCTGACGCATCTCCTCGACCTTCTGCTGGTACGCCTCGGCGACTCCCATCGCCCCGGCCATCTCGAGAAGGGCATCCTCGTCCGCGACCGCGGCCCGTATTGCGCCGTCCCAGCCGTCGTCGAACAACGGGTCGGGCGTGGCGGCAGCCGCTGCGAATCGCAGCATCGACGGCCGCTCCGGCTCGTCGACATGACCCTCTTTCCGTGTAACCGGGTGTTGTTCGACGAGATCGAAGAGCTCAGACGGCTTCCTGGCATTGACAGAGGGCTCGGGGAGCCCATACCAGTAGGAACCGGTCATGATCAGCATCGAGCGGGCCCGGGTCGCCGCCACATAGGCCACCCTCCACTCCTGGAGGTCGCTCTGATCCCGGAAGTAGTCCATTCGCTCCTTCTCGTCGTCAGGCATGTCGGCCAATGCGTTGTCGATGCGATGCTCCGGAGGAAGGAACTGGGCGAACCGGACGGGGTCGGGGAAAGTCCCGCCCTTCACCGGAAAGCTCCTATCGGTGACGGCCGGGATGGCGACCACATCCCATTCCAGCCCTTTTGCCCGGTGCACGGTCACCAGCGTGACCGCCTCTTCTCCCGACAGATGAGCCGAGTCGAGCTCCTCGGCCGGCTCGTCCTCCATCGCCTCGAGGTATTCGAGGAAGGCCGACAGTGATGGACGTCCCATGAGCGGGCTCCAATCCTCGGCCAGGTCGAGGAGGCGATACAGATTGAGCCGGGCAGTCGTCCGTTGATTGGTGGGGAGTGATTCGACGTCCTGCCAGGCGCGTGTCCGGTCGAGGACGAGCCGGCAGACCTCGACCAGGCTGGCGCCCTGGCTCTCGGCCAGCACCTCTCGGTAGATCTCCAGAAAATGCTCGTAGGCGGCGCGGGCCTCGGGACGGAGGCCCTCGATCCCGTCGATCTGTTCGATCGCTTCGAGCAGTGTCACGCCCGGCACCGCTTCACGATCCACGTCCTCGCGGCGGATGCCGCCCAGCCAGTGCGACAGTGGAGCGATGTCGGCATAGCCAAGGCGATATCGGCTTCCGAAGAGGATCTGGACCAGCGAGGGCGAGTGCCCGGGCCGGTCGAGCACCGTGAGCCACGCCCGGAGGTCGGCCACCTCGGGCACCGAGAGAAGTCCACCGAGGTTGGCCACCTCGACCGGTATGTCATGCCGGGCGAAGGAGTCGACGACTACGGAGAAGTCCCGGTTCTTCCTGAAAAGAACGGCCATCTCTGACCAGGGTGTGCCCGCCTGGTGCAACGCATCGAATCTGCGAGCGATCCAATCGGCTTCTGCAACGGCGTCTTCTGCCCAGTAGGTCACCACCTCGCCCTTCGAGTCGGGATCGTGGGATACCAGGTCTTCTGCAGTCGGGTTGGCACGCCGCCGGATCTCATTGGCAACGTCGAGTATCTCTGGAGCCGAGCGCCGGTTGAGGGTGAGGGTGCCGTGCTTGGCGGGCCCTCCGTCCGGTGCCGGGAAGTGCGTGGGGAATAGCTCGAAATTCTCGGCTGATGCCCCCCGCCATTCGTAGATCGTCTGGTCCTCGTCACCCACCGCGATGACCGGGATCCCCGTCTGGCCATCGGACGGGCCGAACACCGTGGTGAGCAACACTCGCTGCGCCGGGTTGGTGTCCTGGTACTCGTCCAGGATCACGACCTGGTAGCGGCCCCGGATCTCTGCCACCAGCTCGGGGTGATTGGTCAGAAGACGGGTGGACAGCGTGACCAGATCGGAGTAGTCGACAACTCTGAGCCGTCGTTTGTCGGTGTCATAGCGTTGCAGTGTTCTCAGCATCTCGGCCCGCATCGCCCACACCTCGTTGGCGGGATCGACGTGGAGCATCAGGTCGTCAGGGGTGACGAGGTGGTCGCCCATTCGGTCGCCCAGGGTTCGGATCTTGTCCAACCCGTGTGCGTTGGTGATGTCGAGATGGTCATACGTCGTGTGGTGATAGGTCTCGGAGAGGATCTGTCGAGAGAAGGTCGGGGTGATCACCCTGACCCTGGTGTCGACCCCGACCAGGGCGCCGAACTCCGCCAGGATCTGCGCGGCGAAGCCGTGATAGGTGTGGACCTCTGCCTGACGGCCTTCCTCCACCGCCGACCCGAGGAACGCCTTCACCTTGTCGGCTAGCTCGGATGCCGCCTTGTTGGTGAAGGTGATTCCAAGAATCCGTTCCGGGTCGACACCGTGGTTCTCCACGAGGTTGGCGATGACGAGGGCGACGGTCGTCGTCTTGCCGGTGCCGGCCCCGGCCCGAATCCGGATCGTGTCAAGACCCATGTCGAGGACAGTCTTCTGCTCTGGCGACGGCTGGAACGAGCTCATGGCAGGAAGGCGCCCTTTCCTTCGGCCCAGGCCGGGCAGGACAACCGGAAGTCGCATTTGTTGCACCGGCTGTTGACCTTCGGTTCCCATCGCTCAGCCAGGATCGAGTCAGTCACTTCCTCCATCGTCTCCATGACATCGGGCAGGAGCGCCATGTCGAACGATCTCCTGGTCACGGATACGGCTGGCTTGCGAGGGAACCACATTTCGGCTGCCACGACTGGTTCCCCGGTTTCCTTGCCAACAGCCGAGGCATAGAAGCCGAGTTGCACCGACTCCTTCGCCTCGGTGACGCTCGGCGGGTTCTTGGAAGTCTTGTAGTCGATGACCCGCAGCCCGTCGGGGCCTTTCTCTAGCCTGTCGATATAGCCGACCCATTCGACGCCGCCAATCTCGGTCTCGACCTTTTTCTCCACCTCGATAGGCAACCCATCGCTGGGCCATTTCTCGTAGAGCCGCAGAACCGCTTCACGGGCGTGGCGGAGCCATGCCTGGTCGAGTTGAGGGGTGCCGAAGTCCGCCTCGGCCCACACGCTCTCCAGATGCTTCAGGGCGTCGGCGAGATCGGCATGGGTCTTCTCTGACCCGATGACCTCTTTCTCGGCGGCCTCCAACGCCGCATGGACGAGGGTCCCCAGCTCGGCATATGGGGAGAAGGTGTCGCTCAGGCCGAGTCGACGCTCCAGGGCATATTGCCGGGGGCAGGTTATGTAAGCGCCGGCCTGGCTGGGGGAGAGCCTAAGACTTTCCTCGAGGATCGGCTGATCGGGCCCGGGCGCGGGCACCCCGGCGAAAGCCATCGGGTCCCACCACGGCTTCGGGGGACGGGCCAGCAGCTGCGCCGCGGCAAGTCGGTCGAAAGAGGCTGCGCCAGGGTCGAGCAGAGTCCGTCTCAAGGAGACCTCGGCCTCACTCAGCGAGATCGGTGGGCCGTCCTGCTCCTCGGGCAGACCGGGACCCACCCCGGGTTCGGCTGCCGCCATGAGAAAACGAGATGGCCGGTGCTCACCCTGGTCGACTCCGGCCGAAGTGGCGGTCCAGACCACCTTGGATCTAGCCCGGGTCATCGCGGTATAGGCGAGACGCATCTCCTCCTGGATCTGAAACAGATGCTGAGCCTCGGGATTGGTGGTCCGTTCTGGGGAGAGCAACTCGGGCCTCAACATCCTCCGCCCCCGTCGAAGGTCGGGAAAGACCCCCTCGACTGCGTTGGCGATGTAGACGACTTCGAATTCGAGGCCCTTGGCCTGGTGCAGCGTGGTAAGCGTGACCTGCTGCTCGATGGACCGGTAGGGGAGAAGTGGGGTCGACTCGATGCCGTCCTCATCGGTCAGCTTGAACACGGCGTCCAGGGTCACCGTGGCGTCCCGCTCCGCCTGACGCTCCAACACCTGCGAGAACGACGTGAAGGCGAGACGCCATCCTTTCCGCTCCGGGTCGAGCACCACCCGCTCCAATTCGTCGATGCTGGTCCAGAGCTTCCAGAAACCGTCGATCGCGGGCAGCTCGACGGCCCAATCGAGTTGGTCGAGCAGAGTGGCCAGCCCGGCATGCTCGGGAAGCTCGCGGGCGAGGACGGCGGGCCATGGATCCCACGTGCGGAGACGGGAACGCAGGATCTCGCGCTCTTTTCCCAGCCCTACTCCGATCAGCGGGCCTAACAAGAGCCTTCTCATCGCCCGGTCGGCGTCGGCCGCTTCTCCCGGTGCGACCAGTGGGGTGGCCCCACCGCTCTTGGCCACTGTCACGAGATCCTGGATCATCCGCACCGCCGGGTTCTCTGTCAGGCGGGCCTCAGGGGAGTCGTGAGGCACGTTCCTTCGGTCGAGCGCCCGGCTCAGCTCGTTGAGCATCTCCCGTTTCGACCGGACCAGCACCGCAATGGCGGATGGCTCTCGGCCTTGGACCCGGATTTGGTGCTCTATGTCCCGCGCGATCCAATCCGCCTCGGCGGTCTCCTGGTCGAACACGTACGTATCGACCCGCCCGGTGTGGGCAGCCGGGGCGACCGGTCCTGCGGCGCCGGGAAGTTCGCCGGCGGAGACGATGCGAAGTGCCGAGTCGAGGATCTGTGCCGGGACCCTCAGGCTCCGGCCCAGGACGATTCGGCGTGCCTCGGGGTGCTGTTCGGTGAACGAGGCGATGTTCCTGACCTCTGCGCCCCGGAACGAGTAGATCGACTGGTAGGGGTCTCCGGCCGCGGTGAGATTGCCGTGGGGCAGGGCCATGAGACGGGCGATCTCGGCCTGGACAGTCGAGGTGTCCTGATACTCGTCGACGAGCACATGAGTGAACTGGGCTGCCAGCTCCTGCCCCTCCGCGCGCCCAAGCAGATCGACAGCCGAGACGAGGAGGGTGGCGTAGTCGGTGCGGCCCCGCTCCGCCAGTGTCTCCCGGTATCGGCGGAACAAACCCGGGATGCCCCTCCAGTCGGCGCGCTCGGTTGCCCTCGCCTCGAGGTCCTCGGGGGAGAGCATCCTCTCGGAGCAACGCATGAGGAAGTCGGCGACCTCACCGGCGAAGGCGCTGGTGCCCAGGATGCCCCGGTAGAGGACCGGCCACTGCTCCGGGTCCTCGGTCTTCAGGAGCTCGCCGACCAGGCCGATCTGCTCGGGTGTGGTCAGGGGGATGGGACGGTCGGATCCGGGGGCGGCCTCCAGGAGACGGAGGGCCAGCGAATGGAATGTGGAGGCGCCGATCGGCATCCCGTCGCCACTCAAGGCGGCTTCGACCCGATGCCGGATGTCTCCGGCGGCACGCCGGGAGAAAGTCAACAGGGCGATCTGGTCCCTCCGCGCCTGACCGGATTCGATCAGAACGACCACTCGGCGCACCAGGAACTCGGTCTTTCCGGTACCTGGCCCGGCTACCACGATCTGGGGCCCGTCGGCATCGGCGAGAACGGAGTCCCAGTCTTCCGGCTCGAGCCGGATCTCGGTCAACGGCACAGTGCTGATCGTAGGGTCAGGCCGCTTCGGGAAGCCGGGCGACCTCTGCTACCAGTTCGGCCTCGATCCCGTATTGGGCCAGGTAGCGGACGGGGTCGGCATAGGGGTCGATGGCAGTGGTGAATGTCTCTAAGTAGCTCATGTCGGGCAAGCTATCGGTCGGGTGTGACACATTTCCCGCAGGTCCCCCGGCGCATAGGATGGGCGGCGTGGCGGTGAATGAACGGAGGTCGGCGTGACCACTGCGGTTGGCAACGAATTCGACTCACCGATGTACAAGGAGGCCGCCGGCCAGTTCGACCGGGTGGCCCGGCTCATGGGGCTGGACGACAACGTCGCCGACCGCCTACGTGTCCCGCAGAAGTCGACCATGGTGAGCTTCCCGTTCCGACGGGACACCTATTCGGAGGTGGAGACCCTCTTCGGTTACCGGATCCAGCACCTCACCACCATGGGCCCGACCAAGGGCGGGATCCGGTTCGCTCCCGACGTCGACCTCGGCGAGGTCGCCGCCCTCGCCATGTTGATGACCTGGAAATGCTCGATCGTCGGTCTCCCGTTCGGCGGGGCCAAAGGCGGAGTCCGTGTCGACCCGATGGAGCTCTCCCGAGCCGAGCTGCAACGAGTGACCCGGCGCTTCACGATGGAGATCATCAATGTGATCGGGCCGGAGATGGACATCCCCGCCCCCGACCTGGGCACCAACGAGCAGGTGATGGCCTGGCTCATGGACACGTACTCACAGCATGTCGGGCACTCGGTTCCGGCAGTGGTCACCGGCAAGCCGCCGGCTCTCGGGGGCAGCGTGGCCCGACGGGAGGCCACAGGCCGCGGGCTGATGTTCCTCCTGCCCCAAGCGGCGGGGGTCCGGGAGATAGACCCCAACGGTGTCACGGTCGCGATCCACGGCTTCGGCAACGTGGGCCGGTATGCGGCCATCGCCGGTCATCAGATGGGAGTCAAGATCGCCGCGGTGTCCGACATCTCCGGGGCGCTCTACGACCCGGAAGGGCTCGAGGTCGACGCCGTGGCGAAATGGGTCGACGAGAACCGGTTCCTCGAGGGCTTTCCCGACGCCGATTTCATCGACGGCGACAAGATCTTCTCATTGCCCGTCGATGTCCTGGTGCCCGCCGCCATCCAGAACGTCATCCGTGGGGACAACGCCGGCGAGATCCAGGCCAAGATCATCATCGAGGGCGCCAATGGACCGACCACGATCGAAGCCGACGACATCCTCCGCGAGAAGGACGTCCTCATCATCCCCGACATCCTGGCCAACGCCGGCGGCGTCACGGTTTCCTATTTCGAGTGGGTTCAGGACGTCCAGAAATACTTCTGGACCGAGAACGAGGTTGTCGCTCGGCTGCGGGAGATCATGACGAGGGCGTTCAGCGACGTGCACAACATCGCCATCAACGAAGACGTCGACCTGAGGACCGCCGCCCTCATCAAGGGAATCCGCAAGGTGGCCGACGCCAAGCTGGTGCGGGGGATCTTCCCCTAGGTCTCAGTGATTCCGGCGAAGGCGGGGCAGATCTCCTTGAACGAGCACCAATTGCACAACGTGCCGGGCCGGGTCGGGAAGTGTCGGGTGGCCAGGGCTCGGTCGATGGCGTTCCACAGGGCACGAAGCTGGGAGTCCATGGCATCGAGCTGGCGGTCGTCTATGTCCAACCTGTACAGAGTGGGCCCGCTCAGATAGAGGAGGCGAAGCTCCTTGGGTGTCTCGCCGGTGCGGCGCCGGATGAGAAGGGCGTAGATCTTCAGGGCGAAGAAGGCGGGTAGCGCATATCGCTCCGGAGGGGCCTTCCCCGTCTTGTAGTCGGTGATGACGAGACGACCGTCCTCGTCGCGGTCGATCCGGTCGAGGATCCCCCTGATAGTGATCCCGTCGAGGTCTTCGAGCATGTCCAGCTCGCGGTCCACCGGGTCGAAGCCGGTCGGGTCCTCGATGCCGAAGTAGTTGGTGAGCAGGGCCAGGGACTCCACGCCCCATTGACGCTCCTCGGCGGTGTCGCCGAACAGGTCTTCGAACTCCTCGCTCCCTCGGAGCTCGGTCCAGGCCTCCCGGAAGAGATCGTAGAGAAGCTCGGGCGAACGTTCGGTGGAGGGGTGGTCGAAGAGCCGCTGCAATGCGAGATGGGCCGTGGTGCCCCGTGCCTGATAGATCGAAGCGGGCTCGCTGAGACGGTCGATGGCCCGGAACTTGAAGAGCTGGGGGCACGCCTTGAAATCCCCGGCACGGCTCGGGGAGAGGGTCTCCAGGGGGGCTAATTCCAGTTCTACGGTCACGAAGCCGAGTGTAAGACGGGGGTGTGACAGGAACGGGGAGATCGATCAGGTGGGCCGCCGGCGCAGCCAGATCTCGGCGGCGATGACATGCAAAGTCCATGCCAGCCAAAAGGCGACGCCGAACGATGCGACCTCGCCGAGGAGGCCGGTGGACTGGAAGAGCCCGACCCACAGCCTGATCGTGCCCACACCGATGCCGATGGCGAAGGCGCGGATCATCCAGCGGCGGTGGCTGACGGTGTCGCCGGCGCGGATGTGCCGGTAGGCGAGTACCAGTGCGGTGACGAACCAGGTGCCGAACACGACGGCGGCGCTCGCCTCGGCGAACCCACCGAATGAGAAGAAGAAGCCGAAGATGATCCCGAAGACGCCGGAGGCGATCCCGGTCGGAACCAGGATGCGGCCCATCTTCCGGTGCAGGCCGAGATGGCGGTTTCGGAACCGGCGGGAGACCTGAAAGGGGGCGAGAACCAGAAAGACCACTCCCGGGATGATGTGGGCGTAGGCCAGGACCGGGTTCTGGGCATAGCGGCGATCGAACTCTCCCTCTTGCGGGATCACGCCGGTGGCGAGATTCTGGCTGTCGATGCTGATCCTGATCGTGGCGTAGACCAGCACCACTGCAATCAAGAAGAAGACCACGCCCCACGCCGCCGGCACCCTCTTTCGGGCGGTTGTCATCGGCGCAGGCTAAACGCGAAAAGATCGGCTAGTGCGCGAAAACAAGGGGCCGTTATGGCTTGACGGTCGGTGGTGTGTTTCGTACTTTCCCGTCTACCGAAACGGGTTCGCCCGGGTCGGGGAAGGAGAGGCTTCGGCCGCTCTGGATCGCCACCTGACTGGGGGCCCGCTTTCCCGGTCGAGTGGCACTGAGAGCCCCGAGAGGGCTTCGGCTTCGGCCAAAGCTTTCTCGGGGTTTCTCGCGTTCTGGGGACGTCGGGCAGTTGGCCGGACATCTGGAATCGGGTAATCCGGCGCGGCATCGTCGGCGCCTACAGAAATCTCGGAATCGCGCTACAGGGGTGTGGCATCTGTCGGGGTCAAGGTGTAACGTCGAACATATGTTCGATAGGGGGAAAGGTGAAGAGACCAGAGTTGAGTGAACTTCGTTCCATTCTGGATCAGATGGCGGCGGAGGCGGATGAAGGGCTAACCGTCCGGGAACTGGAAGATGACCTCGTCGACCTTCTGGATGCGCGGCTAATCATCCAGGCCCATCTTGTCGAATTGGTCCGCAGTCTTGCCGACCGTGTTTGTGCTGAAGAACCTGTTCTGGGCGCACAACGAGGCCCGGACATGGAGGAAACGGAGTGAGTCAACTCCGCTCCGTGATCGCGGACGAAACGTCGTTCAACCCGGACGATCTTTCGCTGGCCGAGCTGGCCTCCGAGATCACCGAGGCTCTGCACGCCGGGCAGGTATTAGAGACCGCCGTAGCCGGTTGGGTGAAGAATCTGGCCGACCGAGATGGTCACGTCGAAATGGGCTATCCGTCACCAACAGCGTTCCTGATGGATCAGGCCCGCATGTCGTCCGGGCACGCCAAGCAGGTGGTGAGCCGGGCCAACGCATCTGAGACTGCGCCGGTTGCCTTCGCCGCATGGGCCGATGGCCGGCTTTCCACGGATCAGGCCCGGCATCTGTTTCAGCTGGCCGAAGTCATCCCTGACGTATTCCCGGCGGCCGAGGAGCGGCTGGTGGGCATCATCGAACCGCTGTCCGTACGTGAGACGGCCAAGGTGTTGGAGTACTGGCGGCAGTCCGTCGACGGGCCGGGTGATCTCGATCCGGAGATCGAGTTGGCCCGACGTGGGCTGTCGGTGTCGAAGACGATGGGTGGGATGGGGCGGGTCGACGGATGGCTCACTCCTACTGCGCGAGAGGCCTTTGAGACGCTCCTCGATGCTTTCATGCCTCCGCCTCGCCCCGATGATCCTCGGACCCCTCGGCAACGACGTCACGACGCCCTCGAGGACGTATCCCGGGCTTGGCTCGATCATGGCGACACGCCAGTGGTCGGTGGCGAGAAGCCCCATATCAGTGTCATCGCAAACATTGCCGCCTTGCAGGGGATCGCCGGAGGTCTGCATGAGACGCTCAATGGCGACATCCTCGACGTCGACACCCTCCGCATGTTGGCCTGTGACTGCTCGGTGAGCCGCATCGTGTTCGGTCCTGACTCCGAGGCCCTCGACATCGGTCGCAAAACCCGGGTCTGGACCGCGGCCCAACGACGGGCCATCATCGCCCGTGACCGCCACTGCACCTGGCCCGACTGCGAGGTCAGACCCGAGTGGTGCGACATCCACCACGTGGATCACTGGGCGGATGGGGGCCCTACCAGCGTGGAAAAGGGAAAGCTCCTCTGTCGCTTCCATCACACTTGCGAGCACGCCGAAGATCGTCGGAGACGACGATCGCGAAATTAGGGGTGGCCCTTCCCCAGCACCCCGGAGATCCCCCGCCTCACCAATCCGTTCCTCGCGAAAAAGAATCACTGCTTGGAGTTGCCAGCCCTCAGGTGCCGGTCTACGTTTCCACCCACGCCGAAGGGGAAACCCGGCGGCGGCCCGAATCAAGAGGTTCGGAGAGGTGAGAACCACTCCGAGGCCGTGGTGCGGGAACCTGGAGCCACCGGGAAACTGAGGGTGCCAGGGACGGTCGGACGACCGGACGGGGATCCTTCGGGATCGTCGAGCGGTCACCGAACGGCGGGTGTACGACCCCGCAAGGTCTTCCTGGAGACGGGGAGGTCGCGATCTTCGGATCGCACACCTGCCGGCGGCTTCGGCCATCGGCAAGAACTCCATTCGGAGTTGGGTCCCCGGCCCGACACCGGATGGGCGAGAGTCCCGAGAGGGTTGAGGCTTCGGCCAAGGCTCCCTCGGGACTTTCTCGTCGTGCGGGGCCTCATCCAAACCACCCGATCGGTAGCCTGCCGCCATGGCGTATCCAGAGAAACTGCTCAGCCCGGGCGAGGAGATCAAGGCCGAATTCAGACCCCATTGGTCGGGCATTCTGAAGGAAGGCATCCTCTCCATCCTCGCCCTCGCAGTCATCGTTTTCTTAGCTATCCAGGGATTCGATTGGGCTCTATGGGTGATTGGCGCACTCGTCATCCTGTGGCTCGTGCTGACGGCGAGAGGGTTCATTCGCTGGTTCACGACCCTGCATGTCATAACGACCGAACGCCTCATCCACCGCGTGGGCCTCCTTTCCAAACAGGGCAAAGAGCTCCCGCTCGAGGTGATCAACGACGTGGCTTTCCAGCAATCGGCATGGGAGCGGATTTTCGGAACCGGTGATCTCCTCATCGAGTCGGCCGGGACCCACGGGCAAACCCATTACACCGATATCCCCGATCCCGAGGCGATCCAGTCGCTGATCTACCAGGCGAGAGAGGATCGCCAGCACTCGTTGCAATCAGGGGGGCGGGCCGCTGCCGCAGAGAGCTCCGCCTCCCAACTCGCCACATTGTCCCGGCTCCACGACGAGGGCAAGCTGAGCGATGCCGAGTTCGAGGCAGAGAAGCAGAAGCTGATCGGAGGCGCCTGATGCCACACATGCAGGATTTCCCGCTCAACATGTCCACCCTCTACGACCGTGCGGTCTGGCTCTACCCGGACCAGGAGATCGTCTCCGTCGAGGCCGACCGGTCGGTGACCCGCACCACTTACGGCGAGACCGACACCAGGGTGCGGCGTCTCGCCACCGCGTTCGAGTCCCTGGGCCTCTCGCAGGGCGACCCGGTGGGCACCTTTGCCTGGAACAACCGTCGCCATCACGAGCTCTATTGGGCTACTGCCAATACCGGGCTCGTCTGCCACACCGTCAATATCAGGCTCTTCGCCGATCAGATCGCCTACATCGTCAATCACGCCGGGGACAGGGTCTTGTTCGTCGATCCCGATCTAGCCCCGTTGCTGGGACCGATCACCCCCGAGCTGAAGACGGTGGAGACCTACGTCGTGATGGGGGACTCGGCCTCGGAGGCGATCCCGGGGTCGATCGCCTACGAGGATCTGATCGGCGACGCCGAGCCGCATGGGGCGTGGCCCCAGCTCGACGAGCGGTCCCCGATGATGTTCTGCTACTCCTCGGGAACCACTGGCAACCCCAAAGGGGTCGCCTACACGCAGCGATCCACATATCTGCACACGATCTCCAACCTGGCCAACTTCAACATGCTCCCGAGCGACAACGTCCTGCCGGTGGTCCCGATGTTCCACGCCGCCGCCTGGGGCTACCCGTTCATGGCCGTGACCCAGGGGGCGAAACTGACTTATCCCGGCCCCGATCTGACCCCACAGGGGCTGGTGCCGCTGCTAGAGCAGGAGAAGGTGACCTTCAGCGCCGGGGTGCCCACCGTGTGGCTGGGGATCAAGCAGTACCTCGAGGCACATCCGGAGGCCGATCTCTCCTCGATCCGCGCCTTCCTGTGCGGAGGTTCGGCGGTCCCCAGGGCGATGATCGAGTGGTACTGGAAGGTCAAAGGGATCCGTGTAGTCCAGGGCTGGGGGATGACCGAGACCAACCCCGTTGCCTCCACGAGCCTCCTCAAGCCGGAGATGGAGGATTGGGAGCTCGACCGGCAGCTCGACTTTCTCGAGACGGCCGGTATCCCGGTGGCCGGGCTCCAGGTCAAGATCGTGGACGAGATCGGGGAGGAGCTGCCCCACGACGGGCAGGCGTTCGGGGAGTTGCTCATCCGCGGCCCCTGGATCGCCGCCGAGTATTACCAGGACACCCGCTCCGCTCAGTCGTTCGAGGACGGTTGGCTTCGCACCGGCGACGTCTGCAAGATCACCCCCGAGGGCTACATAAAGATCACCGACCGGGCCAAAGACGTGATCAAGTCGGGCGGGGAGTGGATCTCATCGATCGACCTGGAGAATGCGCTCATGGCCCACCCCGACGTGAGCGAGGCAACCGTCGTCGGCCTCAAACACGTGAAATGGCAGGAGCGCCCGGTGGCATTCGTCGTCCCCCGAGAGGGAGCCGAGGTGTCGGAGCCGGATCTGCTGGCGTTCCTCGAGGAACGGGTGGCCAAGTGGTGGCTGCCCGACAAGATCCTTTTCATCGAGCAGATCCCCAAGACGGGCACCGGCAAGTTCGACAAGAAGGTCGTGAGGAACGAATACGCCGACCTTCTGATGGAAGAGGCATGACTCACGGTTCCGTCATGAGCGGTGCGTAGTTGGAGCGATAGATCCGATTCCCGGCAAGCCGGAGTGAGAGATTGCGAACTGGCGCGGGAAGTGACCTGATCCTGTCCCTTCGGTGCGTTTGTTCTCGGATCCACTGGATGCGAGGCAGTCGCCGTGTGACATATGTTCTCAACGCCTCCGGCACCGTCGCGTTTCCGGTGACGCACTGTGCCAGTACCACTGCGTCTTCGAACGCCATGGCGGCTCCTTGTGCCATGTTCGGTGAGGTGGCATGTGCCGCGTCGCCCACCAGGACAACCCGGTCGGTCACCCAATCGTCCGTGGCCACTTCTTCGATGGCTCCGAAATGGACGGGCCCGCTCATGGCTGCCCGAATCAGGTCGATGACCGGGTCGGCGAAATCGCCGAACACATCCTCGAGACGGCCAGGGTCCCCCCGGGTCGGGTCCTCGCCGTCTTCACTCGACAGGTCGAGGTAGCAGTAGACACGGTTTCCGCCGAGGGGTACCGCCAGGAAAGTCCTGGCGCCCCCGAGCATGACGGTCCAGTTGCTGAGGTCGGCAACACCGTCGACGATGAACCGCCAGCTGACCTGGCCCACCAGACTCGGATCAGCACCCCCTGACATGTGTCGCCGGACAGAGGAATGGAGGCCATCAGCCCCCACCAATAAGTCGAATTTCCCACTGCTCCCATCGGTGAAATCGACCCTTGCAGAGTTTCCATCCTTGTCGATGGCCGCGACCTCGACACCCATGTGCAGGTCGATGCCGAGCGCCGCGTCGCGTAGCGCGCGGTGCAGGTCGGCGCGGGTGATCGCCAAGCACGGTCCCGTGCTTCCCCAGACCTCCTGCACGTCGACCTCGGACAGGGTCCGCCCGGTGTGATCCCTGAAATCCTGGCGTTTGATCCGGAAGGCGCGATCTCGCACCGCGCCGCCGATGCCCAAAGCCTCCAGGGCCCGATGTGCGTTGCCCGGCAGGTACATGCCGGCGCCGACGTCGGCCCACTGGTCGGCCTTCTCGACGACTTCCACGTGAGAGCCGGCGCTAGTCAACGCGATGCCCACACTCAGGCCTGCCAGCCCGCCGCCGACAACCAGGACCCGCTCTGCTCTCATGGGCGTGCCGTGGCGGGGGCGGGGGCGGGCAGGTTCTGAGTCGAGACAGACGCCGCGATCAACTTCGCCACGCGCTCTGCGTCCCTGCCAACTCCATTCACCTGGGCGGAGGACACCGAATAGAGACCCTTCAGGCCGACGAAGTAGAGACCGGGCACCTCCGTGGCCACACCTCGATCATGCTTGACGTGACCTTCCTCGAAGACGGGAAGGTCGATCCAAGAAAAGCCGGGGTCGAATCCCGTGCTCCAGATGACGTTGGCCGGATGGATCACGCGACCGTCCTCGAGCACTGGCCAGCCGTCCTCGGCACCGATGACCCGAGGCATCCGCTCGATCCCAGCCTCGAGAAGGTCGCGAGGTTTGGTCCGCACCAAGGGCTCGCCGGTGGCGATCATCTTTGACATCTTCCGCCGGGCGATCGGGTTGCTCGTGGTGAGTACCCGATGAAACATGAACCGGACGACAGGGACCAGCAACCGCCCCAACCGGCCTTCGACCCGGAACGGGACGTGACCGGTGTCGGGTCCGGCGACCATGGTTTGGTGGGAGTCGACGACATCGAGCGCTATCTCTGCTCCCGAGTTCCCGGCCCCAACCACCAGGACAGGCCCATCCTGCAACTGGGAAGGGTTCCGGTACTCGATGGTGTGGAGTTGTTTGATCTCGGGTCTCAGATACTTGGCGAAACCCGGGAGGCGCGGGACCTGCCAGCTGGACATGGCTACGACGACGTTGTCGGCCTCGAACCGGCTGTCGTCGGTCTCCACGATGAAGGCTGAGCCTCGTTTCGACAGGATCGTCACCCTCTCGCCGCTCCTTACCGGAAGTGCGAACTCGGTCGAGTACGCCTCCAGGTAGTCGGCCATCTCGTCCTTGGAGGGAAAGGTGTGGCTGGGCGCCGGGAATGGCTTGCCGTCGAGCCCGTCATAACGGGCCGGTGTGAACAGATGGAGAGAGTCCCATCGGCTCCGCCATGCCCCACCGATTCTTTCCTGGGCGTCCAGGATCACGAATGGCACCGCGAGCAATTGCAGGTGATATCCAACCGATAGTCCCGCCTGGCCACCTCCGATGACGATGGTCGCGATTCGCCGACGTGTTTGCATGATCCTCTCCTTCGGTTCTCAGTCGCATGAAACTGGCGGTCTGCACCCAGGCCGACACCAGGCATCCCGGCACGAAGCCGACCTGGCCGGTTATCAGGGCGTAGGCGATCCACACCGGCTGAACGGCTCCCCCCAGAAGCCATCCCCACCATTGGCCGCGTCCTGCCGACCAGAGGGCGAGTACCTGCAGCCCGGTCAGGAGCCAGGGCCAGTAGGACGGAGTCCCCAGGGTTGTGCTGCTACGCGCCGACGTGGCGACGACCGCGACCGACAGTCCCAGGCTGAACAGCATTGCCGAGGTCAACTGGGGGTGTGTGGTCCGGTGCCCTTTCGCCATGTTGTCGACCGTACGGTCAGGGCGATCACGGCGGAATCGGGAGTTCTCCCCATTGCACGAGCCCGTGTTCGCTGGCGTAGAGCGTGGCAGCGGCGCGGGTGGAGACACCGATCTTTCTGTACATGTTTTGGATGTGGCGGTCTGCGGTCTTGGCCGAGATGTCCAGGGCGTGCGCCACCTGCTTGGTCTGAAGGCCACTGGCCAACAGCCGGATCACCTGTAGCTCGCGCTCGGTGAGACCGGCAGGGCGTTGTATCGGAGACGATTGCTGACCGGCAGCGCGCAACACGGCGGCGACCATCTCGCCGTCATGGCGACCGGCCGCGGATTCCTCCTGGAGTAATGCGACGGCTTCAGCGAGCGGCATCGGGGGCCGATAGTCGCGTGGTTCCGTCATCGCATGGAAGGCGTCGGCAGCGGCGAGCAGCCGCGACGCCGGATCGAGAGAGGTGGCGTTCACGCCGCGGTGATACCCGGATCCGTTCATCCTCTCATGGTGTCGGCAGGCGACGGCCGCCACTGGCGCCAGGAAAGGTGATCGGTCGAAGACGCGCTCGGTGTGATAGGCATGCAACCGCACCTGCTCCCACTCGTCGGCATTGAGTGAACTGCTCTTCTGCCATGTCCGGGGATGGATCGCCACCCGGCCGATGTCATGGATGAGACCCGCCCTTCTAACGCTGGTGACTTCGGCTGGTGTCATGCCGAGGTCGGTGGCCGCCTGACCGGCCAATTGAGCAACACCGGGAGAGTGTCCCACCAAGGATGGGGAGACCAGGTCGGCGAAGTCGCCAAGGGCGCCGAGGGCGCGGTCCACCCCGCCCGGGTCCAGTGTGAGGTGAGGCCCTGGCTCCGCATCGAGGACCGATTCCCATACGGTGGGGGCATCCTCGCCTGTCGAAAGAATCTCCGAGGCGTTGTCCGAGAGCACCATGGCCACATCCGGGTCGAAGGCATAGCCGGCCCGGTCCCTGATCACCCTGGTGGCGTGCTCCTCTCCGCCCACCATGGTCTGGTAGGCGGCATCTCTGGCCGCCGTGACGATCCTCAGAGCCATCGGGATGTCGTCACCGGTCGCTCGGCCGAGGACGCCCTTGCCGTCCCAGCGCTCGGTGAGGTAGAGAAACAGCCCGTTGATCTCATCGGGTAGCCCGAGCCGCTCCGACAGCATCATCGCGACCTCGCACAAGGCGGTGAAATGAGTGCGGCGGAACCTGGCGGCCTTCGGAAAGCGAGCTGCAATCTCGAGGCCGCTCTGCAGCATGCCCGATTCGGGGTCGGGTAACGCGCGTATCACGCCTCCCAGGCTCTCGGAAGTCGACCCGAACTGTCGGGCGGTCATGCTCCTCGTCAAGCTCCCCCCGAAGATGCCCGTGGCGATGTCGGAATCGGTGGTGCAGCCCGAGTACATGAGAAGGCTGACGTAGAACGCCTCTGCGGTAGTCTCCGGGCCAACGGCCAGGCGCTCAGCCAGCCGGCAGGTGACGAGGGTGGCCTGGAGCCCGTGCTCGAACGGGAAGCCCATCCCCAGATCGGTGGCCAGACAGGCGGCTGCAATCACCTCTGCGGTGCGCACCCGCTCCGTGTCCCGGACAGGCGATTCAGCCACCGGTCAAGCCTAGGGACGGCGATTTACGCCGGCTCCACGACGCTCAGACTTCGATCAGCTGTCCTGTCGTCAGATCGAGCACGAACTCCTTGTCGCTCTTCGAATCGGAGATGAATTGCGCCAGAGTGGCTCCCGGTTGACGGACCACCCACCAGGCGAAATCCTCCGAGCCGGACTCGGCGAAATCTGCTTTTGCCAACCGAACAGCGTCGACCGCACCGATCTCGTCCGCGAACGTGCCGATCACCCGCTGATCGGGCTCGTCGCGTCCGCGCACTTCTGTGAACTCCACCGCCTCGAACATGTACCAGCCTCCTGTCCCAATTGTACAGATGACGACGGGTCATTTGTACTGGTACCTATGCTCATTTTGTTGAGCGATTTCCACACCAGCTGGGGCTATATCGCGGCCGGGATCAGCGGGATCGTCGGGCTCTGGGGGGTTTTGATCAGACGTCGTGATCCTCCGCCAAAAGCCTTCTACTACGGAGTCGGGTTGGCGATCTCGGCCCTCCTCCTACAGATACTCATCGGTGTGATCGTGGCCAACGGCGGAATCGACCCGGGTAACCAGCATGTCTTCTACGGTGTCGTAATCGCGGTGACTTTCTCCTTCGCCTACATCTATCGGACCCAGTTCCGCAAGCGCCCCGCCTTGTATTACGGGCTGCTGCTTCTCTTCACCATGGGGCTCGCCATCAGGGGGATCCTCACCTTTGGCGGCAACTTCTAGGGAGGTGGCGATGCTGCTCGAGAACAAGAAACTCCTCATCACCGGGGTCCTCACCGACGACTCCATCGCCTGGCACGTGGCCCGGATAGCCCAGGAGGAGGGGGCCGACATCGTCGCCACCGGCTTCGGGCGCGGTCTTCGATTGACCGAGCGGTCTGTGCAGAGGTTGCCCGATCCTTGTCCGGTGCTCGAGCTCGACATCAACGATCCCGATCAGGTCTCGTCGATGGTGTCGGACCTCGGAGAGCGGTGGGGGCGGGTCGACGGTGCACTCCACGCCATCGCATTCGCTCCCGAGGACGCCCTGGGAGGGAACTTCCTCAATACCCCGCCCGAATCGGCGCAGACCGCCTTCATGACATCTGCCTTCTCGTACAAGACGCTGGCGGTCGCCCTCCTCCCTCTGATGACCGGTGGTGGGTCGTTGGTGACTCTCGACTTCGACAACTCACAGGCCTGGCCGGCATACGACTGGATGGGCGTGGCCAAGTCCGCCCTGCAGAGCATCACCCGCTATCTAGCTCGTGACCTCGGACCAAAGGGGGTCAGGGTCAACGCAGTCTCGGCGGGGCCTCTGAGCACCGTCGCTGCCAAGTCGATCCCTGGCTTCGATGCCTTCGACCGGGTGTGGAAGGAGCGGGCGCCCCTCTCGTGGGACGGCTCGAACCCCGACCCGGTGGCCCGGATGGTTTGCGTGCTCCTCAGCGACTGGGCGCCGATGACCTCTGGCGAGGTCGTCCATGTCGACGGTGGGTTTCACGCCATCGCCTCCGGCGGCGAGCGAACCGACTAGCCGCTCTGCGCCGTCTGCAGCGCAGGCGCCAGCGGGAGTTCCACCACGAACGTGGCTCCTCCGCCTTCTGTGGATTCCACCCGTACCGCTCCGAACATCACCTCGGCCAGGCTCTTGACGATGGAGAGGCCGAGACCAGTCCCACCCTTCGAACGGGTGTCGGACTGGTCGATCTGGGTGAAGCGCTCGAAGACCCGCTCGCGTTCGTCGTCGGGGATGCCAGGCCCGTGGTCGACGACGGCGATCACTGCCCTGCCAGGACGCTCCCAGGCGTAGAGCTCGACGGGGCTGCCTACCGCGTACTTGGCGGCGTTCTCCACCAGATTGATCAGGATCCGTGTGAGGTGGTCGCGGTCGGCCTCGACGGTGAGGTCCGGGGGTTCGATGGTGAAGGTCGGTTCGATCGAGACAACCCGGTTCACTTCCTCGAAGGCCAGTTTGAGCGGCACCGGCTCGAGGTGAACCGGGATGGCCCCCCGGTCGATCCGGGAGACCACGAGCAGGTCGTCGATGAGACGCTGGAGCCGCCCGGCCTGGCGCCGCGCGGTGGACAGGAGCTGCTGGGCTGCGACCTGGGTCGGTGCCAGCTCGGGCCGGTTCACCGTGTCCAGGGACCCGATGATGGAGGTGAGAGGGGTACGCAACTCGTGGCTTACGGTGGAAACGAAGTCGGTCTTCATCTGGGCCACCTCTTCCAGACGCCTCGTCATCTCGGCCTGCGCCTCGTACCTCCCGATCTGAGACAGGACGAGACCGGCCGGTGCTGCCAATGAGCCAAGCTGGTCGAGCTGGTCCTCGTTGAAGCTGCCCACGTAGGGGTCGCCGACGATGATGGCGCCCACCCGCAGGTTCTCGACCTTCAACGGCGCCACGAGGGCCTGGCGCAGGCCTAATTCCTTCAGGAGGACGTGGGCGTCGGTGTCCTGGTCGATGTCCCTGACGAAGAATGGGCGCCCCGACCGATATACCTGGGCCACGATCGCCGGCGAGGCTACGTCGAGGACGATGGGATCGGTCTCCAGTGGATACCCGTTGACCCAGATCGGGCTCATGACCTCGAGACGGTGTCGCTCCGGGTTGTAGAGGAGAACCACTCCGACTTGGGCGTCCAGGTACTTACAGATGGTGCCGACGAGATGGGGCACGATCTCGGCCAACGACTCGGCTCGGGCCAGAGTGGCACTCACTTCGTAGAGACGCTCGAAGTCGAGCCGTTGCTGATCGATCTGGGTCTCGCGTGACGCCGATCGAACCGCCTCGCGCTCGAATTCGAGACCGACCAGCGCCGTGGCGGCAGAGACCACGGCGACGGTCAGGACCGGGGCGACCAAATCGGGGATCGCAACCGCTCCTGCCTCGTAGGCGATGAACGAGATCGCCAGCCCGATCAGCACGGTCATGAAGGCATGGGCCCACCAGGTGAGGAGCAGACCTGAGACTGCGGCGATCCCGTAGAGGATGGGGGTGGCGGTTGCCTCCAGCGGGTCGATCAATGCGAAGGCGGTGATTCCGAGGATGAGACCGGTCAGCCAGGCGACGGCGATCCATGGTGCATAGCGGGTAGCCATCGGCCGATCCCAGCGGGTGGCCGTGGAGACGATCAGCATGGCGGCGAGACCGGCCATGGGGATCCAGAAACCGGGTTGGGTGAACACCTGCTGGCGCACCGCCTGGGCGGCGATGATGATCAGGACGACCCAGGCCACTGCCGAGGCGCGGCGAAGCAATGAGGCCCGGAAACGGGCCATCGCCTGATGCGTCGTTGGGGTCATCCCGTCCATATCACTGAATGCAAGCCTTCCGACTGTATTCTCGGCATTTCCGAACAAGGACTAGATACGTGGCTTTGCGCGCCCTCGCCGACGGCGCATTGTTCGCAGAGGCTTACGGTGATGGCCCGCCGCGGGTGCTGGCGCTTCACGGTTGGGGCCGCCGTGGCAGCGATTTTGCCCCATCGATGGCCAGATTCGATGCTCTGGCGGTCGATCTCCCCGGTTTTGGGGCCACTCCCGCTCCTAAGAACGTCCTTGGAGCGGAGGGCTACGCGGCGCTCGTCGCCACGGTTCTAGAGACTTTCGACAGGCCGCCTGTTGTGGTCGGCCACTCGTTCGGGGGCCGCATCGCCGTCTGTCTCGCCGCCGCCCACCCGGAGCGAGTCGGTTCCCTTGTGATCACCGGATCCCCGTTGCTCCGTCTCGGGCCCGGGAAGAAGCCCTCTATCGGTTACCGG
This sequence comes from uncultured Acidobacteriota bacterium, assembly GCA_963711895.1. Classification (GTDB taxonomy): domain Bacteria; phylum Actinomycetota; class Acidimicrobiia; order Spongiisociales; family ZC4RG35; genus JARDZU01. Next base: position 305,721 of record CAVQFU010000002.1, read on the forward strand.
ACGCTCCGGTTGCTCCATCGGGCCCACCTCGTCTCGGACGACCGGATGGAGGAGATCCGGCGCAGTCGTGGTTCGGTCGACTACAGGGCGGCGAGCGGGGTTATGCGCGACATCCTGGTCAAGGTGGTCAACGAGAGCTACGAGCCGCAACTGAGGCAGCTGCGGAATCGCGTGTTGCTTCTCTGGGGGGAGGACGATCACGAGGTGCCGGTGACGGTGGCGGAGCAGGCGCTCCGCATCATCAGACAGGCCGGCGGAACCGCCGAGCTCGAAGTGCTGCCCGACGTGGGCCATCTGGTCCCGACCCAGGCACCGGAGGCGATCTCCAGGGTGCTTGCCGAGGAGCTGGGGTCGTGATCCCGGCGCTGCTGGTGGCGTGCCTGCTGGCCGCGATCCCGGCGGGTCTGCGTTGGCTACGCGTGGCGCAACGGGAGCACTACCTGCCCGGTGCAGTGGCAACCTTCGCCGGCCGCTGGTGGACCTCTGGCCCTGTAAACATCGCCCTCCTGACGTTGATGGTGACCGGGCTGGTCGGGTCGTGGTGGAGTGTGTGGTGGGCGTTTCTCGTCCCGGTGGCACAGTTCGGCCCCGTCGGTCTCTCGGTCCGTGGCCGCACTTCGCCGCTTGCCTGGACAGCGAGGTTGCGTCGCGTCGCGATCGTTTCCGGCATCCTGATGCTGGCCGTGTATCTGGCGGGCACTGCGATCGATTCCGGTTTCTTCATCGCCCTCGGTCTCTTCCTCCTCCCGGCATTGATCGACATCGCCCTCCTTGCCCTGGGGCCGATCGAGCGGGTGCTGGGCAATCGATGGGTGGATCAAGCTTCGACCCGTCTCGGATCCTCGGGGGCGAAGGTGGTGGCCATCACCGGCTCCTACGGCAAGACGACCACGAAGCAATACGTAGCGCATCTCCTCGCCGGAACATTTCGCACGGTCGCCAGCCCGGCTTCCTTCAACAACCGCATGGGTCTGGCCCGGGCCATCAACGAGCATCTCACGCCGGGCACCGAGGTCTTCGTTGCCGAGATGGGGACCTACGGTCCCGGTGAGATCGAGCAGCTCACCCGATGGATCCGGCCCGATGTGGCGGCGATGGTCGCCATCGGCCCTGTACATCTCGAGCGTTTCCGGACCCTGGAGCGGATCGTCGCCGCCAAGTCCGAGATCCTCGACCGGGCCGGAGTAGGTGTCATCTCGGTCGATAACCCACTTCTCGCCGCCCTTGCCGCCGAGCGGGCAGGCACGATGGACGTCATCACCGTTTCCGGGAATGGCTCCGACGCCAGGGTGACGATCCAGGAGAGTCGGATCCAGATCGACGGCATCGACGTGGGGAAAGCCCCGGAGGACGCCTTCCCGGTCAATCTGGCGGTGGCCCTCGGGGTCGGCCTCGCCCTCGGCGTTGAGTCTGTCGAGATGATCGCACGGCTGGACGGGCTTCCTCGCCCCGAGCACCGACAGACGGTGTCGAGCTCGGAACGCGGGTTCTCAGTCATCGACGACACCTTCAACTCGAATCCGGCCGGGGCTCGGGTCGCCCTGGGCCTGCTCGATCGGGTCGGTGACGGCGGGCGAAAGGTCGTCGTCACCCCGGGGATGGTCGAGTTGGGGCCGGATCAGTTCGACCAGAACCTGGCCTTTGCCGCCGAATCGGCCACCCTCGCCGACGACGTGCTCATCGTGGGCCGGACCAATCGGGATGCGTTGCTCGAAGGTTCCGCCAAGGGCAGTGCCTCGGTTACCGTCGTCACCTCTCGCGAGGAGGCTGTCGATTGGGTCCGGCAGAACCTGGGCCCGGGGGACGCCGTCCTCTACGAGAACGATCTCCCCGACCACTACCCCTGAGGAGCGGAATGGCTAAACCGGCGGTCATTTTCGGCGGTCCCTCCGACGAGCATGACATCTCGATCCTCACGGGTCTCCAGGTCACCCGCGCCCTCGGCGACGTTCATGCCGTGTACTGGTCGAAGACGGGGGATTGGTTAGAGGTCGATTCCGATCTAGAGGCAGCGGAATTCGCTGAGGGAGTGCCCCGCCGGTCACGTGAGCTGGCCTTCGTCGCTGCGCCCGGTCAGGGTCTGATCCTCAAGAAGCGCCGACTGGACATCGACGCCGTGGTCATCGCCTGTCATGGCGGCCCCGGGGAAGACGGCACCTTGCAAGGCCTGCTCGACCTCGTCGGTCTCCGCTACAGCGGCCCGGGCCAGGCCGCCTCGGCCCTGGGCATGGACAAACTGGCTTTCGGGGCGGCGATGGCAGCATCCGGCCTGCCCACCCTGCCCCGTGCCATGGTCGCCACCGGCGAGGAGGCGGCTCCGACCTTCGAAGGGCCGTTCATCGTCAAGCCGCGCTTCGGCGGCTCCTCGATCGGCATCGAGGTGGCCGAGGACTGGCCGACGGTGCTCGCCCTCAAGAGACGCTCCTCCTTCCTCGACCAGGGCGCGGTGGTCGAGCCATTCCTCGCCGCCAGCCGGGATCTCCAGGTGGCGGTGCGCACGTATCCCAAATGGGAGTTGTCGGCGATCGAGGCGCCGGCCAGGGCGTCGGACGGCATCTATTCATACGACCAGAAGTATCTCGCCTGGGGTGGCGAGGTGAGCGCCGGCCGGGAGCTGCCTGCAGTCCTCGACCATGCGCTCGAAGATGAGATCCGTCGTCTGTCGGTCCGGATCACAGAGGTGGCCGGGCTGAGAGGAATTGCCCGGATCGACTATCTGGAGCGCGAAGGCGAAATCGTCGTGAACGAGGTGAACACCATCCCTGGCTCGATGGGGGCGTATCTGTGGATCGACCCGCCGATCGGGCGTGAGCAGCTGTTTCGCGACATGGTGGATGAGGCCCGGAGCGGGCCGGTGAGGGTGTTCTCAGTGGCGGGGAGTGATGGGACGGCGCTGCGAAACGCAGGCACCATCGCCTCGAAACTCGGTTAACCAGAAAGGACCGGCGGGCGCCGGTCCTTTCTCAGTTGGCTCTTCTCCGGATCAGAGGTGCACCACCGGGCAGGTGAGGGTGCGGGTGATCCCGTCGATCGCCTGGATCTTGGCCACGACCAGTTTCCCCAGGGAGTCGACGTCCTCGCTGGTGGCCTTGACGATGACGTCATAGGGGCCGGTCACGTCGTCGGCGGAATCGACACCGGGGATCTCGCGCACTTCCTCTGCGACGAGGGCGGCCTTGCCGACCTCGGTCTGGATCAGGACATAGGCCTGGACCAAATGAGCCTCCTTAGGGTCTCGGGTCGGCGTGACCCTAGTGAATGGGTGGTGAGTGGTGGGTTATGGGTGGTGGGTTATGGGTGGTGGGTCGTGGTGCGTCTACCCAAGGTCACCCAACGCCTGTATTGAGGAGATGTGCAGGACTTCACGAAACTGAAGGTTTGGGAGGCGAGTGTGCAACTGGCCGAGAGCGTCTACCAGGCGACAGCCGGGTTTCCTCCGTCAGAGCGCTACGGGCTGAGCACGCAGATGAGGCGTGCGGCCGTGTCCGTCAGCTCGAATATCGCCGAGGGAGTCGGTCGTCGAGGCGGTTCCGACACATCGCGGTTTCTGCAGATCGCCATCGGCTCCGCCTCGGAGATCGAGAGTCAAGTCAGGGTTGCGCATCGCCTGGGGATACTCGCAGACCAAGAAGGTCTGCTCAGTGACGTAATCAGCGTTCGCCGTCAGCTGATCAGGTTGCAGGCGAGAGTCGATGCATCGTGAGTTGTGAGTTATAGATCCCCACTCACCACCCACCACTCACCACTCAAAACTCACTACCCACGACCATCATCACCCACCACTCAATATCCCTCTTGGCCCACCCTGACCGTGGACACGAAGATGCTGCCGTCTTCTTCTACGGTTTCGAAAACGAGACGCTGGCCCTGACGCAGGGAGCGGAAGATCGATCCTTTGAGGGACCCGGGGCGAAGGAACACCTCGGAGCGGTCGTCGTCCCGGACGATGATGCCGGCTCCGGTCACAGGGTCGTACGTCTTGACGACGCCCTGGGGCATGCTCAGGCCTTCTCGATCTTGCCGGCTCGGATGCACGAGGTGCACACACGGGCGCGGCGAGTGTTGGAGCCGTGGCGGACCCGCACCTTCTGGATGTTGGGCAGCCAACGGCGATTGTTCCGCTTGTGGGAGAAGCTCACGGTCTTCCCGTAGCTCGGCTCCTTGCCGCAGATCTCACAGCGATAAGACATCTCGAAAACTCCTGGAGTGGTCTGGAAGAGTAGACGGCCCTGAGGCCCGTCACGACCAGGCGAAAGGATAGCTGCGATCTGGGTCAAGTCACAGTCCGCAGTTACCGTTTGCCTGATGGCAAAGACACGGTCTAGCGAGTTGAGATGGCCACGCTGACCCGTCTCGCCGAGGTGCCGGTGTCGGAGATCAAATGGCTTGGACCAAAGAATTCCAAGCCCCTGGTCGCGGCAGGGATCCGGACCGTGGCCGACCTGCTCCATCACGTTCCCAGGACTTACATCGACCGCAGCAACAAGCCCAGATTGGATCGTGTCTCCCTCGACACCGAAGTGACGATCATCGCCGAGGTCAGGAAGATCAACACCCGGCGCCCGAAGAAAGTATCGATCACCGAGGCGATCATCGCCGACGAGACGGCGACGCTCAAAGTGATCTGGTTCAACCAGCCATATCGACAGAAACGTCTACCCGTTGGCACCGAGGCAGCCTTCTCGGGGACCGTGACCTCTCGCAACGGGGCATTGCAGATGGCGAACCCGGTGGTGGAGATGCTCGGAGACGACCAGGAATCGATCGTCACCGGCCGGATCGTGCCGGTGCACCCACAGGTGGGGTCGGTGAAGCCTTGGGCAATCCTGCGCGCCATGCATATCGCATTGAACCGGGCGCGTCCTATTCCCGACCCTATCCCTTCCGAGATACTGGCGAAGAAGGGCTTGATCAGCCGCGACCAGGCCTTCAGCGACATCCACTTCCCCGAAACCCTGGATCGAGTTGAACCGGCGCGGAATCGTCTGGTGTATGACGAGTTCTTCCGGCTCGAGCTGTCACTTGCCCTTCAGAAGCGTCGTCAGATGGAGGATGCCACCGGGTTCGCCCACACCCCGAGCGGAGAGTTGGCGGGCAGATTCATCGCTGGATTGCCATACGAGCTCACCGGTGCCCAGAAGCGCGTGTTGGACGAGATCGATCAGGACCTCCGTGAGCCTCACCCGATGCATCGTCTGCTGCAGGGTGAGGTCGGCTCGGGCAAGACGGTCGTCGCAGTGGCCGCCCTCCTCAGCGGAGTAGAGGGCGGCTGGCAGGGGGCGATCATGGCGCCGACCGAGGTGCTCGCCGTGCAGCACTACCTCGGCGTGACCGGGCTGCTGGCCCAGGCCGGATTGTCTCCGGAGGCATTTGCCGCTCCCAGCGACCTCGGGATGGACAGCCTCTTCGGCTCGGACGGGCCGGCTGTGCACATCGGGATTCTCACCGGCTCGACTGCCGCCGCCAACTACCGGCCCGACATCAGCCGGGCGGACTTGCTCGCCGACGTCGCCTCGGGACAGGTCGACATCCTGGTCGGCACCCACGCCCTGATCCAGGAAGGAGTCCAGTTCCACCGACTCGGTGTCGCCGTGGTGGACGAACAGCACCGGTTTGGGGTTTCTCAGCGGGTCAGGCTGAAGGAAAAGGCCGAGGCGATCGACCCCGATCTGCTGATCATGACCGCCACACCGATCCCCAGAACACTGTCCATGACCCTCTACGGGGATCTCGATGTTTCGATCATCGACGAGATGCCGCCAGGCCGCACGCCGGTCCTGACGAAAGTTCTCTCCAGGCTGGAGGAAGCCGTGGCCTGGAAACGGATAGGTGAGGAAGTCGCGGCCGGGCGGCAAGCCTTTGTCGTCTGCCCGCTCGTGGAGGACAGCCCCAAAGTGGAGGCTGCCTCGGCGACGGCGGAGCACAACCGTCTCTCGGCCTTGATGCCTGACTTGCGGGTGGGGCTCATCCATGGCCAGCTCCGTCCGGTGGAGAAAGAGGCAGTGATGTCTGAGTTCCGGGCCGGCGAGATCGACGTGCTTGTGGCGACGACAGTCATCGAGGTCGGGATCGACATACCCAATGCCACTGTGATGGTGATCGAGGACGCCGATCGATTCGGTTTGAGCCAGCTTCATCAGCTCCGAGGAAGAGTGGGCCGCGGCCGCCACCCCGGGCTCTGCCTGCTCATAGCCGATTCCGCCAGCGAGGATGCCCAGGAGCGGTTGGCCGCGATGGCCGCCACAACAGATGGCTTTCTCTTGGCGCAGGAGGACCTGAGAATCAGGGGTCAGGGGACCGTGTTCGGGGCGAGACAATCCGGCGTTGCCGATCTGAAGCTGGCCAATTTGCTCCGAGACCTCGACCTGCTGACTGCCGCCCGGAACGACGCCTTCACCATCGTCGACCAGGATCCGGGGCTGAGCGATCATCCCGAGCTGGCAGAGGAAGTCCGTGCCATGCTCGGGGAATCCGTCGAATGGCTTTTCAAGAGCTGAGCGATGCGAATCATCAGCGGCACGGCGAAAGGACGGCGGCTTGTCGCCCCCGACACTCCGGCCACGAGGCCGGTCACCGACCGAGCGAGGGAGGCGGTGTTCTCGATGATCGGAGGCTGGGTCGAGGAGGCCACGGTGCTGGACCTCTACGCCGGATCCGGATCCTTCGGGCTCGAAGCTCTCTCCCGCGGGGCCACCACGGCCACATTCGTCGAGAGCGGCAACCGGGCGCTCGAGGCCCTGAGGCAGAACATCAAAGGGGTGGGTCTGGGTGGCACGCTGGTCACGTCGAAGGTCGGTGACTTCCTGGAACGCTCCACGGGTCAGTTCGATCTCGTGTTCATCGACCCGCCGTGGGACATGGCATCGTCCGCTCTGGCCACGGATCTGACCGCTCTCAACCGCCTGTTGGGCATACCGGCCGAGGTGATCCTTTCCAGGCGTCACACCGACATCGCCCCGGCGGCGCCGCCAAACTGGACCGTTGCCACCGATAGGCGATACGGGGATACCAGAATCCTCAGGTACGAAAAGGAAGCAGAAACCGAATGACCACCGCACTCTGTCCCGGGAGTTTTGACCCCCCCACCAACGGGCACGTGGATGTGATCGAGCGCGCCATCGCTGCGTTCGACCGGGTAGTGGTTGCCGTCGTGGACAATCCCTCGAAGGAGTCGCTCTTTTCGATAGACGAGCGTCTGTCGCTGCTCGAGGAGCTGTTCGGGGGGCGGGCTGAGATCGGATCGTTCTCCGGCCTCCTCGTCGAGTACGCCGCCGAGGTGGGCGCCGACATGGTGGTGAAGGGCCTGCGCACTGTCGACGACTACGAGTACGAGGTGCAGATGTCACAGATGAACCGGCACCTCACCGGGATGGAGACCGTGTTCATGGCGACCAAGTCGGATTGGAGCTTCATCTCGTCCTCTCTGGTCAAGGAAGTTGCCAAACTGGGCGGATCGATCGACGGTCTGGTACCAAGTGCGGTCGAAAAAGCCCTCCAGGAGCGTCTGACATGACCGACGAGCAGGAAGCCCCGCTAGCCGAGGCAGTCGAGCCGGTCGAGCAGGAGAGCCGGGCCGAGCTGAGCGACCTTCAGGACACCGTGGACGATCTGATCGTCTACCTGCACGAGGCGAAGAATGTCCCCCTGTCCGGCAATGCCATGGTCGACAGGGAGCAGTTCCTCGGGATGCTGGAGAAGATCCGCGCCGACCTGCCCGACGAGTTGCGGGCGGCGAGGTGGATGGTCCGTGAGCGTGAGGCCTTCATCGCTCGCACCAACGAGAAGGCTCGCGAGATCGTCGATCGCGCCCGGAACGAAGCCGACGGCCTGGTCTCGGACTCGAACATCATGGCCGAGGCGGTGGAAGAGGCGAACATCCTGGTGCGGCGCGCCGAAGGCGAGGCCCGCCGACTCCGGCTCGAGACCGAAGACGAGATCGAGCGGAAGCTGCAGCGGCTCGAGCTGATACTCAATCAGATCCTCGACCAGATCCAGGATGCACGGGACGAGCTGCACGAGGCGCGGCCCAAGCCGCCCGACGTCCCGCTCTGACATGAGCCACGATCTCGTGGTCCCGGTCGGCGACCTGATCGGCTCGCCAGGTAAGGAGAGGCCGTTCCGTGGCACGTTCCCGGTGAGCCTGGATTTCGGCGATTCCCAGGTCGAAGGGCCGATGACGGTCTCCGGCCGGGTTGTCGGGCTCATCGATGCCGTCGAGGCCGAGTTCACCGTCACGGCATCAGGCAATTTCACTTGCACTCGATGTCTCACGGAATGGGATGACCCGATCACGGTCGAGACCAAGGAGTACTTCCGCGCCCTTCCCGACGAGGACGGCTATGCCATTGTGGACGACGAGGTCGACCTCTCCGGGCCGGCCCGCGACGAGCTGGCGCTTTCGCTGCCGGCGAAGCCCCTTTGCAGGGACGACTGCCTGGGACTTTGCCCAACGTGTGGAACCGACTTGAATAGTGACCCGTGCGATGGCCATGGGGATGATTCCGATTCACCCTTCGCCACACTGAAAGATCTATTCGATTCCTGACCAAGGAGAGCACCAATGGCGGTGCCCAAGAAGAAAATGTCGCGCTCGCGGACCAGACAGCGCAAATCAGCGTGGAAGGTGTCCCGCCCGACCTCAGTTGCATGCGAGCAGTGCGGCAAGCCCAAGCTGCCCCATCGCGCCTGCCGGGAGTGCGGCACCTACGGCGGCCGCGAGGTAATCGAGGCTTCCTGAGCCTTGGCCAGGATCGCCCTCGACGCCATGGGGGGCGACAACGCCCCTGACGAGATAGTTGCTGGCGCGGTCGATGCGGCCCGCCGCGGCGTCGAAGTCGTCCTTGTCGGGGTCCCTGATGTTCTCGAAGCCGAGCTCGCCAAGCACGCCACCCGTCTTCCCATAGTCGACGCCCCCGAGGTGATCGCAATGGGGGACGACCCGGCACGCGCCCTCCGTGAGAAGCCGGGCGCCTCGATAAACGTGGCGGCGAAGCTGGTGGACGAAGGCAACGCCGAGGGAATGGTGTCGGCCGGCTCCACCGGAGCCGCAATGGCGGCTGCGGCGGTGCACATCGGGCGGATCAGGGGAGTGACCAGGCCCTCGATCGCATCGATCTTCCCCACGCCCGGTAGTCCCACCATCGTCCTCGACTCGGGGGCCAACCCCGACGTGAAGCCGGAGCAACTCGTCCAGTTCGCCATCATGGGCTCGGTTGCGGCCGAGATCCTGTTCGGTGCGGAGGACCCACGGGTCGGGCTACTCAACATCGGTGAGGAGAAGGGAAAGGGTCGCGACCTGGAGAAGGCCGCTTACGACCTCCTGGAGCAGGCGCCGATCAACTTCGTGGGCAATCTCGAGGGCCGCGATGTCGCCGAGGACAAGTCGGACGTGATTGTCACCGACGGCTTCACCGGCAACATCTTCCTCAAGACCATGGAGGGGGCAGCCAAGGTGATAATCCGGTACTCGATGGAGGCAATCTCGGAACTCGATCCCGACGTCCAGCAGTCCGTTTTGCCCGCCCTCGGCGAGGTGAGACGCCGTCTCGACTACGAGACCTACGGCGGCGCTCAACTCCTAGGAGTGAAAGGAGTCGTCGTGATTGCCCACGGCAGATCGAACCGCGTGGCCATCGCCAACGCCCTCGTTATGGCGGCCGAGGCCGCCAAGAACGATCTCCCCGGCCTGCTGGCTGCTCGTCTCGCCTCCTGATGACCCTGGAAGATCAGCTCGGCTACATGTTCTCCGATCCTCAGCTGCTGAAACTGTCACTCACCCATCGCTCCGTCAGCAGCGAGGACGGCACGAGACACGACAATGAGCGCCTCGAGTTCCTGGGTGACGCAGTCTTGCAATTGGCGATAACGGGCCACCTGTACAACACCTACACCGATCTCCCAGAGGGAAATCTGGCGAAGGTAAGGGCGGGCCTGGTCAGCAGGCCGGTGCTGGCCGACGTTGCCCGGAGCTTCGGCCTGAGCGATCACATCGAGCTGACGCTGGCCGAGGAGCGGACCGGAGGCCGGGACAAGGATTCCATCATGGCCGATGCGCTCGAGGCCGTGATCGGGGCGGTCTACCTCGATTCTGGGCTCGAGAGCGCAACCGATCTGGTTCTGCGTCTCTGGGGCGGCCGTATCGGCGAGCGAGCAGAGCGCCCCGGGCTCAAGGACTACAAGACCCGTCTCCAGGAGGTGCTGGCCAGGGACGGCAAGCGCCCCGATTACCTAACGGACGGCTCCGGCCCCGATCACGAGCGGACTTTCGTCGCCAGTGTCGAAATCGACGGCATGTCCTTGGGATCGGGGTCCGGTCGGTCGAAGAAAGACGCCGAGCAGGCAGCGGCGGAGCAGGCCCTGGAGAGACTCATCGCAGACTCTCGCTGACCAGGGCCTCCTTCCGGGACCGAAGATCGACATACCAGAGGGTCACCATCACCGCGATGGCGGCCACGACGAAGCCCTGGGCGACCACGAGCACGACGAAACCCAGCCCGGCTCCAATGCCGACCCGGCCGGCGCCGACTAAGGGAAGGGCCAACAGCTGCACCAGTTGAGCAGCGACTGACCCGAAGAGACCGACCAGCAAGAGGAACCCGACCGTTGGCCACCATCGGCCCCGCACCAATGCGAAGCTCCTGCGCAGGGCATCGACCGGGCCCACGTTCTCCAAGGCGACGACGCCGGAAATCATGCTGAACGCGCCGGCAAGCCACAGGCCGGGGATGATCAGGGCGAACAGCCCCAGGACGACCAGGACGACGGCGAGGATCCCGGCCAAGATCAGTGTGAATAACCTCGAGAGTGCCTTCGAGGATGCCGCTCCTGCGCCCATGTGCTCGCCGGCGAGCTCGGAAGCCACGATGCGGTGCACGGTCAGGTTGAGGAAACCGGTGCCCAAGAGCTGAAAGACGAGCACGATCGAGCCTGCCTGCAGAAGCAGGAGCCCGGCCTCAGTGATCTCGGTCTCCGTCATCCCGACCAGCGCCTGAGGGTCGCTCATGATCAGCAGGAGGATGTCATCGGCTCCGGTGAGAGCGAAGGCCGCGATGGTGGCGGCGCCGAGGAGCACGAATGTCCAGAAGGCGGGAGCCAAGATTCGCTTCCAGACCCGGCCGAGCATCGCCATGCCCTCGGCAAGGATCTCACCAAACGGCCTGGGGGTTATCTCCATCGGCCCGGGTACGGTAACCAGCCCTCGACCCGGAGCCGAGCTTGCCCGAGTTGCCCGAAGTGGAGATCACCCGACGCCATCTCGACGAGGCGATGGCCGGTAGCCGATTGACCCAGGTCCGCACCAGCCACCCGCGCACGGCCCGGCACAACGCGGGCGGCCCCACCGAGATCGACGAGCGCTTGGAAGGCCGAAAGGTGCTCGGGGTGGGCCGGAAAGGGAAGTTCCTTGCCGCCCCGCTCGACGACGGGCAGACACTCGTGGCCCACTTGGGGATGTCAGGCCGGTTCTCCATCGGCGACTCGACCGAGGCCGAGCCTGCCCACACCCATTTCCGGGCGCGGTTGGACGACGGTCGCGAAGTCCGCTTCATCGACCCCCGCACGTTCGGTTTCGTGGCGGTCGTCAGCATCGATGAGATGGAAGGGTCGGGTCTTTCCCGCGTTGGGCCCGACGCCTGGGACACAACGCCTTCGGCCGAAGAACTGGCAGCCGCTCTGACCAGGAGGACCGCCCCGGTCAAGGCGTTGCTCCTCGACCAGGTCATCGTCTCCGGTTTGGGCAACATCTATGCAGACGAGGCGCTGCACATGGCCGGGATCCATCCGCTGCGGCCAGGGGGAGACCTGTCAGCAGCCGAGTTGGATCGGCTGCTGGAAGCCACCCGGAGCGTTCTCGGTGATGCCATCGACAACGGCGGGACGAGTCTCGATGACCTGGCATATCTGTTGCCCGATGGTCGAGCGGGGGAGAACATCGATCGCCTTCGCGTCTATGGCCGAACCGACCTGCCCTGTCCCAACTGCGGTACACCGATCCAGCGCATCGTCATCAGGGCCAGATCGAGCCATTTTTGCCCCAATTGTCAGCCGGCAATCGCCGCAGCTGCTCATCGGAAGCGGCCGCGGGCCAAGGACTAGCCTGGCTCGATTCGCCAGAGGTGACATGGGGCTCAGTCGACGAAGCGGTGTCTGCTGGCTGATGGTCGCGCTGCTCGGCCTCGCCGCTTGCGGCGGCGACGCCGGTTCCGATCCCACGGCATCGACACTTGGTGTCCCCGATTGCAATACCACTGACACGGTCGACGACCCGAGTCTTCTGAATGGCGTCTATCAGACCGACTGGTCTCTCGAAGACCTGGCCGAGGCATCCGGTTTGCCCGAGGACGACGTCGAGGGCGATGCCGGGCTGTACAACCTCATCTTCTCGGATGGCTGTTTCAATCACGTCTTGGAGGCCGGGATTGCCTGCGCAGGCGCTTACACGGTGACGGGCAACCGGGTCTCGTTGGTCGCCACGCTGCTACGTGACGATTGGGATTGTGCGGACCACCTGCTCGGTGACGAGTTTCTCGACGCTGCCTGGGAGCTGAGTAATGATCAGCTAATGCTGTCGGACTTCGTCCCTATGGAGCATTTGGACGACGTAGACAACGATTACATCGCGGTGTTCTTCGGGACCAAGCCATTGATGCGGGTTGGAGGGGCGGACGGTACGACCCCCTGAGCAGCCCGAGAATGCTGGAGCGAACATGACCAAGGCGGTCCATGCCTTCGTCTCAGGGCAGGTGCAGCAGGTCGGATACCGTCAAGGCTGCCGCCAGATGGCGCGGTCGCTTGGTCTCGTGGGCTGGGTCAAGAATGTCGCCGACGGCCGGGTCGAGATCTTCGCCCAGGGCCGCTGCCGACGATGTCGACCGGCTCGTCGGCTGGCTCTGGGCCGGCCCTTCGATGGCCGTCGTGATCGGTGTGGAATCCGACTCGAGTCGCTCTCGACCTGACATTGCGTGACTTCTTCATCTACCCGAACCCGATGAAGAGCGACTGAGCGAAGGGCCGCTGTTAGCCTGCTCCAGGTAATCACAGTCGTGTCATTTGCCAGGTGTTTGCTGTGTATTTGAAGTCACTCAAGCTCGTCGGTTTCAAGTCCTTTGCCGACCGGACCCGACTCGAGTTCCGGCCCGGAGTGACCGTGGTCGTGGGTCCCAACGGCTCGGGCAAGTCCAACCTCGTCGACGCTCTGTCCTGGGTGATGGGGACCCAGTCCGCCAAGGCGCTGCGGACCGGGAAGATGGAGGATGTCGTCTTCGCCGGCACTGCCACCCGCCCCGCATTGAACCGGGCGGAAGCCACTCTGATCATCGACAACGCCGAGCGAATGCTGCCCCTCGATCTCGAAGAGGTGGCGCTCACCCGGCGTCTGTACCGGGACGGCTCCTCCGACTACGAGATCAACGGGGTGGGTTGCAGGCTGCTCGACGTTCAGGAACTGCTCAGTGACTCCGGTGTGGGCCGTCATCAACACGTGATCATTGGTCAAGGTCAGGTCGACGAAGTGCTGAGCGCCTCGCCCGACGACCATCGAGCCGTGATCGAGGAGGCGGCCGGCATCCTCAAGCATCGCCGCCGCAAGGAGAAGGCGGAGCGCCGGCTCGAACGGACCGACGAGGACGTGCTCCGGCTTCAGGACCTCATCGGGGAGATCGAGCGGCAGTTGCGGCCCCTACGCCGTCAGGCGCGGGCGGCTGAGCGTTACCACGGTCTGAAATCCGAGGTGCGCGATCTGAGTCTGTATCTCGCCGGCGTGGCACTCGACGGCCACGAAACCGAGATGGAGACCGGGGGCGCCACCCTGGAGACTCTGACACGTCAGATCGCATCGGACGAGTCGGAGTTGGGCCAATTGACCGCAGCTGCCGAAGCTTTGACGGCCCGGGCATCGACATTGGGAGTCGATCTCGACCGCGACACCGGCGCGGCAGCCCGTCTCGAGACGACGGTAGAGAGACTGCGACGTCTCGGTGCTGTGGCCCAGGAGCGGAGCCGGGCCGTGAGCGGCAGGCGACAGGCCGGGATCGAGAGGCGGTCCGACCTTCGTGTGGAGCTCGGAGCGATCACGGAGGAGCTGAGCGAGGTGACCGCCTCCGAGACCGAGGCGACCGCACGTGCCGAGGCCATGGAGGCGCGATTCAGACGTCTGGAAGACGAAGAGCGGGCCATCGCCACCCAAAACGCACTATCGCCGGAGGGGGCGCTCGCTGCAGTGCGTGGCGAGCTCTCGGTGCTACAAGCTGCTGGTGTTCGCGATACCCGCGAGGTGGAGGGGATCGACCGCAGGCTCGATGTCGTCGACTCCCAGCTCGGTGACGAATCGGGTGAGATCTCGCGGATCAACGACGAGATTCGTGCTCTGGACGAGGAACTATCAGGGCTCCAGGACGACTACGAGAAGGCGAGCCGACGGCGCGAGTCAGATCAGAAGACCTGGTCCGGGGCGGAGGAGTCGATCACCGGCGCCAGATTGGCCGTCGCTGCTGCCGAGGCCAGAGTCGACGCCTTGGAAGCGGTTCTGTCCGGCAGCCTCGACATCGAATCCCGGCGCACGGTGGAGAAGGAGGATGGGGCCCTGGGTGCCCTCGTCTCCCGTCTCGACATTCCGGCTGGTCTCGAGAAAGCAGTCGACGCCGCCCTGGGGCGCTGGGCCGACGCCGTCGCCTTCCAGAGCGTCGATCGCCTCAAGGACGCGGTGGAGAAGGTCAAGGCTGCAGGCGGCGGCGGCGTGCCGGTCGTGTCGGCGGTGAACCGGGGATCGGCGCCAGCCTCCGAGGTCGCCGCGGCATCAGGTGTGGATGCCCTGGTAGATCGGCTCGGGCCTCGTGCCGATCTGGACTTGGCCCACCACCTGGTCGGCGACGTCCTCCTGGTCGAAGGATGGGCCACTGCCCTGGCCCTGGTCACCCGTCACCCCGCCCTGAGGGCCGTGACGCCCGAAGGCGACCTGGTTTCGATCGACGGGGTCCAGATCGCCCAGCCTGACGGCGCCGGCCCGGCCATGCTCGAGAGGGCACGGGGGACAGCCGAGGATTCGAAGACGGCACTGTCCCGGGCATCGTCCATTCACACAGCCGCCAAGCGCGACTTCGAGAAGAGCCGCGACCTGGAGCGGGCGGCATTGGAGCGTCTCGAATCAGCCGAGACGGCCATGGCAGGACGAGCCGAGGCCATGGGCCGGCTCCAGAAGTCGGTCGACGCCCTCGATGGCGAACGGTCGCGTCTCAGGGAACGCCTCGCCTCGATCGAGGAGGGTGCCGTCGAGAGGGATCGTCAGATCGGCGAGCTTGCCGGGCGTCTCCAGGCTCTCGAAGGAGAAGAGGCCGGGAGGATGCGGGTCTGGGAGGAATTGGAGAGCCGGCGAATCCAGATCGCGGCCGATCGGGAGATCGCCCGCTCCGAGTGGCAGGAAGCGGCCTCGGCGCAGGGAGTCGTCTCCGAGCGCCGGCGTTTCCTCGAGGAGCGCGTCTCCAGGATCGAGGCGGACCTGACCCGCGTCGATGGCGACGATCAGGCGCCGATCGCAGTCGAGCGGCTCGACCTGGTCGATCGGTATGCCCGCCGCGCTGTCGACATCCTTCAGCGCAGGTTGGCGATCCTGCGGGATCGTCAGGCCGGTCTCCGCGCCGACAACGACGGCACCGTCACCGAGCTGTCTCAGGCGCGCGCCGCCATGGAAGAGAGACGAAACTCCTTGACAACAGCACGTGAGACGGTTGCTGCCCTCCAGGTGCGTCTAGCCGAGTTGCGTCTCATGAAGGAGAGCGTCATCGAGAGTGTCCGTCGCGACGCAGACGCCGATGCCGACGTGGCTCGTGGCGCGACCCGCCCGGACTATCCCGACGACGCCGATCTGCGGGCGATCCTCGAAGAGCGATCGACTCAGCTTCGACGGCTGGGTCCGATCAATCCGCTAGCTGCCGACGAGTTCACCGAGCTAGACGAGCGGCACACTTTCCTGGTCGACCAGCTGGCCGATGTGGAA
Organism: uncultured Acidobacteriota bacterium; assembly: GCA_963711895.1. Classification (GTDB taxonomy): domain Bacteria; phylum Actinomycetota; class Acidimicrobiia; order Spongiisociales; family ZC4RG35; genus JARDZU01. Next base: position 321,709 of record CAVQFU010000002.1, read on the forward strand.
TCGTCTCGCTCCGAGCTGCGCAAGGTGATCAAGGCGCTGGAGGACGAGATCGAGGTGCGCTTTCGTGAGGCGTTCACCGAGGTGGCGGAGGCGTATCAGCGCTATTTCACCGTGCTGTTCCCGGGTGGGAGAGGCCGGATCAGGCTCACTGACCCTGACGACGCGCAATCCGGGTTGATGATCGAAGCGCAACCGCTGGGCAAAAAGGTCAGCCAGCTCACCCTGCTCTCGGGTGGTGAGCGGAGTCTGGCCGCCCTCGCCTTCCTCTTCTCCATCTTCGAGGCCAGACCGAGCCCGTTCTACGTGCTCGACGAGGTCGAGGCCGCCCTCGACGACGCCAACCTGCGGCGCTTCCTCCGCATCGTCGACGAGTTCCGGCAGAGGGCGCAGTTGTTGATCGTGACCCACCAACAGCAGACCATGGAGGCAGCCGACGTGCTGTATGGGGTCACGATGGAGCCGGGTGGGTCCTCCCAGGTCGTCCGGAAGGACATGACCTCGGTCGGTGTCGATCTCGCCGTCTAATTAGCTTGGCGTCGCAATGGGAACGAGCGAATGGGCACTGATCCTCGTTGTCACGCTCATCGTCGTCGTGATCGCCCTCGTCGTGGTGATCGGTCGCCGGCGCCGACCCGATGGTGAGTCTTCGAGTGTCTATTCCAAGCGTCCCTCGCGGATCGGGCGGAGTGCCTCCGCACTCGGCACCTCCCTACGGAGGGCCTGGGGCACCGGTCTCGACGACCACACTTGGGAGGACGTCGAGGAGGCACTGCTCGGTGCCGACGTTGGGCTCGAGGCCACGACCTCGGTGGTGGCCGGGGTCAGGGCGGCCGCTCCCGAGACCCCGGAACAGGCACGCGATGCGCTGGCCACCCAGCTGAGGGCACAGCTAGGCGACAAGGACCGCTTGTTGCATCTCGAAGGCAAACCGGCGGTGATCCTGGTGGTGGGTGTGAACGGGACAGGGAAGACGACGACAATCGCCAAGCTCGCCGCCCGCCTCCAGAACGATGGCAGCGGAGTCGTGCTCGCCGCCGGAGACACGTTCCGGGCCGCCGCCGGGGCTCAACTGGAGACGTGGGGAGACCGGCTCGGGGTGAAGGTGGTCTCGGGGCAAGAGGGTGGAGATCCTGCGTCGGTGGCGTTCGACGCCATCGGGTCGGCCCGCGCCCGGGGAGACGACGTCGTGATCGTCGACACCGCCGGCCGGCTTCACGCCAAGAAGAACCTCATGGCCGAGTTGGGAAAGATCCATCGAGTGGCCTCAGGCGACCGCGGCCGGGTCGACGAGGTGCTGCTGGTCCTCGACGCGACCGGCGGGCAGAACGGGGTTGCGCAGGTGCGGGAGTTCTCAGCCGCGGTCCCGCTCACCGGCATCGTGCTCACCAAGCTGGACGGGACCGCCAAAGGGGGCATCGTCATCGCGATCGAGCGTCAACTCGGTGTCCCGATTAAGTTCGTCGGTCTGGGTGAGGGGATCGACGATCTCGTGCCTTTCGACCCGGACTCGTTCGTCGCCGATCTCCTGGAGCAGTCGTGAATCGAGAAGAACTGGTGGCTGCAGCGCGTGTTGCTGCCGAGAACGCATACTCGCCGTACTCACATTTTCGAGTCGGAGCGGTAGTCGTGGCTGAGGATGGGCAGACTTTCACAGGCTCCAACATCGAGAACGCCGCCTACCCGACTTCCAATTGCGCCGAGGCCACCGCGATCCACACCGCGGTCGCCACCGGGGTGCGCAAGATCGACACTCTCGCCGTCAGCTGTATCGACGCCACGGATGTCCTGGGGGCTTATCCGTGCGGACGTTGCCGGCAGATCATGGCCGAGTTCGGCGTGGAGAAGGTCATCGTGGCGGCCGGTGATGGATCCGAGATCCGCGAGCACACTCTCGACGAGCTTCTGCCCTTTCGGTTCACCCTCTGAGGTCAGGCCGCGGGCCAGCTCTCGCGATTTTCCTTGCGGACGACGAACCGGAGACCCGACCAGGTCTCGTCGACCGCAATGACCTTGTTGTCCACCATTCCCGTTGGGAGGAATAGGTCTCGCAGTGTCTGCTCGGTCAGGTCGGTTTCCACGCCGGAGCTCTTCTTGGGCCAGAACACCCAGATCGCTCCATCCGGCGGAAGGCCCGTGATCGCAGTCTGAAAGCCGCGTTCCGCCTCGTCTGAGCGCTCGGCGAAGACGATGAAGATGTCGCCCGGGAAGTCGCCCCGATGTACCTGGACATCGGGTGGTATGTCGCCGAGGTCCAGGTTGTAGTAGTTGGGCATATTGAGGATGCCCACGGTCTTCCCCTCTTTGATACCCAGCTTCTGGATGAGCGGGGTGCCGCTGTAGCCCGCCATCAACCCGCCGGGATCATGTCCCGATGCTCCACCCTCCCATCGGCGTGGATGGCGAACCGCCCCTCGCTTCGAGGGTGCACCGGATCCCGTCGTGACCATGGCCAGCCGCCGAACTGGGTGCGGTGGTAATCATCGACCGCTTGCCTCAACTCTTCGGCCGAGTTCATCACGAAGGGGCCCAATTGGAAAACGGGGGCGCCGATCGGTTGTCCCTGAAGCAAGAGGAAGGCGGCCGGATCACCGTGGTTCTCGATGGTGGTTTCCACGTCGGGTTGGAGCCTTGCCCCCAACTTCACGCCGAAGCGCGTGGAGCCGATGCGGACGTCGTCTCCTTGGACACAATGCAGCATCCGATTCACGCCGGCGGGAGCGAGTGGCATTTGCCAACGGGCGCCCGGTTCGAGAGTGATGTGCCAGATGGCGAGGTGCGAGTCATTTCGCGATCCCCACGAGTCGGGCGGTGGAGAAGGCGGTCGATTGGACTCGATGACGCCGGCCATGACCTCGACTTCGACACCGGGGGACGGGGAGATCCTCGGGATGTCCTCGCCCCAGAGCATCCCGAAATACGCCGGGACCATCTTCGATTCGGGCGGGAGGTTCAGCCAGATCTGAAACAACTCCATCGGGTTGGGCTCGTTCGGGTCGAGGAGGGGGAACATCTCGGCGTGCATGATCCCGCTCCCGGTGGTCAGCCATTGCACGTCGCCCTGGCCGTACCGGGCCGTCGCGCCGAGGGAATCGGAGTGATCGACGTAGCCGCGTCGCACGACGGTCACGGTCTCGAAGCCGCGATGCGGGTGCTGGGGGAAGCCCGGCACGACGTCACCGTGGTACATGCTCCACCCGTCGAGGTAGGAGAAGTCGACTCCGATATCACGCCCGCCCAGTGAGGCGGCCGGGCCCAGGTCGTCGTTCCCTGCCGGGTACGCGTCGAAGTGGTGGACGGTGAAGATGAATGGATCGAGACCGGGCCAGGGGAAGCCCAATTCGACCAGTTCGATGACGGGTTGCGTCGTGATGGCACTCCTTGCCGGTTGCGGGAATGCTACGACGGTGGCCGGGTCAACAACCAGGAAGTGGGGGCCCGCTTGACAGAGGCGGCGCCTGTCCAACCGATCGCCACCCAGCGCCGGAGGTCGCCTACCGGCTGGGGCGTCCGAGGACCCGACGGATGACGGCAACGACGGGCGTAACGATCGGGTTGATCACGGCTACGACGAGGATCCGAATCCGGCTCCATGGTCCGAACGGGCCCCAGATCTCCCACGGGAACAGGCGCCGCCAGATCCCATCCACCCACTCGCGCCACCAGCACAGGTCGAGTATCCACCACCAGCGCCGAGGCGGGCTGGCGTCGAGAGTGAACCTGACGAGCCCGGCGTCGACGTCGAGGATGATCTTCTCCATCTCGGTCCACGTCGGGAAGAACTGGCCCCAGTCCTTGTTGAACTCGAGGAGCATGCCGAGCACCCGTGGCTTGGACGCCGGCGAGAAGTGGCGGCTAAACGCCCAGTCGTGGCTCGCACCCGAAGTCGGGTAGGTGGTCGGCCAGCCCGGCATGAAGAATGACTGGGCCACGTTGTACGACTGGCCGCGAACCCCGGCTAGTGCCGCCTTCATGGAGTTCCCGGCCCCCTGGAGGGCGACCAAGTCGCCCGTTCCTATGTATTCCTGGTACGCGTCGCCGTTGACCCCGCGCTGGCCGTCCCAGCTCCCGTTCCGGAAGTTCATCGACGAGTTCGTCGACTGGTTCGCGTCGTCGCCCCAAGGGTGGAGGATGTTGCCCCCGTATGAGTGGATGTCGACGAACCGATGAATATCCGGGTACTGGTCAAACAGCCAACGCACGTTCCGGGTTTCAGCTTCAGAGAATGCCGCAGTCCCATGGAACACGGGAGTGGACGGGTCGTTGGAGGCGAGGATGCTGGCGGCGTTCGAGGAGAAGTGCTTCGAGTAATCCCAAAGGAAGTCGTAGTTCCGGTTGAGGTCGACGCCGATCCGGCTGGCAACGCCACCGCTGCTCGCCGGGTTGCGGTTCTTACGCCAGATCGAATCCACGGTCTGGCTGTAATGCCGACCGTCGGGGTTGATGTCCGGGAACAGGATCAGTTCGACTCGCTCGAGGATGCGCTCGATGTCGCCGGCGGTGAAGGTCGTGCCTCCGTAAACGAGTCCACTCGCACTCGACCACGCCTCGAGCAGGTCGGCAGCGAGGTTGACGACGATGTCGGGACCGCCCCACTCACGGGCGTGCGTGCCGCTGATGAGCAGGACGCTCGTCCGGTGGCACGACCCGATCCCCAACCGGAGGGCGTGACTCCGCCGACCCTCCGCGGTCAGGAACGGCAGGGTGATCAGCTGGGCGGCCGTGGGGTACTGAGTGGCGAGACCCATGATCGCAGACTCGATCTCGACGACGTTGAGGAAAGTCATCCTGCCGGCCTCTGGCCGGGATTGCGGCCGGACTTCACGCCCAACCCGGTCGGCGCGAAGCGTCCGCCTTCGAAGCGATCGCCTTCGGCCACCTCGGCCATCCGCTCCCGGCCCACCTCGGACACGTTCTCTCCGACGTCAACGCTGTAGCCTGCGTCGCGGAGCTCCTGAATCTGATCCTCGGGCGCGAACGCGTACAGAGTGCCTGCTTCGCCCGGTCCGGGTACGACATGCGGGCGGTCGCCGACGTCGAGCGGAAAACGCTGCAGCAGCTCGGTGATCGATCGCGGCGTCACCATGATCCTTACGGCGAACCGATCCGCTGGCACCTCTGGCTCGCGGGACGCCGTGTCGTCGCCTCCGCTGGACTCGGTCATGACGCACTCCTTGCCGGTTGAGGGGATGCTACGGCGGTGGCCGGGTCATCAACCAATAGGTAGGCCCGCCGGGCATCAATTCGACACCTTGTCGATCGATCTGGAAACCGGCCTGGAGATAGAACGGGACGGCCTTGTCGTTCGACGTCTCCAGGTAGCACGGGACCCGATCCTGGTCGGCCCGACCGAGTGCCGGCTCGAGGAGACGGGTCCCGACTCCGAGTCCCTGTGCCTCCGGGCTGACTCCGATCACCTGGAGATACCAGAGCGGTGTGTCGGGAAAGTGCGAATCGATCGTCGAGCCGAACTTGATCAGGTCACGGATCGAACCCGGGGCGTGTCGGATCACAGAGAGCATTGCGGGCAGGGCCCGGAGGTTGCGACCCATCGACCATGGGTACCGCCCCGGCGCCTGCCAGGCGGCGACCCCAAGCATCGTGGTCCCATCGGTTGCCACCCAACAGTTGCCTTCCGCCTGGCTGTCTCGAACCGGGGCTCGCATGAACCCGCGCAGGGCATCCCTGCGTGTGTAGGGGTCCGGGAACATATGGGCGTAGTCGGGCGTGGTCTCGAAGCTGCGTGCGAGGAGCTCGGCGGCTTGATCGATCCCAGCATGGTCGAGTTTCTCGATGCGAACCGTGTCTCGTTGCATCCCCCTGGTGCTACCCGCCGCGGGGCTGGATCAAACCACCAGGTCCGATGGGCGGCCGCTAGCCCTCAGCCGCTGCGGGCACCTCCTGGAGCAGCCAGGTGTTGCCGTCAGGGTCGGCGATATCGGCGAAAGAGTTGTACCGGGCGTGGTTGGGATCGGCTCCCGCCTCCCACCCGTTCGGGCCCATGTGCCGAATCTCGGCGACGTCGACACCGCGGCCGATCAGCTCGGCCCGCGCCGCTTCGATGTCCGTGACGACCAGGTGCAACCCGCGCACCGAACCGGGCGTCGTATCGACGATGCCCTTTCCGAAGGTGATCGAGCACGCCGAACCCGGTGGGGTGAATTGCACCACGCGAAACTCATCGTTTGGCTGGTGATCGACGTCCAGGACGAACCCCATCTTCTCCAGATAGAAATCCTTGGAGCGGTCCACGTCCGTGACCGGAAGCAGTATCAGCTCGAGCTTGAAGTCCACGTCAGCCTCCGTCTTGTCGTGGCGAGTGGCGAGAAACTCCCGAAACGCCGTGCCGCAGGTCGTTCAACGGCTCTCCAATGCCTCGATCAGCTTGGGGAGCACCTTGTGGACGTCGCCGACGATCCCGAGGTCGGCGATGGAGAAAATCGGGGCGTCGGCGTCCTTGTTGATGGCGATGATGGTCTTGGAGTCCTTCATCCCCACCAGGTGCTGCATCGCGCCTGAGATCCCGCAGGCGATGTAGACGTCAGGTTTGACGGTCTTGCCGGTCTGGCCGACCTGTTTGGCATAGGGGACCCATCCGGCGTCGACGATGGCACGAGTCGCTCCGGTCGCCGCCTTGAGCTGTTTGCCCAGCTTCTCCACCAGCTCATAGGCTTCGGACGAGCCGAGGCCCCTTCCTCCTGACACGACGATCGACGCATCGCCGAGTTGAGGGCCCTCTCTCTCCTCGATGTGTGACTCGACGATCTTCGCCTCTGTCGCCCCGGCCTCGGGGAGCTCGAGCCTCTCCACCTGCGGGGATCCGCCTCCGACCGCCGCGGCTTCGCCGCCAATTGCTGCGGCCACGAACGACTTGGGCCGGGCCAGGACGATGTATGGGCCTTGCGATGCGCTGGCCGTGGCGGTCTGTGCACCACCGAGGATCTCGTGGTCGGTCTCGACGCCGCCACCATTCAGCCGGACGTTGCTGGCGTTGGAGAGGACGCCCACGCCCAGCTTGGCGGCGAGACGCCCGGCGACATCCCGGTCGTTGTACGCCTGACCGAAGAGGATCAGGTCCGGGGAGTCGGCCGCCACCCGCTCCGCCAGGGCTGCCGCCACCGGGGCGGCGGGCAGTCGGTCGCCACTGTCCACGTGCAGGATCGTCTTCGCCCCATGCTCGCCAAGGGTCGAGAAAATGGTGTCTGAGCCGGGGCCGAGGAAGACGGCGGTCACGTCACCGAGCTCGCGCCCTTTGGCCAACAGCTCCAACCCCAACGCCGTTGGCTTCTCTCCTTCCTGCTCGACGAAGACCCACACCGAGGCCACTCAGATCACCTTCCTCTCGGCGAGAAGGGTGATGATCGCCTGATGCGCCTCGCCGTCGTCCTCGATCTTGTGCCCCCCGGTTCGCTCCGGGGCATCGACGATCGACAGTACGAGCTGCTCAGGGGCGCGCTTCGCCCCGAGATCTCCCATCGAGAGGGTCTCGATCGGCTTCTTCTTGGCGTCCATGATCCCCTTGAAAGTCGGATAGCGGGGCTCGACAACTCCGGCCGTCACCGACACGACCGCCGGGAGATCCGAGGTCACGATGTCGTAGCCGGCGACGGTCTGACGGTGAATCGTCACCGAGCCATCGCCGGTATCCACTTTGGTCGCGTAGGTGAGGGCGGGCACTTCGAGGATCTCGGCGAGCATCTGGGGCACCACACCGGAGTAGCCATCGGTCGACTCGGTCCCAGCGATCACCAGGTCGAAGTCGTTCCGGCCGATCGCCGCTGCCAGCACCCGTGCGGTGGTCAGGGCGTCCGACCCCCGGAGAGAGCCGTCCTCGATCAGGATCGCCTCGTCAGCGCCCATCGCCAGTGCCTGCCGTATCCCCTGGCCGGTGCCAGACGGGCCCATGCTCACGACGGTGACGGTCCCGTCTGTGGCCTGGGCGATCTGCAGACCCATCTCCACCCCGTAGCGGTCGGTGTCGTCGAGGATCTGCTCCTCGGGGCGAATCAACCAGTTGCTGCCCTCTTCGAGGCGATAGGGGGTGGCGGGGTCGGGGATCTGCTTGACGCAGACAATGACCTTCATTCGCGGACCTTCATTTCCGCTCTACTCCTTGGTGGTCAGGTGCCGGGCGATGGTAACGAGCACTCACCGCTCGGCTAATTGGGGGCGACGGAGCCGTGTGCGACTCCCGCTCGTCTAATTACGAGGCTTCGATCCGCTCCATGACCAGATCCGGTGGCTCGGGTTCAGAGTCATCGATGGTCCAGGCCGAGGCGAGGGATTCTCGTTGAGCCTGCCAGCGGGCGGCATCGTTGTAGGCGACCCGAGCCAGTGGCTGGCCGGCTTCCACGCGGTCGCCGACTTTGGCCTCGAGGGTGATGCCGACTCCGGGGTCGATGATGTCTTCCTGGTGCTCCCTACCCGCTCCGAGCCTGGTGGCGACTACTCCGATCGTCAGGGCATCACATCGTGTGACGAAGCCCGCCGCCGGCGCGGTGACAACTGCCTCCTCCGAGCATTTCGGGAGCAGGCCCGGGTCCTCTATGAAAGAGGGATCCCCACCTTGGGCCGCGGTGACGTCGATCAGTTTCTGCAGTGCCTTCCCCGACTCGATGGCCTCCTCGAGGGCGGCCCGCCCCCCGTCTATGCCTGCCAGTTCCATCATGACCTCGCCCAGGGCCATGGTCAGCTCCAAGACGTCCGCCGGCCCGTGCCCGCGGAGCACCTCGATCGATTCGGTCATCTCGTTGGCGTTCCCCACCTCCCGTCCGAGCGGCTGGTCCATCCCGGTGATCAGGGCGACCGTCCGCACCCCGTGTCTGGAGCCGATGTCGACCATGGTGCGGGCCAGCAAACGTGATCCTTCGATGTCCTTCATGAAGGCGCCGGTGCCGGTCTTCACGTCGAGGACGAGGCCGTCCAGCCCTTCGGACAGCTTCTTCGACATGATCGACGAGGAGATGAGAGGCAGTGAGGGGACGGTGGCGGTGGCGTCGCGGAGGGCGTAGAGCTTGCGGTCGGCCGGGACCAGGGTTTCGGTCTGTCCGGCAAACACCATGCCGTGAGTCGATAGCACCTCCCGGAATCGGTCGGGCTCGAGCCCGGTGGTGAACCCGGGGATCGTCTCGAGCTTGTCGAGGGTCCCGCCGGTGTGCCCCAACCCGCGTCCAGACATCATCGGAACCACGACTCCAACCGACGCGACGAGGGGGGCGAGGGGAATCGAGATCTTGTCGCCGACCCCGCCGGTCGAGTGTTTGTCGACCTTGGCTGCGGCGATGTCGCTGAGGTCGAAGACCTCTCCGGAATGAAGCATCGCAGTCGTCCAGGCAGCGAGCTCGGTGGCGCTCATCCCGTTGAGGTAGATGGCCATCGCCATCGCCGCCATCTGGTAGTCCGGGACGACACCGTCGGTGTACGCCTCGAGCAACCACTCGATGGCCTCAGGGCTCAGCTCCTGGCCGTCCCTCTTGGCCTCGATCAGCTCGACTGCGGTGAATGCCATCCGGCGGGACGTTATCTGGAACGACCTAAGCGGCGGCGGGACCGGAGGGGGCCAGCCCTCTGAGGGTCGTCTCGAGAGCCTGACGGAACACGTCCTCTCCGGCGTCGGGGGAGTCGATCAGCCAGCCGGACAGCGGGCGCTGGGCGGCATGGGTGAGCTCCAGGCTCACCGCGCCATGTGCCGCCGTCCACAGTGTGTACGCCGCGACTAGAGAGCTCTCGGCGTCGATCGTCCCCTGTTCCACGGCCTGGCCAACCGCTTCGAACACCATCGAGAAGGTCGACTCGAGCACATCGGAACGCAGCTGGGACGAGGGATCGAAGCCGACCAGGCGCTCGAACATCAACGAGTAGAGGGCGGGATTGGCCACGGCGAACCGGCGATAGGCGAGCCCGAGCTCGACGATTCGGCGCAGCGGATCCTGTCGGTGCTCGACGGTTGCCAGGGCCAGGCTCAGACGCTCGAAGCCGGCGGTGTAGACCGCGTTGAGCAGCCCCACTTTGTCCCCGAATCGTGAGTAGACACACATCGTCGAGACATGGGCCGCAGAGGCGACGCGGCGCAGGACGAGCGCTTCGGTGCCCTGGTCCGCAAGGAGACGGATCGCCGCTTCGATCAGCTCGGTCCGGACGGTGTCGCGTTCACGTGTCGGGGTTGCCATTTCCAATAACGCGCAGTATAACGAGTGTTATACAGAAAGAGTAGAAGCAGTCACAACCGAGGAGGGTCGTGGGTCGCAGGACGAATCTGGCGCTGGCGGTGCTCCTGGTCACTGCAGTGCTCTCGGGTCTGGCCAGTCAGGCGATCGGGGTGGACTGGCCCCTCGACACCGCCGTCATTCACGGTGCGGTCGCCCTGGCCATCCTGCTCCTGTCCCCGTGGAAGACCTCGATCGTGCGACGTGGGCTGAAGAAGAAGCGGCCGGGACGAGTCTTCTCCTTGATCCTGCTCACCGTCGTCCTGATCACACTCGTCTCGGGTCTGCTCCACGCCCACGGGGAGATCTCGCGCATCGGGCCGCTGACGGTCATGCAGATCCATGTCGGAGGCGCCATCCTCGCCCTCGGTCTCGCCATCGACCACTTCCGGCGTCATCCGGTGACCCCCAGGCACTTCGATGTCGACCGGCGAGCATTTCTGCGGACGTCGGCGCTGTCGGCAGCCGCAGCCGGCATCTGGCTGGCCTGGGAGGGGACCCTCCAGGCGCTGGAGGCACCGGGGAGCGAGCGCCGGTTCACCGGCATGCACGAGAGAGGGTCTCATGACCCCGCCGGTCTGCCCACCACCTCCTGGCTCGATGACAGCGTGCCGACGATCGACGCCGATGAGTGGTCGGTGGTCGTCGCTGGGCGGGATCTGAACCTGGCCGTCCTCGACGCGATGCCACAGGACACATTCCCGGCCATCCTCGACTGCACAGGTGGGTGGTACTCGGAACAGGAGTGGACCGGGGTCAGACTCGATCGATTGATCGACGCTGCCGGCAACCGCAGCTTCGTCGCCTGGTCGGCGACCGGGTATGCCCGGAGGTTCCCGATCGCCGACCTGGAGAGCACATGGTTGGTGACACGTCTCGGCGACGAACCACTGACCCCGGGACACGGTTTCCCGGCCCGGATCGTGGCTCCGGCGAGACGTGGGTTCTGGTGGGTGAAATGGGTGACCCGGATCGAGCCCTCACCGGTGCCTTGGTGGCTTCAGTCGCCCTTCCCGCTCACCTGATCGAATTCAGCCTCTCTCTACCGGGACGTTCACCAGCGATCCGTACTCCGTCCACGAGCCGTCGTAGTTCTTGACGTCTTCGTGGCCGAGGAGCTCGGTCAGGACGAACCAGGTGTGTGAGGATCGCTCGCCGATGCGGCAGTAGGCGATGATCTCGCCGCCGGTGACGCCCGCCCCCTCGTAGAGCTCTTTCAGCTCGTCGACCGACTTGAAGGTGCCGTCCTCATTGGCTGCCTTGCCCCAGGGGATGTTCTTCGCCCCTGGCACGTGACCCGCCACGTAGGGCTGCTCCTGTGGGAGGTGGTCCGGAGCGATCTTCTCGCCGCTGAACTCCTCGGGCGATCGGACATCAACGAGTGTGGCCTGTCCCTGCACCTCGAGCACCCGGTCCCGGAAGGCGCGGACCTCGGGCCGCTCGGCCCCGGCGATCGAGAATTCAGTGGGTGCGATTTCGGGCAACTCCGACTCCAGGGGTAACGAGTCGATCTGCCACTTCTTGCGGCCGCCGTCGAGCAGCTTCACGTTCTCGAAGCCGCGGTACTTGAGCAGCCAATAGGCGTACGCGGCAAACCAATTGTTGTTGCCGCCGTAGAGGATCACCGTCGTGTCGGGACCGACCCCGGCCGCGGACAACAGCTTGCTGAAGCCGTCCTGGTCGAGGTAGTCGCGTCGGGTGGGGTGATGGAGGTCGTCGGACCAACTCCAGGCGATGGCGCCCGGGATATGGTCCTTGTCGTAGACGGTTGCGTCCTCGTCCACCTCGATGACCCGGATGTTCGGGTCGCTCAGATTGGCTTTGAGCCAGTCGGTGGTGACGAGTGCGTCGGGATTTGCATAAGTCATGTGCTCTTGGGCTCCTGGTGAGATGTCATGAATGGAATCGACGCCGTGAGGATTTCGCTCTCGGGCGGTGGCGTCGTTAGGAGCGCTGACGATGTGTCAGGTCGGCGCTCGGGCATGCCACCCGAGAGCTGTCACAGAGACACATGCACATCGTCATACGAGACACGTCGGAACGTTATGCACAGGTGATGGTGAAGTCAATGTGGTCAGACGCCGCCACTCACGATCAAGGCAACGATCATCGAGACAAACCCGGCGACCAAAGTCAGCTGCATCCGGTCCATTCGACCTGACAGATGTCGGATCTCGTCCCTCAGAATTCCGATCTCAGTGCGGAACTCCTCCTTGGTCACCAGCTCGGGCGAGGTCATGTGCCCACGATGCCGCAACTGCTGGCAGGAGTCAATGGTCTCCCTTGGGGGCCAGCCCTTCGAATTCATCGAGCCCCAACGCCAGATTGACGTTCTGGATCGCTTGGACTGCGGCACCTTTGAGCAGGTTGTCCTCGGCGGCGACCACCACTGCGTTCAACCCGTCTTCGCTGGTCTCGAAGCCGCCGACGATCACCCCCGGGTGATTCGCCCCATCCCTCAATTCCGGGATGGCGCCACGGATCTCGATCAGTGGCTCCTCGCCGTACTGCTCCTCGTAACGCGCCTCGATCTCGGCTGAGGTCATGGCCCGACCCAGCGGGATGTGGGCGGTGACGAGGAGACCCCGGAACGCCGGGTGGACATGCGGGATGAACCGCACCGGGATTCCGAGATGACGAACCGTCTCCCGCTCATGGTTGTGCCCCACCAGCTTGTACGGCATCAGGTTGTCCCGGAGGCGATCGGGATCGTTGCGTGGGCCGGGTGTGGTGCCTGCACCCGAGTAGCCGGAGACGCCGAAGACGGCCGGCACACCGGAGATGGCTTCGAGCAGGGGAGCTAGCGCGATCTGGGTGGCAGTGGCGTAGCAGCCCGGGTTGGCGATCCGCTGCGCCCCCTTGAGCTTCTCCCTGAACAGCTCGGGCAGCCCGTAGGCCCAGGTGTCATCGAACCGGTGATCGGCGGAGATATCGACGATGACGGTCCCTTCGTCGATGACGTCCACATAGGGGGTGCCGGCGCCATCGGGAAGGGCCAGGATGACAACGTCCAGATCACGGCCGACCAGGTCCCCCGGGCCGATCGACTCGTACACGACATCTTTCAGCCCGGGCACCGGCCCACCGGCTAGCTCCCGGGACGCAGCGAAGACGAGCTCGAGCGATGGGTGATCCCTGATCAGCCGCACCAACTCGGCCCCGGTGTGGCCTCGGGCGCCCACGACTCCGATCGTGTGATGCTCACTCATCGTCGTCGCCGGTAAACGACGGGGGGAGCGCCGCGATCGCCTCGACCCGGGGTGCGATCCGATCGAAGTCCGACTCGCCCTTCCAGAAAACGGTCCAGGGCTCTCGCTTCACGGAGCCATCGGCCTCATCGGCATAGAAGGAATTGAACCGATTGTCGGTCCGCGATCGCCAATACAGCACCGGGTGATCGGCAATCAGCTGCGCCCACACCGTCCTGGCCAGACCCTCACCGCGGGCATCCTCGAGGATGGCGAACTTGTCCAGGTAGGCGATGTCGCCGACATGGGTGACGATCGCCCCGGCGCGGAGGCTCTCGGACAGATAGGCGCTGTCGAGATCGAGTTCCTGCCACCACGCTTCCTTCAGAGATCGTCCGAAGGCCTCTTCGACCAGCTTGACCACCTGACTGCCGTCGATGGCGGCTGGATCGGCGACTCGCTCGATCAGCTCGCCCTTCCGCACCAGGGTGCCCGACCCGCCGTGGGTGAATAGCTCCTTGACCAGACCGGTCGGAGTTGTGATCGAGACAGAGGTAGAGAGTGGTGTGTCGTCGAGCAGCCGCTTGATCTCGGCAAGCTTGAGCCGCATCCCCGAGTGGACCCAGTTCTGCGCCATCAAGTGGTCGTAGTCGGAGGCGAGGTTGATCGACTCGATGGGCCGGCCGTCGTCGTCGAGCAGACCGCCGACATCGACCAGGAAGATGATCTTGAGCGGCTGCACCGCGTGAACCAGGGCCCTTGTTGCGGAATCGGCGTTCATGTTGACGATCTGCCCACCGGGGGCGACACCGAGACAGGTCAGGATGGGGATGGCTCCGGAGTCGACGATGGAGCGGATGAGGGCGATGTGCACCTCGGTCGGCTCGCCCACAAGCCCGTACTTCTCCCGGTTGACATAATCGGCCTCGAAGGCGCCGGCCGTGAGACCGTGGGCGGCTACTCCCTGCTCTCTTATCGCCTCGACGAGGCGGATGTTCTGCTCGATGAAAGTGTCCCGGGCCGCGTCGAGGACGTCGGGCTCGGTGACCCTGAGCCCGTCGATCCTGCGGCTTTCGATACCTCGTTCATCGAGGGCGCGGTCGAGTTGGGTGCCGCCACCGTGGATCACGATCGGGGTGAGTCCGACGGTGTGGAGGAAGGCCAGGGCAGCGGCGGTCTCTTCCAGATGGTCGGCGAGGATGGCGCCGCCGATCTTGATCACGGCGAATCGGGAGCGATCCACCTCGGAGAAACGCTGCAGATAGGAGCGGATCTCCCTCCCGTCACTCATGTTGGAGAGGAGATGGACGATGGTCTGGCGAACGTCCCGGTTGGACGAAGCCGCGACCCGGTCCTCGCTCATTGGGTGAGCAGGTTGGTCATGATCGCCTTCTGCACGTGGAGGCGGTTCTCGGCCTCGTCGTAGGCGATGCAGCTCGGGCTGTCGAAGACATCGTCGGTCATGATGACGTTTCGTCTCATCGGGAGGCAATGGCTGACAACGGCGTCGCTGGTCATGGCCATCTTGCGGGAGTCGACGATGAAGTCCTGGTACTTGTCCCTGATCGACTTCTCCTCATCCCACCGCCCGAAGAAGGGGAGAGCCCCCCAACTCTTGGCGTAGACGACATCGGCTCCTTCGTATCCGGTCTCGATGTCATTGGTGACGGTGACGCTGCCTCCGTTGGCGCCGGCGTCACGGGTGGCGATGTTCATGTACCGGTCATCGAGGAGGTATTCCTCCGTCGGGCAGAGCAAGGTGACGTTCATGCCGAACTTGGCTGCGATCACGAGCGCCGAATTGGCGACCGCCGTGTTCAGCGGCTTGGGGTGATAGCTCCAGGTCAGCAAGTAGCGCTTGCCGTCGAGCGACCCCAGACGCTCTTGAAGGGCCATGATGTGGGCCAGCTCCTGACAGGGATGGGTGATGGTCTCCATGTTGATCACCGGCACCTCGGCGTGGGTGGCGAAGGACTGGAGAATGGTGTCCTTGCGATCCTCCTCCCAGCTCTGGAACTTGGGAAAGGCCCTGATCCCGATCAGGTCGCAGTAGCGGGAGAGGACCTTGGCCGCCTCTTTGACGTGCTCCTCTGCGTCATCGAGCATCACCGCCCCGTCTTCGAACTCGAGCGGCCACATCCCGCCTGAGGGAGAGAGGACCACTGCGTGGCCCCCCAGCTGGTTAGCCCCGACGTCGAACGAAGTGCGGGTGCGCAGAGAGTTGTTCAGGAAGAGCAGGGCGATGGTCTTCCCCTCGAGGGCCTTGCCATACGGCGATGCCTTGAGACGGCGCCCCTCGTCCACCATCGATTGGAGCTCGATTCGGGTCCAATCGAAGGTGTTGAGGAAGTGGCGCATGGTCGCAGTTTGATTGGGGAGACCGCGAAATCCAAAGGAGAGGGTTATCCGGATTCGGTCTCGTACCCCTGCTCCACCCAGGCATTTGTGCCCCCGGTGATGCTGTGGGCGTCGCGATAGCCCAGTGAGTTGATGTAGAGGACCCCTGGCAGGGAGATGTTTCCCCGGGCGCAAACGGTCAGCACCGGCGTGTCGAGGTCAGCGGGTAGCTGGTCCTGGTTGTCTGGTAGCTCCATGAGGGGGATGTTGACGGCTCCCGGGATGTGCCCCTGAGCAAACTCCTCGGCCGAGCGGACATCGACCACGAACGGCCTCTCTGCTTCCCATCGGTCGTGGGCCGCCTCGGCATCGACGGTGAGATGGGGGTTGTGCCGGGTGTGCTCGATGATGGCGTCGAAGAGCTCTTCCCGGCGACTCTTGGCCCGGGGCAGCGCAGTTGGAGCCAGGCCAGCTATGTGCTTGGCCATCGACGAGGCGTACTTGAAGGCGTTGTCCGGGAACATCACGACGACCCTGGTCCCGGGCTCATCAGGAACCATCGCAAGGGCGCCGGCGAGAGCCATCCCCGAGCTGGGACCAGCGGGGATGCTCTCCTCGCGGTTGAGCCGAAGCGTCAGGGCGTAGGCATCGTCGTTGTCGATCTCGATCATCCCGTCGTACTCGTCGGGGAGGAAGAACTCGGTCTGCTTGAGCTGGCGGATGCTGCGCACTCCCGGGATGTCATGGCCCTCTCCCGGGTGGACCCCGATGACTTGGACGCCGGAGCTCTGCTCCTTCAGGAACCGCCCGGTCCCCGTGATCGTGCCGCAGGTCCCCATCCCGGCCACGAAATGGGTGATCGTCCCATCGGTCTGGCGCCAGATCTCCGGCCCTGTGGTCCGATAGTGGGCGTCGGGGTTGGACGGATTCCGATATTGGTTGAGCATGAGGAAGTCAGGCTTCTCGGCGATCTCGGTGGCCCGGGCGATCGCCCCCTCGGGGGCCCAGGGGGCCGGGCAGAGGTCGTCCTCCAACTCCTCGACGGTGGCGCCGAAGAAGCGGAGCATCGTCCTCTTCTCGATGGGGATTGCGCTGGACAGGGGGGTGGTCAGGTCATAGCCGAGGAGGTTGCCGATCATGACCAGGCCGAGACCGGTGTTGCCCGACGTTGGCTCGACCAGGTCTTCGTCCGTGAGGTCGCCGTTCTCCCGGGCCTGGTGGATCATGTTGGAGCCGATGCGGTCCTTGACCGAGCCGAACGGGTTGTACCACTCGAGCTTGGCGAATACCTCGGTGTGCACGAACGGGAGGACGTGGTTGAGCCTGACCAGCGGGGTCGGGTTCTCGGCGTTCGAGAGCAACCCGAGCATCGAGTCGTAGATGCGGCGTGAGTGATCGTTCAATTGCGCTCGCCTGTTGCCACTCTCAAGGATAGGAGAGCCTGGGGTATTCCATTTCTCCCCCCAGGAGCGAAGCGACGTTGGGGGGAGTCCGGCGAAGCCGGGAGGGGGGTTCCCCGCTCACTCCCGGAAGCCGAACTCCACCAGAAGCGTCACCGTCACAGCTGATGTCCCCGGCTGTATCGGGGTCGATGCCCTCTCCGACATCGCCATGTCGGCTGCCATCATCCTCGGCATCGGCAGCACTGGCCCCTGGACCGTCTCGGTGATCGAGGTGGCCTTTCCGAGTGTGTGCCCGGACAGAGCCGCCAGCTGCTCCGCTTTGACTCTGGCGTCGTCCCATGCAGCTTCCCGCGCCCTGGATAGGAGAGAGGTCTCGTCGGCGACTCCGAAGCTGAGACCGTTGACCCTGGTCTCATCGCCTCCGGCGGAAGCGATGGAATCGAGCAGTGGGCCGGTCGATGCGATGTCGCGGAGTTTGGCACGGACGGTGTTGCTCACGCGATAGCCCAGCAGCCGCTGCTTGTTGTCCGAGTAGTCGTACTCGGGGCGGATGGAGTATTCGGTTGTCGCCATGTCCGCTGCCGTGACACCACCCGCGGTGAGGGCCGAGGACACCGCCTCCGCCCTCTCTGCTGCGACTCGAGTGGCGTCCTGCACCGTGTCGGCGATCACGGAGACTCCGACATCGACCTCCACTATGTCCGGGGCTGCACTTGCCTCCCCGGCGCCTGACACCGTGATGCCCATGATGACCTCCAGGTTGCTCCGGCAATGGAGCCTATTGCTCAGCCGGTGAGTCCGAACTGGACCTGGAGTGTGATGGTCACCGCCGATGTACCCGGCTCGATCGGGGTCTCCACCGCCCGGTCGGCCGCTGCCTCGGCGGCGTAGGGGATCGGGGTGGGAGGCATGCTCACGGTCTCGGTGATGGTCGTTGCCTCGCCCAGTGTCTGTCCGGACAAGCTCGGCGAGCTGGTTGGCCTTGGTCATGGCGTCGTTCCAGGCCGCCTCCCTGGCGGCGGCGACCATTTCGTCGTTGTCCTCGATGCTGAAAGAGAGCCCGTTGACTACGACATCGTCGCCACCGGCCGCGGTCGCCGCGTCCAGGACTGCGCCGGTGCTGTCGAGATCCCTGATCTTGGCTCGGACGGTGTTGCTCACCCGATAGCCGATGAGCCGCTCCTCGTTGCTCGAATAGTCGTACTCGGGATAGATCGAATAGTCGGTGGTGGTGATGTCCTCTTCGGCGACGCCGTTCGCCGTCAACGAATCAATGAGCGCCTGGGCCTTCTCAGCTGCCGTGGTGGCTGCCTGATCGACTGTCTCGCCGAGAACCGAGACACCCAGTCCAACTTCGACGGTGTCCGGGGTGCCGGTCACCTCGCCCATGCCCGAGACCGAGATGCCCGATGTTGCCTCTTCCGAAGTGTTCACCGTGATCTCCTGTGGGGTTGACCCGGCTGCGGTGCCGCAGGCGGCGAGAAGGACGGCCAGGCCGCCAATTAGTGCGATGTTGCGACGACGTGTGGTCCATGTCATGCCGCTTGGACGAGCGGACCGCGTCAACGGTTCCTGGTGCCGACAACCTTCCCGTCCATGACGAGGACGCCCTCGGACCTGAGAAGGTCCGCCTGCCTCTCCTTGCCGGGGGTGCGAATGACTCCACGGGCGCCGACCACACGCCACCACGGGACGTCACCATCGCAGGTTCGGAGAACCGTTCCCACCGCCCGCGCTGCGCCCGGGAACCCGGCTTGATCGGCCACCTCGCCGTACGTGACCACCTCGCCTCTCTCCAGTGAGTTGATCACCTCGAGCACGGCGTCTTCGAAGGCGGTCACAGGGTCCCGAAGAGACGGTCCCCCATGTCCCCGAGACCGGGGGCGATGTAGAAGCTGGGATTCAGCTCGCGATCGAGAGCGGCGGCCACGATGCGAACGTCGGGGTGTTTCTCCTCGATGGCCGCGATTCCCTCGGGGGCGGTGACGACGCAGACCGCGGTGATGTCCTTGGCGCCGTTCTCCTTGACCTTGTCGATTGCCCAGGAGAGAGAGCCGCCAGTGGCCAGCATCGGCTCGAGGATCAGCACCCTTGCCGAGGAGAGGTGGGGGAACTTGGTGTAGTACTCCATCGGCTCGGCTGTCTCCTCGTTGCGTTGGACCCCGGCGAAGCCGATGGCGGCGTCAGGCACCAGGGTCAACACCGACTCGAGCAACCCGAGGCCGGCGCGGAGGACGGCGACGGCAACCACCGGGCGCCGAAGCTGACGACCGCTCGTCTTCTCGAGAGGAGTCTCGATCTCGATGTCCACCGTACTCATATCCGAAAGCGCCTCCGCCACCAGGAGGTAGCCCAGCCGCTCGGCGATCTGGCGAAATTCTGGAGGTTCGGTGTCCTTGCTGCGGAGTATGGACAGAAGGTCGGCGGCGAGTGGGTGGTCGAGGATGGTGGCGGGCATGTGCCGAGAATATCTAGCCGGTGTTTCGCATTCCCGCTGCGATCCCGTTCACGGTGAGGAGGAGGGCGCGGTCGAGGTCGTCGCCTACCTCTCCGTCCCGGCTGCGGGCGAGGAGCGAAACCTGCAGATAGCTGATCGGGTCGAGATATACGTCGCGCACTCCGAGGGTACGTCTCAACAGCGGGAGGTCGCCGAGCAGGTCCGGCTGCCGACGCAGAGTGAGGATCTCCTCGGTGGCCAGCTCGCACTCGGCCCGGATCAGGTCCAGGAGCCCCCGATGCTCCTCGGCCACGAGACTGGCAACGTAACGGCCTGCAATCTCGAGATCGGTCTTGGCCAACGTCATCTCGACATTGGAGAGGAAGGTCTGGAAGAACCCCCATTCCCGTGCCATCTCGTCCAACACATCGCCGAATCCCGCCTTCCGTGCCATCTGGATCCCGGTCCCGACGCCAAACCACCCTGGGACTATCTGGCGGGTCTGCGTCCAACCGAACACCCACGGGATGGCCCGCAGGTCCTCGATGCCGCCCACCCCCCCGGGTCGGCGCGAGGGACGGCTCCCCAAGTTGAGGCGGCCCAGTTCCTCCACGGGAGTGGAGGTCAGGAAGTAGGGAACCAGACTCGGGTGCTGGACGAACTCCCGGTACGACGCATACGCCTCGGAGGAGAAGAAGTCCATGGCCTCGGTCCACCTGTCGAGCGTCTCCTTGGGCTTGCGTGAGCGCCGATGCAGCAGCGACGACTCCAGGACCGCGGAAAGTGCCAGCTCCAAGTTGCGGGCCGCGATGGCGGGATGCCCGTACTTCTCCGAGATCACCTCACCCTGCTCGGTGACCTTCAATTCTCCGTCGACGGTGCCGAAAGGCTGGGCGAGGATGGCGGCATGGGTGGGACCACCACCTCGGCCGATTGTCCCGCCCCGGCCATGGAAGAGCCGCAGGTGGACTCCGTGCCGCTCGGCGACGTTCCGCATCGACCGCTGGGCCTTGTAGATCTCCCACTGCGAGGTGGTGATCCCGCCCTCCTTGTTGGAATCGGAGTAACCGAGCACGACTTCTTGGCTGTTGCCGCGGAGCTCGAGGATCTGGCGGTAGGAGGGATCATCGAATAGGGCGTCGAGGAGTCGGCCGGCGCCGCGCAGGTCGTCGATCGTCTCGACCAGGGGCACCAGCCCGATCCGGGCGATGCCACGCCGGAGGTCGATCAGTCCGGCCTCACGGGCCAGCACCGCCGTCTCCAGGACGTCGGTCGGGCTCTCTGTCATCGAGATGATGTAGGACTCGATTACCTGGTCCCCGTACAAGTCCTGAGCTTCACGGATGGAACGGAAGGAGCCGAGGGTGAGATCTGCTTCTTCGCTCAGAGTCGTGGTGAAGCCGCTCAGGGGGCGGGTGCCCGCCAGCTCGTCTGACAGCAGATCGAATCGCTTGACCGCGGTCATCGCGCCGTAATCGACGCCGACCAGAGAGAACAACTCGGAGATGGCTTCGTGATGCTTGCTCGCGTGCTCGCGAACATCGAGGGTCGCCATTTGAAACCCGAACGTCTCCACCGCCCGGCGCACCCGGGCCAGGGCACCGTGGGCGATCAGCTCCCCACGGGCGCGGGTGAGGGAATCGGCCATCAAGTCGAGGTCGGCGATGAGATCATCGGGATGCGCGTAGTCCAGACGCTCGACGTGGGGCAGGCCCTGTTGCAGCCGCCGGTTGGTGTTGACCAGACGGGCCCGGATGTAGGAGCACTTGAGGCGATAGGGCTCAGCAGCCGTGCGCCGACCTTCGCGCTGCCAGACCTCGGGCAGCACCTCGCGATCCGATTCCAGGGACTTCTCCATCTCGTCACTCATCGGGGCCAGACGCTCGGACACTGAGAGCTCGTCCGCGAGCTCTTCGATGAGCCCGATGAGGTGGCGGATGCCGCGATCGTGTTGAAGGAGAAGCGTCTCCAATGTCGTCTCCGGAGTGACGCCCGGGTTCCCATCCCGGTCGCCGCCGACCCAGGACCCGAATCGGATCGGGCTCCCGCCGGCGACGACTCCGAGCCGGGCCATCTCGAGCGCCACCCTCTCGCTCAGGGCGGGCATCACCTGGGATGCGATCTGCACCAGGTAGTAGAGGGCGGAGCGGGCCTCTTCAACCGGATTTGGCTTCTCGAGCCGTAGCTCGTCGGTCTGCCAGATCTGGTCGATCAACTCGGCGGTGCGACGGTCGACGAGGACCAGATCGGAATCCGCGGCGTCGAGTCGCTGCCCGATCAGCTCCGCCAGACGGGCGGTCTTGGTCAGTATCGAGCGTCTTGCCGCTTCGGTGGGATGTGCCGTGAACACCGGCCTCATCTCGAGCCTTTGGAGAACCTCGGACAGGACATCGGGCTCGACGCCGGCCTCGAGGACGCGGTCGACGGTGGCGGCGAGGCCGAGCTCGTCGATGCCGAGCTGGTCGATCCGGTGGACCTGCTCGGCGACGTTGGCCAGGTAGAAGTAAGTGGTGAACGCCCTGACCAGGGGTATCACCTCGTCGATTGCCAGGTCGGCGAGCCGGCGGTCGAGTTGTAAGGCAGCCTCGGCGCTTCCGCCCCGGCGGGAGGACTTGCCGAGCGCCCTCACGTCTTCGACCAGATCGAGGAGCTCAGGACCGTGCTGACGTACCAGGGCGTCGCCGAGCTGATTGCCGAGCCGTCTGATGTCGGCCCGGAGGGCGTCGTCGGAGGTAGGTGTCACCGGCACAGGGTATTCAGTGAGAGGGCGGCTCCAATCGGCCTAATCGTCCTCGGGTCGCTGCTTGTGGACCCTTCCCTCGATTCCGTGCAGAGAGAGACCGGTGCCGTGCCCGTAGCGAACCATGGTCATCTCGGCCAGGATGGAGACCGCCACCTCCTGCGGGCTCTCGGCGCCGATGTCGAGTCCCACAGGGCCTCGCACCCGAGCGATGTCGTCGTCGGAGAATCCCATGTCCCGCAGCCTCCCCACTCTGAGATCCTGGGTTCGCCGGCTGCCCATGCAGCCAATGAATCGCACCGGGCTCTTCAAGGCGGCTTCCAGCACCGGGTCTTCATGGGGTGGGGCGTGGGACAGGATCACCACCCAAGTGCGCCGATCGAGATCGACCTGGCCGATGACACTCTCCGGCCAGCCGACCAGGATCCTGGCCGTGGGGAAGCGCTCCGGCGTGGCGAAGGCGGCCCGGGAGTCGATGACAGTGACCCGATACCCCATCTGAACGGCGAAGCTCCCCAGCGCCTGACCGATATGGACCGCGCCGACGATCAGCATCTCCTGGGGCGGGGCCAACGACTCGATGAACACCTCGTGGGGCGGGTACTCCACGGCGCGGTGCTGCTCATGATCCATCAGCACCAGGGCGTCGGCGGTCACATCCGCCGCCACATCGGTTGGCAGGGAGCCGGCCACAGCCTTCCCGGCAGAGTCGAGTACGACTTTGGCACCGAGATCGGGCCCGTCGACGAAGGTGATCACGGACCCGTACTCCTCGCGATCGAGGATGCCCTGGACCGCCTCGAGGGGGCTCACCAGGGCTCGATGAAGACGTCGATGGTCCCGCCGCAGGCCATGCCCACCTCGAAGGCGTCGTCATCCGCGATCCCGTAGGTGACGGTCTTCGGCTTGCCCGACTCGATCACTTCCTGGGCATGGAGGAAGACATCGTTCTCGACACACCCGCCACTGACAGAACCCTCCATGTCTCCGGCGTCCGAGACCAGGAACTTGGATCCCTCCGGCCGGGGGGCGCTGCCATGGACCCGGATCACGGTGGCGACTGCAACCTTCTTTCCCTCAGATGCCCAACGGTTGCGAACTTCGATCTGGTTTCTCATCGCCTTGCTCCAGCCACGGAATCGAGCACTCTCACCACCCCCCGGAAGTCGCTGACGCTAGCGGCCGGCAACAGCTGATCGACGTTCGGCATGACCGCCTGCATCCCCCGGGTGAGCGGCTGATACGAGGCCCGGGCAGCCAGCGGGTTGAGCCAGATCACCTGATGCACCGACCGGGCGAGACGTGCCATCTCCGAAGAGAGGATGGCCGGGTCGCCGCAGTCCCAGCCGTCGGAGAGGATCATGACGACCGGACCGCCCCTGGCCAGACGCCGGCTCCATCGCCGATTCCACTCGGCCAGGGCGTCCCCGATCTGGGTGCCCCCCGACCAGTCCGTCACTCGTTCGGCGACGCGGGAAAGGGCGGCCTTCGTGTCGCGGCGCCGCATGTCCTCGGTGATGCGGCTGAGGTGGGTGGAGAAGGTGAAGATCTCGACCTCTCGCAGGCGTCGCTGAGCGGCATGGGCGAACACGAGGAAGATGTCGGCGTACTTCTCCATCGAGCCGGAGATGTCGGCGATGATGATGAGGGGCCGCTCCTTTCTGCGGCGCCGCTTCCAGCTCATTGCCATCAAATCGCCGGTCGGCCCTACTGCTTCGCGCAGGGTCCGGCGCAGGTCGGGCCGGCTGCCGTCGCCCGCCGCCCACCGGCGGGTCTTGTAGTCGGTGGGGTGCCACATCATCGTCATCACCAGACGGCGTGCTTCCTGGAGATCGTCGTCGTCGAGATCGGCGAAATCACGGGTGGCGATCCTCTCGATCGCCGAAGCGCCCCCATGCTCGGATGCCGGCGCCACCGTGGATCCGGCCATGCCCTGGATCGCATAGCTTGCCTCATCGCCTCCGGGCTCGTCCTGGGTCCGGTCGATCCACTCCGGGGGCAGGAGGCGGCCGAAGAAGATCTCGAACTCTCGGTCGAACACCGGGATCTGATCGGGGTCGGTGACCGTCAGGGAGCGCAGCGCGGCTTCTGCCTGCGACTGCCGGCTGAGATCGACCATGGAGAGGGCCCGGGCCATGTCGGTGGTCTGTTCGGCCGTGACGGTGAGACCGCGATTGCGCAGAGCTGCCGAGAAAAGGCTCAGCTGGTCGATCAGCCCGGGCTGGCTCATCCCACCAGGCTGTCGACTCCGGCGGAACGGACCATGTCGATGTCGTCTTTGTACTTGAGCACCACGCCGATGGTGCTGTCGATGGTCGCCGACGACAGCTCGCCGGCTTGCAGCAAGCGGAGCGACTCCGCCCAATCGAGCGTCTCCGCCACGCCCGGTGGCTTGAAGAGCTCCATCTCCCTGAGTCTCCGCATGGCCTCGGCCAGTGATGCCGCCAGGTGCCCCTCGAGCTCTGGCACCTTGCGGATGATGATCTCGGCCTCCTTGGCCGGGGTCGGATAGTCGATCCAGTGGTACACACACCGGCGTTTGAGGGCGTCGTGTATCTCCCTGGTGCGATTCGACGTGAGGACGACGATCGGCCTGCTCATCGCCTTGATGGTCCCGATCTCCGGGATCGTTATCTGAAAATCGGACAGCAGCTCGAGAAGAAAGGCCTCGAACTCTTCGTCGGCTCGGTCCAGCTCGTCGATCAGGAGCACCGGACGGTGCCCCTCCGTGCTGGCCTCGATCGCCTGGAGGAGGGGCCGGGCGATGAGGTAGTCCCGACTCATGATGTCATCGGGGGTGGCGGTGGCACCTTCACCCCTTGCCTCCAGCAGACGTATCGCCATCATCTGGCGGGCGTAGTCCCACTCATAGAGGGCCTGGCCCACGTCGAGACCCTCGTAGCACTGGAGCCTGATCAGGTCGGTCCCGCCCATGGCCGCCAGGACCTTGGCCACCTCCGTCTTGCCGACCCCAGCCTCGCCCTCGAGGAAGAGCGGCCTCCCCAGCTGAACTGCGAGATGGATGGCCACGACGAGGCTCTCGTCGGCGAAGTAGTCCTGGTCGTCGAGTCGCTTCTCGAGCTCCCCGATCGTGTCTGGGATCACGGGAGGAAGCCTAAACGTCGCCGTACAATCGGTCTGTGTACGGGGTGGCGCTCACCGTTCTTGCCTGCCTGCGCTCGGGAACTCGCGCCGATGTGGCGTGGATCGTCGAGGCCGAAGGATTGGCTGTGGCGGACTGGTCCGACGCAGTCGTGTTCACCCCTGGTGGTGGCCGAATCGGGGGAA
Source organism: uncultured Acidobacteriota bacterium (assembly GCA_963711895.1). Lineage (GTDB taxonomy): Bacteria > Actinomycetota > Acidimicrobiia > Spongiisociales > ZC4RG35 > JARDZU01. The sequence goes on from CAVQFU010000002.1 coordinate 347,304, forward strand.
TGGCGGGCGGCGCCGTCGACGGGCAGTTGGCCGACCAGGCGGGTCGCAGGGACGTTGGTCGATTGATCGACATCGAGGTGAGCGAGATCGACGCCTTGATCGCAGGCTTGCCCACGGCCGGTACCGCACGATGCCTCCTCGTGCCGGCCGACACCCTTCCTGAAGGGCTCTGGGAACTGGCGGTCGCACGGGACCCGATCTGTCTGGTGTGCAAAGTCGACGGCGATGAGGTGGCCGGCATCAGCCTCTACACGACCGGCACCGTGGCGGACGGCGGGGAAACCGTCGAGCGTCTGTTCGCCGCCGGCAAGAGCGGGTCGAAGGTCACCGGAGATCAAGTGGTCTCGGTGTTTCGGGCGGTGCCTCAGCTGGTGGTGGTGGGGGACACCGACGTCGCCGCTGCGCTCGTCGAGTTGGCGTCTCGGATCGGCTGGAATGCCCGGGTCGCGGCCGATGCCGGCTCGGCGACCGGGATGATCGCCACCCTGTCCGGCCAGGACAAAGTGGTGGTGGCCGCGCACGATCTCGAGCTGGCGGGGACAGCGCTCATGGCCGCCCTGGATAGTGATGTGGGCTACATCGGGGCGCTGGGGGCGCGCCGGATGCAGGAGAACAGGGCCGACTGGCTTGCATACCGGGGGATCACGGATCTCGCCCGAATACATGGGCCGGCCGGGCTCGATATCGGCGCCGATACGCCGGCCGAGATCGCAGTGTCGATTCTCGCCGAGGCGATCGCAGAGAATGCCGGGTGATCACGTCTTTCCGGCAGCGAGCCGTGGAGTTCAGGAAGGGGTCGCCACTACACTCGACGATTGCAGGCGAGACCCTTCCCGGGAGAACTGGATGACCGCCCAACACGAGACCACGGCCGACGCCTTGAAGTCGATTTGGATCAGCAGTCACGACCACGACCCGCTCGACGAAGACTGCAGCCCGACCAAGGCTTGCCGCAACATGAAAGACGTGACTTTCGACGGTTACGCCGAGCCTGGGACGGATCTCGGCGCCGCCTGGAGGGCCAAACTGGCGCGGGAGGGAAAGCTGTCCACGTCCGGGGAGAGTGTCCGCGACTTGATCCTCGGTCAGGGCGAGTAGCCCTGGGCATATCGACGACCTCCCACCCACACGGGATCACGCCGTGAGTACCGATGGGTCATCCAAACCGCCCGGCAATGTCGATGAGGTAATCGCACGTCTCGGCGAGGGTCGCTACCTGGCCGACCGCGGACTGGCCACAGCCGTGTATGTGGCGTTGACGCTGGGTCGCCCGCTCCTCGTCGAAGGAGAGGTGGGGGTGGGCAAGACCGAGTTGGCCAAGGTCCTGGCCACCGTGCTCGACCGCCGGCTGATCCGTCTTCAATGCTACGAGGGGATTGACACCAACCAGGCTCTCTATGAATGGGACTACGCCCGTCAGATGCTCCAGATCAGGGCGCTGTCGGAACACGACCTCGCCGACGAAAACCACGTCGACAAGCTCTTTGGCCCCAAGTTCCTGCTCGAGCGCCCCCTGCTGACGGCCGTTCGTGAAGGTGACCGAGCGGTGTTACTCATCGACGAGATCGACCGGGCCGACGACGAATTCGAGGCCTTCCTTCTCGAGCTGCTGTCCGACTATCAGATCACAATTCCGGAGATCGGCACCATCTCCGCATCGGCCCCACCTCTCGTCATCCTCACTTCCAATCGTACACGCGAGCTGCACGACGCATTGAAGAGGCGGTGTCTCTATCACTGGGTCGGGTATCCGAGCGCCGAGCGCGAGGTGGAGATCGTTCTGGTGCGGGCCCCGGGAGCCACCGAGACGCTAGCGCGCAAGGTCGTCGCTGCCGTCGGACGTCTCCGCCAGCTCGACCTCGCCAAGCCACCCGGAGTTGCCGAGACACTGGACTGGGTGGCCACTCTGAATGTGCTCGGCTCGGAAGACCTCGATGCCGGGACGGTTGAAGAAACCCTCGGCGCCGTGGTCAAGGAGCACGACGACCTCGAAACGGCCCTCGACCACCTCGAGGAGCTCGTCGCCGATGGCTGAAGACACGATCGCAGTCGCCGACGACCGGACCTCGTTCATCGGGATGCTGGTCGGATTCGGGGACGCGCTTCGTGATGCGGGGGTCCCGATCGGCTCGGGAGATGTGCTCACCTATTGCGCCGCGATGGCGTTGCTCGACCCGGCCGACGTGCTCGATCTCTATTGGGCGGGCCGAACGTCGCTTGTGTCGCGCCGCGATCACATCCCGGTTTACGACCGGGTGTTCCGCAGCCACTTCCTCGACCAACCCGAACAGGCGCAGGGACCGGCTGGCGCGATCCTGAAGCAGTCGCTCATCGAGAACCAGTCGGTTATCGAGGTCCCGTCGGCCGAGCCGCCACAGCCGGGCAAGGAGGAGGAGGCACGTCTCGGGTTGATGGCCTCCGACATCGAGATCTGGCGAAACAAGGCATTCTCGGCGTGCACCGATGAAGAGCTTGCGGCTCTCCGCCGGATCATGAACCAGATAAGGGTGATCCCTCCTCGACGGCGGTCGCGACGAACGACCCAGTCTCGGGCCGGGAGCAGACCCGATCTCCGGCGCACGGTGCGAACCACGATGCGCACTCATGGCGAGCCATCGGAGCTGTTCTGGCGGCAACGTCGCCTGAAGACCCGCCCGCTGGTCCTCATACTCGATGTGTCGGGCTCGATGGCCGAGTACTCGCGCAATCTCCTCCAATTCGCCTACTCGACCAGACGAGCGGCCACCAAGGTGGAGGTGTTCTGTTTCGGGACAAGGCTCACCCGCATCACACGGGCCTTGGAGCGACGCCGCCCCGACGACGCCCTGGACGAGGCGGCCAAGTCGGTCTTCGACTGGGAGGGCGGAACCCGGATCGGCCACGCCATCGACACTTTCGTCCGCCAGTGGGGCCGCAGGGGGATGAGTCGAGGAGCAATAGTCGTCATCTGCTCGGACGGCCTCGATCGCGGTGACCCGGCCTTGCTGGCTGCAGCGATGGAGCGGCTGTCCCGGCTCTGCCACAAGGTGGTGTGGATGAATCCGCACAAGGGCAATGACCCGGAGTTCATACCGACGACGCTCGGAATGATGGTGGCCGCTCCCTATATCGACTTAATCCTTTCCGGCCACGATCTGGCCAGCCTCGAAGAGCTCGCCGAGCGGCTGCCGGAGTTGAGGTGAGGCATTGAGGTGGAGTGTCTCCCTCCAGGCCGAGGGTGACCGTGTGATCGAGCTCGACGAGGTTGTCGAGCTAGCAGATGCCGTGGCCGCCAGCGACGGGATCGCTTCGGGAATGGGGACCTACGGATATGGAGTCCAGGTCGTGGTGGAAGCCGAACACAGCGATCGCGCTGTGGAGCTGGCGATGGCGGTGCTCGCCAAGGCCGTGGAAACGTCGGGCCTTCCGCCCTGGCCAGTGGTCAGCGTCGAGACCATCGCCGAAGACGAAGAGATGTTCTACGACGTGGTCGAAGATTGATTCGTCTCGGCTCGCTTGCCGGGTATCCCTTCGAAGGGCCCAGGGTCCTGGCCGGTTGGACGGCCCCGGCACGGGCGGGGGTGTTCGCCGTGATGTACAAGCCAGACCCGGCCCGCAAATCCGAGGAGTACGGAGTCCTCCACGTCGGGCACTCCGATGACCTCTCGCGCGAGCGTTTCCCGTTTAACCACCCGATGGCCGGCTGCTGGCTTGAGCGGGTGAAAGGGAAGAAGTTCGACCTCTACATCGCTACTTACGAGGTACCGGGGGGCACTCGCGGTCATCGGGAGCAGATCGCCCAAGAGCTGGTGGCCATCTACCGGCCCGGCTGCAATCCCGATCAATACGACCAGGCCTGGGAGGAGCACTGGATCGGGGACTACGAAACTCCGGGCACCACCGGACCCCTCACGACTCGGCGAGAGCCGCCTGGGGCCGGTGGCTGAAGATACCGACTAGGGAGTGATCACCAGGGTGTCGAGAACGTCCTGCAACTCGGTCACGTCCTCCTCCGGTGACGATCCGGGCGCCCAGCTCGCCTCCATCATGACCGGGGTGCCCTCCACATCGAGGAACCAGTATTCCACCATTTCGGTTGGGTCGTACCAACGCTCGTGGTCGAAAACGGGGGCCCCCGTCCAAGCCGGTTTGACCTCACCGCCGCACCCGGCAGGCACCTCTCCGACCAGGTGGTACCCGTTGTGGCCGAAGGCATTGACCGGCGCCAACGCCTCTCGGACCGTCAATCCATTGGTGGCGAACTGGTTGGCCAGATCGGCCGCCGTCGTCCCCGCCGCCACCGGAGCGGTCGACTCACATACCGATGACCACACCTCGTCGACCTCGACGACCAAAAGCGCAACAAAGCTCTCAGCAAATATCTTTCTCGCCCCGGCATCCGCCGACGTCCACCCGCTGCCTTCGATGACAAAAGTGCCTCGAAGCGAGGACGCCTCGTCCCCGTCGGTGTCGACGAAGTAGGCCCCGGGCGCAAGTGCGTCATCAAAGGTCGTCGGGATCGGGGTCGCATTCGGGGCCGGCTCGGCCACGGGGGTGTTGTCCCGGGTCAGGAACAAGACGAGCCCTGCGACCAGGATCACTGCCGCGGCCGCGATTCCGATCAGGGGACCGCTCCAGCGGTTGCGGTCCGGCTGGACCTCAGTCCCGGGTTTGTCGTCGATCTGCATTTCCGTTCTCCTCTCGAGAGGGGTGGCGAGGACCGGCACTTCCACAGGCTCGAGGGCAGTCGGGTCCGGCAGCGGATTTGCCTTGCGGACCATGCGATCGATCTGATCGTGTGTCATGTCGCTCCTTCCTCGGCGATCGGAGGGGAAGGGTTTGGTTTGATGAGGGGCTGGAGAGCCCGAGCGAGTCTCTGGTAGGAACGGTGGATTCTCTGGTCGACCGCGGACCTGGTCATGCCCATGATCGTGGCGATGTCATCCCTGGGCAGATCGTCCCAGGCGTAGAGCATGACGATCTCCCGGTCCTTTGGGCTCAGGTTCCGGACGGCCGCTGCCACGTCGACGTCGTCGGAGCTCTGGACCACGAGGAGCGCCGGGTCCACCGGGGGAGCTACACCCAGGTTGCGCAGCTTCTCGTCGAGACGTGATCTACGACGAAAAGATCGGGTGTGATTCGAGACCACCTTGCCCGCGACGCCGTAGATGTAGAGGAGGGTCTTGGGCGGCGGCGGAATCTCGTCGATCCGGCGCCACACCACCAGGAATATCTCGGCACAGACGTCGTCGGCATCGTGTGATGCGACCCTTCGTATGCAGTAGGCGCGCACCTTCAGCGAGTGCTGTGCCCAGATTGCCTCGAATCGAGCCCTTCGCTCCAGGTCCACCGTCGTCGTCATCAACCAGTTCCTGTCCGGATACGCCACCCCGTTGACAGGATTCTGTACGAATCCCCACCCGTAAGCCTCGTGGGTGGGTAATCAATGAGGAACGGGTCGGCAAGTGCCGACCCGTTCCGTGGCTAGATCAGTGCGTCGCGCCCTAGGGAGTTATCACCAGGGTGTCGAGCACCGCCCGAAGCTCGGTCACGTCTTCCTCCGGGGACTCGGGGAACCAGCTTGCCTCGACCATGACCGGAGTTCCCTCCACATCGAGGAACCAGTCTTCCACCACCTGACCATCGGCCTGGTAGTAACGCCCGCCGTCAAATACGGGGCCTGCCCAGGCCATGAACGCGGGGCCGGAGCAACTTTCAGGCACCTCTCTGACCAGGTGGTGCCCCTCATGGCCAAAGGCACTGACCGGTGCCAACGCCTCCCGGACCGTGAATCCATTGCCGGCGATCTGGTTGGCCAGATCCGACGCCGTCGACCCGGCGACCACCGGAGCGGGAGCGGGACTCTCACACGCCGGCGACCACACCTCGTCGACCTCGACGACCAGCAGCAAGACATAGTCCTCGCCAAATGTCTTCATCACCCCGGATGGCAGCGCCGTCCACCCGCTGCCTTCGATGACGAAAGTGCCTCGGAGTGTCGAAGCCTCGTGTCCGTCGGTGTCGACGAAGTAGGCGCCGGGCGCAAGTGGTGGCGCGTCTATATTCGGATCAGCGGAAATTGGGGTCGCATTCGGGGCCGGCGCGGCCACCGGTGTGTTGTCCCTGGCCAATACGAAGACGAGCCCTGCGAGCAGAATCACCGCCGCTGCCGCGATCCCAACCAGGGGGCCACGCCGGCGGTTGCGGTCCGGCTGGACCTCAGTCCCGGGTCTGTCATCGATCTGCATTTCCGTCCTCCTCTCCAGAGGTGTGGTGAGGACTGGCACATCGACAATCTCGAACACGCTCGGGTCCGGAATCGGGTTCACCCGGCGGACCATCTCACGGATCTGGTCGTGCGTCATGTCACTCCTTCCTCGGCGATCGGAGGGGAATTCAATGAGCTGCTCTCCAGGACGGGCTCCAGGGCCCGGGAGAGCTTCTGATAGGCCCGATGGATGCGCTGATCGACCGCGGCTCTTGTCATGCCCATCACATCGGCGATCTCTGTCCGCGACAGGCCCTCCCAGACGTCGAGCATGACGATCTCCCGGTCGATGGGCTTGAGCCGTCGGACCGCGTCCGTGACGACCTTGTCGTCGGCGCGCTGGACCACGACGAGCATCGGGTCGGCGGCGGGCGCCATCCCGAGGTTGGTGAGCTTCGTGTGGAGACGCCCCCGTCGATAGAAGGCTCGCGTCTGGTTCGCCAGAGATTTGCGGGCAATCCCGGAAAGACAAGGAAGGGTCTTAGGGGCCGGCGGTATCTCGTCGATGCGTCGCCAAACGACGAGAAACGTCTCGGCGCAAGCGTCCTCCGCATCGGCCGACGCGGCACGTCGGAGGCAATAAGCCAGCACCTGATGCCGATGATCGCGCCAGATCGCATCGAATCGAGACCTGTTGTCGGTCTGCAAAGTCATTGCCCCTTAGTGTCCGCCCGTCGTTGATCGCTGACGAGATTCTCCTTCAGATCTCGTGTCATGGGTCGCGGCCATCTGGACACAAACGGGTTGCCGGAACACCGGTCAGGTGAACCGGAGGGGAAAGAGATGGGCCGGGTCGGCCCCGGCCCATCTCGCTAAGGGAAGCGATGAGGATGCGTCGACCTACGAAGGCTCGGACGTATCGGCCAGGGGTGCGTGCGCCCTGCTCCCTGGGCCGTCCGGCATGTAGCCGATGGCGTCATGCAGACGTGAGCGACGACGACCCGATGCGGGTACCGCCGGGCCACGCTCCGGCACCGTTTCGGGGTCGTAGGTGGCCCCGACCACGATCTTCTCCGCCATGCCATAGAGCAGGGGGAGGGCGCCGGCCACGACGCCTCCCGTTCGGTTCACGTGCTCGAGATTGCCCTCGATCGAAGCGGCATTGCCACCGATCTTCTGCACCAGGTCGTTGCATTCCTCGAGGTTCGTGGCGATGCGGGTGAGCTGCCCCCCGACGATCCAGAGATAGATCGCCAGTCCGGCGATCAGCAGGACGATGTCGATGACTGTGAAGAGGACCAGGTTGCTCATGAGCGAACCTTCCCTAGCACCCGGCCCAGGAACAGATGGTGCTCGAGGCCTTCGGCGAGGACCAGGTCGACTCCGGCAGCAGTCGTGTTCAGCAGCTCGGCATCAGCGGTGTTGGCCTCGGCTTGCGCCAGCGTCGCTTTGATGTTCTTGACCCTCTTGTCGATTCTGTGGACCAGGAGCACCAGGATCGTGAGCAGGAGCGCTACCGCGATCACGACTGCGAGCCCGGCCCAGTTGGCGATCTGCCAAAGGGTCTCCTGGTTCTCGGTGAGGGCAAAGACCATGGTCATCCTCCGAGTCTCTTCCGGCCTCGCTCGAGCCCCTGTATGACGTTCACCGCCATCTGGTTCGTTGAACCCAGGTCGGCCAACGCCGCCGTGTTCTGCACCGACTTCTGGAGACTCTCGTCGATCAGTTGGGCCTCGCTCCCGATCTTGCTGGCCAGGACCAGGATGGGCACCACCAGGGCGACCACCACCAGCACGACGACGATCCCGATGACGTATCCGACCAGCCAACCCGTGTTTCCTTCGAAGAGTTCGCTCATATCGTTCCTAAATCGATTCGCAGAAGTCGCTGACGGGCTTGAGATTGGCGTTGACCGAGCCCACTACTGCCGGCACGGTGCTGGTCTTATCCGCAATCACGCCAACGCCGCCGGTCACTGCTCGCAGGGATCTAAGTGCGGCATTCAGGTGCTCGATGACCCTGATCAGACCCACCGCGGCCGCGGCGATGATCAGTGTGGCCAGGACCAAGGTGACGATTGCTACTGCTGGCATTGGCTACACCTCCCTCAACCCAACAACTTTGCCACGGAGCCGGCGTAGCGGACCGCGCCGGTGGATACGTCTTCGATCGTCTGATCGGTGACCGCCAGCAGCTCTGGCACCCTGTCCACCTCGCCGATCAGGGCTACCCCCCCGGCGAGGATGTTGTCGGCGGCGCCTCTGATCCGCTCTACGGCCGCCAACACCCGATTGAGCAGGGCAACCAGCACAGGTACCACCACCAGGAGAAGCACCGCATTTCCGATCCACCACCAAGTCATAAGCGCCTCCTCAGATCCGGTTGGGCTCGTAGGGGAGAAAGAACCGGCGCCCGACGCGTTTGAGCGCCATCCACGCCGCCGCGATGGCGATGCCGAAGCCACCGGCGGACTTCGTCTGAATCTGGTCGGGTGATACACCGCGGTCGTAGGCATCGATCCGCGTCTGCATGTTGGTGGCGAAGTCACGCATCATCACCGCGCTCACGTCGCTGATCATGCCCCTTCCGTACTGGGCGGCCGCTCCGGACAGTTGCAGGTCCTGTTCGACCTCCACCCTCGTGCCGTTGGCGGTGGGGACAAGGCGGGCAGTCAGACCCAGGTTCGCCTGACCCCGGCCCTTCTCGTCGGCACCCGAAGCGTCGACGACGATTGTCCGGTTGGCATGATCGCGCTCCGTGACCGCGGCTTGCCCGGCGAACTGCATCTGTACCGGTCCCAGCCGGATCCCGACATTTCCTGCGTACTGATCGGGGCCGATCTCGTCGGTGAGCGATGCTCCCGGGAGGCAGGAGGCCACCTGGGGAATGTCCTGACAGAACTCCCACACCTTGTCTACGTCAACCGGTACCTCGAAGTCATGTTTGATGAGCATGTGTCCCCTTGGCGATGTAGGCGATCGGGTCCTTCTCGAATGCAGTCCGACAGCCCGGACAGCAGAAGTAATAGGTCTGTCCCTCGTATTCGAAGGGGCGACTGGTCTCGTCGGCCGGCACTGTCATCCCGCAGACCAGGTCGACGGCAGTGCCGGGAACTTCGGCCGGATGACTCGATTGCTGGTGGGCATGGTGCTGCCCCGGCTCGGGGTTAAGCTCACCTTTGGCTCGCAGCTCCACCAGCTCGGCGAGCACGGCGACAGCGATCTCAGGGTGTGAGGTGTGGCCCAGATCCAGGCCGACGGGTACCCTCACTTTGTCGAGCAACTCGCGGGAGACCCCCTGATCCGCCAGATAGCCGAGCACTGTATCTCCCCGCTTCCGCGAGGCCACGAGCCCAATGAATGCGGGGTGACCATTGACCGCTTGCTCGATGGCCTCCTCGTCACCGTGGCCCTGGGTGGCGACCACCACGACTGATCTGGAGTCGACGTGGTCGCTGGTGAATTCCGCTGCATCGATCAGGTCCGCTCGCCAACCCAGCACGGAGGCGAGGTCGACGAGGGTGCCGGCCATTGGGGAACGGCCCACCACGACGAGATGAGGGCTGGGGAGCACCGGCTCGATGTAGAGCTGGAGGGCGCCCTCGGACTGGCATGACATCTGTACGAACATCATGCCATCGGGAATCTCCCCGAACTGGTCGGGAGTGCCGAGCATGATGAGGCGGGGCTGGCGGTCCTGGATGACGCGTTGCGCTTCCCGGATCACGACGGGCTCGGCACAAGCTCCCCCGATCCAGCCGTGCATCTCTCCGTCTGCGGTGATGATCGCGCGCGCCCCCTGATGACCCGACGATGGCGCCTGACGCCACACCACCGTGGCCAGGGCGAACTCGACGCTCTGGCGGGCGAGGTCGCCAGCCATCTCCACCATCCTCCATCCGTCACCTGGCTGGCCGCTCATGCCTCGTCGGTCCTCACCGGAGGCGCCCCGCTGACATCTTGTCCCGTCTGCAAGGCCTCATAGACTCGGTCGGGGAACAACGGCATGTCGATGTTGCGCACACCGGTGCCCTTGAGGGCGTCCATGACGGCGTTGACGAATGCGGCCGGCCCACCAACTGCGGCGCATTCCCCGATGCCCTTGGCGCCGATGGGGTGGTGGGGGCAGGGGGTCACCACCTCGTGGAGCTCGAATCCCGGTGTCTCCCACGCGGTCGGTAGTAGGTAGTCGGTGAAGTTGGAGCCGATGCAGTTGCCGTGTTCGTCGAAGGTGATGAATTGCATGTTGGCCATGGCGTAGGCCTCGGTGAGCCCACCCATGATCTGGCCTTCGACGATCATCGGGTTGATCCGCACGCCGCAATCGTCGACGGCAACCAGCCTCAACACGTCCCACACCCCGGTCTCGGGGTCGACTTCCACGGTGACGATGTAGCAGGCAAACGGCCAGGTGAGGTTGGGCGGGTCGTAGTAGGCCACGTTCTCGAGGCCGGGCTCCATTCCGTCGGGCATGTTGGAATAGGCCGCCATGGCGCATTCCTGGATAGTGACCCCGCGCTCAGGCTGGCTGCGAACGTAAAAGCGGCCCAACTCCCATTCGACATCCTCCTCGGAGATCTCGAGGAGGTGTGCTGCGATCTTGCGGGCCTTGGCCCGGATCTTGCGTGACACCATCGCCACGGCCGCTCCCGCCACCGGTGTGCTGCGGGAGGCGTAGGTGCCCATCCCGAACGGCGCGGTGTCGGTGTCGCCTTCCTCCACGAGAATGTCCTCGGCCGGAAGGCCGAGCTCGTGGGCCACGATCTGAGCCCATGTCGTCTCGTGACCCTGACCCTGGGTCTTGGCCCCGGTGCGCAGGAGCGCCTTGCCGGTCATATGGATCTTGAGCTCGGCCGAGTCGAACATCTTGATGCCCAGGATGTCGTACTCACGGCTGTTGCCTGCCCCTAGCGGCTCGGTCATCGTGGAGATCCCGATCCCGAGGAGTCGACCCCGCTTCGCCGCCTCTTCCTTCTCCTTGAGGAAGTCCTGGTAGCCGATCGCCTCGAGACCGACGTCGAGGCACTTGCCGTACTGGCCCGAGTCGGTGAGGAAGCCCCACGGGGTCCGATGGGGGAAGTCGTCGTCGCGCACGAAGTTGATGCGGCGGAACTCGGCCTGGTCCATGCCCAGGTCGTCGGCAGCGGCCTGCACCATTCGCTCCTGGAAGAACATCGCCTCGGTCACCCGGAACGAGCATCGGTAGGCCACGCCGCCCGGCGCCTTGTTGGTGTAGACCCCCCGCGCCTGGAGATGGGCGTTGGGGATGTCGTAACAGGCGAAGGCCGAGTGCATGAGCCCGATCTTGAACTTCGACGGCTGGGCATCGGAGAAAAAGGCTCCGTGGTCCGCCGTCGCCTTCATCCGCACTCCAAGGATCCGGCCGTCCTTGCGCAACGCCAGCTCGCCGTGGAGGTAGATGTCACGGGCGAAGCCGGTCGAGATCAGGTTGCCGGTCCGGTCCTCGATCCACTTCACCGGGCGCTCGAGGAGGATCGACGCCAATATTGATGCCACGTACCCCGGGTACACCGGCACCTTGTTGCCGAACCCGCCGCCGATGTCGGGGGAGACGATCCGGATCATCTGCTCGGGCAGCTCGGCGACCAGGGCGACTGCAGCCCGGATGATGTGGGGCGCCTGGGTCGTCATGTAGACGGTCAGCTTCGATGTAGCCCGGTTGAAATCGGCGATCGACCCGCAGCACTCGATCGGGGCCGGATGTGACCTCGGGTAGTGGAGCTCGATCTTGGAGATGACATCGGCTTGGTCGAAGACCCGGTCGGTTCCGTCCTTGTCACCTACCTCCCAGTCGTAGATCACGTTGCTCGACTGGTTCTCCTTGTCGTCCCGGATCAGTGGCGCTCCCTCGGCGAGAGACTGGGTGGGGTTGACGATCACGGGGAGCGGTTCGTAGTCCACCACGATCGCCTCACAAGCATCCTTGGCGATGTAGGGATCGTCGGCGATGACGCAGGCGACTTCCTGACCCTGGAAGCGCACTTTGTCGGTGGCCAGCACGGCTTGGGTGTCGTACGACAACGTCGGCATCCAGGCCAGGTTGCGGGCAGCCATCGTCTCACCGGTCAGGACGAGACGGACGCCGGGCATGGCCCAGGCCTTCGATGCGTCGATCGACTTGATCCGGGCGTGGGCCAAAGGGCTGCGCAGGATCTCCATGTGCAGCATCCCGGGCAGGACGATGTCGTCGACGTAGTTGCCCTTGCCCCGGATGAAGCGGTTGTCCTCGACACGGCGCCTGCTGGCGCCCATGCCGCCGATCTTGATCTCGTCGACCGCCGTCATGCCTGATCCTCCAGCTTCTGGGCCGCCCACATGACCGCCTTCACGATGTTCTGATAACCGGTGCACCGGCAGAGGTTGCCGCTCAACGCCCAACGGATCTCGTCCTCGGTCGGGTTGGGGTTCTCATCGAGCAGTGCCTTGGAGGCCATCATCATCCCGGGGGTGCAGAACCCACACTGGAGCCCGTGCTCCTCCTTGAACCCCTCCTGGATGGCGTGCAGCTCACTGGGGCCGGCCAGTCCTTCGACGGTCATCACCTCGTGGCCATCGGCCTGGACGGCGAACATGGTGCAGCTCTTGACGGGTTTGCCGTCGAAGAGGACGGTACAGGCCCCGCAGTTGGAGGTGTCGCACCCGGTGTGGGTCCCGGTCATGTTGAACCCACTACGGAGCAGATGAGCCAGGACCAGTCGTGGCTCGACTACGGCGGTTCGGCTCTCGCCGTTGACCGTCACGGTGATCTGTCTGGTCGGGGTCTCCTCGGCCGCCCCCTGGCTGACCTCCTGGAACAAGCTGGTCATCTCAGGCCGCCTCCTCTTCCGATCGAATCAACCCGGTCAGGATCCTGCTGGTGAACACGCTGACCAGGTGCCGCTTGTAGGAGGCGCTCCCTCTGTGATCGGTGCGGGGCTGGGCTGCCTGGGCCGCAAGGGCGGCCGCTTCGCCGATCGCATCGGCCGTGAGTGGGCCACCCACAAGCACCTGGGCGGCATCGTCCGCCGAGATGGTGGAGGGACCCACGCCGGTCAGGCCGATCCCTGCCCGGGTGACCTCGTCGCCGGTTCGGTCGACGGACACCGCGACGCCAACCGTGGCGAAATCGCCGACGCGGCGCTCCAACTTGAGGTAGCCGCCGGCCGGCACACCCTTGGGCGCCGGCGCGATGGCTTCCACCACGACCTCGTCGTAGGCAAGGGTGTTCTGGAACGGGCCGTGCACCAGGTCCTTGACCGCGATGTTGCGTCGGCCGCCAGGGCCTTGTGCCACCACCAGACCGTCCAGGGAAACCATGACCGATGCCCAGTCACCCTGAGGGTCGGCGTGACAGAGCGAGCCGACCAGAGTCCCACGGTTTCTCACGATCGGATCGGCCACCAATGGCGCCGCCGCAGCCATAGTTGGTTGACGGGTGGCCAGGAGGGACGAGCGCTCGAGGTCTGCGTGACGGCACAGCGCCCCGACGTGAATCGATCCGTCGGCATCTTCTCGGTGATAGTCCAGACCGGGGATCTCGTTGATGTCGACCAGCATCTCCGGCGAGGCGAAGCGGAGCTTGATCATCGGGACCAGGCTCTGGCCACCGGCCAGGACCTTGGCCTCGCCTCCTCCGTCGGCCAACAGGGCCATGGCCTCCTCGACCGACCTGGGAGCCTCGTAGCGAAATCGAGAGGGGTAGATGTCTGCCTCCTTGGGTTTGCTTCAGGCCTGCGGCTCGGAGTCCGGGAAGGGCTCGGGCTGACGTGGGGACGATTGAGGGTCGGGCACGGCCACGGGCATGGATTCGGCCGATGGGTCGGGCCTTGGCTGTTGATGTGGAGGCCAGGGGCCCTGGACCGGTTGGCCGGCGACTTTCAGGTAGTCGACTATCTCCGGCCACGCCCAGATCGTGGGGCTCTTACCCGTCTTGGGGGCTTGCTCGATCAATTCGTACAACCGTGGATTGCCCCGGCTATGACCGGACGTCTCGACTGCCAAGGTTCACCTCCCGGATCTCGTGGGCCAACCGTTTGCAAACCGACGGCCGGACCACCAATTGCCACAAAGGATTCCAGCTGCGCTGGAATCCTGCCCGTCCGAACCTTACGCAATCGGCGACCATCGCGTCGGCCTTCTTGGCCATTACGTTGCTGGATCAGATCCGGTTCGCCTCGGGCGCGGCAGCGATGACTCGAACCTACGATCAGGGTGTCATGACCAATGCGATAACTGTCTCCGGCCTCGTCAAGAACTTCGGGCACGTCCGGGCTCTCGATGGGCTCGACCTGGAGGTGGCCGCCGGCGAAGTCCATGGATTCCTCGGCCCAAACGGGGCTGGCAAGACCACCGCCATCCGGGTCCTGCTCGGCCTCATTCGCCACGATGCGGGCTCAGCCAATCTCCTTGGAGGGGACCCCTGGTCGGAGGCAACCGAGCTGCACCGTCGGCTGGCCTACGTCCCCGGCGACGTGACGTTGTGGCCCAACCTGACCGGGGGTGAAGTGATTGACCTCCTCGGCCGGCTTCGCGGCGGGCTCGACCAGTCGAAGAAGGAGAATCTCCTCGAGCGCTTCGACCTCGATCCGACCAAGAAAGGGCGCACCTACTCCAAGGGGAACCGTCAGAAGGTGGCGCTGGTCGCCGCCCTGTCGTCAGACGTTGAGCTTCTCATTCTCGACGAGCCGACAGCGGGCCTCGACCCGCTGATGGAAGCTCAGTTTCGCAAGTGCATCGAGGAGGATCGCGCCACAGGGCGGACAGTGCTGCTCGCCAGTCACATCCTGGCCGAGGTCGAGGCGCTCTGTGACCGGGTGAGCATCATCCGCAAGGGCAAGACCGTGGAGAGCGGGACACTCTCCGAGTTGCGGCACCTGACCCGGACCACGATCAGCGCCGAACTGACAGCGGACCCCGCTCCGATCGCCTCCCTCGCTGGCGTGCATGACCTGCGGCTTCACGACCACAAAGTGGATTTCGAAGTCGATTCGGACCGACTCGACGAAGTCGTGAGGACTCTGGCCCCGTTAGGGGTACGCAGCCTGGTCAGTCATCCTCCAACTCTGGAAGAGTTGTTCCTCCGGCACTACGAAGACGAAGACGACGAGGCCGCTCAGTGAGCACGCTGGCGGGCACCGGGAGACTGATCCGCCTCATCCTGCGCCGAGAACGCCTCCGTCTCAGCATCTGGGTCGTAGTCCTGGCCGGGGTCCCGATGATCACAGCCAACGCGTTCATCGACCTCTACCCCGACGAGGCATCGCGTCAGGCGCTGGCTGCCACGGTCATCTCGAGCCCGGCGCTCACCTCCATTCTGGGACCCCTCTACGACCCGGGCCTTGGTGGCTTGGTCGCATGGCGAGCGGGGGTCCTCGGCGCCGTGTTCGTCGCCTTGATGGCGGTCCTCACCGTGATCCGGCACACCCGTGAGGAGGAGGAGACCGGCCGACGGGAGCTCCTCGGCGCCACTGTCGTCGGACGTCATGCCCAATTGGCGGCGGCCTTGACGGTGACAATGGGGGCCGGGATCCTCGTCGCCGTACTGCTCACCGCCGGTCTGACCGGCGTGGGTCTTCCCTTCGCCGGCTCACTTGCCTTCGGTCTCGGGTTCGCGGGGGTCGCCGCCGTATTCGCCGGCGTTGGAGCAGTTGCCGCTCAACTCACCGAGGCCGCCTCATCGGCGCGGGGGATCGCAGTGTCGGTCGTGGGTCTCATGTACCTGCTCCGCGTCGCGGGTGACTCTGGCGGCGACGGCGTGGATTGGTTGTCCTGGATTTCGCCGATCGGGTGGTTCAGCAGACTCCGGCCCTACGCCGGGGAGGAGTGGTGGATGCTGGCGCTTTGGCTCGCTCTGACGGTGACCCTGGTCTCCGCGGCGGTGGCGATCGCGTCGCGCCGCGATGTGGCGGCGGGTGCCCTCCCGTCCCGGCCCGGGCCGGCTGAGGCCGCCCCCGGGCTGAGCAGCCCGCTTGGACTCGCATGGCGACTGCACCGGGGCTCGGTCCTCGGCTGGACGGCCGGATTGGCCGTGCTCGGGGTCGTCTACGGCACGGCCGGGGACAGCATCGGCGACATGATCGAGGGCAACCCCCAACTGGCGCAGATCCTCGAGCAGATCGGTGGCGCTCAGGGGCTCACCGACACCTACTTCTCGACGGTCGTCGGGATCATCGCCGTCGTCGTCTCCGCCTACGCGATCCGCGCCGTGCTCCGGCTGAATATCGAGGAGGAGGCGATGCGCGCGGAGTACGTGCTGGCCACGGCCACACCGCGTCATCGCTTCGCCTGGAGTCACCTCATCTTCGGTCTGGTGGTCCCCGTCGTGGTCCTGGCCATTGCCGGGGCCCTGGCCGGGGCGACCTACGGCGCGATCGTTGGCGATATCGGCGGGCAGGTCCCTCGTGTGCTTGGCGCAGCCATGGCGCAGCTACCTGCGGTATGGGTGCTCACCGGGACCGCGATGGCCCTCCACGGGCTGGCGCCCCGATTCGTCGGCTGGAGTTGGGGAGTGCTCGTGGCCTGCGTGCTGCTCGGGCAGTTCGGCCAGATCCTGCAGCTTCCCCAGTGGAGCCTCAACCTGTCACCTTTCACCCACATCCCCGTGGTCCCCGCGGATGACGTCGACATCCTGCCCTTCGCCATCCTCCTGGTCGTGGCGGGCGGTCTGATCGCCGCGGGGCTGATCGGCTTCCGTCGCCGCGACGTTGGGTGATGAGTTGTGAGTTGTGAGTTGTGGGTTGTGAGTCACCGCCAGTTACATAGCCCTAACTCACCACCCACCACCCAGAACTCACCACCCGATGTTCGACTCACTGACCCAACGATTCGAGGACGTCTTCGCCTCCCTGCGCGGCAAGGGGCGCCTCTCCGAGAAAGACATCGACGCCGCTTTGCGCGAGGTCCGTCTCGCCCTGCTCGAGGCGGATGTCAACGTCAAGGTGGTCAAGGACTTCCTGGCTCGGGTCAAGGAGAGAGCGATGGGGGAGGATGTCTCCAAATCGCTCTCACCAGGCCAGCAGGTGATCAAGATCGTCCACGAGGAGCTGGTGACCACTCTCGGGTCGGAGGCGGTGCCCCTCAAGAAGACTGCCCCGCCGCTGACCATCCTCATGGTCGGGCTCCAGGGCTCGGGTAAGACCACTACCGCCGGCAAACTCGCTCTACTCCTCAAGAGCCAGGGCAAGAAGCCATTGCTGGTGGCGGCCGACCTCCAGCGTCCAGCGGCCATCGATCAGCTGGAGACGCTCGGCGGCCGTATCGACGTGCCGGTCTTCGTCGACCGCAAGGGCAAGCCCGCACGTCTGGTCAAGACCGCCATGAAGGAGGCGACCCGGACAGGTCGAGATGTGGTGATCGTCGACACCGCGGGCCGTCTCCAGATCGACCAACAGCTGATGAGCGAATTGGACGACGTCCGCAAGGCGGCCGACCCGGACGAGGTGCTGCTCGTCGTCGATGCCATGACGGGTCAGGATGCGGTCAATGTCGCTTCCGGGTTCCAGGAGCGCGTGGGGCTCACCGGCGTCGTCCTCTCCAAGCTCGACGGTGACGCACGCGGCGGGGCCGCGATCTCGGTGCGGGAGGTGACCGGCGCGCCGGTGAAGTTCGCCGGCATCGGAGAGGGCCTCGGCGATCTCGAGCCGTTCTATCCCGACCGCATGGCCTCCCGGATCCTGGGCATGGGCGACGTGATGAGCCTGATCGAGAAGGCCGAGGCGACCTTCGACGAGGCCGAGGCTGAGAAGGCCGCCAAGAAGCTGCAGAAGGGCGAATTCACCCTGGAGGACTTCCTGGCGCAGTTCCAGGCGATGAAGCGGATGGGGCCTCTGAAGGACATCCTTGCTATGATCCCGGGCTCCGGTTCGCTCATGCGCGAGGTGGATGTCGACGACCGTGACCTGCGTCGCGTCGAGGCGATCATTCAGTCGATGACTCCAGAAGAGCGCCGGAACCCAAAGCTCATCGGTGGCAGCCGAAAGCGCCGTATCGCGTCCGGTTCGGGCACCAGGCCCCAGGACGTGAATCGGGTGCTCAAGCAGTTCGTCGACGCGCAGAAGATGATGAAGATGCTGGCCGGAGGCAAAGGGGCCCCCTCGTTGCAGGGTCTCTTCCCGGCGCAGCGAACCAAGAGGTGAATCGATGGCCGTGAAGATGAGATTGATGCGGATGGGGAAGAAGAAGGCCCCTTCGTATCGCGTCGTGGTGGTTGACGGCCGTGCGCCGCGTGATGGCCGCTACATCGAGCAGATAGGGCGGTACGACCCGCAGCAGGACCCATCGCTGGTCGAGATCGACAACGACAAAGCAGCCTCGTGGCTGTCGAAGGGTGCCCAGCCGACCGAGGCCGTCGAGAAACTCCTCAACATCTCCGGTGCGATGAACACGATCAAGGTCCGCACCGGCCAGATCCACACCGTCGGGTCCACGCGCCCCGCGGCCGAGGAGGCCGCCAGTGGAATCGCCGCGCCGGCTGAGGTTTCTGTCGCGGCGGATGAGGCGGTCGCCGAGACACCCGCCCCGGATGACGTGGCCGTCAGCGAGACACCAGCGGCTGAAGAGCCAGCGGCTGAAGAGCCGGCTGCCGAGGAGATAGCCGCCGACACGACCAACGAGGAGGAGTGATCTTGGCCAAAGGCGAGATCGTCGAGCGAGTGGTGACCTATGTGGTCAAGAGCATCGTGGAGGAGCCCGACGAGGTCTCCGTGACCATGGTCGAGCAAGGGCCCGACGAGGTGGTGGCCGAGGTCCGCACCGCCAAGGGCGACATGGGCCGAGTCATCGGGCGCCGGGGCCGGGTGGCCAAGGCGATCCGTGCCGCCGCGGGTGCGGCTGGGGACGAAGAGGGCATCAACGCTGGCGTCGAGTTCCTCGACTGATCCCGAGCGATTCGTCATCGGGAGGCTGGGGCGGCCTCACGGGCTGGATGGCTATCTAGGCGTCTACGTCGACGAGGAGGACACGGTCAGCCTTCAGCCCGGCTCGACCGTCTATCTCGAGGACCGTCCGTACGTGGTGCGGGCGGTCCGTCGCGTCGACCGCGGTTTCCAGGTGGCCTTCGAAGGGGTCGGCAGCAGGGAGGCCGCGGACGAGATCCGGGGTTCCGTGGTTCTGGTCGACGAGCGCCGGGCGCTTCGGGAAGGCGAGTTCTGGCCTGAGGACCTCACAGGGCTGAGCGTCTTCGACGAGGCGGGCGAGCAGGTCGGTGTCGTCGAGCAAGTCGTGATCGGGCCCGGACAGGACCGGCTCCTCATCACCACCGATGATGGCGCGCGCTTTGAGGTCCCCTTCGTCGACGAGCTGGTCCCGGTTGTCGACATCGATGCCCAACGCATCGAGATCAACTCGATCCCGGGCTTGATCGAGCCAGGCTGACACCCCCCGACCACGTGGTTTCTCCCCCCGTAGGGGGGAGTACTGCCGCAGGCAGGGAGGGGGGTAGATTTGAGTGCGTGATCAAAATCCTCGACTGGAGGACACCATGCCCGAAGCAGTGATCGTCGCCACCGCCCGCTCTCCGATAGGCCGTGCATATAAAGGATCACTCATCGATGTCCGCGCCGACGACCTGGCGGGCTTCGCCATCGATGCCCTTATGTCGAAGGTTCCGGAGGTGGACCGCGCCTCGGTTTCCGATGTGATGATTGGTTGCGCCCTCACCCATCACGAACAGGGATTCAACGTCGCGCGCCCGGCTTCTTTGCTGGGTGGGATGCCGGAGAGTGTTCCCGCGACGACGGTCAATCGCTTCTGCGCATCGTCGTTGCAGACGATCCGTATGGCCTTCCATGCCATCGAGCGAGGCGAAGGGGATACCTACGTGGCCGGGGGCGTCGACTCGGTGACCCGGACCTACGGCAAGGGATTCGACAGCGACGACCTCAACCCGCGATTCACCGACGAGAGCCGCGACGACTTCATCGACCAGGTCTACATCCCAATGGGAAACACTGCCGAGAATGTCGCTGAGAGATACGGGATCACCCGGGAGCGCATGGACGAGTTCGCCAAGCGATCCCAGGACCGGGCGGTCGAGGCACAGAAGAACGGGTTCTTCGACCGAGAGATCACTCCGATCGAGGTGCCCGACGGGCGCTCCATCGCCGCCGACGACGGGCCGCGTCCCAACACCACCATCGAGAAGCTGTCCGAGCTCCCACCGGTGTTCAAACCCGACGGCACAGTGACCGCCGGCAATTCCTGTCCGCTCAACGACGGGTCCGCCGCGGTCCTGGTGATGTCCGCCGATAAGGCGTCGGAGTTGGGGTTGCAACCCATGGCCCGGATCATCGCCTCCTCTGTGGTCGGCTTGGAGCCGGAGTACATGGGGATGGGCCCGGTGGCCGCGGTGAAAGCCGTTCTTGCCCGGGCCGGGATGGAGCTCGAGGACATCGACGTCGTCGAAATCAACGAAGCGTTCGCCGCCCAGGTCCTGGCCAGTGTTGACGAACTGGGCATCGACATGGACAAGCTGAACCCGCATGGCGGCGCGATCGCCCTCGGCCACCCTTTCGGCATGACCGGCGCCCGCATCATGGGGACCTTGATCAACGACCTTCGCACCCTGGACACGACCATCGGCCTCGAGACCATGTGCGTGGGCGGAGGCCAGGGGATGGCGATGATCGTGGAGCGTCTCAGCTAGCCGGCCCCCGCGTCTGTCCCACCAGTCACCTCGCCGCGGGCCCACGCCGTCACTTCACGCACACGGTCACGGCCGCTGTTCACCGCCACCATCAGGAAGTCACCCGCGGCAAAGACCGTGTCCGCTGTGGGGATGGTCGCCTTGTGATCGCGGATCATGGTCGTGATCAGCATTCCGTCCGGTGGCGGGTTACTGCCCAACGTGGTGCCGACCAAGGCGAGGCCATCGGTTACCTCGATTTCGATGAGATCGACGTCCACATCTTCCAATTCCACCGCCTCCGCGATCGATTGCCAGGCGGGCCGGTCGACGACCAGGTCGAGACGCTTGGCCAGGGGCGCAATCGTGGTCCCCTGGAGAAGAGCCGACACGAGTACCACGAAGAACACGATGTTGAAGATCGTTTCACCGGTGGCGACCCCCGCCGTGGCCGGAAACGTGGCGAGGACGATTGGCAGTGCGCCACGAAGCCCCGCCCAGGACAGGAAGGTCATCTCCTTCCAGGACAACCTGAAGGGGAGCATGGCCAGGACCACTGCCAGCGGCCGGCCCACCAGCAACAGGATTGCGGCCACAGCCAACGCCTCGACTGCGACCCCGGGCAGCTCGGCCGGGAAGACGAGCAGCCCCAGCAAGAGAAAAAGGGCGATGTCTGCGCCGTTGGCCAGACTGGCGTGAAAGCTCCGCACGACGCGGCGGTGACGGGGGGCGAGCGCACCAATCATCAGCCCGCAGATGTAGACCGCGAGGAAGCCCGACGTCGACAGGTAGGACGCCACGGCGAAGGTGAGCCCGGCCATGGCCAGGGCCAGCAGCGGATAGAGGCCTGAGGACCGAAGACGGAGCCGCAGCAGCCTGACGCCGATCCAACCACCGAGCAGGCCTACGGCGATGCCCCCGAACAGCTGCCGGGCACCGAACACCAGCCAGTCCTCGACTCCGGGATTCGATCTGGTGACTTCGATCAGACCGATGGTGAGGAGGATGGCGAAGGGGTCGTTGACACCCGACTCCACCTCGAGGATGCCGGCCAGCCGCTTCGGGATCGGCGTTCGCCGCACCACGTCGAACACGACGGCGGCGTCGGTCGAGGCGACCACCGCCCCGATGATGAGCGCCGTCTCCCATCCCGTGTCGAACAGGAGTTGCACGCCCGCGGCTACGACCCCGGCACTGACCAGCACGCCGACATTGGCCAGGACGAATCCGGGCACGCCCGACTCCCGCAGGACCGACGGCTTGGTCGTGAGACCACCTTCGAAGAGGATGATCATCAGGGCGATAACGCTGATGTCCCTGACCATCGCCATATCGCTGACGTTGACGAGACCGAGGACGTCGCTCCCGAAGACAATGCCGATCCCGAGTGAGAGAAGGGCTGCGGGCACCCTGAGCCGATCGGAAGCTCCGACTATGAGGACACCGATGACCATGAGCCCGGCCGCGACGAGGAGGACGCTCTCGACCGGCAGATGATCCAGCGTCATGTTGTCGGTGCTTGGTCAATGGACATGTCAACTCTCCGGGTGACGCGGGGAACCGCCGGGCCGCCGAGGATATCGGCCATTACCGCCCCGCCCTAGCCTTCCCTGGGTGCGGATCAACGTCGTGACCATGTTCCCCGGCTTTTTCGATGGCCCCCTCGGAGTCTCGATCGTGGCCCGGGGCATCGAGTCCGGGACGCTCGAAGTCAACCTGCTCGATCTGCGAGATCACGGGTTGGGGCGACATCGCCAGCTGGACGACACGCCTTTCGGGGGTGGTCCGGGGATGGTGATGATGGTGGAGCCCCTGGCGGCCGCCCTGGAGCCGCTCGCGGGCACTCATCGCGTCCTGTTCACGCCGGCCGGGACGCCGCTCACCCAGTCCACGCTCGACCGATGGGCGGCCATGCCCGAGGTCACGTTCGTGTGCGGTCGGTTCGAGGGAGTCGACCAGCGTGTGGTGGACAACTACATCGACGAGGAAACCTCCGTGGGCGACTTCGTGTTGGCCGGTGGCGAGGTGGCCGCAGCCCTTGCCATCGAGGGGATCGCCCGGTTGCTCCCCGGCGTCGTCGGCAATCCGGATTCGACGGAGAGCGAGTCGTTCCGGGGTGGCCTTCTCGAAGAGCCGGTCTACACGCGGCCGGCCGACTTCAGAGGGTGGGAGGTGCCCGAGGTGCTGCTCTCCGGCAACCACGCCCTGATCGAGGAGTGGAGAATGGAGCAGCGGCTGCGGCGCACCCGGGAACGCCGACCCGACCTGCTGCCGGATGGCGAGACTTCGGAGACCTGATACAATTTTCCTCGGCCGGGACTATCGAGCTCCCCGGCGCCTCTAGGAGTCCTCCATGAACGATCTTCACTTAGTTGAGAGCGCGCACGTCCGCGACGATATCCCCGATTTCCGGACCGGCGACACGGTAAAAGTGCACGTCCGGGTGGTCGAAGGCGGCAGAGAGCGCGTTCAGATCTTCGAAGGCATCGTCATCGCCCGGAACAGAGCAGGGGCACGGGCTTCCTTCACCGTCCGCAAGCTGAGCTTCGGGGTCGGCGTCGAGCGGGTTTTCCCGGTTCATGCCCCGATCATCTCCAAGATCGAGGTCGTCCGTCGTGGTGACGTCCGTCGTTCCAAGCTGTACTACCTGCGTGATCGGGTCGGGAAGTCGGCTCGGATCAAGGAGCTTCGCGACTGATCTCGCACGACACGGGCCCCATAGACGAGGAGACGGTCACCGAGACGCCGAAACGACGGCGTTCGTTCCTCGCTGAGCTGCCCGGGTTGCTCCTGACCGCACTGGCCATTGCGGTCGTCATAAAGACGTTCCTGATACAGCCGTTCTGGATCCCGTCGGAGTCGATGCTTCCCACCATCGAGGTCAACGACCGGGTCATGGTGAACAAGCTGGCGTATCAGTGGGGCGAGCCGCAGCGTGGCGACATCGTCGTATTCCGCGACCCGCGCGAGGAGGAGGTCGAGGAATCGATACCCGAAGCGGTGATCCGATCCGTCCTCGAGGCGGTCGGCATCCGCACCCGGGGCCACGAGGACCTGATCAAACGGGTGATCGGCCTGCCCGGAGAGACCATCGAGGTCATCAACAACCAGGTTGTGGTCGACGGGACCCCACTCGAGGAGCCCTATTTGCCCGAGGTGTTCATGCCCGACGAGCCTGCTGTGACCGTGGGGGCCGACGAGGTTTTCCTCATGGGCGACAACCGCGACGCCTCATTCGACAGCAGACGTTTCGGCCCCATCCCGCTCGAAGACCTCATCGGGAGGGCATTTGTCACCATCTGGCCCATCTCACACATCGGCGGCCTCTGAAAACGTCACACCCGATTGTTAGCCGTTAACTAACCAGCCGTGCATATGATCTTTTGTCGGCCTGTGTGAAGAGGAGAGCATGGAAGAAGACCTGGAGCGCTACGAATCCGAGGTTGAGCTCAAGATCTACAAGGAGTACCACGACGTCCTCCCGATGTTCCGGTACGTGGTTGAGACCGAGCGCCGTTTCTACCTGGCAAATCATGTAGATCTCCAGGTACGCGAGGCCAACGGATCCGTCTTCTTCGAGGTCGAGATGAAGGACGCATGGGTATGGGACATGTTCCGACCGGCCCGGTTCCTGGAACACGTCAAGGTCCTGACATTCCGCGACGTGAACGTCGAAGAGCTGGAGCAGCAAGAGATCTCGATCTGACCGATCGGGCGAAGGTGGGGGAGTTGGGCGAGCAGATTGCCGCCGAGTTCCTCCGCAGCCACGGCCTCGATGTGGTCGGGCGCAATTTCCAGGTCGGTCGCGGCGAGCTCGACCTTCTCGCCCTCGACCGGAGACAACGGGTTGTCGTCGAGGTGAGGGCCATCACCGCTGATCGAGACCCGATCGATGCCATCGGGTCTGCCAAGCGACGACGGGTCTTCCGTCTCGCCAGGGCGGTAGGTGCTTCTCGGGTCGACTTCCTGGGCATCCGGATCGGGCCTGATGACGTGGTGGTCCACTGGGTGCCCGGCTGTGGTTGACTGCCCGGCCATGTCGCTTGATCGCCGTTCCACATGAACCTGGCCAATCCTGCGATCAAGATCGAGGGCCTGGTCAAGCGATACAAGTCGACTACCGCGCTCGACGGTTTCGATTGCGTGGTCCCGTCGGGAGCCATCACTGGTCTTCTCGGCCCCAACGGCGCCGGCAAGACGACATTGTTTCGCTCGCTCCTCGGCCTCACCAGGACCGACGCCGGAACCATCATCGTCCTCGATCAGGAGATCCCCCGCGGCCTGGTCGATGTCACCAAGAAGATCGGGGCCATCATCGAGGAGCCCGGTCTGATCAGGGCGCTCACCGGGCGCGTCAATCTCCAGGTAGCAGCCGACCAGCTCGGCTTCGGGCACGGTCGCATCGATGAGTTGCTCGACTTCGTCGGCCTCCAGGGCGATGCGGGACGCAAGGTCGACGAGTACTCGAAGGGAATGCGGCAGCGTCTCGCTCTCGCCGCGGCTCTGATCGGGGACCCCCAACTCCTCCTTCTCGACGAACCCCTCGACGGCCTCGACCCTGCCGGGCAGATGGCATTCCGGGCACGTCTCCGTGAGATCGCAGACAGCGGCCAGACCGTCGTCGTCTCGAGTCACGATCTGGCCGATATCGAGGCCCTGGCCGACTACGTCGTGGTGCTGAATCACGGCAAGTTGGTCACGGAGGGACCTTTGGAGGAGATGCTCTCCGGGGGTGCTCTCCGGGTCGTCACCACCAGTTCGGCGGACGCCGTCGCCGCGCTGTCGGCCGCCGGCATGGGTGTCAGGCACGACGGCGGGGCTCTCGTGGTCGAGGAGAGCGACGGGAGCAGGGTGGTGAGGGTGTTGGCCGAAGCCGGGATCTACCCGAGTGAGGTGAGGCCCGCCCGGTCCACCCTCGAATCTGTGTTCCTCGGGATGACCGGGGAGGGGGAGGAGTGAGCCTCCTTCACGCCGAGTACCTCAAGCTGAGCCGGCGCCGGCTCTATTACACGATGGTTATCATCCTCGCCGCCTTGGTCGGGTTGCTCGCCTTCTTCCTCCTGATCTTCGCCCAGATCGCCCCCGAGCTCGCCGAAGACGTGCCGCTCCTGAGAAAACCCGTCGCCTACATCTTTGGCGCCCAGCAAGTGGCAGGCCAGACGTGGTTCCCGCTGATCCTGGCCGTCGTGATGCTGGGGAGCGAGTTCGGGAGCACGGTGTGGGCTACGGCGCTCACCAGAGACCCCCGTCGGGTCAGTCAGATCTCGGCCCGTTTCGTGGTCCTCGCCGTCGCCTCGCTGCTGGCGATCACCGCCGGCATTGCCGGGTGGTCGATGGTGACCGCGATCGCCGTGCCGGGTGAGGGGGGTCCCGGTGTCGACGAATGGCTGAACCTGGCGTGGAAGGTCGGGCTCATCGAACTGGCATGGACTGCGATTGGCCTCGGCGCGGTGGCTCAGCTCCGATCGGTGGGGCCTGCGATCGGAGCTGCGCTCGCCCTGTACTTCATCGACCCGATCCTTGGCCTGTGGGGACCATGGGAGACCGTGTCCCTGTCTGCAGCCAGCAGCGCCCTCTTCCAGATCGACATCCCCGGCGGGATCGGTGCCTTTGTGCCCGGGACGGACCTTTCGCTTGCTCACGCGGTGGCCGTCATGTTGGGCTGGACCGCTCTCGGTCTGTTCCTGACCTGGTGGGGTCTTCACCGACGGGACGCCTGAGCGCCGAACCGTCTTCTCATCTCCTTGTGCCAGCATCCGTGATGCCAGTGACGGCGTAGATCCGGCTCGTGGTCGGGCACGACGACCAGATGGAAGTGCCGGGAGGGATGATCGTTTCGCAGCCCGGGGCAGATGTATTCCTTGCGCGCCGCGTAAGGCTGCACCGCCGCGACGGTCACCCCGAGAAGATCGCCCACGCCAGGACCGCGAATATCGCCACGAACGCGATCACCACCGCGACGATGTCGGCGGTGCTCTTCTCGTGGTCGCGAAATGGGTTGAACCCCATGTGTTGAACGGTAACCACGCCCTGTGGTGTCTACCGTCATCGCGGTGAGCTGGTTGCACACCCACGACCGCGGGCTGGTGCGCTGGCTCACGATCGACCGTCCCGATCGGAAGAACGCCATCCCGTTCGATGGCTGGCCGGAGCTGCGGACCGCATTCGACGAATTCGAGGGGTCCGAGCAGCGGGTGCTCGTGGTCACCGGTGCAGGCGGGGAGTTCTGTGCCGGTGCCGACCTCGACCCTTCTCGGGTGGATCGGCTTCAATCCGTCGAGGACCGTCATACACGGATGAAAGAGGTGGCCGCCGCCGCCATGGCCCTTCACCGGCTGACCAAGCCGGCCGTCGCCGCCGTCGACGGGGTTGCGGTCGGGGCCGGGCTGAACCTCGCCCTCGGGTGCGACCTGGTAGTCGCTACCGAGCGATCCAGGTTCTCCGAGATCTTCGTGAGGAGGGGGCTCACCGTGGACTTCGGCGGTTCGTGGCTCTTACCGCGGATCGTCGGCATGCAACGGGCCAAGGAGTTGGCGCTGTCGGGGCGGATCGTCGAGGCCGAGGAGGCGCAGCGGATCGGGCTGGTCGCCGAGGTCGTCCCGGTCGATGCGCTCGAAGCTCGGGTCACCGAGATCGCCGATCGCTTCCTTGCCGGAGCACCGGTGGCCCAGATGTTCGCCAAGCAGACCATAAATGCCAGCTTCCAGATCGGCTTCGCCGATGCCCTCTCCTGGGAGGGCGAGGCCCAGTCCGTGGCCCTGGGCACAGAAGATGCCGCCGAGGGATTGCTCGCCTTCCTCGAGAAGCGGGACCCGGAATGGAAGGGGAGATAGGGGCTCGCCTCTCCGCCTGGTGAACTTGGAGTCGTGGTCTGCGCTGCATTGGCGCGACCTCAGGACAACGCTGTGCAGCGGGGTGGATGAGCGCCCGGCCCGTCCGGTGGTCTGCACTGCATTCCGCGCAACTGAGACCAGCGCTGTCCAGCGCGGTCAATGAGGTGTCGGGCGGATCCGCCCCCGGATCGCCTAGACCTCCCCGATGTCCTCGTTCCACAGATCCGGGCGCGCTTCGATGAACCCCTTCATCATCTCGACACAGCGCTGATCGTCGACCACGACCACCTCGACATCATTGGATCTGAGCAGGTCTTCTGCGCCCAGGAAGGTCTGGTTCTCACCGATGACGACCTTGGGGATCCCGTAGAGCAGGATCGCTCCGGTGCACATGTGACATGGGGAGAGGGTGGTGTAGATCGTCGAGCGCCGGTACTCGGAGGCGAGGAGACGCCCGGCGTTTTCCAGGGCATCCATCTCGCCGTGGAGGATGGGGCTTCCCTTCTGCACCCGTCGGTTGTGACCCCGGCCCACGATCCGGTCGTCGAGGACCAGTACCGACCCGATCGGGATCCCTCCCTCGGCCAACCCCAACTCCGCCTCGTCGATGGCGGCGTCGAGAAAGGGGTCGGGCACGAGGAGATGCTACGTGCCCGACCCGAATTGCTCAGCCGGTCATCTCCGCAACGAACTCGTCCGTGTACTGCTCCCAAAGGGCGATGGATTCGGTGGTGGTGTTGTTGTTGGTGCCAACCCCGTTGTTGTACCTCACGAACGCGTTCTCGGGATCTTCACCCTCGGTGTTGTACATCATTGCCACGTCCTCGGGATGATTCTTATCAACCCAGGACCTAAATGAAGTCCAGACTCGTTCTACATCGGTCGCCCTGGAGTTGGTCTCGTTTTCTTCCTGGATCTTGCCTTCCCTGATAAAGAAGACCTGGAGCATCGATGAGGGCTCGAGGCCCAGGGCCTGGTGCCACTTGCTGTCGTACACCCATGGACAATTGACCACCGCTCCTTCGGTGCCGTATTGCTCCACCTCGGTACAACCCAAGCGGGTGATGACGATCCCAACTGCATCCTGCCAGGCGAGGATTCCGGATTGGTCGTTCCGATCGACATCAATGGCAGTCGGCGCAACGATCTCGTGCAAGGTGTCGACATCGTTGGCGGCAAGAGCGTCAAGATAGGCAATGGCGATCCCTTCTGCCGGGGTGGGCTCATCCGCAACCGGCGCCTGACGGCTCAGGTACACCGGCATTGCAATCACCAGGGCCAGCCCAGCCACCAATGCCGGCACCAGCCACCTCGGCCGCCGAGGCCCAGCCTTCTGTTCTTCGGTCGTCATTAACTCAGTCATCCCACTGCTCCTCTCGGATCGGTCCTCGTGGTGCTCGAAATCCATCGATCCGATCGGGTCGAGCAGTGCCAATGACGGCACCGGGTTCGCCTTGGCGAACATGTCGACGACCTGGTCTTCACTGATCACGAGTCACCTCCTTTCCGAGCAGCGGGGGGTTTGCGATCTCCAGTCAGCCTCCGGTACTCGTCGGCCAGGTTCTGACGGGCGCGGTAAGCGCGCTGTTTGGCCGCCGTGACCTCGATGCCCAGCACCGTGGCTATCTCGACATGGGACAACTCCTCCCACAGGGTGAGTCGAAGGATCTCTTGATCGATCGGCTTCAGACGCGCCGAGGCTGCCAGCACTACCCGGTGCTCCTCGCTCCGGACCAGCAGGACATCCGGGGCCATCTCGTCTACCTGGGCCAAAGAGCGGAGCCGCTCAATGAGCCGTCGACTCCGAGCCCGGTGCCGCCACTGATGGGATAGCACTTTGTAAGCGACTCCATAGAGCCAGGGGAGGGCACGCTCCGCCTCCGGGAGCTGGTCGATTCTGCGCCAGGCAACGAGGAAAACATCGGCGACCGCGTCTGCCACCTGGGAGCCAGCGGTGCGGCGGGCGCAATATGCCTGGATCGACCGGGAATGACGTCGATAGATCTCGGCGAATCGAGCTTCGTCATCCGTCGCCGGTTGGCGTCGACTAATGCCGGTCGTCATCACCACTCCATGTGCCCGGTTCACCTGTCCGGTAACAGGATCTTTTCAGGTGACCTTGGCTTCCAATCGGGCACTGAGTAGATCGAGCAACCGGGGGGTTGCCAGGCGAGCACCACGTTCCCGGGACGTGGAGCCCGCCCCGATGGCGAAACCTACTGAACGGGGAGTGGCTGACCGGCGACGAAGGCGTTGAGGACGTCTGTGGCCGCAGGCTCAGCGCGCACGAGAAAGGAAACCCCACCCTCCTCGGCGCCCACCACGGGGAGCGTCATCGACTCGGTCGTCCCGGCCGAGCGCATGTCCCATCCGGTCTTAGCCAGATCGAACAGGGTGAGTCCGGAGTCAGCGGTGAGGTGGGAACCAACAGCGGTCACCACGAGAGGACTGCGCACCAGACCCGAGGGCGACGACGCCTCGGCCATGATCTTGGTCAGCACCTCGCGCTGCCGGGCAGCCCTGGCGATGTCGCCACCACCTTGTGAGACCCAAGCGCCGTCGATGAACTCCTCGTAGTTGCGCGCCCGGGCGTAGGCCAGAGCTGTGGCGCCGTCGACCGTCTGCACGCCGGGCTCGATACTCAGCCCCGAATTCGCGTCTCTGGCCGCATAGGGAATCTCCAGCTCGATGCCTCCGAGAGCATCGACGATGCCGGCGAATCCGCCGAACTCCACCTCGAGATAGTGATTGGGCCGGACCCCGGTGGCCTGAGCCACGGTCTCAGCTAGTAGGTCTGGACCGCCGATTGCATACGCGGCATTGATCTTGTTGACCCCTTGCCCCGGTATCTCGACTTTGAGGTCGCGGGGTATCGACAGCAGCTGCCTTCTCCCGTCCACCACGTGGGCCAAGATGATGACATCGGCTCTGGCCCCGGCGAAGTCCCCGAAGTTGCCCTGGTTCAGATCGTCGGGGAGGTTCTCCCGGTTGTCACTGCCGACGATGAGATACACACCATCTCCAGCCGCCAGGGACGGCATCGGCCCGGCGTCCTCCATCTGAAAGTCCGCCAGGACCGTCATGCCCACAAGAACGGCGAGCGCCAGCACCAGGAAAAGGAGGATTCGAATGGTCCAGCGCTGCCCGCGGCTGTAGCGACGACGACGAGTGTTCGGCGGCGCAGCGCGGGGCGGCGTTTTGGTCGTGGGGTTGTAACTCATGACGATCGGCACCAAGGTGCCGGGAAGACGGTAAACCTGACCTAACAGTTAGTCGCGCCTCAGACCCCTTCTAACGCCGACGTCCGTCTCGTACGTTCGAGCCATGTATGCGGCAGCCACCTCGGTTGCGCTCGTCGGCGGGGAGGCGCGACCGGTCCGGGTCGAGGCCCACGTCGGACGTCAGAGCGAGGCATTCAAGCTCTCCGGCCTCCCGGACACTGCCGTTCGGGAAGCCAAGGACCGGGTGCGAGCCGCGGTCGCCTCGGCCGGGATCCGCTTTCCCAATCGGACGGTCACGGTGAACCTCGCCCCGGCCGACCTCCCCAAGAGAGGGACCGACTACGACCTCCCGATCGCCCTGGGCATCCTCGCCGCCAGCAAGGAGATCCCGCCGCTTCGCGATGCCGTGGTGGTGGGGGAGCTTGCACTCGACGGGGCGGTCCGCCCTGGATCCAACGCATTCGGTGCCGGTGTGCTCAGCGCCAGGCAGAACGTGCCCTGCCTGGTCGCCAACTCGGTCGCTGGCGAGGCGGCATCGATCCCGGGCGCCACGGCCTATGGCGTGGCCAGTCTCGCGGATGCGGTTGGGCTTCTCCGAGAGGGCCTGGGAAGTGTCGAGCCGGCACGAGCCGATGAGCCCACCTTGGGGGAGCACGCGCTCGATCTGGCCGACATCAGGGGTCAGCCGATGGCGAGGCGGGCGCTCGAAGTTGCCGCTGCAGGGGGCCATCACCTCCTGATGCATGGCCAACCTGGGTCGGGCAAGACAATGCTGGCCCGGCGGATCATCAGCATCCTCCCACCGCTGGAGATCGAAGAGGCCGTGGAGACGGCGATGCTCTGGGCCGCGGCGGGCCGGAAGCGGGGTCTGGTGGTGACTCCTCCATTTCGTGCCCCGCATCACACAGCTTCCAAGGCGGCGCTGGTGGGCGGTGGCAGTGGCAATCCGGTGCCTGGGGAGGCGTCCCTCGCCCACAGAGGAATTCTCTTCATGGACGAGCTGGCCGAGTTTCCACGCAGTCATCTCGACACGCTCCGCCAGCCGCTGGAGGAAGGCGTGGTGTCCGTGGCTCGCCGGGGTTCCTCTATCGATTTCCCGGCTTCGTTTCAGCTATTGGCCGCCACCAATCCGTGTCCCTGCGGGTACTACGGCGACGGCCGCCGGCCGTGCGACTGTCGACCGGCCATTCTGGGGCGGTATCGCTCACGGATCTCCGGCCCTTTGATCGACCGGTTCGACCTCATCGTCCGCGTAGGCAGGGTCGACGCAGCGGATTACTCCGGGCCGAAAGGCGAGACGAGCGCATCGGTCGCCACCCGGGTCGATCGGGCGCGGGCCGCACAGTTGCATCGTGGGCAGATCAACCGCTATCTCGAGGCCGGGAACGGGAACGAGTCGAACAGAGCACGCCAGCTGGTCGCCATGGCCGTCGGCAACGCGGTCCTGACCGCCCGTGGCGGTGACCGTGTCCGTCGGGTGGCTCGCACCATTGCCGACCTCGAAGGAGCGGATCAGGTCGAGGAGCACCACATGGCCGAGGCGATCGGCCTCCGCGGCGAGTGGCGGGATGAATGACCTCCGGCTGATCTGCCATGACGCGCCTGACTACCCCGTGGGGCTGCTCGATCTGGAGGATCCCCCACCGCTCTACGTCCTCGGGCAGACCACGAACGCACCTGCGGTTGCCGTGGTGGGCACCAGGAAGTGCACCCGGTATGGGCTGAATCTCGCCGAGGGGTTCGGCGACGCCTTGTCCCGGGCGGGGTGGACCACTATCAGCGGGCTGGCCAGGGGGATCGACGCCGCGGCCCACCGCGGAACCCTCCGTGGCCAGGGCCGGGCGGTGGCCGTGCTGGGGTCCGGCGTCGATGTTGTCTACCCGATCGAGAACTCCGATCTCTATCGGTCGATCCTGTCGGAAGGTGGGGCGATCATGTCCGAATACCCACCGGGCACGAGGCCCGACCGATGGCGTTTCCCGGCACGCAACCGGATCATTGCCGGGATTGCCTCGGCGGTGGTCGTGGTCGAGGCCGGTGTGAAGGGCGGGGCGCTGATCACGGCGCGTCTTGCCGCCGAAATGGGGCGTCCTGTCCTGGTGGTACCAGGTGACGTCGACCGGCCCGCATCAGTCGGGTGCAACCATCTCATCCGGGATGGCGCTCACCCGGTCCTCGGCGTCGACGACCTCCTGGCCGAGCTCGAGTTGATCCTCGGCAGGCCGCCCAGCCAAGCTCCCGCTCCGGCCGGCGTCATCCCGGTGACCGGCCTGGCCATTGACGATCTGCCCTCGATCTGGGATTGCACCCCTGCCGAAGCCCTCGCCCGTCTCGCCCGGATGGAGATCACGGGAGAGGCTCGTCGCATGGGGGATGTGGTGCTTCCGGGCTCGGGTTGACCGGTCCGGAGACGGCCCCGCCAATAGCATCTCGTTGGTGAGGATCCCTCCCTTGCCGGAGTGGGCGGTCACGGCCGTCGACGGATATCTCGATCGAATGCGTGATCAGCGAGAGCTCTCACCGCACACCCTCGAGGCCTACCGCCGTGATCTGGCTCAATTCTTCGCCTACTGCGCCGGGCAAGATCTGAGCTCGATCGGTGCCGTGCGCCGACAACATGCCCGTAAGTATCTCGCCTCGCTCTCCGCCGAAGGCTATTCGAAGAGATCGATGACACGCAAGGCGTCGGTAGTTCGCTCCTTTTACAACGACGCCGGTCGCCGCAACTCGGCGACGGTCAACCCATTTGAGGGTGTCTCCCGCCCCCGCCTGGACAAGCCTCTGCCCCACGCCCTTCCGAGCCGGACTCTGGTGCACGCCATCGAGACCATCGACCCCACCACCCCCGAAGGGCTCAGGGATCGTGCGCTGATCGACACCCTTTACTCGACCGGCCTTCGGGTCTCCGAGCTCGCTTCGCTCTCGATCGACGATGTGGGCGGTGACATGGTGACGGTGGTCGGCAAGGGGAGGAAGACCCGCCGTGTCCCGATAGGCAGGCCTGCCCAGGAATCGGTGCGCCGCTATCTCGGCCAGGGGAGGCCGAGGCTGGCCGGCCCGGACGCGGGGAAGGCGTTGTGGGTCGGGCTGCGAGGCGGGCCGCTGGGAACGCGTGGGATCCGCACTGTGGTCAGAAAGCGTGTCGCCACCTTTCCCCATGCCCTGCGACACAGCTTCGCCACTCATCTCCTCGAAGGTGGTGCCGATCTACGATCCGTGCAGGACCTGCTCGGTCACACCGACCTGGCCACGACCCAGATCTACACTGCCGTCACCCGTCAGCACCTGAGAGGCACATATGACCGAAGCCACCCGAGGGCCTGAGACCGGTCAGGTCGACGCCCTGTGGGAGCGCTTCAAGGCATCGGCGGACGCCGACGCTCGTGAGCGATTGATTCTCCATTACTCGCCCCTGGTCAAGTACGTGGCCGGTCGGATCGGAGCTGGGCTGCCGCGCTCGGTCGACCAAAACGATCTCGCCAGCTACGGGCTATTCGGCTTGATCGACGCCATCGACAAGTTCGAGCTCGAGCGGGGCTTCAAGTTCGAAACGTACGCCATCAACCGCATCAGGGGAGCCATCCTCGACGAGCTTCGAGCCCTCGACTGGGTTCCCCGGTCGGTGCGATCGCGGGCCCGCCAGATCGAGACCGCCGTGACCGAACTGGAGCACAATCTGCAGCGTGCCCCGACCGATCAGGAACTGGCCGACAGTCTCGACATGGACGTTGGTGATCTGCAGGGCGCCCTCGCCGAGATCGGTCGCTCGGGTATTGCCGCACTCGACGAGTTCGTTGGAGCGGACTCGTCGACATCGGTGGGCGACATGCTTGCCGACCCCACCGGCGTATCGCCGGAGACCGCCTTCCAGGCGGAGGAGACCCGTCATGGGTTGGTCGACGCCATCAATCGCCTTCCCCAGCGGGAGCGGCTGGTGGTCACCCTCTATTACTACGAAGGGATGACCCTGGCCGAGATCGGTGAGGTGCTTGGCGTCACCGAGTCGCGGGTCTGCCAGATCCACGCCAAGACGATGATGTCGCTCCGCAATCGTCTCGGCGAGCCCTCGTGGAGTTGAGCGTCTAGCTCGCAGGTTTTTACGTTTGAGGCACTCGGTCCATACACTCCGCTTCATCACGCACGCTTGCTGACCCTCACTGGTCGGGCGCGTCCCGAAAGAGGGTCATCCGTGAAAACGGGTAGGCACTGGCCGGCAGGCGGAGGAACAACCAGAAAGGAGCAGCTTTGGCTGTCTCGATGAAGCAACTCTTGGAGGCTGGTGTCCATTTCGGGCATCAAACCCGGCGCTGGAACCCCAAGATGCGCCCGTATATCTATGGGGAGCGCAACGGGATCCACATCATCGACCTGCGGCAGACGGTGGATCAGACCGCTGCAGCCGCCGATTACGTGAGGAATCTCACCTCCGACGGGGGAGTAGTCCTCTTTGTTGGCACCAAGAAGCAGGCCCAGGCGGCCGTCGCCGAGCACGCCACCCGATCCGGCATGCCCTACGTCAACTACCGCTGGCTCGGCGGCATGCTCACCAACTTCCAGACCATCCAGAAGCGCATCTTCTACATGCGCGAGCTGCGCCGCCTCGAGGCAAGCGGTGAGATCAACGCCCTGCCCAAGAAGGAACGCCTGAAGTTACGGCGGGAGCTGGCCAAGCTGGAGCAGAACCTGGGTGGGGTGGTCGATCTGCAGAAGACCCCTGATGCCGTCTTCGTCGTCGACGTCAACACCGAGGCCACTGCGGTCACGGAGGCCGCCCGTCTCGGGATGCCCGTGATCGCCCTCGTGGACTCGAACAGCGACCCCGATCGGGTGGACTACGTGATCGCCGGGAACGACGACGCCATCCGCGCCGCCGATCTCATCGCCGGCGCCATCGCCGACGCCGCGATCGAGGGCCGAAGGATGGCCGGCGCCAAAGCGTCCAAGGGTGACAACCCTGACGATGACGCTGAGGACTTCGAGCCCACCATCGACGAGTCGATCCCGGACTTCGAGCAAGAGCCTGCCCCTGCCGTGGTGCCGAGCGAGGCCGGCGCCGAGGCCAAACCGGAGACGGAGAATGGCTGACTTCAGCGCCAAGGACATCCAGAAGCTGAGACAGGATGCCGGGGTGGGGATGATGGACGCCAAGTCGGCGCTCACCGATGCCGGGGGAGACCTGGAGAAGGCGTTCGAGCTGCTCCGGGAGCGAGGCCAGGCCAAGATGGCCAAGCGGGCCGACCGGGAGGCGAATGAGGGGACCATCGGCAGCTACATCCACATCCAGAACGATCGTCCGGTGGTGGGGGTCCTCGTGGAGCTGGCCTGTGAGACCGACTTCGTCGCCAAGAGCGACGAATTTCGTCAGACGGCAAGCGACATCGCCATGCACGTCAGCTGGGGCCGGCCCACCTGGGTAACCCGCGACGAGGTCGATCAGGATGCGTTGGCGAAGGAGCGCGAGCTCATCTCGCGTCAGGCATTGGCCGAGGGCAAGCCTGACAACGTCGTGGAGCGGATCGTCGACGGGAAGATCGAGTCCTGGTTCGCCGAGAACGTCCTGTACGACCAGAAATACGTCAACGCCGAGAAGTTCGACGGCACTGTCGGCGACATGGTGGGCAATCTCGCGTCCAAGATGGGTGAGAACATCTCGGTGCGCAGGGTTTCCCGAATCGCCGTCGGCGAGTAGGAGGCGAATTGTCCAATCCCCCGGTGAGAAGAGTCGTTCTCAAGCTGTCCGGTGAGGCCTTTGCCGACCCCGGGCTTGGTTATGGCATCGATCCCCTGACCGTGGTCAGGGTCGCCGAGGAGATCGCCGAGGCCCACTCCGACGACATCCAGATCGCTGTAGTCGTCGGCGGGGGCAACATCTTTCGAGGCGTTAGCCAGGCGGCGAAGGGCATGGACCCGGCCTCTGCCGACTACATGGGGATGCTCGCCACCGTCATCAACGCCCTCGCCCTCCGCGACGCGCTGGAGAAGGCGGGCGTGCCCACCCGGGTCCAGAGCGCGATCACCATGCAGGAGCTGGCCGAGCCCTACATCCGTTTGCGCGCCATCCGACATCTGGAGAAGGGGCGTGTGGTGATCTTCGCCGCCGGGACGGGCAACCCGTTTTTCACCACCGACACCACTGCTGCCCTCCGGGCGGTCGAGCTCGGAGCCGATGCACTCCTCAAGGCGAGCAAGGTCGACGGCATCTACGAAGCCGATCCGGCCACCCATCCCGACGCCAAGCGTCTTGATGAGCTGTCCTATATGGACTTCATCTCGGACGAGCTCAGGGTCATGGACACCACCGCCGTTACGATGAGCAAAGAGCACGGTGTGCCGATAGTCGTGTTCGACATGACTACGCCTGGCAACATCGTCAAGGCCGTGAGCGGCGAGAAGATCGGCACCGTGATCCACTGAGGAGGAACAGTGATCAGCGACCTCCTGACCGAGGCCGAGCACAAAATGGAACAGGCCATCGACCATGTGGCATCAGAGTTCTCAACCGTCCGGACCGGGCGGGCCAATCCCCAGCTTCTCCAGCGGATAACTGTCGAGTACTACGGGTCGCCCACGCCCCTCCAGCAACTCGCTTCGATCTCGGTGCCCGAGCCCCGGCTGCTGGTAGTCCAACCATTCGACAAGTCGACCGTTGGTGACATCGAACGGGCGCTGCAGACCTCCGAGCTCAGCCTCAACCCGACCAACGATGGCAATGTGATCCGGATTGCCTTTCCGCCGCTGACCGAGGAGAGGCGCAAGGACCTGGCCAAGGTGGTGAGGAACATGGCCGAGGAAGGCCGCGTCGCCGTTCGCAATATCCGGCGTCACTCCAAGAGCGATATGGAATCGATGCATGGTGAGATCTCGGACGATGACATCCGCCGTGGCGAGGATGAGTTGCAGAGGCTGACCGACCGGTATGTGGAGAAGATCGATCGTCTCCTCGGTCACAAGGAAGAAGAGCTTCTCGAGGTCTGATTTGAGCGAGCGAACCCCCGACGAAGACAAAGAGCCGGGCCGTCTCTGGGACGAGGGCGATGATGACGCCGAGGTGTTCACACTTCCGCCTGTCCTCGAGACTGACAATGCGGGGGAGGACGAGGCGTCCGACGACGCCGATCCCGGAGAAACAGCCGAGGTAGGCGACCCGCCCGCAGAGTCCGGGGCCAAGGGCGAATACGAGGCGTTGAGTTTCCCTCAGGATCTCGATGACTACCAGGCCAACCAATACACCGGTTCGACCACGCAGGAGTACCAGGGCCTGGCCGACGAGGTGAGCCGGGCTTCAGAGGAGGAATGGGAGCAACAGGCCGTCGCGGCCATGGTTCCTGGCGTCGACAGCGGTTTGGTCGGGTTCGAGGACGTCACTGGTTCCCCCTCCGATACCGAGGAGGATTTCGAGGCCTCCGAGCAGGCCGCAACAAGCGATCTGGCCATGCGGGTGGCGTCTGCGGTCGTCATATTCGGGCTGTTCCTGGGCAGCCTCCTGCTGGGCGGCTGGTGGTTCGCCGCCTTCGTGATCCTGGCCATGATCGTGTCGACCGGCGAGTTCTATGCCACCGTCCGATCCGAGGAGATCCGTCCGCTCGCCTTGTTCGGGCTGCTCGGCGTCGCTTTCATGGGGGTGGGCGCTCAACTCACTGGCGCCGCCGCCATCGCCGGCTGGGCGGCCGCGTTCTCCGTCGTAACCATTCTCTTCCTCACCCTTTCGCCCCGACGCCAGCCCTTGGAAGACGCCTCGGTCACGATCGGCGGCATGGTGTGGGTCGGCCTTCTCTCCTTTGCAATCCTCATCGCTCAGGGTCCCCACCCTGTCGCCTATATCCTCTTCGTGGTCCTCCTGATCGCGGCCAACGACACAGGCGCCTACTTCGTGGGCCGCGCCCTGGGCCGACGGAAGCTGTCACCCGTGATCTCACCCAAGAAGACCGTGGAGGGGTTTTTCGGTGGGTTGATCGCCGGCCTCGTGATCGCCTCGATACTCGCTACGTTCCCCGCCTGGGAGACGATTGGCATCGCCAAGGCGCTGGTAGCGGGCGCTGTTGT
The DNA here is from genome assembly GCA_963711895.1 of uncultured Acidobacteriota bacterium. GTDB lineage: Bacteria > Actinomycetota > Acidimicrobiia > Spongiisociales > ZC4RG35 > JARDZU01. The sequence goes on from CAVQFU010000002.1 coordinate 386,207, forward strand.
CGGCCTGATCGCACCCCTGGGTGATGCCGCCGAGTCGATGGTCAAGCGCTCTCTCGGTGTCAAAGACATGGGATCGGTCCTACCCGGCCACGGCGGGATGCTCGACCGGATCGATGGCTTCCTGTTCGCGGTCCCTGCCATCTACTTTCTGTTCCGCGGGTTCGGTTTGCTGTGACCCGCCCGGTGGTCGTTCTGGGGGCGACCGGGTCCATCGGGTCCCAGACAATCGAGGTGGCCACCTCCCTCGGGATGGACATCGCCGCCCTTGCTTCCAGATCGCCTTCGGCCAAGCTCGCCGAGCTGGCGACGGCCCATCCCTCGGCGCGGGTCATGGTGGCCGGTGGGTCCTCCGAGGAGCGTGAGGAATTCACACGGTCGGTCGGCCGGCCGGTCGAGTTCGGCGCCGATGCGGTGACAGACGCCGCACGCATCGCGAACACGGTCGTGGTCAACGGCATCGTCGGAGCAGCCGGGTTGCGAGCGACGATCGCCGGTCTCGAGAGCGCGAATCGCGTCGCCCTGGCCAACAAGGAGAGCCTGGTGGCCGGAGGTCCGGTTGTGAAGCGGGCACTGGCCGAGCACGGTGGGGAGTTGATCCCGGTCGACAGCGAGCACTCGGCGTTGCTGCAGTGCCTCGCCGGCGAGGACCCGGAATCGGTGGCGAGGTTGATCCTGACGGCATCCGGGGGCCCGTTCCGGGGGCGATCCCTGGATTCGCTGGCCGAGGTGACACCGGACGAGGCCCTAGCCCACCCGACCTGGGACATGGGGCCTCGCATAACCATCGACTCAGCCACGCTCTTCAACAAAGGGCTCGAGGTGATCGAGGCCCATCATCTGTTCGACATCGACTACGACCGGATTGCGGTGCTCATCCACCCCCAGTCGATCCTCCACTCGGCGGTCGAGTTCGTCGACGGGTCGTGGAAGGGCCACCTGGGCCAAGCTGACATGCGGATCCCGATCCAGTACGCCCTAACCTCACCGCATCGGTCGCCTTCATTGGCCCGCCCCTTCGACCTGGTCGGTATGGATCTGACCTTTGAAGCTCCCGATCCGGTGTCGTTCCCTGCCCTGGACCTGGCATTCGAGGCAGGCCGTGAAGGTGGATCCTCTCCCGCGGTGCTCAACGCAGCCGATGAGGTCGCGGTCGCCGCCTTCCTGGATGGTCGCCTCGGCTTTCTCGGGATCGCCGAGGTGGTCTCGGCCACCCTCGAGACATCGGATTGGCGGACGCTCGACACGGTGGAGGATGTGATCGCGGCAGACCGCGAAGGCCGGGAGATCGCCGCATCCTTCATTGCAGGAGCCTGCTGACTAACGGCGATTCGCGGGTAGCGTGTCGGGATGCTCGGAGGCTTCGCTGCGGCCGCAGCCATCATTCTCTTTGTCACCGCCCACGAGGCCGGCCATTTCTTTGCGGCCAAGGCGACCGGGATGAAGGTGACCGAGTTCTTCTTCGGCTTCGGACCCCGGATCTTATCCTGGCGCCGCGGTGAGACCGAGTACGGCGTAAAGGCGATCCCGCTCGGGGGATACGTCCGCATCATCGGCATGAACCCGCTCGAAGAGATTTCGCCGGCGGACTTGGGCCGCACCTACCGGGAGAAGAAGTTCTGGGAGAAGAGCGTGGTCGTGCTGGCCGGCGTCGCCATGAACTTCCTCATCGCCTTCCTCCTCTTTTACGGGATCGTGTTAGCCAACGGTGTCTCGGAGCCACAGCCGGTCGTCGACGAGGTGGTGCCCACCGCCCAGGTGGGTGAGGAAACGGTCCCGACCCCCGCAGCCGCAGGCGGGCTGGAATCGGGCGATGTCATCGTGTCCATCGGCGATCACAGAGTCGACGAATGGTCCGATGTCCCCGAGGCTTTGACCTCACTCGGCGAAGGCTCGACCACCGTGGTGGTCAATCGCGAGGGCCAGCTTCTCCCTATCGAAGTCACTCTCATCGAGCGCGACGCAGGCACAGGGTTCCTCGGGGTCGCCCCGGTCATCGCGACTCACGACCCGGGGATCATCGGCGCGGTGGGTGTGGCCGGGACCCAAGTGTGGGAGGGGATCGGGTTCACCTTCCAGGCGATAGGCGACATGATCAAGCCTTCCAGCCTGGCCCAATACCTCGGGGTCCTCGCCGGTGACACCGATGTCGATGAGGAGATCCGGCCCGTGAGCCCGATTGGCATCGTCAACATCGGCACCCAAACCGAGTCGGCCGCCGCCTTCCTCGGGATCCTCGCTTTCGTCAACGTGATCCTGGCCACGATCAACCTCCTTCCCCTCTACCCGCTCGACGGTGGGCACTTCGCCGTCGCTGCCTACGAGAAGGTCAGTGGCCGGGAGGCCAACGTCCGAAAACTGGCGCCGGTGGCCGCAGCGGTGATCGGGCTGTTCGCTTTCCTCGGCTTCGTGGCGATCGTCCTCGACATCGTCAACCCGATAAGTCTCTGATCGGCATGATCACCCGCCGCGTGACCCGGCAACTCCATGTCGGAAACGTCGCCGTGGGCGGCGACGCGCCCATCTCGGTTCAGTCGATGACGACCACCAAGACCGCCGACGTCGACGGCACGCTGGCCCAGGTCTATGCGCTGGCCGGGGCCGGGGCCGACATCGTCCGAATCACCTGTAATGAGGTGGAGGCGGCACAAGGGCTGGCGGAGATCGTCCCCAGATCCCCCGTACCGATCATTGCCGACATTCACTACCAGTACCGGCTGGCCTTGGCCGCACTCGAGGCCGGTGTCCAGGGGCTTCGGCTCAACCCCGGCAACATCCGCAAGGAAGACCAGATCAAGGCTGTGGCCCGGGAGGCCAAGGACCGCGGAGTGCCGATCCGGGTCGGGGTCAATGCCGGCTCGTTGGACAAGGATCTGTTGGAGAAGTACGGAAGCCCGGTGCCCCAGGCTTTGGTCGACTCAGCCCTTCTCGAGATCCGATATCTCCAGGATGTCGACTTCGAGGACATCAAGATCTCGGTCAAACACTCCAACGTGCCCTCGATGATCGAGTCCTACCGGCTCCTCTCCGAGACCGTCGATTACCCGCTCCACCTCGGGGTGACCGAGGCAGGGCCACCCCCGGCCGGCCTGATCAAATCGGTTGCGGGGATCGCCACTCTGCTCAATGGGGGCATCGGCGACACGATTCGATTCTCTCTCACGGCCGACCCGGTCGAGGAGGCCAAGGCCGGCCGTCAGCTTCTCGAGAACCTCGGTCTCCGGGAGCGGAAGGGCCTCGACCTCATCGCTTGCCCCTCGTGCGGGCGGGCCGAGGTCGATGTCATCGACGTGGCCACCCGTGCGCAGGCCGCTCTGGAGGCGGAGAACCTCCCGATCCAGGTTGCCGTCATGGGCTGTGTCGTCAACGGCCCGGGGGAGGCGCGGGAGGCCGACATCGGCATCGCCGCCGGTCGGGGGAGAGGCCACCTGTTCATAAAGGGCCAGGTGGTGAGGGTCGTGCCCGAGTCCGAGATGGTGGAGGCGCTTCTCGACGAGGCCCGGAAACTGGTCGAGGAAGGCGTGGAGAGCAGACTTGCCCACGCCGAGGCGAATGCCGCCGAGCTGGCCGCCGCGGCTCGCGAGGAGCTCATCCAGATCCAGGGCGATGCCAACCACTCCCAGGACCGTCGGGCCCGGGTCGCCGAGGTGGCCCAGTCCGACTGACGGGTGACTAGCGTCGCTCGCTCCGAAACCCGGTGAGCAAGTGACAAATGCGCTGGTCTGACGCTTTCATCCCGACCCTCCGCGACGCCCCCGCCGACGCCGAGGCGGTGAGCCACGTCCTCCTAATCCGGGGCGGCTTCATCCGGCAGCTGGCGGCGGGCTCTTACACCATGCTCCCCCTTGGCCAGCGAGTCCGTCTCAAGGTGGCCGGCATCATCCGCGAGGAGATGAACGCCATCGGCGGTCAGGAGATGATGCCGCCGACACTGCACCCTGCCGAGATCTGGCGGAAGTCGGGCCGCTACGAGTTGATGGGGGACAACCTGTTCAAGCTCGAGGATCGCAAGGGCGCCGAACTGGTTCTGGGGATGACCGAGGAGGAGATCTTCGCTATGACCGCCATGGAGCTGTCCTCCTATCGGGACTTGCCGCAGATCTGGTACCAGATGCACACCAAGTTCCGCGACGAGGCCCGGCCCAAGTCGGGTGTGCTCCGGGTCCGCGAATTCACCATGAAGGACTCGTACACCCTCGACATCGATCGCCAAGGCCTCGACGCCGGGTTCGAGAAGCACCGTGGCGCCTATCAGCGCATCTTTGCCCGGATGGGCCTCGACGCGGTCGGGGTGGAGGCCTCCTCGGGAGCGATGGGTGGCTCCGAATCGGTCGAGTTCATGGTGCGCAGTGATGCGGGCGAGGACTGGATCATCACCTGTGGCAACTGCGACTACCGGGCCAATGTGGAGAGGGCGATCTCGGCCGTGGCGGAAGTTGACGATGGAGTCCCAGCTGCCCTCGACCGCTTCCCGACACCCGGTTTGCGAACGATCAAGGCGCTGGCCGAGGCTCATCCCGACCTGGCACCTCCCGACCGTCAGATCAAGACACTGGTCTATGCACTCGATGGCGAGCATGTGCTGGTGCTGCTCCGGGGGGATCACGATCTCCAAGAGCAGAAACTTCTCGACGTCACCGGTGCGGTGGAAGCTCGCGCCGCCACTCCAGAGGAGATAAGGCCGCTGCTCGGGGCGGACCCGGGGAGTCTCGGCTCGGTCGGGGTGGACGGACTGAGGATCGTCGCCGACGAGTCGCTCCGGGGCCGGGTCAATATGGTCACCGGGGCCAACGAGGACAACTGGCATCACTCCGGCGTCAACATCGACCGCGACATCAAGGTCAGCGTGTGGGCCGATGTCCGAGAGGTGCACCCGGGAGAGCCGTGCCCGGTCTGTGGCGGCCCGCTCGAGCTGTGGAAGGGGATCGAGGTTGGTCACATCTTCAAGCTGGGGACCAAGTATTCAGAGACGTTCGGGGTCTATGTCCAGGATGAGAACGGTGACAGTCATCCCATCATCATGGGCTCCTATGGCATCGGCGTGGAACGGGGCATGGCGGCCGTCGTCGAGACATTCCACGACGACAAGGGGATCATCTGGCCCGTCTCGGTCGCTCCTTATGAGGTCGTGATCACGGTGGTCAGGGCAGATGACGAGGCCACTTTGACGGCCGCCGAGACGCTCTCCTCGGCCCTGGAGGCAGCCGGAATCGAGGTGCTGATCGACGACCGCGAGGAGCGGCCGGGAGTCAAGTTCGCCGATGCCGAGCTGATCGGCATCCCCTACCGGGTGACGGTCGGGCCCCGGGGCGTGGGGCAGGGCATCGTCGAGATGACCACGCGCCAGGGCATCAGCACGGAGGAAGTAGCGATTACGGAGGTCGTGGGACGGTTGGCCGACCTGGTAACAGCTCGGCGTCACGGGATCTGATCCACACCCCCCACACAAGAGTTCCGGGGTGGGCTTATAATGCGACTGGACAACAGGACGCTTTGAACCAGGTGGGCGCCTTTGGCACCCGCCTGTATTTTTTGCGCGGTGAGTGTCCGCGATGAGTGTCACTGGATGGCAAGACGGAGCCAGGAGCAGGCATTTTGACGACGGTTTCCGACATTTGGACGGTGGTGGAGCCTTATCTCGCTGCCGAACGGCTCGAGCTCGACGATGTCGAGTTGCTCGGCCGCGGGCCGGGAACCCTTCTGCGTGTCGTCGTGGATGGCGAGGACGTGAACATCGACCGACTCGCGGATGTATCGCGCGGCCTATCGCGCCTGCTCGACAACGAGACCGAACTGGTTGACGCCTACCGGCTCGAGGTGACGTCGCCAGGCCTGGAGAGAGACCTTCGTCGCCCGTCCCATTACACCAAGTCGGTCGGTCGTGAGGTCGTGGTGAAGGTCGCCGAAGGCGACCACAAGGCGACCATCAGAGGCGTGCTGGCCGACGCCGGCGACACGGCGTTCACCGTGGAGACCGAGGAACAGAGCCGGGTCGTCGACTACGAAGACGTACTCACCGCCAAGACGGTGTTCAGGTGGGAAAAGGCGCCCAAGCCGGGCCACTGAAGGAGAATCATGAAGCTCGACACGATGATGGAGGCAATCGACGTACTCGCCCGGGAACGGGGAGTTTCTGTCGACACCATCCTCGACGCGTTCGCGAACGCCCTGGTCGCCGCCTACAAGAGGAGCCCGGGAGCGGCGGAGGAGGCCCGCGTCACCATCGACCCCGAGTCCGGCGAGGTGATCGTCTACGCCCAGGAATTGGACGAAGACGGCAATGTCGTGAAGGAGTGGGAGGACACACCCGAAGGCGAGGCCTTTGGTCGGATCGCCGCCCAGTCGTTCAAGCAGGTGATGCAACACAAGCTGCGTGAGGCGAAGCGCGAGCACGTCTTCGAGATGTACGAAGGTCGTGAGGGTGATCTCGTCACCGGTCTGGTTCAGCAGGTGGATTACCGGTCCGTCATTCTCGATCTCGGCGATGCCGAAGCGATCCTGCCCGGATCCGAGCGGATCCCGTTCGAGCGTCTGGAGCGTGGCAACCGGGTGAAAGCTCTCATCCTGGAGGTGCGCAACGAGGCCAAGGGCGCCCAGATCGTTGTCTCCCGCAGCCACCCTGACCTGGTGCGACGCCTGCTCGAGCTCGAGGTGCCGGAGCTCACCGATGGCACGGTCGAGATCGTCAACATCGCCCGCGAGCCCGGCCACCGCACCAAGATCGCCGTGATCTCACACGATCCCAATGTCGATCCCAAGGGGGCATGCGTAGGCGCCAGAGGATCCCGTGTCCGCCAGGTCGTCAACGAGCTGCGTGGCGAGAAGGTAGACGTGGTCCAGTGGCGTGACGACATTGGCCAGTTCATCGCCGAGGCATTGGGCCCGGCCAAGGTCAAAGAAGTCCACATCGACGAGGAGACCAAGACGGCGGACGTGGTCGTGTCCGAGCACCAACTCTCTCTGGCAATCGGCAAGGAAGGTCAGAACGCCCGTCTCGCCGCCCGGCTGTCGGGCTACAAGGTCGATATCCGATCCGACATGGAAGGCGTCGAAGTCGCGGAAGCAGTGCCGGAAGCCGCTCCTCCGAGGATGCCGCTCCTGAGGATCCGTCCGCTCCGGCCGACGATGCCGCTCCGGCTGAGGCGCGTCCCGGCGGATGAAGCTGCCACTGACGAGGTGTCGGTCGAGGAAGCAGTCGACGCCGAGGTGCCCGCATCCGACGACGAGGACGCCCCAATGGCCGAGGATGCAGATGTTGACGCCACGGATGACGAGAGCGAATAGGGGTTTCTGGACGTGAGGGTTTACGAGCTGGCCAAAGACCTGGGGATCGATTCGAAGGATCTGCTCCTGCAGGCGCATGACCTGGGTATCGAAGTCAAGACCGCCTCATCCGGGCTCGATGACGAGTCCGCGGAGCTTCTTCGTCTCGCAGTTGCGGGCGATGAGCCGGAGGTGGCCGAGGCACAGCCCGAGCCCGAAGTAGAGGCCGAAGAAGGCGTAGCTCCCGAGCCGGCCCCGGAGCCCGAGGAGGAGCTCGACATCGTGTCGGTCCCGTTCGGCGCATCGGTCACTGAGTTCGCCGACGCCCTCGGGGTTCCCGCGAAGGACGTGGTAGCCCAGCTCATGACCCGTGGCCAGGCGGTCGGAGCCGGTCAGACGATGCCCCCGGAATTGATCGAAGATGTAGCCGAGTCGTTCGGGTTCATCGTCGACATCGAAGCGCCACCGCCCCCGCCGGCGGTCGCCGAGCGCCCTGTGTTCGAAGATGCCGAATCGGAGCTCGAGCCTCGCCCGCCGGTGGTGACCGTGATGGGTCACGTGGACCACGGGAAGACCACACTTCTCGACTCGATCCGCAAGACCAGCGTGGTCGAGGGAGAGCAGGGAGGGATCACCCAGCACATCGGCGCTTACAGGGTCGACGTCAACGGGCACCCCATCACATTCATCGACACGCCTGGCCACGAGGCGTTCACGTCCCTCCGGGCACGTGGGGCGAACATCACCGACATCGTGATCCTGGTGGTGGCCGCCAACGACGGTGTCATGCCCCAGACGATCGAAGCCATCTCCCATGCCAAGGCGGCGGAAGTGAAGATGATCGTGGCCGTCAACAAAGTCGATCTTCCCGGAGCGGACCCGCTCCGAGTGCGGACCGAGCTGACCGAGCACGACGTGCTGACCGAAGAGCTCGGCGGTGACATCCCCAGCTTGGAGGTCGCCGCCATCAATGGGCAGGGCGTCGATGAGTTGCTCGAAGTGGTGGACCTCATCGCCCAACTCGAGGAGTACAAGGCGAACCCGAACACCGAGGCGTCCGGCGTAGTTGTCGAGTCCCAGCTCGAGCGGGGTAAGGGTGCCGTTGCCTCCGTCATCATCCAGCGCGGCACACTGAGGACTGGCGATCCGTTCGTGGCGGGGGCGGTGTCGGGTCGCGCCCGTGCCTTGATGGACGAGAACGGGAATCAGGTCAAGGAAGCAGGCCCGTCGACACCAGTCCAGATCATGGGTTGGGACGACGTTCCGACGGCCGGCGACTTCTTCACCGTTGTCGAGAGCGATCGGGAAGCTCGCCGCATCGCCTCCGAGCGCGAAGAGGTGCTTCGGTCTGTCAGCCAGGCCATGCCCTCGGCTCGCGATCGTCTCCAGACACTCCTCGATCAGCTGCGCACCGAAGACGCCACCCTGAACGTCATCATCAAGGCCGACGCCCACGGGTCACTGGAGGCGTTGCGCGACTCAATCTCCAAGATCGGGCGAGAAGGGGGCAAGATCCAGGTGCTCCATGGCGCGGTCGGCGGGATCAACGAGAACGATGTGACCCTCGCCGAGGTGACCGATTCGGTGATAGTCGGCTTCAACGTCCGTCCCGAGCCGAAGGCTCGCAAGGCAGCCGAGGAAGCCGGGGTCGAGATCCGGACCTACGGGATCATCTATGAGTTGCTCGACGAGGTCGAGCAACTGCTGGTCGGCCAGCTCGCCCCTGAGGAGCACGAACAGGTATTGGGCACCGCCGAGGTCAGGGCGATCTTCAAGGTCCCCAGAATCGGCTCCGTTGCCGGCTGCTATGTCATCGAGGGTGTTGTCCAGCGCGGGGCTCGTGCCCGGCTCATCCGCGACGGGGTGGTCATCCACGACGGCACGATCTCATCGTTGAGGCGTTTCAAGGACGACGTGCGGGAGGTCGCTGCCGGCTTCGAATGTGGCATCGGGCTGGAGAACTACAACGACATCAAGGAAGGCGACAGCATCGAGGCCTACCTGATTCGTGAGGTGGCCCGAACTTGATAAACACCGCCTGATGCGGGCCGCGGCCCTCAGGGTCGAGCTACACCTGCCCGCCCCTCAGTCGCTCAAAGAGAAGAGGGCTGTGCTCAGACCGGTGATCGAAGGCCTGAAGCGCCTCGGCTCGTACAGCGTCGCCGAGGTCGACTATCACGACAAGTGGCAGCGGGCCGTCATCGGTGTGGCCATCGCTGCCCCCGACGGCGAGAGCCTCGCCATGCAGGTGTCGAGATTGCATCGCTACCTTGATGGGCAACTGGAGGTCGAAGTCCTCGACGTGCGCATGAGCGAGTTGGAGGAGCCCGAATGAGAGATGCCAGCCCTCGAATGCTCAAGGTCAACTCCACTCTGCGCGAGGTCCTTGCAGAAGAGATCGAGCGAATGAGCGATTCCCGACTCGAGATGGTCTCAATAACCGGCGTCGAAACCAGCCCGAACCTCCGTCACGCCGTTGTCTACATCGACCTCCTCGGCGCCGATCCCACCGACGCGCTCACGGCCCTCGATCACGCCTCACACCGTCTCCAAGCGGTCGTCGCCCGACAGGTCCGGATGAAGTACACGCCGGTCCTCGAGTTCGCGGTCGACCCCGGTGTGAGTGGCGGCGACAGAATCGATGCCATCCTGCGTTCCTTGCACGAAGAGGAATGAGGGCCGGATGATCGAACGACAACTGATCGAGAAGGCAGCGGCGACGATTGCCGCCAGCGAGGGGTTGGCGCTCGCATGTCATGTCGGGCCCGACGGCGATGCCCTCGGCTCGATGCTCGGATTCGGCGTGGCGGCCCGCACCGCCGGGAAGAGCGTGGTGGCCGGGTTCGGGTCGCCATTCGTCGTCCCCGCCAATCTGTCATTCCTGCCCGCGGATCTGCTGGTCGAGCCGGGCGGATTCCCGGAGGCGCCCGAAACCATGGTTGTCTTCGATGCCGGGTCGCCCGACCGTCTCGCCGAGCTGGGCGGGCCGGCGGGCAAGGCCGGGACCCTCGTAGTGGTTGACCACCATGTCACCAACGAGGGCTTTGGCGACATACCGCTGGTCGATCCGGACGCGGCGGCCACCGGGGTGATAGTGGTCGACCTCCTCGACGCCCTTGGATGGCCGATCACGCCCGAGATCGCAACCTGCCTCCTCACCGCCGTAGTCACGGATACCGGCCGTTTCCAGTACGCCAACACCACTGCACCCACGCTGGAAGTCGCCGCCCGTCTGGTCGAGGCCGGGGCGCGGCCCGAGCAGATCAGTCAGAAGGTCTACGAGGAGGCGCCGTTCGGGTATCTGAAGGCCGCGGGCGCCGCCCTGGCACGGGCCGAACTCGACCCCGATCAGGGCATGGTCTCCACGATCATCACCCACCAGGACCTGGACGAAGCAGATGTCGATTGGGGTGACATCGACAATCTGATCAACACGCTGCGACTGGCCGAGGAAGCCGATGTGGCGGTGCTGGCGAAGGTCAACGCAGACAGTCATGTGAAGGTCAGCCTCCGCTCCCGGGGTGCCACCGACGTGGGTGCCCTCGCCGCCGAGCTCGGCGGTGGCGGGCACCGTCTTGCCTCTGGGTTCACCTTTGAGGGAGACCCGGAGCAGGCCATCGACGAGGTGCGGAAAAGGCTCGAGGCGCACCGATGACCCGTGGTTTCCTCGTCGTGGACAAGCCGGGCGGCATGACCTCCAACGATGTCGTCGGACGGGTCAAGCGAGCTACCGGCATCAAGAAGGTGGGTCATGCCGGGACTCTCGACCCACTTGCCACCGGCGTCGTCGTGGTTGCGGTGGGCCCGGTGACCAGGCTGATCCGGTTCATCCAGGAGCAGCCCAAGGAGTACCTGGCGACCGCCCAATTCGGTGTGTCGACAGACACCCTCGATTCCGACGGGGCGGTTCTCACCCGCGAGCCGATGGAGTTCTCCGAAGAGGAGCTGGAGGCTGTGGCCAGCCGCTTCGTCGGCACGGTGCTCCAGGTGCCCCCGATGGTCTCCGCACTCAAACATCAGGGACGCCGTCTCTACGAGCTGGCCCGTCAGGGTGTGGTGGTCGAACGGGAAGCCCGGCCGGTGGAGATCCACGAGCTGGAGATAGGCACGGTGGGAGCCGGTCCATATCCGGAAGTGGAATTTCGGGTTGTCTGCGGCAAAGGGACCTATGTCCGCTCCTTGGCAGACGATCTGGCCGCGGCGCTGGGCGGTTCCGCGCATCTCACTGCGCTCCGTCGAACCCGAACCGGTTCACTCGACGTGGAGACACATGGCGTCGAGATCGACGATCTGGGCGAATGGGAGTCTCATTTCCTCACGCCGTCGCAGGCTCTCGGTGATCTGCCCGCCATCACCGTGAGCGAGGAGACGGCGCGCGGGGTTTGTCACGGCATGCAATTCGTGGGTGGCGAGATGGTCGCTGCCCCGGATCACTCGGTGATCCGCGTCCTCGACCAAGAGGGCGACCTGATTGCCGTTTACCGGCGGGATGGCGACCAGGCGAGACCCGAGGTGGTGCTCGCCTCGTGAAGGTCCTCCGCGGCCCTTTGGAGCGCTGGGAGGCGCAGGCTCCGCCGAACGCGGTCACCGTCGGTGTGTTCGATGGCATTCACATCGGGCACCGCGTGATCCTCGACCGGCTGCTCGCCAACCCCCATCCCTCGACAGTGCTCACGTTTGATCCTCATCCGGCCGAAGTGCTCTCGCCGGGCACCGACCCGCGTCTGATCACCAACATCGACGAGCGAATCGCCCTGCTCGCCGCGCTCGGCATCGACAACGTTGGAGTGCTCGATCTCGCCGAGATCCGCCATCTGGAGCCGGACGAGTTCGTCTCCAAGGTGCTGGTGGACAAACTCGAGGTCAGCTACCTGGTCGTGGGAGCCGACTTCCAGTTTGGCCGCGACCGTGCCGGCGACTGCGACTTCCTGATCGCAGCAGGGACCCGTCATGGGTTCGAGGTCGAGGTGGTGGGCTTGGTGGCATCGAATGGCGTCATCTCGTCGAGCCGGATTCGCCGGCTGATCGAGGACGGCGACGTCTCGGAGGCGGCCGACCTGCTGGGCAGCCTGTTTCGCCTCTCGAATGTCGTGAGCCCGGGCGACCAGAGGGGAAAGGATCTGGGGTTCGCCACAGCCAACCTGAAGCCGCCGGAACGAAAAGTGATCCCGGGGAAGGGGATCTACGCGGCCTGGGCACGCGTCGGACGGGAAACCCTGCCCGCTGCGGTGAACGTGGGTGTCAGGCCAACCTTCGGGGGGACCGAGCTGCTCATCGAGGCTCACATCATCGATTTCGACAGGGAGATATACGGCTCGGTTCTCACCCTGGACTTCGTGGAGAGGCTGCGTCCCGAGCTGCAGTTCGAGAATGCCGATGCGCTTGTCGCTGCGATCAGAGACGATGTGGCCCAGGTGCGTCGTCTGCTCAAGACGGCGCCGGTGCCGAGCTGAGGCGGGGAGCGGGCCGATGACGGACACTGGGGGCCGATGGGCGATCGACGCCGGGAGACCGGTTGTGGTCAAGGCCGGTTCATCGAGCTTGGTTCGCCCCACCGGAGAGCTCGACCTGGATGGCCTGGAGCAGGCGGTCGACCATGTGGCCGTGATGTGGGACAGCGGCCATCCCACCCTCCTGGTCTCGTCCGGCGCGGTGGCAGCCGGCATCCCGGCCCTCGGGCTCACCGGCCGCCCCCGGGACGTGCCCGGGCTCCAGGCGGCGGCGGCGGTGGGACAGGGGCTCTTGATGGAGCGATATGCCGCCAAGTTCAAGAGCCGAGGGATGGTTGTGGGTCAGGTGCTGCTGACCAAGGACGTGCTCGCCAACCGCTCTCAATATCTAAATGCGCGAAACACCCTCGAGCGCATGCTGTCCCTGGGAGTGGTCCCGATCATCAACGAGAACGACACAGTCGTGGTCGATGAGTTCCGTCTGGGCGGCAACGACGAGCTGGCAGCGATCGTGTCACATCTCGTCTCAGCCGGGATCCTGGTCATCCTCACCGACATCGGTGGCATCTACTCGGGAGACCCGAGGACGATGGACGATGTCGAGCTGCTCTCGGCGGTCGACTCAGGCGATGCCGCGCTCGACCGGATCGCGGGCGGAGCGCCGGGGCCGTTCGGCTCGGGTGGCCCCGCCACGAAGGTGATGGCAGCCAGGATGGCCGCTTGGTCGGGCATCCCCACTGTCATCGCCGATGCCCGGGAGAAAGGCGTGGTCGCCCGTGCCGTGTCGGGTGATGCGGTGGGGACCTGGGTGACACCCCACGAATCGAGGCTTCCTGCCCGCAAGCTCTGGATCGCCTTCGGTCTGCCGGTTGTCGGACGGCTGACCGTCGACGCAGGTGCGGTTCAGGCGCTCCTAGACGGGGGACGATCGCTCCTCGCGGTGGGGGTCACGGGCGTCGATGGCGACTTCGAGGCCGGGTCCGCCGTGGAAGTGGCCGGCGTCGACGACGCCGTTATCGGGAAGGGGCTGGTAGCGATGACAGCCGAAGAGGTCCGCGAGTCGATCGGCCGCCATAGCTCCGAGGTGGGCGGCGTGGTCGTTCATCGCGACGACCTGGTCGTTCTCGCCACAGCCCCATCCGTCGATAACCTGGGCCGATGATCGAGGAGATCGGCCGCCGCGCCCGGGAGGCCTCCCACGTCCTCCGCCAGTCGACCGGGGAGTCACGCCGGCAGGCCCTGATGGGCATGGCCGCCGGAGTTGAGGATGCTGCGACGGCAGTACTCGAGGCGAATCGAGCCGATATGGGACAGGCGGAAGATGAGGGGATCACCGGCGCTCTCATCGACCGGCTCCGCCTCGACGAGAGGCGGATGGCCGCGATGGCCGCCGGTCTTCGCAGTGTGGCCTCCTTGCCCGATCCGGTGGGCCGGGAGACCGGTGGATGGTCGCTGTACAACGGAGTGCAGCTGCACCGCGTGCGCGTCCCCCTCGGCGTCGTCGCCGTGATCTACGAGGCCCGTCCCAATGTGACGGCCGACGCCGCCGGTCTGTGCATCCGGTCAGGCAACGCCGTGATCCTCCGTGGCTCCTCGTACGCCCTCCGCTCCAACATGGCGATCGCCGGGGCCATACGTGACTCGCTAACAGCTGTCGGCCTCCCCGCCGACGGGGTCCAGCTCCTCGAGGACACCACCCGCGAAGGGGCCAAGGCCTTGATGCAGGCGACCGAATGGGTGGATCTGCTCGTCCCGAGAGGTGGGCCGGGGCTGATCGCTGCGGTGCAGACGGATGCCACGGTGCCCACCGTGATCGATGGCGCGGGGAACTGTCACGTCTACGTGGATGCCGCGGCCGATCTGGAGAAGGCGCTGGGCATCGTCGTCAACGCCAAGGTCCAGCGTCCCGGGGTGTGCAACGCAGCTGAGACACTTCTGGTTCACGAGGGCGTGGCCGAGAAGTTCGTGGCCGAGGCAGCCCGCGCCCTCATGGCGGAAAACGTGGAGCTCCGGGGTGACGAGCGATCGCGCGAATTGGTGCCGGAGATGGGAGAGGCGACCGAGGACGATTGGGCCACCGAATACCTCGATCTGATCATGGCGGTCCGTGTGGTGCCCGGCATCGATGCTGCCATCGAGCACGTTCGCCGTTACGGGACCGGCCACACCGAAGCCATCGTCACCGACGACCGTGTCGCCGCCGACCGTTTCGTCGCCGCCATCGACACCGCGGTAGTCGCAGTGAACGCTTCGACCCGCTTCACCGACGGCGAGGAATTCGGGTTCGGCGCCGAGATCGGCAACTCGACCCAGAAGCTCCACGTCCGTGGCCCAATGGGTCTCGAGTCCCTTACCTCGGAGCGTTACGTGCTCTACGGTGAAGGGCAGGTGCGGTGAATGGGGAACAAGCTGGGAGGCCGCGTGGTTGTGGTTACCGATGGGTGGGCTGTTAGAGTTTCTGCTGTCCCCCCGGAACAGTCCAGGTTTCACGCGTAATGAAGACAACCACCGAAATCGTCGCCGAGTACGGCACCCACGAGAGCGATACCGGCTCACCGGAAGTGCAGGTCGCCTTGCTCAGCGAGCGAATCAACCATTTGACCGAGCATCTCCGTGAGGCCAAGCACGACCATCACAGTCGGCGCGGGCTCCTCATGATGGTCGGTAAGCGGCGTCGTCTCCTCGATTACCTCCGTAGGGAGGATGTGGAGCGATACAGAGCCCTCATCGCCAAGTTGGGGCTGCGTCGCTGACACTGCTTTCCTGAGGAACGGTTAGCGTTCCTCATGAGATGGCCCGGGCCGGACGGCCGGGGCCGATATACACACTGAGCCTTGCCGGTTGTCAGTGGCGATGTCTCGGTTCACCTGAGACATGACTACTGCCAACGGGTGCGGCTCCCATACACAAGGAGCACTTAGTGCCCGAAATCTCCGTAAAGGGGACCATCGGCGGCAAAGAGTTCGTCCTGAGCACCGGCAAACTCGCCGGTCAGGCCGACGGAGCCGTGGTCGCCCGACTCGGTGGTACCGAGATGTTGGTAACCGCCACCGCAAACAAGACGATGCGAGAGGGCATCGATTTCTTCCCTCTCACCGTCGACTTCGAAGAGCGGATGTACGCCGCCGGGAAGATCCCCGGATCGTTCTTCCGACGTGAGGGCCGTCCCTCAGAGCAGGCCATCCTGACCTGTCGTCTGATCGATCGCCCGCTCCGCCCGTCCTTCGCCGACGGCTTCCGCTGTGAGACCCAGGTGGTCGTTACCAGCCTCGCCGTCGACCAGGAGAACCCCTTCGACGTCGTGGCCCTGAATGGTGCCTCGGCAGCGCTCGCCGTCAGCACCATCCCTTTCGATGGCCCGATCGGTGGCATCAGGGTGGCTCTCAAGAAGGGCGAGTGGATCCCATTCCCGACCCATGCGGACCTCGAGGAGTCGGTCTTCGAACTGACTGTCGCCGGTCGTCGCAACGCCGAGGGCGGGATCGACATCATGATGGTCGAGGCCGGGTCCACCCCCAACGGGCTCAGGTTGATCGCCGACGGTGACAGTCCTTCGGACGAGGCAACCGTTGCTCGTGGGCTCGATGAGGCCAAGACCTACATCGGCGAGTCGATCGACCTCCAGAACGAGCTGGTCTCCCAGATCGAGAAGCCTGAGGCCGATTGGCCCCTCGCCATCGATTACAGCGATGACATCTACAACAAGGTCAAGGAAATCGCCGCCCCCAGGCTCGAGTCGGTGATCACCATCGCCGACAAGAAAGAGCGCAACCAGGCTCAGGACGCCGCCGAGGCGGATTCATTCGCAGCCCTCGGTCTCGCCGATGACGACGAGGAGGGCAAGGGCCAGGCAAAGCGGGCCTTCAAGTCGGTCCTCAAGGACATGATGCGCCGGCGGGTTGTCGAGGACGGCATACGTCTCGACGGTCGTGGCGCCACCGACATCCGTGCCATCAGCGCCGAGGTCGGTGTGGTGGGCCGTACCCACGGATCTGGCCTGTTCCAGAGAGGCGAGACCCAGGTCCTCAACCTGACCACCCTCGGGATGCTGAAGATGGAGCAGATGCTGGACACCCTCGCCCTCGAGGACTCCAAGCGGTACATGCACCACTACAACTTCCCGCCGTTCTCGACCGGAGAGGCCGGGTTCATGCGTGGGCCCAAGCGCCGGGAGATCGGTCACGGGGCCCTCGCCGAGAAGGCCGTCCTGCCGGTGATCCCCACCGAGGACGAGTTCCCGTACGCGCTGCGGCTGGTGTCCGAGGTCCTCTCGTCGAACGGTTCGACGTCGATGGCGTCGGTATGCGCATCGTCGCTGTCGCTGATGGACGCCGGTGTCCCGATCTCGGCGCCGGTCGCCGGTATCGCCATGGGCCTCATCTATCGGGATGGCAAGTACGTCACCCTCACCGACATCCTCGGTGCGGAGGACGCTCTGGGCGACATGGACTTCAAGGTGGCCGGGACCAGGGACGTGATCACGGCCCTGCAGCTCGACACCAAGATCGAGGGCCTACCTTCCGAGATGCTGGCAACAGCCCTCGATCAGGCACGAGATGCACGTCTGTTCATTCTGGACAAGATGGCCGAGGCCATCTCGGAGCCACGTACCGAGATGAACGAGTTTGCTCCTCGCATCGAGTCGGTCGAGATCCCCAAGGACAAGATCGGCGAGGTCATCGGTCCCAAGGGCGCCGTGATCCGTGAGCTCGAGGAAGTGACCGGAGCCGCCATCGAGATCGAAGAGGCCGATGGCAAGGGCATTGTGAGGATCGCCTCCAATGACGGTGTGGCTCTGGCCGCTGCCAAGGAGAAGGTGATGCAGATCGCCTTCCCGCCGGAGGTCGAGTTGGGCACCGAGTACGACGGCAAGGTGGTGAACATCACCAAGTTCGGCGCATTCGTCAACATCCTCCCCGGGCGTGACGGGTTGCTTCACATCTCCCGTCTCGACGGGTCGAAGCGGGTCGAGCGGGTCGAGGACTATCTGGTCGACGGCCAGGAGCTGAAGGTCAGGGTCCGGGAGATCGATCGGGGCAAGGTCAGCCTGGAGCTGGTCGAGGCCCTGGAGGGGGCGACCCTTCCCGAGTCCGAGGCTCCGCGTCAGGACGGCGGCGACCGTGGCGGACGCGATCGTGACCGAGGCGGACGGGGCCGTGACCGCGGAGGCGACCGTGGCGGACGCGATCGCGACCGCAGCAGTCGGGATCATGAGCCCAGCCCGAGCAGCGTCGAGACCGCCCAGCCGGTACCGGTTGAGTCGGGAGCTGAGCGGCGTCGTGCCGCCCAGAGCTTCGACGAGGTGTTCGAGGAGATCAGCGAGAAGTAGCTCGCGCTAGCGCATTCGTGCGTAAAGGGACGGGCAATGCCCGTCCCTTTTGGTTCTGGCTTGTCCCCCAGGACGTCATAAAATCAGCCCTACCAAGGCTGGCCAGGGGAGGCAGGAATTGGCGCTTGAGACGCGTGGCACCGTGCAAATGCGCGGTGAATCGGGGCGTGGCGTGAAAGTGGAAGTGCTGGCCGACGGGCCACGTCTCAGACTTCTGCACGATGACGAGCTCATTGGGGAGTGGGAGATTGGTGCGATCGGCATCCAGTCTCTTCAGGATGGGTTCGCCATTCGGGCCGAAGGTGAGGAATTCGTGCTCAAGACCGACGATGACGCCGGCCTGGCCCGTGAGATCGGGATCGTCGCCGCCTCGCCGCGCCTGGCTCGAAAAGTGGCTGCCTCACAGAATCAGGATGTCCCATTGAGGGCGGACCCCGAGCCGGTGGTGATCAAGTCCAACCTGGGAGCGATAGCGTTCGCGCTCGGCGGCGTGATGGCCATTGCCGGTGGTGTCCTCCTCCGTGACGACCCGGTGGGCAACTTCTGGCTCGCCTTCGTCCTCGGCGGTCTCCTGATGGTGGGCGCCGCCCTTGCCATAGCTCGAAGGACGAAGTGGTCGAGGATGGCCGCAGTCGTTGCTGTCTCAGCGCTCGTGGTCGTGTTCGGGCTCGCCGCTCGAAGCGCTACCCCGGATGCCGACCACTTGCTCGCCTATGGCTTCATCGCAGGGGGAGTGGTGGTCGGGATCGCGGTCGTCGCGGCGGGATCCTTCGGGGAGCCCGACTAACCCGGACCTACCGGTAGCTTCCGCTTCGTGCCGGAGCTGCCCGATATCGTGGTCTATCTGGAGGCGCTGGAGCGACGCGTCCTCGGAGAAGTGGTCCGCGGGGTGCGGATTGCCTCTCCGTCGGTGTTGCGGACATACGACCCCCCCTACGACGCCCCGGTGGGACTCGAGGTCAAGACACTGCAGCGTGTCGGGAAGCGGATCGTCTTCGGCATGGAGGACGATCTCTATCTCGTCATCCATCTGATGGTGGCGGGACGTCTCCGCTGGGAGCCGCCGAAGAAGCCGGTCCCGAAGAAGGTCGGGCTCGCCGCCATCGACTTCGACCCGGGCACCCTGATCCTCACCGAGCAGGGCACGCACAAGCGCGCCGGGATATGGCTGAGCCGCGGATTCGAGGGTGTGGCCGAGCTCGACCGTGGCGGGGTCGAACCGCTCGAGGCGAATACCGAAGAGTTCGGGGCTGCCCTCAAGAAAGAAAACCGCACCCTCAAGCGGGCCTTGACCGATCCCCGCATGTTCTCCGGTATCGGCAACTCCTATTCGGACGAGATCCTGTGGCAGGCTCGGATGTCACCGGTCAAGCGGACCTCCCAGTTGACTGACGGTGAGGTCGAGCAGCTGCGGCAGGCCGTGGTCGACTCGCTGACCGAATGGACCGACCGGCTTCGGGACGAGGTGGGTGAGGATTGGCCGGCCAAGGTGACCGCTTTCCGTGACGACATGGCAGTGCACGGCAAGTTCGGCCAGCCTTGTCCACGCTGTGGGTCGAAGGTGCAGCGCATAGTTCATGCCTCCAACGAGTCCAACTATTGCGCCACCTGCCAGACCGGCGGCAAGCTCCTCGCCGACAGGTCCCTCTCCCGTCTCCTAAAGGACGACTGGCCGAAGACGATCGAGGAGTTGGAGTAGCTCGCTTCGCTCGCCGTTTTAGGTTTTAGGTCTTAGGTATTACGAGCTTGCCATCGAACATATGTTCGATAGGATAAGGGCTTGGATCTCGCAAGAATTGCCATCCCTCTCATCGATCTCGCCGATCGTGAGGAGGGGTTTCTACAACTGAGGCCGGGTCATGTGACCGAGTTGCTCGGCATTTCTGGCACCGGCCTCACCCGTCTCGGTCTGAGATTACTGGCCGGCCCTTCGCATACAGCTCCGGTGGTCGCTCTCGACACTCGGGGGTGGATCTCGCCTGCGGCCGCATGGGAGACGGGTGTGGTCCCGGAGAGCCTCGTCATCGTGCGCTGTGTCGATCCGGGGATCTGGCCCAAGGTCGCCGCTGCCCTGCTCGAGGGGGTGCGTGCCCTGTATGCCGAGGTGCCGGCTGGGGCCAGGGAGCAAGACCTTCGCCGTCTCGCCGCCCTGGCCCGGGCGAGGAAGGTGGCGGTGGCGATGCGGCCCATGGGCCGGGGTCTTCCCAGCGGTGTGGCCCATCTCCGGCTCAGGGCTCTCGGGGTCACCTGGGAGGGGGCGGATCAGGGGCATGGCCGGTTGGGGAGACGACGTCTCATGCTGGAGGCGTCGGGAAAGGGTGCGTCCGGGATGATCCGGCGATTCGAGGTGGAGGATGAAGGTTCGGACGTTGTGCGTGTGGTTTCCGATGTGGTCGTTGGGGAGGCCAGACGCGCCGTTGGATGACCCGGTCTTGATCGTCGGCGACCGGGTCGCCGCGGCAACGAGAGAGGTGTTGGAAGCGGGGGTGAGCCTGGGCATGCCCCGGCGCGAGGCCGAGGCGCTCGCCCCCTTCGCCACGGTCCTGACCCGTGACCTGGGGGAGGAGTCACGACGTTTCGAGCCGGTGGTCGAGTCGATCGAGGACCTGATCCCGAGAGTGGAGGTGGTGGCGCCCGGTCTGGTGTTCGTCCCGGTTGCGGGAGCAGTTCGCTTCTACGGGGGTGAGGATGCGCTGGCTGAGCGACTTGCCAAGGAATTGGACGGGACGGTGGGTCGGGACCGGGGTGGGCAGGCGTTGATCGGGGTCGCCGACGGGCCTTTCGCCGCCCGGTGGGCCGCAGCCACTTCTGTCGTCGGCCGGCCCTTGGTGGTGTCGGACACAATCGATTTCCTCTCCCGACTCGATCTGACCGCCCTCAGGGAAGGTCTCGACGCCGACGAGTTGATCGACACCTTCCGCTGGCTCGGGGTGTCCACCTTGGGTGATCTGGCCCGTCTGCCCCGAGATGCTTTGGCCACCCGATTCGGGAACCATGGTCTGCTCGCCCATCGTCTGGCAGCAGGCGAGGACCGTTTCGTCGATCCGAGGGAAATCCCGCCCGACCTGGCGGTGGATGCGAGTTTCGAAGAGCCATTGGAGAGTCTCGATGCAGTGGCCTTTGCCTCTCGTGCGTTGGCGGAGCGACTGCTCCGTGGTTTGAGGATCTCGGGGGTTGCGCCGCACCGAGTCTCGATCCTGGCCGAGGACGCCGCCGGAGGGGCGAGGGAGCGGATCTGGCGGTCGGCCGACCCCTTCACCGAGAAGGCGCTGTCCGATCGGGTGTGGTGGCAGCTGAGGGCATGGGTCGAATCGGGGGGCATCCCGGGCGGGATCTCCCGTTTGCGGATCGCACCGGCCGATCTGTCCGATGAGGGGAGACAGCTCGGGTTGCTCCAGGACGAGACCTCGCGGATCGAGGCGGAGCGGGCCCTGGCTCGAGCCCAGGCTCTGCTCGGGCCAGATGGGGTGCTTCAGGGCCGGGCCCAAGGGGGGCGGCTGCCAAGGGAAAGGGTGGCCTGGTCCCGTTGGGGGGAGCCGCCGTCCGATCGGGAGCGGGACGACTCCGCCCCCTGGCCCGGCGCCACCCCTTCTCCCAGCCCAGCCCTGGTCCCGCCCAGCCCGGAGCCGTTGGAAGTGGAATGGGACGGTGGCATGCCGTCCCGGGTCCGGTTGGGCACCCGATGGGAGCCGGTGCTCACCTGGAGCGGGCCATGGCGGCTCACCGGCCGCTGGTGGGTGGGGGAGGAGGACGCCGACCGCTACCAGTTGGTGACCTCGGTGGGAGCCTTCCTCTGTGTGGTAACCGGGGGTCAGGCTTTCCTGGCCGGGGTGTACGACTGATCAGTTTCTTGTCACAGCCGGGTTGTACGTTGGGATCATGGAGTTGGGGAGTTACTCCGAGGATCGGCTGGATCAGCTGCTGATCCGGGCTGAGGCCGAAATCGGCACCTGGCGCCTGGTCGAGATGGCGGTAGTGGCGGAGAAACGCCGGCGCAAGACGCATCTGGCCGATGGCTATCGGTCGATCGTTGATTGGACCGCGGCCCGGGCCGATGTGTCCCATGAGACGGCTCGTGCTCTCTGTTGGACGGCTACTCGTCTCGGAGAGGCTCCCGAAGTGGCCGAACAGCTGACAGCCGGTGAGATCTCTTTCGACCGGGCCGAACAATTGGCCCGAATCCCCGCCGAGCATCGTTCCGGGCATGAGGGGTATGACATCTCTCAGTTGCGTCGTCTGGTGGCTGATCACAAGCGATTGACCCGGAAAAGGGAACGGAGAACCGGTAACGGGTATCTGCATTTCGGTCATTCCGATGAACTGGCCACCACCTATTGGGGTGAACTTCCCGGTTTGGATGCCCGGATTATGGAGAAGGCGGTCGACCAGAAAGCAGACGAGATCATCCCGGCAGATCAGAAACTCGCCGTGGCGGAGAGAAGAGCTCTGGCATTGGCTGCGATCTGTCAGGACAGTCTCTATCAGAGCGAATCCTCAGAAGAATCAGTACCTGTCGATGTGGCGGTGATCCTCGACGCCCGGTCTGCTGCCAAATCCGATGGGGAGGAGGGGGT
The DNA here is from genome assembly GCA_963711895.1 of uncultured Acidobacteriota bacterium. GTDB lineage: Bacteria > Actinomycetota > Acidimicrobiia > Spongiisociales > ZC4RG35 > JARDZU01. The sequence goes on from CAVQFU010000002.1 coordinate 408,820, forward strand.
CAGTGTCCTCGCTGGACCACGTTTGGGACCGGGAGCCCTCGAGGAGATCCTGTGCAACGGGAATGTCGACCTGATCGGCCGCACCGAGAACGGCAAACCGCTGGATCTGGGTCGCCGTTCCCGGACCGTGGGCCGGAAGCTACGACGTCACATCCTGCATCGCGACGGGAAATGCACCGTGGAAGGCTGCCCGTTCAACTACCGACTCCAAGTCCACCACGTCATCCCCTGGTCCCACGGTGGAAGAACCGATGCGGACAATCTGATCACACTCTGCTGGTTCCATCATCACGTTTCTGTCCATCGGGAAGGACTCCGGATCATCCGACTAGGGGATTCACTAGTCCGATTGAAACGACCCCGATAGGGGCGCCCTTCCCCCGCCCCGACAAGACTCTCAACAGCTCATGGACACTTCAGCATCAATTCCGATCTCGACCGCCCACGAATTCGACACCTGGCTGAGTGAGCACGGTGCCCGCATGGACGAGGTCGTGGTCGCTATCTACAAGAAATCGTCGGGCAAACAGACCGTGACCCTCGACGCCCTCCAGGCAACGGCGATCTGCCACGGATGGATAGACAATCTGGGGCAGCGGATCGACGACGAGCGCTGGGCCATTCGATTCACCCCGCGGCGACCGGGTTCGAACTGGTCGGACAAAAATCGAGGTGTGGTCCGCAGCTTGATTGAAGACGGACGCATGACGCCGGCGGGGATGGCCGTCCTTCCGCACGACCTGAACGGGTAGCTTTCCCGGTCCCCACCTCAGGAGGACACGTGCCTGCCAAGAGCCCCAAGATGTGCATCGACGGGAAGTGGGTCGATTCCTCGAGTGGAAAGACCTTCGAGGACCACAACCCGTTCACAGGCGACGTCTACGCCAATGTCCCGGCCGGAACCGCCGAGGATGCCAGAAGCGCCATTGATGCCGCCAAGGCCGCCTCCCCGAATGGGCGGCCACACCTCCCGCCGCCAAACGTCAGATCTTCCTCAAGGCCGCCGATGTCATGGAGAGTCGTCAGGACGACTTAGTCAAGGCGATGATGGAGGAGGTCGGGGGAACCATCGGCATCTCAATGTTCCAGATGGGCTTCGTGCCCGGGCTATTCCGGATGGCCGCCGGCGCCGCCTCCGACGTCAAGGGCGAGATCATCCCGGCCGACCATGCCACCGCGAGGAGGCACTGGCGGTGGCCAACGACTCGGAGTACGGCCTTTCGGCCGGGATCCTGACCGGCGACTTCACCAAGGCCCTGGACATGGCTCTTCGGCTGGAGACGGGGATGGTCCATATCGGAGATCAGACCGTCAACGATGAGCCCCAGGTGCCCTTCGGCGGGGTCAAGGGAAGCGGCTACGGTCGGTTCGGTGGGCAGTCCGCCCTCGACGAGTTCACCGAGCTTCGCTGGATCAACGTGCAGCGGGTTCCCCGGACCTTCCCTTGAGATGAGGTGGGCAGGGTGCCCGGTACCGTGCCTGCGTGCTCGACAACCCGTCTTTTCGCCAGGGGATCCGGGACTCGGTCCTCATCATCCTCGCCGTCGCCGGGTTCGGCGTGGCCTACGGCGTCCTGGCCGTACGGGCCGGGTTTCAGCCCTGGCTCGCCGTGTTCTCATCAGTGATCATCGTTTCCGGGGCGGCGCAGTTCGCCATGATCGGGCTCCTGTCCTCCGGTCCGGTCGCCGTCCTGTTGGCAGTTACCGGTCTCGGGTTGCGTCACATCCCGATGTCGGCGTCACTGTCCAACATGATCGGCGTTCGGCCGCTGGGCACGCGGCTTCGGCTGGCCTTCATCCTGGTCGACGAGACGTTCGGTCTGACCGTTCGGGCCGCCGACGCCGGTGTCGAGGATCTGGTGGCATACAAGTCGGCCGCAGACCTCATGCTCTACTCCGGCTGGGTGGCCGGGACCACGATCGGCGCCTGGTTTGGTGGCTCGATCGATCCCGACGCGGTCGGGATCGGAGTCCTGTTCCCGTTGCTGTTCCTCGGCCTCGCTGCGCCCATGATCAAGAGCCGGAAGGACCTCTTGGTGGCCGGAGCAGCGGTGGTGGCCTCCGTACTCGCCGTAGCCGTCCTGCCCACGGCGTGGCAGATCACGGTGGCCGCGATGGTCGCGTCACTAGCCGGGGTGGTCGTCGATGAGTGATCTCACCCTCGTCCTGGCCGTGGCGGCAGTCACCTACGGAACGAGAGTGGCCTTCCTGCTCCGCCCGCGGCCGGCGCCGGAAGGCGCATTGGGACGATTTCTCGATGTCTTCCCGCTGGCCCTGTTCGTTGCCATCGCCATAACCGGGCTGGTTGCTCCGGAAGGAGAGCCCGCTGTTACCCCGGCCTTGGCTGCCGCCCTAGGTGGGGTCATCGGGGCCATCGTCTTCCGGCGGAATCTGTGGGGCGTCTTGGCGGTAGGAATGGTCTTCTTCTATGTCACCCGCGCAATGACAACATGAACGAAGGAGCAGAGAATGGGCAAGGTCATCTATGGAATGAATGTGTCAATCGACGGCTATATCGAGGATTCCAGTGGGAGCATCGCGTTCTCAGGGCCGCCTGCAGACGACGTGCACCGGCACTGGAATGAACAGACTCGGGCGGCAGCCGGATTTCTGTACGGGCGCCGGCTCTTCGAGGTGATGGAGGAGCCGTGGACGACGATGGCGGCGCAGGACGACCTGCCCGAAGTCGAAGCAGAATTCGCACGTGCCTATGTCGAGACGCCGCGTTTCGTGTTCTCCGACACGCTGGAGAGCGTCCCATCCGGTGTCGAGCTGGTTCGCAGCCAGGACGCGGTATCTCTGGTGAGGCGTCTCAAAGAGGAAACAGATGGCGATCTGGGCCTGGGTGGCGCCGGTCTGGCTGCTTCGCTGCTCGACCTCATCGACGAGTTCCGGCTGGTTGTCCTGCCTGTGGTGGTCGGCTCGGGGAAACCGTTCTTCCCTGCCGGAGGTGAGCTCCCACTCCGTCTGGTTGACCAGCAGGTGTTCGCTTCGGGGGCCGTGTACCTCGCATACGTGAGGCGGTAGTCGGCCCTTTGGACGGCGTTACCCTGCCGCCCCATGCGAATTGGAATCCTGACCGGCGGGGGAGACGTCCCCGGGCTGAATGCCTGTATCAAGGCCGTGGTGAATCGGGCGTCGGAAGAAGGCCATCAAGTGGTCGGGATCCGCCGTGGGTGGGGTGGGCTCGCCCATTTCAATCCGGATGATCCCGAATCGGACAGCCAGGACCTGATCCCGCTCGATCCCGGAGTGGTTCGGACCATCGATCGGACCGGTGGCACCTTCCTCCACACCTCCCGGACCAACCCGGGCAAGGTGAGACCCGACGAGGTGCCGACGTTCCTCGGCGACCAATCGAGCGAAGAGGGCAGCGTCGACCTCACTCCGCACGTGCTTCGGGTGCTCGAAGACCGGAAGATCGATGTCCTCATCCCGATCGGTGGCGACGACACCCTCTCCTACGGGCTGCGTCTCCACGAGGAGGGGGTGCCGGTAATCGCCATCCCCAAGACGATGGACAACGACGTTCACGGCACCGACTACTGCATCGGCTTCTCAACGGCAGTCACACGCGGGGTGCAATTCATCCACAGTCTCCGCACCGCCGCCGGCTCCCACGAAAGGATCGCGGTCGTGGAGCTCTTCGGCCGGTATAGCGGGGAGACGTCCCTGGTGACCGCCTACCTGTCCGGGGTGGACCGGGCCATCATCTCCGAGGTCCCGTTCGACATCGAGAAGCTCGCCGGCATGCTGTTGTCGGATCGAGCCTCAAACCCCTCCAACTACGCCATGATGACCATCTCCGAAGGCGCCAGGCTTCAGGAAGGAGACATGATGCTGGCCGGGGAGGAGGACGCCTATGGACATCGAAAACTGGGTGGGATCGGCGCCCTCACCGGCGAGCTGCTCAAAGAGCGAACCGGCGAGCCGGTGCTCTACCAGCAGGTGGCTTACCTGATGCGGTCGGGAGCGCCCGACTCACTCGACCTGATGGTCGCCACCAACTATGCAGTGATGGCCGCCGACCTGGCCGTCGAGAACGGCCATGGCCGCATGGTGGCCTTGCGGGGTGGCACCTATACCCACGTCCCCATCGGCGTCACCAAGGAGGGTGTGAAGCGCGTCGACGTCGATGAGCTCTATGACCTCGACACCTATCTGCCCAAGGTCCGCCATGTCCTGGGCAAGCCGATGTTCCTCTACTGACCGGGGTGAGGCTCGTCTAGCGGGTCACGCGGCTGGCCGACGCGGCGACAGCCTTCTTGTCCTTCTTGGCCTGGCGCTTTTCCTTCAAGTCCTTGGCCGCCACTTTCTTGGTGCTCTTGCCGCCCTTGTCTTTGTTAGCCACTCGGGGCCTCTCTGTTGCGCGAATCGAATCCGATTCCCGTCCAGTCTGTCACGTTTCGAGAGCCGGCCGATGTTCCTCTACTAGCCGACTGCGCCGCCCAACGCCTCGACCCGGCCCGCGATCACCTCGCGGACCTGGTCGCGCAGGTCACCGGTGTCCGAAGCGGTCATGCCTTCGGTCTCCACCGGCTTGTCGAGGATGACCTTGATCACCCCTCCCCTGACCAACGGTGTGCCCGGCGGCCAAGCCTCGTAGGACCCGTGTATCGAAAGTGGGAGAACCGGCAGGCCTGAGCTGATCGCCATCGTGAACGCGCCCTTCTTGAAGGACTTCATGACACCATTGCGTGGCCTGGTTCCCTCTGCATAGATGATCAGGCTCCGACCCTTCTCGATCAGCTCCCGCGACTGGCGGTTGACCTCGGAGTGCACCGCGCCCCTCGCCTGCCGGTCGACTTCGATGATCCCCACCATCCTCATCCCCTGCGCCAGCACCGGGACCCGGAACAACTCTTTCTTGGCAAGGAAGCGAATCGGCAAGGGCACGGCGAGCAGGCACGCCATGATGTCGAGAGTCGACAGATGGTTGGCGACGACGACGTACGAGCGACCGGGATCGAGGTTCTCGGCGCCTACGACCTCGAGCTTCGTCCCCGATGCGGCGAGCCAGGCGCGGCTCCACACCCGGATGATCTTCTCGATCATCGGTGAGCTGTCGTTGATGACGACCATGACCGCGATGAAGGCCACGGCGATGATGGTTGCCGTCACCCCTACGACGACGGTGATGATCGTCCTGGGCACGTCGATGAGCAACCGCATGAACTGAGCGTACCGATCGGCCTCTTACCCTGACCCTCATGGACAAGGCGACTCTGCGGGATCAGATGCGAAGAGTGGGGCCGATCCCGACGCTGGGGAGCGGGCGGATCGTCGACGGGTTGTTCGCCTGGCTTTCACCCCATCTCCCCGGGACCATTTCGGCGTTCCTGGCGATGGAAGGAGAGGTCGACCTGCGTCCGCTCTTCGATCGGCTCCCCGGTTGGCGATGGGCGCTTCCCCGCGTCGAGAACGACCGCTCAGTGACCTTCAGGGATGTCGGCGTTCCCCGTGAGAGGCATTCCTTCGGTATGGAACAGCCCACCGACTCAGGGCCGATCATCCCTATCCATGAGATCGATGTCTTCCTCGTCCCGGGCCTCGCCTTCGACCCGAACGGCGGTCGGCTCGGCAATGGGGCGGGTCACTACGACCGCATACTCTCCTCGGCCCGTGGCGACTCGGCCACCATCGGGATCGCACCTGCCGCTCGGCTGGTCGACGTCGTCCCCGTCGAGGCGCATGACATCCGGGTCGACTGGCTGGCGACCGAGGACGGGGTCCTCAGCTGTGCTCCCAGTGCGTGAGCCGGTCGATCGAGAGGAAGATGGCCGGGCCGCTCGGTGGGGTGTTGCGGTATTGACGATACTTCCCCTTGAGACGTGACCTGGCCTCCCACCAGTTGCCCCCGTCCTTCTCGATGGTGACCTCGCCGTCGACCCGGGCCCACCAGAGCTGGTGCCAGTCCTCGTCGTAGTGGTCGACCAGCAACGAGGCGACGGGCAGCGTCTCCACGTTCTGCACGCGCTGTAAGTGGTGGGTGGTCTTCGGCTTCTCGTCGACCATGTGGACGACGTTCAGGCCGATCACGGCGAACGTGACCGCTACTAGGTGAGGTCGGCCGTCGGGAGTGATCGAGGCGAACCGGCCCACGCGCGCCGCCGCCAGTCGCTGCAGCGCCTCGGCGTCATCCATGCTGTTCCAACAGGGGCCCGACAGTGCGCCATGTCGAGTCCGCCCAGCGCCGGTGGCCTGCCGCGCTGACATGGAATTTGTCGGCGGACCATAGGTCGCGGTCCGTGTACCAGATCGTGGGGTCGTCCTTTCGATGCGGGACCACGTGGGCGCCGTAACGGGCGGCGACCCTGTGATGCACCCGATCGAAGCGAGCCGAGCGCTGTGTCACCAAGTTGCGGAGGGGCGGCTTCAGCCTGGGGATGGTGCCGATGTCGCCGACGCCGCTGAGGATGACCAGAGCGCCAGTTTCGGTCAAGGCCGCAACGAGCTCGTCCAGGCGACTCTCGAACATGCGGACGCCGCCTCCGTGGATGACGTCGTTGGCGCCGACCGAGACCCAGAACATGTCGGGATGGAATGCGATTGCCGGCTCGAGTTGGTCCCGCAGCAAGTCCTCAGCACGTGATCCGGTCACTGCGAACGAGCGAAGAGTGACATGACGCTTCTCGGCGGCTCGGCGACCGACGATGTTGGCCCAGATCTCCTCCGGTCCGGCGACACCGGGGGCATGCACCGAGGAGTCACCGAGAACTGCGATGTGCAGCGGCGGGTGGCTCGGGTGACCGAAAACACCGGAGGGGTCGAACTCGGTCTGACGGGGAGCAGGTTGGAGCGCCGCGTAGAGGACTTCGGCGCCGAGGATCACGGCACCGGCGGTTACTCCACGTACCAGAAGACGGGGGACCATTCCGTCAATTCTTACATGGATCCTGGGTCAGGCGCTGCTGGCGTTCTGGATTCGCGCCTTCAGCCCGAACCGGCCCTTGGCGTCGGTCAGATCGATGATCGCCCCGGCCGCATTGGCGAATGCAGAGGGGTCTTCGGGGAAGAACTCGAAGGTGTCTCCTTCGATGTCGAAGGCAAACCGGTATACCGATGTCCGGTGGATCTCGAGAGTGTCGATGGGCCATGAGCCCAGATGCCGTTTACCGGCGACCACGCGGAATCGACCCTCAGCGATTTCGATCGTGACCGCGGTCGGCTCGAGTCTCTGTGCTTTCAGCCGCCCCGTGTAATACATCCGGGTGTCAATCTACTCGGTTGCGAGTGGTGGGAACAGGGTGAGAACGCCCAAATTCTGGGTACAGTTTGCACTAGTCCGCGGAAGGGATGAATGACGGAGGCCTCCCCCGACAGGCCAAATCTGGCCAACAAGGTCCGATTCGTGACCGCCACCACCCTGTTCGACGGTCACGACGCCTCCATCAACATCTTCCGCCGCATTCTTCAAGCATCTGGGGCCGAAGTGATCCATCTTGGCCACAACCGGACCGGTCTCGACATCGTGGAGACGGCCATCGAAGAGGACGCCCACGCCATCGCAGTCACCTCTTATCAGGGTGGTCACATGGAGTTCTATCGCTATCTGCGCGACCTCCTCGGCGAGCGGGACGCCGGGCACATCCGCATATTCGGTGGGGGCGGAGGGACGATTCTCCCCCACGAGGGCGAGGAGCTGGCCGGATACGGGATCACCCGCGTCTATTCGCCCGACGATGGGCGAGAAATGGGCATGCAGGGGATGGTCAGCGACATGCTGGCGCGATCCGACTTCGCCACCGGTGAGTTGGGGGCTGATTTCGATCTCGATGAACTCGACGCCGGCAACACCCGGATGGTGGCCACACTCATCTCGGCCGCTGAGAACTTCCCCGAGAAGTACCAGGACGTCTTCGAGCAGATCGAGGCGCGCGCCACGGCTTCCACCGCTCCGGTGGTGGGGATAACCGGCACAGGTGGCTCGGGCAAGTCGAGCCTCGTCGACGAGCTGTTGCGGCGCCTCCTTCTCGATTTCGAGGATCTGAATGTCGCCGTGATCTCGGTGGACCCTTCGAAGCGCCGCTCGGGTGGCGCATTGCTCGGTGACAGGATCCGGCTGAACTCCCTGCCTCACCCTCGGGCCTATATGAGGTCCCTTGCTACCCGTCAGGCCAATCTCGCCCTCTCCCCCCACGTGCGGCATGCCATCGAGGTGGTCAAGGCCGCCGGGTTCGACCTCGTGCTGTTGGAGACATCCGGCATTGGGCAATCTGACACTGAGATCGTCGACTACTCGGACGTGTCGCTCTACGTGATGACCCCGGAGTATGGGGCCGCGACCCAGTTGGAGAAGATCGACATGCTCGATTTCGCCGACATGGTTGCGATCAACAAGGCGGACAAGGAGGGGGCCCAGGACGCGCTCAGGGACGTCCGAAAGCAGTACAAGCGGAACCGCCTCGCCTTCACCGCCAATGACAACGAGCTTCCGGTCCATCTGACCGTGGCCTCGGATTTCAACGACCCGGGCACGAACCGCTTCTACCAGGCCCTCCTCGGGGAATTGGCCGGCCGTGGCCTCACTCTCGAGTCGAAGCTCGACCTCCCTTTGAGTGACGAGGCGAAACAGCATGTCGTCCCTCCGGAGCGGACCCGCTACCTGGCCGAGATCGTGGAGGCGAACCGGGGCTACGACACCTGGGCCGCCGAGCAGTCGGATATCGCAGAAACGTTGTACCGGCTCGAGGGAGCCCGGGAACTCATTTCTCCCCCCGAAGGAGGGAGTACCGCCGCAGGCGGGGAGGGGGGAGGTCTAGGCGAAGCGATCAGCCAGGCCGGCGAGGATCTCGATGCTGAGAACCGCCGGGCTCTCGAGCGCTGGGAGGCGATGCTCGCCGAATACTCGGGCACCGAGTTCATCTATCACGTGAGGGGCCGTGAGATCAGGGTCCCCCTCCAGGAGGAGACGCTGAGTCACACCAGAGTGCCGAAGGTGGCGCTGCCCCGCTATCGGTCATGGGGTGACCGGCTCCGCTGGCTGCTCCAGGAGAACGTCCCGGGTGAGTTTCCCTACACGGCTGGTGTCTTTCCCTTCAAGCGAGCGGAAGAGGACCCAGCCCGGATGTTTGCCGGCGAAGGCCCACCGGAGCAGACCAACCGCCGGTTCCATTACCTCGCCGCAGGGATGCCGGCGAAGCGCCTATCGACAGCGTTCGACTCGGTGACCCTCTACGGCGAGGACCCCCACGAGCGGCCCGACATCTATGGGAAGGTGGGCAACTCCGGGGTCTCCATCGCCACTCTCGACGACGCCAAGAAGCTCTATTCGGGCTTCGATCTGTCCGACCCCACGACATCGGTGTCGATGACCATCAATGGGCCGGCTCCAATGATCCTGGCCTTCTACATGAATGCCGCCATCGACCAGGCGTGCGAGCGTCACATCACCGAAAACGATCTTTGGGAGGTGGTGGAGACCCGGATCGACGAAATCTATGGCGACCGCCCCCGCCCGGTCTACTCGGGTGTCTTACCCGAGGGTCACGACGGGTTGGGTCTTCGTTTGCTGGGGGTGACGGGCGACCGGTTGCTCCCGGCGGATGACTACGAGCGGATCAGGGCGGAGACCGTGTCCCGGGTGCGGGGCACCGTTCAAGCCGACATCCTCAAGGAGGACCAGGCCCAGAACACGTGCATCTTCTCCACCGAGTTCGCTCTGGGCATGATGGGGGACATCCAGCAGTGGTTCGTCGACAACGACGTCCACAGCTTCTACTCGGTGTCGATCAGCGGGTATCACATGGCCGAGGCCGGGGCCAACCCGATCACCCAACTCGCATTCACACTCGCCAACGGGTTCACCTACGTGGAGAACTACCTGGCCCGAGGCATGGACATCGACGACTTCGCCCCCAATCTCTCTTTCTTCTTCTCCAACGGCATCGACGCCGAATACGCCGTCATCGGCCGGGTCGCTCGTCGTATCTGGGCCAAGGCCATCAAATATCGCTACCGGGGGAATGAACGGTCTCAGAAGCTGAAATACCACGTTCAGACCTCGGGCCGGTCTCTCCATGCCCAAGAGATCTCGTTCAACGACATCAGGACGACTCTGCAGGCCCTTTACGCCATCTACGACAACACCAACAGTCTCCACACCAACGCATACGACGAGGCGATCACCACGCCCACCGAGGAGTCTGTCCGCCGGGCCCTTGCCATCCAGCTCATCATCAACCAGGAGCTGGGGCTGGCCAAGAACCAGAACCCGCTCCAAGGCAGCTTCATCATCGAGGAGCTCACCGACCTGGTCGAGGAGGCGGTGCTCACCGAATTCGACCGGATCAACAGCCGCGGGGGAGTGCTCGGGGCGATGGAGCGGCAATACCAGCGCACCAAGATCCAGGAGGAGTCGCTCTACTACGAGCAGCAGAAGGAGGCCGGCGCTTATCCGGTGGTCGGGGTCAACACCTTCATCTCGAAGGAGGGGTCTCCGTTCGTCATCCCCCAAGCACTGATCAGGTCCACCACCGAGGACAAGGACCGCCAGATCGCCAATGTGCGCGCGTTCCAGGATCGCAACCGAGACGCCGGGACGAGAGCTCTCGAAGAGCTGCAGAGGACCGCCGTCTCGGGAGGCAACATCTTCGCCCAGCTGATGGAGACGGCCAAGGTCGCCTCCTTAGGGCAGATGAGCAACGCCCTCTACGCCGTCGGGGGGCAGTACCGGCGCAATATGTGACTACATCGGCATTGGCGGTTGGTGCAGACCGAATGGCGACCCCTGGTCGTCCTTGCACAGCTTGAACCGGCCGAAGGTCGCAATCGATTCCTGGTCTCCCTCTACGTCGGTGTCGTCGACGGTTCCGCCCAGTTCCTGGACCTTCTCGACAGCGGCGTCGATGTCATCGACCCTGAAGAAGAGATAAGGGGCGGCGCCCTGGTCCTGGCCGTGAATCCCTCCGCCAACATTGGGGAGGGAGATCACATACCCCTGGCCTGTGGGCCCCTGCTCGAATCTCCATCCGAACAAGCTCTCGTAGAAGACCCGCCCCTTCTCGACATCCTCGACACCGAACTCAACAAAGGCCAATTCGCCCGACAAGTGCTCTCCTTTCGTCGGGCGTCCCACCCTAGGCATGCCTAGAGTGGCCATCTGTCACTCGTTGATTCACGGCGTCGGACGAAGCAGCCAATTTTGCTCGCACTCCTGACGCTCGTTGTCTCGGCGGGTTGCACGGCCGTTGACAGCACGGTGCCGAGCTCGTCTGACTCGACGCCCGACATCACAGCCGCGGCGACCACGACGTCGACCGCCTCCACCGCTGGGGAGATCGACCAAGTCGTCGACATCGGCGGGCGGGGTCTCTATCTCCGTTGCAGGGGGTCGGGCAGTCCGACCGTGATCCTGGAGGGCGGAGACGAGGACACCAGCCAGTCCTATGCCTTCGCCGGGCCCGCTATCACAGCCGTGACCAGAACCTGCGTCTACGACCGGGCCAATCTGGGGCGGAGCGATCCTGCTGACGGGCCACGCGGACTGGCGGACCTGGTGGGGGATCTCGAAGCTCTTCTCGATTCGGCCGAAGTGGAAGGGCCATACGTGCTCGTGGGCACCTCTGGTGGCGGATACATCACCGCTGGATATGCGTTCGCTCACCCCGACGAGGTGGCAGGCATGGTCTTTGTCGAGACGCCATCCCCATTCGTTGACCCGCCGCAAGAGATCGTCGAGCTGACAGCCTGGGACAGCCCGTCCAACATCGAGAAGCGGGACTACCTCCAAGTGGAGAAAGACGCATGGGCGGGACGCACGGAGATCGGTGACATCCCGGTGACGGTCATCTCCAATGACTACGGGCCTGATGCCGAGTTTCTGGGCGAGCAGACCAATGTCGAGGACCAGAAGGGTTGGCTGGTGTTGAGTCCCAGTGCAAAGCAGATCGTGGTGACCACTGGGCACGCGGTCGAAGAGGCGGACCCCCAACTCGTTATCGACGCCATTCTCGATGTGGTGGCTGGCGCCGGCTGACTTAGCTACCCGCTGTCAGGTTCGACACGGATCATCGCTGCACGGGCATGAGCCTCGAGACCCTCGAGTCGGGCGAGGAGGACGGTGTCCTCGATCAACTCCGATGGGTCGTCGAGCCGTGACCAGGTCGGGGCCTTGAGGAACGTCATCACGGACAGTCCAGACTGGAACCTGGCTCCGCCCGCAGTGGGGAGGACGTGATTGGGGCCGACCCCGTAGTCGGCGAACGCCTCGGCACTCCGCCCACCGAGGAACACCGAGCCGTAGGACGTGAGCTTCCCCAACAGATCCCCGGGTTGCTCGACGTGCAGGGCCAGATGCTCTGGTGCCACCAGCTCGGCAGCGGACATAGCTTCATCCAACGAGCCGACCACGAGGGAGAAGCCATTAGTCAGTGCTTGCCGCGCGACCGACGAGGTCGGCAGGTCGGCAAGCTGAAGCTCGATCTGGTGATCCACGTCATTGGCCAGACGCAGGCTGGTCGTCACCAGGAGTGGGAGGGCGTCGATGTCGTGTTCCGCCTGGGCAAGCAGGTCGGCGGCGACCAACGCGGGGTCGGCCCGGTCGTCGGCGACGACCATGATCTCACTGGGGCCTGCCAGGCCGTCTATCCCGACCTCACCAAAGAGCGCCCTCTTCGCGGCTGTCACGTACTTGTTCCCTGGGCCGACGATCAGGTCACAGGCAGGAGACAAAACGCCAAATGCCAGGCTGGCGATGGCCTGCGCGCCACCGACCGCGAGCAAGCCGTCCGCCCCGGCGACGGCGGCTGCTGCCAGGGTGACGTCGGTCGGGCGTGGAGAGGCGACCCAGACCGTCTTCACTCCGGCGACCCATGCCGGTATCACGGTCATCAGGACCGAGGAGGGCAGGGGATATCGCCCTCCCGGCGCGTAGGCGCCTACCGATGCCACCGGTACCCAGCGATGCCCGGCTCGTCCTCCGGTCACCTCGATATCGACATCTACCAGCGCCTCCCGCTGAGCCTCGGCGAAATGCCTGATCCGCGAAGCCACTCTCTCCAATGTGTGGCGCTCGTCGGGGCCAACCCGATCGAGGGACTTCTCCAGGTCTCCTCGGTCGTGGACGATCTGATCACCCGGGGCCAGGTCGCCGAAGTGCTCGGAAAACCGACGAATCGCAGGCTCACCGACGGCACGCACCTCCTCGAGGATCTCGCCGATGAGAGCCCCCGTATCGAAGTCGGCAGGGCGGCGAACTACCGCGGGCAGGACCTCGGTGCGCGGCAGCGATCTCATGGCAGGCTCTCCTTCGTTGTCATCGGCCGACGGGTCGTTCGGCGTTCGCGCCGGTCGAGCTCCCTTGCCACTTCGTCGAGATCCACACCTGTGGCATGAGCTCTCACCAGGAGGAAATAGAGGAGGTCGGCGGACTCGTGGATCACTTCTTCGTTGGTTTGAGCGGATCCCAGTTCCGCCGCCTCTTCTGTCAACTTGGCCGCGAGCAGGTCGGGACTGTCGAGCAGCTTGCGTGTGTTGGACCCGGAGTCTGCTGAGAGGGCGATCTGACCGAGACGTCGGTCCAGACGTCCCAGGCCCCAGTCTTCGCCCCAACAATTTCGGTGACCGGTGTGGCAGAAGCCGGGCCCGTCCTGACGGACCGTGAATCGCAATGTGTCCCGGTCGCAGTCGACGTCCACAGCCAACAATTCCTGAGTCGCACCCGACGTCTCACCCTTGGCCCAGACCCCTCGCGAACGGCTGTGATAGATGCCACGTCCCTCCTGGACAGCCCGACCGAGGCTCTCGGTGCTCGAGTAGACCAGGCCCAGCGCCATCCCCGATTCGTCCACCACGACTGTCGGCCACAATCCGTCCGGCCGATCGGTGGTCAGTGTTGCTGCCAGAGCATCCGCGATCGTGAGGTCGCCGGTGTAGAGGGCCATTCCTACCTGGGCGTCGGCTCCAAGACGGTCGAGGACAGCGACCTCTTCGGCCGATCTGACCCCGCCGGCGATGGTGACCCGAGCCGCGGCGGCAGCCTCGATCACCCCTTTCGCCCGGTCGAGATCGGTGCCTCCGAGTCGTCCCTCCCTCTCGATGAATGTGATGAGGAAACCGCCGCATAGGTCCCGAAGCTCTTCGATCCGGGTCATCAGGATCACTCCCGCTGCCCTCACGCCATCCGTGGGTCAGGACCTCGCCATCTCGGGAGTCGAGGGCGACGATGACGCGATCTGCAGGAAGCTCGCCAAGCAATTCGGGTGTGGCCGCCGTACCGATGATCACCTTTTCCGCGCCAAGGTCGAGCCAATGCAAGGCGGTGGGCACGTCCCGGATCCCCCCGCCCACCCTGACCCGGCCCAGGCGACACAGTTCGGCGATCAGATCCCGGTTGTCGCCTTCGCCCCGTGCGGCGTCGATGTCGATTACGGCCACCTCACCGATCAGCCCGAATCGATGCAGCAGTGGCCTTGGATCACCGGCCTCGATGGCGAGAGTCTCACCTTCAACCAATTGCACAGCCTGTCCCCCGGAGAGGTCGATGGAAGGGATGATCACGGCCGCACCAGGATCCCGGCATCGGACAATGCGGTCTTCAAGGCCCCAACGGTGGTGGCGCCATCGTGGAGGATCGAGGCAATCAAGGCCGCCGAGGCTCCCGCATGCAGAGCGTCGACAAGATGTCCCGGCTCATCCGCGCCACCCGACGCGATGACCGGGACCGAGACGGCTTCGGAGACCGCCGCGACCAGATCTACGTCATAGCCCTCCCGTGTCCCGTCCCGGTCCCAGCTGGTGAGGAGGATCTCGCCTGCGCCCATCGCCGTGGCCTTCTGGCACCACTCGACTACATCGATGCCCGTTCTGGTCCGGCCGCTCTCCACGACCACCTCCCAGGCCGGGCCGGTCGAGGCAGCGTCGACCGCCACCACTGTGCATTGGTTGCCGTACTGCTCGGCGATCTCACCGATGAGGGGGGGACGGTCAACCGCGGCCGTGTTCACTCCAACCTTGTCGGCGCCAGCCTCGAGCAGGCGTCCTGCATCCTCGGCGCGACGCACCCCTCCACCAACCGTGAGCGGGATGGAGAGGACCGAGCGAACACCGCGGACCGTCTCCAGTGCATGCCCTCGTCCTTCGGGTGTCGCCGATACGTCGAGCAGAACGATCTCGTCGGCTCCCTGCTCCTCGTAGAGCGAAGCGCACTCCACCGGGTCTCCGGCATCGCGCAGACCCTGGAACTTGACCCCCTTGACCACCCTTCCGTCCTTGATGTCGAGACAGGGGATGACCCTTGATGCCAGGCTCATGCCGCCTCCTCAACGGTCTCCAGCCATCGGCCGAGCAGGCGCGCACCCCAGGACCCGGACAGCTCGGGGTGGAACTGGCAGGCCAGCACACCGCCCCGCTCCATGGCCGAGACGAATCCGCCTCCGTAGTCGGTGGTAGCCCCGACCCAGCCGTCTGGCACGCCATCAATTCGGTAGCTGTTGGCGAAATAGGCCCACCCCGGTTCCACGAATCTCGACGCCGGAGCGGGATCGACCTGGTTCCATCCCAACTGAGGCACCCTGACTTGGTCTCCGAACCGGGTCACCGTGGCGTCCACGACGTCGAGGCCCTTTGCGCCCGGGCTCTCTTCGCTCTCCCGGCAGAGGAGTTGCATCCCGACACAGACGACCAAGGTCGGCCGCCCCTCCTCGATCCTCTCTCTGAGAGCCGGCTCCAGGCCCTGGTCAGCGACTCGTGACATGGCCGCTCCGAATGCGCCGACCCCGGGCAGGACCACGCCCGCCGCGTCGGTGACCTCCCCATCGGTCCTGGCATCGGAGACACCCGCCCCGAGACGGGTGAGTGCCGCTCTCACCGAGGCGATGTTGGCGGTGCCGGTGGGGACGATCCTCACCTCGGTCATGTCAGGGTCCCCTTGGTGCTGGGAATCCCGCCATCGGATTGGCTCACTGCCGAGCGAAGGGCAATGGCCAGAGCCTTGAAGGCCGACTCTGCCTTGTGATGGTCGTTCTCCCCTCGAATCAGGTCGAGATGCAGCGCCATCCGAGCCTCGACCGCGAAGGAGTTGAGGAAGTGGACGATGTTCTCGGTGGCGACCTCGCCGATCGTGTCCCTGGTGAATTCGATCGAGACTTCGGGCCACGGCCTTCCGGAGAGATCGACGACGGCCCTGCTCAGCGACTCGTCGAGGGGTGCATAGGCATATCCGAATCTGGTGATCCCGCTGCGATCTCCCAACGCGTCGTCGAAGGCCCGGCCCAGGACGATGGCGCAATCCTCCACGGTGTGGTGGTCGTCGACGTGGGTATCGCCGCTCGCCATCAACTCCAGGTCAAACCGACCATGCCTGGAGAAGGCGCCCAGCATGTGGTCGAGAAAGCCCAACCCCGTCTTGACCTGGGAAGTCCCGGTTCCGTCGAGCTCCAGGTACCCGGTGATGGTGACCTCGGTCGTTTCTCGGTTGATCTCGGATCGTCGTGTCATGGCAGCATCTCCTCCAGTTCGGTCGTCTTTTCGAGAATTCGGGCGGCGGGCCGGAGTCGTTCCCTGGCCCGTACCGGATCGTCGCCAGGGGCGATGACCCCGATCGGCACTACGCCCGCACCGCGTGCCGCGGCCAGGTCGTCGGGAGTGTCGCCGAGCATCCAGGCCCGGGTAACACCCATGATCTCGAGAGCCATCATCACCGGCGCCGGGTCGGGTTTGAGCGGGGCATCGTCCCTGGTGACCAATGCGGCAAGTCCCTCCATCAGACCGAACCGCTCCAGGAACTCGACCGCATCGGATCGGGGTCGCCCGGTCACCGCGGCGAGTGGGCGCTTGGCGGCCCACTTTTGCCAG
>CAVQFU010000003.1:0-165275 GCA_963711895.1 uncultured Acidobacteriota bacterium
GGGTACGCCGAGCTGCACTGTCATACCAATTTCTCCTTCCTCGATGGCGCCTCGCATCCCGAAGACCTGGTGGAACGGGCCATCGATCTCGGCTACGAGGCATTGGCGGTCACCGATCACGACGGGTTCTACGGGGTCTCCCGGTTCTGGCAGGCGGCGAAGGAGACCGGGCTCCCCGCCATCTACGGAGTGGAGATCGGGCTCGAGACCGATCCGGCCGGCCCCCGTGACCCGGTGGCGGCCGCTCAGGAATGGGATGAGCATCGTCATGCCCGGGCCAAGGGAGGTCAAGGTCGGCTTCGTCGAGGGCGAAGTGTGCGCTCGCATGGCGCCAAACCGACGAACCTCCCCGAGACAGACCATCTGGTGTTGCTCGCCGGATCCCCCAACGGGTACCGGAGCCTGTCCAATCTGGTGACGAGGGCACAGATGCGGGGGGAAAAGGGTCACCCGATCTACAACTGGGACGACCTGGCTGCCGCCGCGGCCGACCACGACCTCCATGTCCTCACCGGTTGTCATGCCGGCGCCGTGCCCAAGGCTGCGGCCGGAGGAGATCTGGGTGGCGCCATACGGCAGGCCTCCCGTCTCCGTGAGTTGTTCGGCACCCGGCTTCATCTGGAGCTCTGGCATCATCGCATGCCCGAGGACGACCCTCGCAACGACTTGATGTGGGAGGTGGCTCAGAAGCTGTCCCTTCCCGCTGTCGCCACCAACCAGGTCCACTATCACGACCCGAAAGACGCCGATCTGTCCGAGGTGCTGGCCGCTATCGGAGGCCGTCGCACCCTTGCAGTCGCCGACGGGTTCCGCCCGGCCAGCGACGAGCGGTATCTGAAACATCCCGCCGAGATGGCCCGGCGCTTCACCCGTTACCCCGGGGCGGTGGCGAGGAGTGCCGAGCTGGGCCGGCGGCTCGCCTTCGATCTGGGGTTGGTGGCGCCAAATCTGCCCGATTTCCCCATGCCCGGCCACTTCCGGGACGAGATGGAGTATCTGCGTCATCTCACCTGGGAAGGGGCCCGGGACGTGTACCCGGGGAGCGAAGACGGTATCGACCCCAGTGCCCGGCGCCGGCTCGAGCATGAGCTGGACATCATCGAGTCCCTCGGCTTTCCCGGGTACTTCCTGGTGGTGAAGGACATCATGGACTTCGCCCGCACCCAAGACATCTACTGCCAGATTCGGGGCTCGGGGGCCGACTCGGCGGTGTGCCGCTGTCTCGGGCTGACCAGGGTCGACCCGATCCGGCTCCATCTCCCCTTCGAGAGGTTCCTCTCCGAGGAGCGAGGGCGGCCACCGGACATCGATATCGACTTCGAGGCCGATCGCCGGGAGGAGGTGATCCAGTTCTGCTATCACAAGTACGGGCGGGAGCGGGCGGCGATGGTGGCCAACGTGATCACCTACCGGGCACGGTCGGTGCTCCGTGACGTGGCCAAGACATTCGGGTTCACCCAGGCCCAAGTAGACGGGCTGTCCAAGTACGTCGACACCCGGGACCCGGCCCAGATCCGGCTCGACTCGCCGCTGCCCGAGGGGATGACCGCCGAGTTGATCTACGACATCTGCTGGCGACTGGATGGCTTCCCCCGCCATCTCGGGATCCACTCCGGGGGAATGGTGATCGCCGACCGGCCCCTCTGGCAGGTGGTTCCACTTGAGTGGGGGAGGCTCGAGGGCCGCACCGTCCTCCAGTGGGACAAGGACGACTCGGCAGCAGTGGGGATCGTCAAGTTCGACCTGCTCGGGCTGGGGATGCTCAACGCCCTCCATCTCGCCCACGACCTGATCGAGGACACCCACGGCATCGACGTCGACCTCGCCGTCATCCCACAGGAGCAAGCCATCTATCGCTCGATCACGCGCTCTGACACCGTGGGGCTGTTCCAGATCGAGTCCCGGGCCCAGATGGCGACCCTGCCAAAGATGAAGCCGAAGACCTTCTACGACCTGGCGATAGAGGTCGCGCTGATCCGCCCCGGGCCGATTCAGGGGCAATCGGTCCATCCCTATCTGCGTCGGCGCAACGGCGAGGAGCCTGTCGTCTACCCCCACCCCTCCACCGAGGAGATCCTGGAGAAGACCTTGGGTGTCCCAATCTTTCAGGAGCAGCTCATGGAGTTGGCCCGGGTCTGCGCCGGCTTCGACGGGGGGCAGGCTGATCGGCTCCGTCAGGCGATGACCCACAAACGCTCGGAGCAGGCGATGGGCCGGCTTCGTGAGGACCTGTATGCAGGGATGGCGGGCAACGGGATCGTCGGCGCTGCCGCTGACGAGATCTGGGAGAAGCTGCAGGGCTTCGCCGCCTTCGGGTTTCCCGAGAGCCACTCGGTGAGCTTCGCCTACATCGTCTACATGTCGGCTTGGCTCCGCTTCCACTACCCGGCCGAGTACCTGGCCGGGCTGCTCAACGCCCAGCCGATGGGCTTCTACAGCCCCAACTCATTGGTTCAGGACGCCCAACGGCACGGCGTGGTAGTCATGGCTCCCGATGTCAACGTCTCCTGGCATGACTGCACGATCGAGCCGATCGAGGCCGATCGCGACGACGTCGTGAGCTATCTGGGAGAGAGGTGGCGGCGGGGGAGAGGGATGATCGACGACCCGGTCCGGCCCCCGGTCGGTGTGCGGATGGGGTTGCGCTACGTGCGGAACATGGGGGAGAAGGAGGTGACCCGGGTCGAGGCTGCCCGGATCCTGAGCGGGGAGTTCACCTCGGGTGAGGACCTGGCAGCGAGGACCGGGCTCGGGGTGGAGGCGCTGGAAGGTCTTGCCGCCTCCGGCGCGTTGGCATCGATCGGGCTTGGCCGCCGACAGGGGATGTGGGCGGCCGGCGCCCTTGCCGAGATCGATCCCGAGCGTTTGGCACTGTCACCTGGTGTGGATGCGCCGCCTCTACCGATGATGGCTCCCGAGGAGGAGCATCGGGCCGATCTGTGGTCGACCGGGGTGTCCAACCGCCATCCGATGAGCTTCGTCCGAGACCAGATGGTCGGATGTCTGACCGCGGCCGAGGCCCTGGCCATGGAGAGGAACGGTTCCCGGATCAAGGTGGCCGGCGTCGTCACCCATCGTCAGCGACCGGGCACCGCTAAGGGCGTCTACTTCCTCAACCTGGAAGACGAGACCGGGCTGCTCAACATCATTGTGCTGCCGGATGTCTGGGCCAGGCACCGTCAGGTGGTGCGCAAGAGCCCGGCGCTGGTCATCCACGGCCGGCTTGAGTACCACGATGGCGTGACCAACATCGTCGCCCGCGACTTCGAGCCGATCGGGGTTCAGACCGTGCAGTCACGGGACTTCCGTTAGCCGGGGCTCATCGTGGATCAATCCCGATCTGTTCGCCTCATTGGGAGGCGGGTAGGTGGTCTTCATGTCGAAGGCGGTAGGCGATGGCCCATGCCGACGGAGATGTGCCAGCCGGTCGGCCGCCTCGTCCAGATCGGGGATGTGGCTCTCCTCGACCCACCACAGCACGGTTGTCGGCTCAGAAGCCTTCTCGAACCACTCCAACCTCCGTCTCAGATACATGCCGTGACCGGACCGGGTTGCGAAATGACGCAAGGATTCGTGATCGGTCCAGATGGTCAGATTCACGATGAAACGATCGTCATCCTCGTGCCCCGGGAAACGCTGCTCGAGGGCTCCCGGCCCTTCGTCATCTTGCAGCCGCCAGATGAATCCGGGGCTCGACTCACCGAGCAGGTTGATGGCGGGGAGGGCCTGCATGAACTCGGCGACGGTGGGGGAGTCTGGATCGTCGACCAGACGGCCGACATTCAGCTGAGCCAGGTGCATCGGGCGAGGCTACCGGCTCCCCAGGCAAGGGCTTGCCGTCCTCTTTGGTGTTTAGGGGAGGTGTGGCGGTGAGGTGTGGTTTGTGTTGGGCTTGTGGTGAGGTCTGGAGGAAGTGGTAGATACTGGGTTGGTTATATAACCGAGTTTGCTATTATGCCCCGAGTGAACACTTTCGAGGTGCTAGCCGATCACAACCGTCGTCGGATTCTCGAGTACCTCCGTGAGGAGGAGCGGCCCGTTGGTGACGTGGTCCGGGCCCTGGGCATTTCACAGCCGGGTGTCTCGAAGCACTTGAGGGTGCTCAGAACGGCGGGTCTGGTTTCGGTGCGGCCCGACGCCCAACGACGCATGTACCGAGCCCGCTTCGAGCCCCTGATCGAGCTGGATGCCTGGCTCGATCCCTATCGACAGGTGTGGATGGAGCGGCTAGATGCCCTAGAGCGTCGTCTCGATGAGATGGAGGTCATGTGAGCATCAGAGACGAACCGATGGGGACCGTGGCTACCTTGAGTTAGCGCTGGATCGGCCCGGCGGCACCATCCGGGCCGATCCATGCTCTGACGTCCTTCAATCGGTGCCCTCCAACGCCGCTGCCTTACGGGCGTGAATGTGTGACTTCCAGGCATCCGCCATGATCTGCTCATTGGCCGACAACTCGTCGTTCTCGAACGACGTGCCGAGGACCTGGTTGGCACAGGCACTGGGACTGCCTGGGCTCCCGCCGCCTCCGCCTGCCTCGTACTTGGCTTGGGCCAAGCTGGGCAGTGCCAGCAGTGCTGCCAGGGCAATCGCTGGTATCAGCTTTCTCATTGCTCGCCTTCCTTCCTTCGATGCCGCCACCGGTGTTGGTGGCTTGCCTCGACAATCGGATGGCGACGTCAAGAGGATGTCTTGGAACGGCCACGCCCTGTCAAAGCCATGTCAGCTGGTGTCTTTGACTGGTCTTTGACACGCTGGAACGAGGGTGCTGGTTGTGACGGATTCGTCGACTGGTTTCGAACGCTCGGGTCTCGAACCGCAGGCGTATGGTTCGGAGGTGGACTTGCTGGTCCTTGGTCCCGTCGAGGTACGGAACCAGGGCGAACCGGTGTCGATCGGAGGTCCCAAGCAACGCAGCATCCTGGCGCTGCTCATTGCTGATGTGGGCCACCCCGTCAGCGTCGACCGGATCATCGAGGACGTCTACGGCGAGGAGGCTCCCGAGGGAGCCCGTCGCTCGGTCCAGACCCTCGTCTCCATGATTCGTCGGGAACTCGGTGACATCGTCCAACAGGCGGCCGGTGGCTACGCGCTCATGGTCGGGGCTGAGGCGATCGACGCCGTCAGGTTCGAGAACGAGGTTCGATCGGCGCTCCCGATGGTCGAGACCGACCCGGACACGGCGGCGACGGCACTTCGGGACGCTCTGGCCATGTGGCGCGGACACCCCTATTCCGACATCGACAGCCGCGCCATCCTCGAGCCCGAGATAACGCGGTCTTCGCGAGCTTCGACTCGCTGCGCTCGAAGCCCGCATCGACGCCGACCTGGCCCTGGGTCGGCATCGGGAGTTGACCGGGGAATTGGAAGCACTGAACATCGAGCACCCACTTCGGGAGCGCTTCCGCGCCCAGCACATGCTGGCCCTGTATCGCTGCGGACGTCAGACCGAGGCACTTCGTGCCTTCGATCGGACTCGTGAGTTTCTCGGAGACGAAATAGGTGTCTCCCCATCTGCCGAGTTGTGCGACCTGGAGCAACGAATCCTGGAACAGGACCCGGGTCTCGACCTCCCCGCAGCACCCTCCGTCACTCAGCGAGCAGTCCTGGTCATCGAGCTGGCCGGGGCGGATGGCTCCGGTCGCATGGACGAGATCGAGCGACAGGCGGTCACTGAGGCGTTGGCCCTTATCGACGAAACCATTGAAAGAAGCGGTGGCGAAGGCTCCACTCAGCGTGGCACAGCGGTGTACGCGTCGTTCGCCAACGTGGATGATGCCGTTATCGCCATCGAGGACGTGATGTCGGTTGCCGGCATGGCCGGCGTCGTGCCCAGAGCCTCAATCGACTACGGCGACATCGAGCGCCATGACTCTGGGGAGGTGGCCGGCCCCCCTGTCCGCCGTGGTGCGTCGCTGGTGGCCGCCGCCCATCCGGGTCAGGTGCTGCTCTCGGCACAAGCCAATCAGGCGTTGTCGGCAATTGGCGCTTCCGGATCTCTGGTGAGATCGCTCGGTACGCATCGAATTCAGGGCGTTGAGGCGTCGCAACCGATCTTCCAAGTGGTCCTGGCAGGACATGACGGCGCCTTCCCACCGTTGTTGCTCGATGCGGATCCGCCGCCTCTGCCCACGGATCGCCGCGCTGTCGCCGGATACGAGTTACGCGAGCCGGTCCTCTCCGATCTCGTCGGCACGACCTACCGCGCCTACCAGCCTTCGGCAGGGAGGGAGGTGGAGATGACCGTAATCGACCCGGCGTGGGCCGGGGAGCCCAGATTCGTCAGCCGATTCGAAGTGGAGACCCAACACATCGGCCGTTTGCAGCATCCGCATGTGCTGCCTCTGCTCGATCACTGGCGTGATCCTGGAGGCGCCTATCTGGTGACGATGTGGCTTGGAGGCGGCACCCTGACCGAGCGTCTTGCCCGCGGTCATCTAGATCTGGAGCAGGGGCGCCGCCTCATCACACAGCTGGGAAGCGCCCTCTCCTATGCCCATCAGGAGGGCATCGTCCATGGTGCGATCTCACCAGGCGCCGTCACCCTCGATGCCTCGGGAAATGCCTATTTGTCCACGACCCGGCTCGTCGTTCGCCTTACTGGGGCTCCTCAGACTCAATCGAGCTATCTGGCCCCGGAGGGTGCTCGGGGAGAGCCGCTCACCCCTGCTACCGATGTCTACGGCTTCGCCCGTCTCATCGGCGACATCCTCGGGACCGAAGGCCCTCTGGGCGGGGTGATCGAACAGGCGACTGCCGATCTGCCGTCAGACCGCTACCCATCCATCGACGAGCTCATCTCGGCCGTGGCTGGCGCGATCGGGCTCGATGTGCCAGAGCCGGCTCTGACGCCGCTGCGCAACCCTTACAAGGGACTGTCCGCGTTCCGGGAGGCGGACTCGGAAGACTTCTTCGGACGCTCTGAGGCGGTGTCGGAGTTGGTTGGGCAGTTGACCGACCGGAAGCTGATCGTGGTCGTCGGACCGTCCGGATCTGGCAAGTCGTCGTTGGTCCATGCCGGGTTGATCCCGGCGGTTCGTGCCGGGGCCCTCGACGGCGCAAACAACTGGGTGGTCGCGGCCATGTTCCCCGGGTCCTATCCGATCGAGGAGCTCGAGTCTGCGTTGAACCGCGTGGCGATAGAGGATCCGGGGGCCCTGTTGGACGAGCTGGAGAACGACGACCGTGGTCTCGGCCGTGTCATCAAGCGGATCCTCCCCACCGACACGAGGCTGCTCCTGGTCATCGACCAATTCGAAGAGTTGTTCACTCTCACCCATAACGAGGTGTCGAGGAACCGCCTGCTCTCCGCCTTAGTCAACCTCGCCAACGACGAGCGCTCCGATACGAGGGTCGTGCTGACGTTGCGAGCGGATTTCTTCGACCGCCCCTTGCAGTACCCGGATTTCGGCGAATTGCTCAAGCGAGGGATCGTTCCCCTCACCGTTCCCACCGATGACGAGCTGATCGCTGCGATCAACCGGCCTGCAGAAGGAGTGGGCGCGTCCTGGGAACCCGGTCTCCCCGAGCAGATCCTCGCTGACGTGTCAGGTTCCCCGGGGACCCTGCCTCTCCTCCAATACGCCCTCACCGAGCTGTTCGCGGCGCGAACTAGCCACCAACTGACCCACCAGGTCTATCTGCAGAACGGCGGGGTTCTCGGCGCGTTGGCCAGCCGGGCCGAGGAGGCCTTCGCCAGACTCGACCCCTCTCAGCAAGCCCTGGCGCGGCAGTTGTTCCTGCGGATGGTCACGGTTCGATCGGCCGGGGAGGCCACCCGACGACGGACTCGACTGGTCGAGTTGAACGCACTCGGAGATCCGGGTGAGGTTGGAACTGTCCTTGATACTTTCGGCGGAGCCAGGTTGCTCGTGTTCGACCGCGACCCGATCAGCCGCAGTCCCACCGCCGAGGTGGCCCATGAGGCGCTTCTTACCAGCTGGCCGCGCCTTGCTCGGTGGCTCGACGAGGCGGGTGAGGATCTGCTTCTTCACGGTCGTTTACGAGATGGGGTGGCCGAATGGGAGGACCGTGATCGCGAGGCCGAATACCTTCTCACAGGTGGCCGACTGGCCCAGTTCGACGTCTGGGCGGGCTCCACCGACCTCAAGTTGGCTCCCTCGGAGATCGACTTCCTCGAGGACAGCCGCGAGGAGGCTCACCGGCAACGGAGTCGCCGCCGCAGGAGACGGAACCTGATCACCGCAGGTTTTGCAGCCGCCGCCGTCATCGCGGGGGTATTTGCCTTCAATGCCAGTCGCAATGCCGAGATCGCAGAGTCGAGAGAACTGGCCGCCTCGGCCATCAACGTCTTAGACGAAGATCCCGAAGTGAGCGTGCTGCTCGCCCTGGAAGCGGCTGGCATCGCTGACCCTCCCATCGAGTCGGTCTCCGCAATCCATGAGTCGTTGGCGGCGCATCACAAGATCCTCACCTACCAGTTGCCCACGAACCTGGAGACATTGGAACCAATTGCCACGCTCAGCCCGGACGGCCACCTCTTGGCGACGAGTGGGGTAGGGAACTACATCGAGGTGGTGGAGGTGGATAGCGGCGAGAGGCTCTGGAGCAGGGAGTTCGCCGAGGGAGCGATCGCGGGCACCGCCTTCAGTTCCGATAGCTCCGGTTTGGTGGCGACCGTCGGATGGTTTGGTCCCGACAGTTCGTCCATTGATCCGGCACTGAACGGGGAGCTGGGAGTGCATCGATTCGACGCCAGGACCGGTGCCCCGATCGACTACCTGCCAATCGAGCCCTGCGGGCTGGGATACGAAGGCTTGAGTGTCGTCGGTCCCGGAGCCGGGTCGCACCTGTTGGCCGATATCTCCAGCGACTCAGACTGTACGTACATCGACAGGCTCGCTGGCTCGATGTCCTTTCTCGACCTCGCCACCGGCGAGATCGAAGTACTGGCTGACGAAGACAGGGGCGTGCTTTCCACTCCCGATGGGAGCCGGCTGTTCATCGAAGGCGTGGACAGCGACGAGGAATGGATCAGCCGCGTCGTGGACCGACCATCGGGAGATGAGGTGGCGGTGTTGCCCGGTTCCCCCGCTGGAATCAGCGCAGACGGGACCGTCGTCCTCACCGATTTCATCGGAGGCGAAGGGGTCGCTACCTGGGATGTCTCCGTCGGTCAACCAGAAGAGCCGCTAGCGAGAATGGACTTGTCTCTCAGTGCGCGGCTGTCGCCGGATGGAACCACCGTGGCACGCGTGATCGGACCCACCGTCGACCTGATCGATTCACAGACCGGCGAGCTCGAACAGGTACTTCGCACCGGTCTCGGCTCCCACAGCGATGTGTCGATCAGCGACGATGGACTGCGATACGCGGTCAACGGAGATGAGAAGACAGTCGTATTCGATCTTGGCCATGGAGGAGAGCTCGGCCCAGCGGTGAAGCTGTGCGATCAGATCGACATTCAAAGCGGGTTCGTGGACGTCGCAGGCGCGACCGCCTCCGTCTTCGCCAATTGTCCGTCTGAGGAGGGGCCGCAGTACCTGCTCGACGCCGAAACACTCGAGATGAGGGCGATCGTGGCTGACCAGAGTGGTCGGCGAAGCGCATTATCCGCCGATGGCCGATTCGTGGCCAGTCAGTCCGGCCGTGCCGTCACTAACAACGGTGAGGAGGTGTTCCTCGTCGGCCAGATCGTCCTCCGCGATGTCACGGATGGAGAGATCGTTCGGACCATGGACGGTCTCTGCGAATGGGTTGATGGCGGTGAGTGGGGACCCGATAGCGAATGGGGCAGGAGTTGTGTCTCCTTCCCCGACACCCCGTTCCCCGATTGGCCCTGGGACCTGGTCTTCTCGCCCGACGGCTCGATGCTGGCCATGAGTGGTCAGAACACGCCGGCGGTAGTGGTGTGGGACACCTCGAGCGGCGAGATCATCGCCACGCCGACCGTATCGCACGATATCGATCCTGAGTGGGTCTTGAATGCCGCCTTCAGTCCGGATGGAAACCGGCTCGTCGCTTCGCTCGGTTCGGAGTTGTGGATGTTCTCCACCGACGATTGGAGCGAGGTCAGTCTGTATCTGGCCCCGGCTACGGGCGAGGTTCCAGTTGACAATCTCACCTTCACCCCGGATGGTGAGACCTTGATAGGCACCGCTCTCGCCCGTTTCGGGCCAGGGGACATCGTGTTCATGGACGGGACCACCCTGGAGCACCTAGATCAGATAACCAGTGCACACCAGGGAGGGGTGAACGATCTCGCACTGAACCAGGACGGGACATTGCTCGCTTCGGCCGGGGTCGACGGGTTGGTCCGAGTGTGGGACGTCGCCACCAAGTCGTTGCTCCATCAAATTCCGGTGTCACCGACCGGTGACGTGGGCGGAGTCGGCTTCGTTGGCGATACCGGGCACCTGCTGGTCACCGCCCTGGAAACCGGCGAGCTGCGGAAGGTGACCAGTGACACCGAGGAGTTGCTTGGCATCGCCCGATCAAGAGTCACGCGAGGGTTCACCGAGACCGAGTGCACCACGTACCGAATCGACCCCTGCCCGACTCTGGAGGAGATCAGGAAGGGTTGATCGGCGCCGGTCTGTCCACGTTGATGACCGGTGGGCCGTGGCCGGCACGCACCACGACGATCTGGCTCTCGACATCCCCCGGATTCGATTCACGGTGGATCGCCTCTCTGGGGACGTAGAGGAAGTCGCCGGGAGAGGCCTCGACTATTGATTCGCCTTCAGGACCGGACTCCATCCTCAGTGCACCTGAGATCACGTAGATCGAGGTTTCGTAGTCCCCGTGGTGGTGCCATCCCGAGACCATGTGAGGCTCGGTCCTGACCAGACCCGCCCACGTTCCGTCGGTGATGACGGCCTCTTCGCGAACCATGCCTGGCGTTTGGTCACCCTCCACACGATCTTCCGGACGAATCAGGGATACGGGATCGGAAGCAGACAAGGCCATATTGTGCCAGCCATGAGCGAGGCTGATCGCCGACGCTGGGATGAGCGTCATGCTCGAAAAGACGTGGGCCCGACGGAGCCGTCGCTTCCACAGGTGTTCGCCCCGATCGAGCACCTGTTCCCAACCGAAGGTCGGGCCCTGGAAATCGCCTCTGGGAGTGGCGAGCTGTCGGTCTGGCTCGCCCTTCGCGGCATGGAGCTGCTCGGTGTCGATATCTCGCCAGTCGCCATCGATCTGGCTCGCCAGCTAGCCCTTCGGAGTGGAGTTGCCGACCGATGCAAGTTCGAGGTGTGGGATCTCGATGATGGTCTGCCTCCGGGGCCACCCGTCGATCTCGTCGTGTGCCACATGTACCGGGAGCCAAGGCTGGACCGAGAGCTGGTCGGGCGGTTGGAGCCGGGAGGCTTGCTCGCAATGGCCAGCCTGAGCGAAGTTGGCGCGGGACCTGGAAGATTCCGCGCCCTGCCGGGCGAGTTGCGCCACGCCTTCGCCCACCTCGAATTGCTGGCGGAAGGTGAGGGCGACGGTGTGGCCTGGCTTCTGGGTCGGAACTCAGACTGACCCGGTATCAGTCGCCTTCATGTACTCGGTTACCAATCGTTTTGGAGCACGATCGAGCCAGGCTTCGATGATCAGCTCCTCGAGCTCGGGCACCGGGATCTCTGCGAGCCGGATCAGGATCATGGCGTACCCGTCGAAATGGGGTGTCGTGAAGAAGACTTCGGGGTCGTCGGTGAGCAATGCCTCCTTCACCCCGAGGTCGTCCACCCAGACTGCCAGGATGTCACCGTCCGGGGCGGTGTCCCCCAACGCTTTGTAATCGGCCTTCCGCAGTGGACGCTCCCAGGTCAACAGCTTCTCCTTGACCCGCCATTGCAGCACTCCCTGGTTCGTCCGCTCCGATGTCTCCGGGAGATCGAGTGCGATCCGGCGGACGTCGTCCCAGGTAGCCATCACTCAACCGTAGACAAACGGATCGGCGTAGGTTGGGGCGGTCAGAAAGGAGCACTCATGGCACGCGATCTGACAGTCACATTGGAGAACCGCCCTGGCGCCCTGGCCGACATGGGCGACGCCCTGGGACGTGCCGGCGTCAACATCAACGGCGTCTCAGGCACGGCCGGATCCGGCGAAGTGCACATCCTGGTGGACGACGCCGAGGCGGCAAGGGCCGCTCTGGCATCCGCCGGCATCCAGGTCGGCGCCGACTCAGAGGTCGTGAAGATCGCCTTCGAGGACCGTCCCGGTGAGCTGGGGGAGATCGGTCGCCGGGTGGCCGACGCAGGCGCCAATATCGATGTGGTCTACATCTCCTGCGATGGACAACTCGTGCTGGCGACCAGCGACAACGCCGCCGTTGAAGCATCTGCATAGACCCAGGTGATTCCGGGTAGGTATTTGGCCTGTACCTTCGGGCTTCATGCCCGCGATCGAGGAGAGACGACATGAGCGAGAGTGAGACCACTCCCGGGACCCTGAGCGACGAAGACATCCGAACCGTCATACCTACGGGGCCGACGGCGACCACGAGGGACAGCGACTCGACTGATCCAGATACGGATGGCGTCGACTCCACCGATACGGACGGGGTCGATTCCACCGACACCGACGGTGTGGACACGACGGACACGGATGGTGTCGACACCACCGACACCGACTCCCGGGACAGCTGACCCTGCATTCCGAGTCCGAACCAATCGAATCCTCGGATCCCGACGCCCTCCGCCGGTGCGTCGGCGATCCGGGGCTGTTCGAAGAAGAGTTTTGGGGGGAGCGGCCGCTCTATCGGAGGGCCGAAGGGGGTCGGGGCTTCGGCGACCTCCTCTCCTTGGACGACGTCGATCGCATCGTCTCCTCCCAAGGTCTGCGCCTGCCGGCTTTCAGATTGGTCAGGGATGGAGACAGCCTTCCCACCGCCAACTACACGAAGACGACCCGCACCGGCTCCGAGGCCGCGACCGGCGTAATCGATGCCAGGGCGGTGTTCAGTGAGTTCGGCGCCGGGGCAACCATGGTCTTCCAGGGCATGCACCGCCATTGGCAGCCTCTCGCCCTCTTCTGCAGACAACTCGAACAGGCCCTGGGACATCCGATCCAGGCCAACGCCTACGTGACTCCGCCGGGCTCACAGGGGTTCGACGCCCACGAGGACGAGCACGACGTCTTTGTGTTGCAGTCGCACGGCACCAAACAATGGAAGGTCCATGAGCGCCATGACCTTCCACCCGTCAGACCACCCCTGATCGATTCGGCCATCGGTCCTGGTGACTCGCTCTACATCCCGGCCGGGTTCCCCCACTCCGCCAGCACACAGAAGGATGCATCGGTCCACGTCACGGTTGGCATCTTGAGTCTCACCTGGGCATCGGTGCTGAACGAGGCCATGAAGCTGACCGAGGGAAATCTGATCGTCGACGAGCCTCTGCCCCTCAGGTTCGCCGAGCAGGACAATTTGAGTCAGGTCGTCGAGGAGCGGCTGACCGAGCTCAGTGCCCTCATCGCCAAAGCCGACGCCACCATCATCACCGAGCGACTCCGTCGAAGGTTCCTGACCACACGACAGCCCGTCCTCCGCGGACAGATCCATCAGTTGCTTTCGCTCGACGACCTCGCAGATGATTCTGTCGTGCGCACGCGGGAGGGTGCCATTTGTGCCCTGCGATTGACTGACGGTGAGTTGTCGGCGCTCCTCGGCGATCGCGAATTGAGGATGCCGGGATGGCTCGATGAGGCTATGCAACACATTCTCGAGCGCGACAAGCTCGTGGTTGCGGACTTGTCACCACATCTCGACCAATCCAGCCGTCTCGTGCTGGTCCGACGTCTGATCGTGGAAGGATTGCTCGAGGTCGTCGAGTGATCCCGGGGCGCCCTCGTTGCTCCGGCGAGTCCCTGGAGCGTGAGGAGGAATTGTTCGCGACTGCCTCGCTGGTCACTACCTGGATCCTGTTCGAGCAGCCGGGCGCCTGGGGACCCGACGCCCTCACCGAGAGCGGGTTCCCGGAAGGTGCCCGCCCGCTGACCGAAGCCGCGAGCCGCCTCGGGATCAGGACCTTGCTCATCCGGAGACGGATTGCTCAAGATCGGCCTCGCGTGGTCTTCCTGGCCAGCTCCGGGAATGGTCGACGCCCGCCTTTGATGGTCTCGGGCGAGTACGCCGACCCGGCCGAGCTCGCCGGTATCGACCTGGAGGGATTGACCGCCGGCAGGATGCCCGATTTCGGTCGGCCGGTCGATGGCCCGATCTACCTGGTTTGCACCCACGGCCGGCATGACATCTGTTGCGCCGACCGGGGACGGCCACTGTTCCGCGCCATGTCGGAACTCCGACAGGATCAGACCTGGGAGGTCTCGCACATCGGAGGCGATCGGTTCGCCGGCAACCTCCTCGTTCTCCCCCGTGGCGACTACTTCGGCCGCCTCGAACCAGATGATGTTGCGAATCTCGTCGAAGAGTACGAAGCGAGGCGGCTCGATCTCGCCCACCATCGGGGGAGGAGCATTCAGCCCCGGCTGGTGCAGGCCGCGGATCACTTTCTGCGGCAGTCGCTCTCACTCGCCGGCTTCGAAGACCTCACCCTTCTCGATTACGCCCGCCTCGATCGCGAACCATGCCGAAGTCTCTTTCCGCGGTCCTGACCAGGTCGTCCACAGGGTCCAAGTCGTCGCGCGCACCCTTCCTGACCAGGTGTTTCTCACTTGTCGGGCGGAAGAACCCGGTCAACCGGTCGCCTACGAGCTGTTGTCGATCGAGACCGGCTGAATCAGCCGTCGTCGAGCCTCTCGCTGAGGTACTTCCAGTCCCGGGCAAAGCGATACGAGTGACGGGCCGGGGGCCCCGGCGACTGAGTTTCCAGCCAGCGCACCGTGGTTTCGGTCGAGTTGTTGAACGCATGGACCGCCCCCACGCCCGCAAAGGCGACGTCGCCCGGCTTGAGGCGATACTCGACACCGTCGAACCAGGCATCGACCTCACCATCGAGGATGAGATAGGTCTCTTCGAGGGGATGGTCGTGCGGTCCGGGGCCTCCCCGCGGGTCGTACTGGACCATGAACATGGTCGACAGTTGGGCGCCGAGGTCGGTGTCCGACATCATCTTCACGGTGATACCGGTGTAGACCAAGAGCGCGGTGCGCATGCTCCCCGACACCGCCAGCAGATCCTGGGATTGTTTCTCCGGGTCCATGTTCTCGGGCGCGATATGCCCGAAGGACCGGGTCCGTGGGTCACGCGGATCGACCGGAATCGGTTTCTGTTCCGGTGGGTCCGGCACGAAGAAGGTGTCGCCGTCGAACCATGGGCGCGGCTGCGGTGTGAACAAGTCGGCCCAACTCGCTTCTTCACCCGAGTCGTTTCGCCATGAGTGGGGCACACCGATCGGGATGACCCCGTAGTCGCCGGCTTCAAGCTCGACGGTGGCCTCGGTCGTCTCCACGATCAACGAGCCATCCAGCACGTAGAAGGTCTCTTCGAACGAATGGACATGTGAGTCGATCCGGCCACCGGCTTCGAGTCGGCTCACCCCGAAACCGGTGTGTACCGCGCCCGGAGTCGTGTGGTCGACCATCGCCCATCGGGTGTATCCGGAAACGTGACCCGCCATCTCCGTTGGCACCTCGTAACGGGCGTCCTCGGAACGGAGGACGACATGGCGGATCAGCGGGTTCACGGCTGCGGAAGATAGCGTCAAACATTCCGGTTTCGGCCAACAAACTCGGCACCGCCTCTAGGCTGGTGGCCATCAGAAGGATCGCTACCTCACCCTATGGGTTGATGATCGCGGCGAGCTTCTTCTTCTTGCTCGCGGCGTGCTCCGGCGCGGAGTCGGATGGTGTCGTCACTTTTACCGACGAAGAGCGCTTGAGTCGGTTCGAGATCCCCGAGTCGTGGCATACCTACGAGCTCTCCGAGCTCTCCGAGCTGGAGGACATGCCCTTCGACGAGCAGGTCCAGGGCTTCAGCTTTCCCGCCATCACCAGTGTCGGATTCGACGGTGGGCCGGTGCGCGACGTCTCAAATGTGGCTGCGGACCTCGCCGAAGCCGACTACCCGATCGGATCGATGTCGGTGCGGCAGGTCGGGGAGGTGGAGAAGGACCTCCTCTCCCGGGCCATGCTCACCCAATCCGTTCTTCCCTACTACGGGCTCTCCAACAGCGAGGAGATCACCAAAGAGGACTTCAGCTTCGGCAACGGCTTCGATGGAGTCAGGGTGTTGGTTGCATTCCAGGACGAGGCGGCCACCGCACAAGGTGTGGCCTACCTGATTTCGGTTTCCAATGAGGACGACACCCGCATCTATTCCATGATCGCCGGGTGCAATCGTGAGTGTTTCATCGCCAATCAAGACGCGATCGAGGGAGTGGTCGATTCATGGCTCGTAAACAAGAGGGCTTGAACACCAGGCAGCGGGACATACGCGCCACCCGGCGCCGGGCCGACACGTGGGACCGGATCAAGATCCTCGTCCTCCTCGCCGTCATCATCGGCGCCATCATCGCCAGTAGCGAGGATGTCGGATTCATCAGTTTCTGGGAGGCCGCCGCCGTTTTCTTCACGACCACGGCAGGGATGGCGCTGGGAATCCTCTTCCTGCTCGAGCTGATCCGGCAGATCCATTACTGGCTGTCCGAGCGATCAGCCGCGTACAACTCGTTCTGGCAGGACAGCTTCTTCGGTGGCATCGAGCGCTGGACCCACGCCCACATGAAGCCATGGACCCGCTTCCGGGTGGGTCGCTTTATCCGTCGGGTCATTTACATCTTCGTCTTCGCCCTGCTCATCGACTATTTCGTCCCCGAGGTCAACGGTCCGTTGGAGGCGCTGGCCGAGGCGCCGCGGCTCTTTGCCCAGGCCTTCCCCTTCATCCTCCAGCTCTCGTTTGGCTTCCTCTTCGTCGCCATCCAGTTCATCGGGATCTTCTGGCTCCTGTCCAGGGGCGGGACCGACGTCATCCTCCCCGAGGAGGTCACCACCCGTTTCGATGATGTCTGGGGCCAGGACCATGTCCTCGACCTGATCCGGGAGAACATCGCCTTCCTGGAGAAGCCGGACGAGATCGAGGAGAAGGGTGGCTACATCCCGGGGGGAATCCTCCTCTGGGGACCCCCCGGGACTGGAAAGACCCTCCTTGCCCAGGCTGTGGCCGGGGAGACCGGGCGGCCGTACGTGTTCGTCGAGCCTGGTGCCTTCGTCAACATGTTCATGGGCATCGGACTGCTCAAGGTCAAAGGCCTCTACCGCAAGCTGCGCAAACTCAGTCTTCGTCATGGCGGGGTGATCGTCTTCTTCGACGAGGCGGACTCGCTGGGGTCGAGGGGGCAGATGGGGTCACCCACGGGACAACTCGGGGCGGCGGCGATGTCGTACGGGGGCTTCTCTTGCAACGGGTTCAACTACTTGACCCCGCAGACTCAGGACATGCTGACCAACCACTGGGCCGGCGAGGAGGCTCAGGCCGTCGAAGAGCCAACACCCGGGTTCATCGACCGCATCATCATGGGCGGGATGGGGGGCGGCGGGGGCATGGGTGTGCTCCAGGCGCTGCTCACCGAGATGAACGGGCTGGCCAAGCCGCGCGGGATCACGAACAAGTTTCGCAAGTTGCTCGGGTTCCGGGCCA
This sequence comes from uncultured Acidobacteriota bacterium, assembly GCA_963711895.1. GTDB lineage: Bacteria > Actinomycetota > Acidimicrobiia > Spongiisociales > ZC4RG35 > JARDZU01. The sequence continues at coordinate 17,552 of CAVQFU010000003.1, forward strand.
AGCCACCACCCAAGTACCGCCTGCTCCACATCATGGCGACCAACATGCCCAACGCGCTCGATGAGGCGATGCTTCGACCCGGGCGAATCGACCGGATCTACAAGATGGGCTATCCCTCCAAGGAGGGGCGCAAGCAGACGATCGTCGGATACTTGAACAAGGTGGACCACCACCTCACCGAGGACGACATCGAGCGTCTCGCCGTCGTGACCCCGATGTACTCCGGGGCCAAGATCAAAGACATGGTCAACGAGGCCCTCATCATCGCGGTCCGGGACGATCGGGAGGCGATCGAGTGGAAGGACATCTGGAAGGCGAAGTCGCTCAAAGAACTGGGACCTCCCGAGGACGTCGACTACATCCAGCGAGAGCGCCACGCCGTGGCCATCCACGAGGCGTGCCATGCCGTGACCGCCCACCTGCTCGGCGCCCATCGTCGCATTGACATGGTGTCGATCGAGAAGCGAGCCTCCACCCTGGGCATGGTGAAGTCGATGGGACAAGAGGAGAGGTTCACCCAATGGCGCTCGGAGATGGAGACCGACATCATGGTCTCACTCGCCTCGTTGGCGGGTGAACGAATGTTCTTCGCCGGCGACAACAGCTCCGGTGTCTCCGGCGACCTTTCATCCGCTTCGACTGTGGCCGCGCTGATGGAAGGGTCCTTCGGCATGGGCTCGGGTCTGGCTTCGGCGATGAACACCCGCGAGTCGGGGATGGGTGGGCAAGCGAGCCCCGTTTCCATTGCCCTCCGTGAGCAGCGCGCCGAGATCGAGGCGAGTTTGGAAGTCCTCTACGAGCGGGTGGGAGAACTGCTCGAGGCGAACCAGGACAAGATCCTCGAACTGGCAGCCGTCCTCGAAGAGAAGAAGACGATCTCCGGCGACGAGGTGGCCGAGATCATGGAGAGTGCGCCCGGCTCACAGACCATGCGAGAGCCGACGGGATGGCAGGCAGTGTCCGACGAGGTGGCAGGGGAACGCCAGCGTGTCGCCTTGGAGCGCTCCGGGCGCGAAGTGGCGTCGACCAACAACAACCCACAGACGGTCGAAGGGGAGAAGGGCTAGACGCTCCAGCCTGGCTCGCCGACCCGACTGAAGCCACAATTCTCGGCCAGAACCTGTAGGTCCCCGATCAGGGTGACATTGTCGAGGACGAGGGACTGGTTGTCGAGGGCAAGGACGCCCTGGCCGTCACCCACCGGGAACAGGGGAAGACCGCTGATGGCGGGCTCCAGGTCGATCTCCTCTATGGCACCGCCGGGCACTGACAGCACTGACGCCACCTCGACTTCCGTTCGGAACAGCAACGATTCGTCGTCCATCCAACCGACCGGGGTTCCGAGAGAGACCAGGTCCTCCATTCCACCGGAGACCCCGTCACCATTCCAGACGTCGACACCCGTTATCTCCGAGCCCCCCTCGTCAACACCAACGATTGCGATTGCTTCGCCGTCGGGCGACCCCAGGGCCGAGATGGGGATGCCGAACCCGTCTACGACCGGCTCTGTCCAGACGGTCTCCGACGTGAACGGGTTGAACCTCGACACACCGACGGCCACCCGTTCTGGCTCGTCGGGCACCTCTTGAGTCACCACCAGGACCAAGTCCTGGCCGGCTGACCCGATCACCCGGATCGGCTCCCATCCCTCGAACCCATCATGAGGAATCTCCTCGTCGGAGACCAGATCCGTGATGACCTCGTCCTGGATCCCGTAGAGACCGTCTGTGGTGGCCACCCAGTTGATCTCATCGGCCACCTCGACTTCGGTGCGCTCCCAGACATTCCTCCCGGCGTCGAACAAGTAGATGAGGCCGGAGATGGAGATGGGGCGGGCAAGCGGCCCCGGCTCGACCTCGGTGTCGATATCGGCTGCCTCGACGGCCTGATATTGGGTTCTGATCATCACCCCAATTCGCGGCTCCCCGGAGGCGTCCCCCAGGGTCAGCGTTTGCTCTGTCTCCTCGTCCCCTCTCATGACTGAGATCTCCACCACATCCCCGACCTCCTTCTCCCCCAGGGCGGAGAGCAGGGACTCCGAATCGAGTATCGGCTGGTTGTCGAAGGCCACGATGACGTCCCCGACGATCAGGAGCCCGTCGGCTGCAGAATCAGGGGTGACCTCTTGCACCAGGACGCCCTGTGGCTCGCCGACGAGGAAAGTGCACTGGGCGGGCGGATCGAGCGCCTCGCCGACATCGGGCAGAGAGCTGCGCTCGGGCGGCGTCGCGGCGCAGGCGAGCATCACCACTGAGGTGACGAGGAGTGCACTCAACCGCCCTTTCACGGCTCAAATCGTACCGGGTCGACGAAGCTCTACCCTGGGATCGCCCCCCGCAAGCAGCTCAGATCTCGAGGGCGCCGGGGTCTGGGGGAACATCGACGGCGTATTCCCGGAGAACGTCGAGGGGGATCACCTCAAGTGCCCTCTCGTGGGTAGAGGCAAGGACGACGGGCGCCGCCTTCCCGTCGTAGTGGGCCCTTAACCAGTTCATCGCGGTCACGCACCATCTGTCTCCGGGGACGAGACCCGGGAAGAGGTATTGGGGCATTGGCGTGGTCAGGTCGTTGCCTATCTGCCGCTGGTGATCGAGAAACTCATCGGTGACGACGGCGCAGACCGTGTGACTACCGACATCTTCGATTCCAGAGGTGCAATCGCCGTCCCGGTAGAAGCCGGTGAGCGGGTCGGTGCCACAGGGGTCGAGATCGCCTCCCAGGACGTTGGTGCCGCTCACCTCAGTCCCGCCGGGCCGGCCTCAGCCGCGGCAGGCGAACGTGTCCCAGCCGCCCTCGTTGTAGACCGCCCACGCCGCCGCCGCCGTCGAGGCTTCGGGATCGGTGGGGTCAGCATCGGGGAATCCTGCGCTCTCCGCCCGCTCCGCCCAGTACTTCGGGAGATGCTGGAACAGCCCAACTGCGCCGGTGCGCAGGTTGGTCGAAGCCGGGTTAAAGCGTGATTCGCACCAGGCGACACGGACTGCCTTGTTGACATCCTCGGCGGCGAAATACTCGGCGACCAGGGCACGAACCTGGACCTGGGAGAGCCACCCGTCTGCGGCGATGGTTCCGGTCGACTGGTCCTCTGCAGCGGTTTCCTGCTCTGTGGCAACCGTGGTCACGGTGGCGGCAGCGGCCTCGGCAGCGGCGTTCTGTCCGGCGAGCACCGCGAAGTTGAACCCGGCTTGAGCGCCCGTGCTGTGGCCAAGACCCGGTTCGGTCGCGTCGAATTGGAGTTCGGCCTGAGTACTGCCCGAAGTACCAAACGCCGCAAAACCGGCCACCGCCAGCAGTGCGACTGCCGCCCATCCAGCAATAAACGAGAGGCGTCTCAAACGCATATGAAGTTGACTCCACTGTGGCTCGAAGGCCCGCGCGGTGCGCAGAACGGCCACAGCCCGGCCCAGACCCTACCGACCTGTGGATAACGGCGGCAACTCGGATTGTCACCGACGAGAGCTTTTCCCCAACTCGGCCACTACCAGTGGCCAATGCTCCCTCTTGGGGTCGAGCATGGGGAAATGATCCATCCCCGGCACCACTTCGACCCGGGACCCTGTGGACAGACGGGTCGAGTGTGACACGGGGACGATCTCGTCTTCCTCCCCATGCACCAGAATGGTCTTGCCGGCGATCGCATCAACGGTCGCCGGGGCGCCGGACTCGAGCAAACGTTTGGCGTCCCGGGAGCCGACCGCTCCGGCACCCGCCAAGGCGGCAAGGTCTGTGATCGGTGCCAGACCCACCAGCAGGCCGATTTCGTCGGGTCTGCGCGCCGCCGCCCACAGACTGAGATGCCCCCCGGCAGAGTGCCCGACGATCACAACCGGCATGCCCGGCATCTCTCTGACGATGAAGTCGATTGCAGTGACGACATCCTGACCGGAGCCGGGCCATCCCTCACGCCCTCGCCGGTATTCGATGTTCCAGGTGAGGTAGCCGCGGGCGGTCAGATCGACGGCGAGCGTCTCGGTGCTGTCTCGCTCGTACTGCTGTCGCCACAGTCCGCCGTGAATCAGGATCACCAATCCCGCCGCTTCACCGGCGGGACGGCGGATGTCACCTACGTTGTCCGGATGCGGCCCGTAGGCGACCGTGTCGAAGGGAGTGGCGGCACGGTTCTGCAGATGGCGAATGGCGTCTTGATACCCGCCCACGCCGCGGCCAAAGATGGTTCGGACACAACTCGGCGCCACCAGGGAGATGGCGCGCCAGGGTTCCCGCTGCTTGATGTTGGAAATGTGCACCTCCACCGCCGGCAGGCCAACGGACGAGATCGCATCCCCTATCGAGCGGGAGGTATGGGTGAGCGCACCGGGGTTGATTATGAGCCCATCGACACCGTCGGCCTGATGGATCGCATCCACCACTTCGCCCTCGTGATTCGACTGGGTGAACAGAGTTTCGACGCCAAGGTTCGTCCCCCAACCCTCGATCAGGGCTTCCAGACCCTCCAGCGTGGTGTCGCCATATACCTCGGGCTCACGTGTCCCGAGCAGGTTCAGGTTGGGCCCGTTGATGACCAGGACCCGCATCAGGCCACCCGTGGAAGATGCTTGGCAGTGAGCCCGTGCGCCTCTTCCAGCACGGAGGAAGGCATTTCCCCTGGGACGAGCTCGAACCGCTTGGACATGGCGGCGATGATGGCAGCGGACACCTTCTCGTTGTCGAGCCCCGGAGCACGGTCGGCGAGAGCGCCAGTGGTGCGAGGGTCCCAGTCGACCTGGAGCGCCCGGTAGACGGGAATCAGGACGTCACGGATCCGCTCTCCGTCGTCAACGACGACCACACCGCCGACGTGAGCGGCCCCACGGACCAGCCTTTGGCCGACGCCCATGACCTTGACCCGTCCCCCGACGTTGACCGACCACTTCCCCGGGCAGTATTCGCCGCGGAGCTCGCCGATACGCGCATCGATCCCGAGGCGCTGGAAGGCATCGACCATGATGCCGGCGACCAGCTCGAACCGCTCAGTTATGCCCGCTCTGGGCTCCACCTCGGGAGTGGCCCAGGCGAACGCAAGGGTCTGTTCGTGGAACACGGCCGCCCGCCCCCCGGCGAGACGTTCGACCGCCCCGAATCCGTTGGCTCGGGCGGCACGGACCGCCTGCGCGTAGCCAGGCTGAACCCGATCGATCGCCCCGAATGCCACTACCGGGCCCGGGAGGTGGAGCCGGATCAGTCCGTCGATCTCACCACGGGCGACGGCGCCGAGTGCGGCGTGACTGACGGCGACGTCGAGAGCAGGGGTCCCCGGGAAGGAATCGGTGACAAGGGTGTAGCGGCGCACAACCCGGAGGATAAAGATCCCGGTGTTACCGTCAGCGGATCCATACTGTGGTTCGGAACCCGTAGCAATCGCCGGGAACCAGCGGAGCCGAATAGCTCGTTAACAAGCAGTACCCGTCCCCCAGCCGAGTTGGGGGCAATGCGACTCGGAGGGAATGTGCGCACCCGTGCCCACATGGCAACGGTCCTGGCCGCGGTCTTCGTCTTGACCGCGTGTGGTGACGCGCCTTTCAACTCCCTCGGGCAGCGCAGCTCCGGGTGGATCGGTGAGCCGACGGTGGTGACCACAACGACCGTGGCGACGACGGTCCCGATCGTCGTAGACGCGAGAGTCCTCAAATGGTTCAACGACGAACTCGGTGGAGTATCCCTCGATGACCCCGCCGCGTTGAAGGTGGCGGTGTTTGCCCGCCGGGCCGGCGACCTGTTCATCCAGGCGAGTCGCGCCGAGATCGCCACCCTCTTACCCGACGTCAAGTTCCCCACATCGACCCCCTACCTATCGGAGTACGTGACCTCCCAAGTCGTGTTCGACGAGCGAGGCGACCTGGCGGACGACCCGGTGGCTGCCTTTGGCATCTGGTCATCTGAGCCATACACCAGGTCTCGCTCGGTCGCTCAGATGATCATCCTGAGTGTCTCCGTGGACCCGGAGGTCGCGGCCGATGTCGCCACTCCGGGCGCCGACAATTCGTGTGAGCGTTTCGCGGAAAGAAGCTCGGAGGTGTGCGCCGTCGCCACCCTCGGTGGTCGGCCGGTGTGGTCCCTGGAGGCGACCAACGGCACGACGATGGTCTGGTTCGACGGCGAGTACAGATACGAGCTCTTCGGCCGCTCATATGTGGCCCCGGCCGCCCTCCAGGAGATGGCCGTCGAGCTCGTACCGCTCTCGGAGCTAGGGACTACCGCCGGATAACCTCCGATGGCCGACCTGGAGGCCGCGCATTTACCATTCCGGTGGCTGGTGGAGCTACCTGCAATACGACGAGGAACAGGACAGACCCGACCTCGACCGGGCCCTGCTCCGACGTGTGTGGTCTTACGGCCGACCCTATCTGCGGGGTCTCATCGGCGTCCTGGTCACGATCCTCATCATCTCTGGCCTCGGGGTGGTGCCGCCCATCCTGATGGGGCGGCTCATCGACGAGGCGATCCCCGAAGGCGACATCGGTCAGCTCACCCTGCTGGGGTTGGGCATGATCCTCGTTCCTCTGATCAGTGCCCTGGTCGGGGTGGCCCAACGATGGTGGTCGTCAAATGTCGGCGAGGGGATCATCTTCGATCTCCGCCGCGAGCTCTACGAGCACCTCCAGCGGATGTCACTCCGCTTCTTCACCGCCACCAAGACCGGCGAGCTGATGAGCCGTCTCAACAGCGACGTGGAGGGGGCTCAATCCGCCATCACCGGCACCTTCGTCTCAATCGTCTCCAATGTTGTCTCCGTCGTGTTCATCCTGGTCACGATGATCGCCATCGACTGGCGGCTAACCATTCTCGCCGTGGCCGCCCTGCCCCTCTTCGTGATACCGGCTCGTCGAGTGGCCAAGGTCCTGAAACGTGTCACCCAGGACCTCATGGAGCACGAGGCCAAGATGTCCGGCATCCTCCAAGAGACATTCAACGTCAGTGGGGCGATGCTGGTCCGGCTCTTTGGCCGCTGGGAGCAGGAAGCCAAACGGTTCAGTGATCAGGCCGGCCTAGTCCGCGACTCCTCTGTCAGGCGATCGATGGTGGGCAGGGGCTTCTTCGCCGCGTTGGGCCTCGTCTCTGCCGTGGGGACCGCGGCCGTTTTCTGGGTTGGCGGCTTGCTGGTGATCAACGGTGAGATCGATGTCGGCGAGATCGTGACCTTCGCTGCCCTGCTCACCCAGTTCTACGGTCCGCTGTCGGCCATAACCAACTCCAGGGTCGAGTTCGCCACTTCGCTCGTCTCTTTCGAGAGGGTGTTCGAGGTTCTGGACCTCGAGACCGACATCCCTGACCCTTCCTCGCCGGAGCCCATGGGTCTCGTGCGGGGCCGGGTCGAGTTCGCCGACGTCTCCTTTCGCTATCAGGGTGACGGCCCTGAAGGCCTTGCCGCCGTCAGACGCTGGAGACGCGCCGCACCCGAACAGACGGCCCCCACCAGAGGTGGCACCAGGGAGTGGGCCCTGCACCAGGTCGATTTCGTGGCGGAACCGGGAACCCTGACTGCACTGGTCGGGCCATCCGGGGCAGGGAAGACCACCATCTCTTATCTCATCCCGCGGCTCTACGACGTGACCGAGGGCGCGGTTCGAGTCGACGGGCACGACGTGAGGAAGGTCGCACTGAAGGACCTCGCTGCGGCGGTCGGGGTGGTCACACAGGAGACCTACCTTTTCCATGACACCATCGCCGCCAATCTCAGGTACGCCAAGCCTGACGCCAATCAGGACGAGATCGAGGAGGCGGCACGGGCGGCAAACATCCACGAGATGATCTCGAAGCTGGCCGACGGCTACGAGACTGTGGTGGGGGAGAGGGGCTACCGCCTGTCCGGAGGGGAGAAGCAGCGGATAGCCATCGCCCGGGTGCTGCTGGAGGACCCGAAGATCCTGATCCTGGACGAGGCGACCTCCCACCTCGACTCCAGATCCGAGGCCCTCATCCAGGAGGCGCTGGAGAAGGTCATGGAGGGCCGGACCTCGATCGTGATCGCCCATCGTCTGTCGACGGTGCGTGCGGCCGATCAGATCCTGGTGATCGACGATGGTGAGATCGCCGAGCAGGGGACCCACGCTTCCTTGGTCGCCGCCGACGGGCTCTATGCCTCTCTCTACCAGACGCAGTTCATCGAGGCCGCCAGCGCCTGACCTGGAGCATCACGCCCCCCGGGTCAGGTTCTCGATGAGCAGTTGGTGGTCGGTGGCCAGCAACAGCACCTCACCGTCGTGGGACAGCCAGAGACTGGGCCCGACTTCGAGCCACGCGTGCTTGGGCAGGGCGTCCAGGTTCTTCCGCTTCCTGGGGCTGGGGGCGGCGTAGGCGAGGACACTCGAGGTCGGTCCGCCCAAGGCGTCGAGATGACCGATCAGGTCGTAGCTGCCAAACAGATAGGCCATGGCCTCGGCGTGATCCACCGGGCCGCTGTCCGAGAACCAATCGATCGTCCCGCAGTCGGCGCAGGCGGTCACGGCGACACGCCCGACCCACACCGGCTTGTGCTCACACCATGGAGAAAAGCTCATGATGGGAAAGGCTACGAAGGGGGTGTGACAGAAATGCCGGAGCGACGCGCCGGCCGGTGAGAGCTTCGCTCTCAGAGATCCAGAGCAGGTATCTCCGACGTGTCGTCGAAGCGGGTGCCGGGCACCAGCAGCACCGGCAGATGCGACTTGTCCATCACGCGGGCCGACACACTTCGCCACGCTTCTTCGGTGAAGAGACGCCTGGTGGCCCCCATCATCACCAAGTCGGCTCCGACTTCGTCGGCGGTATTGATGATTGCCTCGGCCGGGTCATCGCCTTCGACGAAGCGGACCTCGGTGTCGAGCCCGACGGCGTTCAACCCGGCAACAATCGGTTCCACCGCCTTCTGGCCCCGCTCCTCCAGGTACCGCGCCGCCTTCGCCTCGGCATCGGATGATCCGATCGGCGCGTCGTCGAGGAACGACCGGCGGACGTCGTCGTCCAGGGCCTCGAGAAAGGATCGGGGGACTCTCACCACGGTCATGACCGTGACCCTTCCGTCATCGGAGTGGAGCCGCCGGCACAAGTCGGCCACCGGGGCTGCTGGAAGAACCCCAGTCGTGGCGATCAGGATGCGCACCTGGCTGAGATTAGGGTGTCGGCACCGCTTTTGCCCATGCGAGTCACATGGACCCCGAACTCATCAACAAGGTCACCTGGAAGATCCCCAACGCCCTGGCTTTGATCGGCTCGGCGTCCGGGGACGAATGGAACGGGATGACCGCGTCCTGGGTCACACAGGTCTCGATGGAACCGGTGTTGATTGGAGTTGGCGTCGACAACAAGGCAGTCACACACCGGCTGATCACCGATGGTGGGTCGTTCACAGTGAACCTGTGGCCCTCGGAAGACACCCGAGTCTTCGTCAAGTTCTCCAAGCCGGCGACCAGGGAGGACGGCATGCTCAATGGCCGACCGGTTCGGGCGGGCATGAGCGGCGCACCGGTGTTCGAGGAAGCGCTGGCGTGGATGGATTGCGAAGTTCGGCATTCCATCGATCTAGGGACTCACACCTTCTTCGTCGGCGAGATCGTCGACGCCGGGGTCAACGACGACGAGCGGCAAGCGGCTTCGATGGCTGACACGAGGATGAAATACGGCGGGGTGCGGAGGGGCGGTCAATGAGATCCCCGACCTTGTATGAGAAGGATCATGGAAGTCTCTGTTGAAGGAAAGGTCGTGCTCGTCACCGGTGCCAGCCGCGGCATCGGGCAGGCGACTGCCGCCGAGTTCGCCAGGAGTGGGGCCGCCGGCATCACGATCACTTCCCGGAAACCGGAGAACATCGAAAAGGCGGCGGCCGAGTTGATCGAGTCGGGGGTGGACGAGGGAGAACTGCTCGCGCTGCCGGCTCGGGCCGATTCCGAGGAATCCGCCGATGAGGCGGTGGCGGCCACTGTGGAGCGCTTCGGGTCGTGCGACATCCTCATCAACAACGCCGGCACCAACCCATCGGCTGGGCCACTCATGGAGGTGGATCTCGGGGCGCTGGACAAGACCTGGGCGGTCAACCTGAGGGCTCCGCTGCTCTGGGTCAGGGCGGCCTACCGGGCATCGATGGAGAAAAACGGGGGTTCCATCGTCAACGTCTCCTCTGTGGGTGGTCTGCGGCCAAGCCCGATCACCGGCGCCTACAACGTTTCCAAGGCGGGTCTGGTCCATATGACCCGTCAGCTGGCCCTGGAATTGGCGCCATCGATCCGGGTCAACGCCGTTGCACCCGCCGTGGTCAAGACGCGGCTCTCCGAGATGCTCTGGCAGGACGAGGCGGCGGCGGCCGGACTGCACCCGCTGGGACGGCTGGGGACGCCGGAGGACATCGCCCGTGCCATCGTCTTTCTCGCCTCCGATGCCGCCGACTGGATGACAGGGGTAATTCTCCCGGTCGACGGGGGGATGAGTGAGGCGTCTTCGTCGGGCATAGCCTGAGCAGAAGAGAGTGAGTAGAGCACTGACCCATCCCGGACCCGACCCCGATCTGGCGCTTCGCTATCTGGAGGGCGCTGTCGACGACAGTGCCCTGTTCGCCCACGCTCGGGCGCTGCGCGACGAGGGGCACGGCCAGATCGTGACCTATAGCCGCAAGGTCTTCATACCCCTCACCACGCTGTGCCGTGACCGCTGCACATATTGCACGTTCGCCAAACCGCCAGGCGCCGGGGGGATGTACCTCGAGCCCGACGAAGTCCTTGCCATCGCCAGGGCAGGGGACGAAGCCGCGTGCACCGAGGCGTTGTTCACCCTGGGAGACCGGCCCGAGGAGCGTTGGCCGCAAGCCGCCTCTTTCCTGTCCGCTCGCGGGCTGGGCTCGACGATCGACTACGTCGCCGAGATGTCTGCCCTGGTCCGCTCGGAGACCTCCCTCTTCCCCCACGCCAACCCTGGGCTCCTCGACGAAGACGAAATGAGACAGCTGCGCTCGACCAATCCGTCGATGGGGATGATGCTGGAAAACATCTCGCCCCGGCTCATGGAGCCCGGAATGCCCCACTACGGGACCCTCTCCAAGGACCCGGCGCGCCGGGTCGCCACCATCGAGGCGGCGGGCCGGGCGAAGGTTCCCTTCACAACCGGGATCCTGGTCGGGATCGGTGAGATCCGAAGCGAGATAATCGATTCGCTCTTCGCGCTGAGAGACCTCGGGCAGGCCACGGGAGCGATCCAGGAGGTCATCATCCAGAACTTCAGGGCCAAGGCCGACACTCCGATGCGGCACTCGGCCGAGCCGGTGCCGCGCTGGTTCGCCCGAGTCGTCGCGCTGGCTCGATGGATCATGGGTCCCGAGGCCAATGTCCAGGTACCGCCGAACCTCACCGAGCAGTTCGAGATCTATCTGGAGGCCGGGATCAACGACTGGGGAGGGGTTTCCCCGCTCACCATCGACTGGGTGAATCCCGAAGCTCCGTGGCCACATCTCGACGAGCTGCGTGGTCGAACCGAAGGAGCCGGCTTCGCTCTGCGGCCTCGCCTACCGGTCTATCCGGAGTACATCGACCAGGATTGGATAGACCCCACGTTGTACACAGATGTGATGGCGGCCGCCGACAACGACGGTCTGGCACTCATCCCCGAGACATCAGGAGCAAGATGACGATCACGTTTCTCAGAGTGCGTCCGGCCGAGAAGCTGGCTGAGCCGACGGCGACCAGCAGGCGCCGGGAGGGAACGACGGCTGTCGAGATGCTGGCTCCCACCAGTGTCGAGCTGGCCGCAGCCCATAAGGCTGGTGTCCTCGTCGCGTCGGAGAGTGTCACCGAGGTGGAGCCTGACGCATGGGTCGTCAAACCCGAACAGGCGCTCAGCCTCGCCGAGCGTGGAGTTCCAGGATGGCGGCTGACCGTTGTCGCCGACGGCTCCAGGGAGGCGATTCTCGACGCCTTGGCCCGGTCAGGAGCGCACTTCGCCCGTTCCACGCGCTCGGAGATCTCAGACATCACGGCGTTGTCCTCCTTGCCCGGGGTCGACTTCTCGGTATCGGTTTTCGTCGACGATGTCTCACAAGCCCTGAGGGCGGTCGACCAGGGAGCCACCGATCTGCTCCTGCGCGATTGGGACGTGGAAGGAATCGGTGAGCTGCGAGCAGCCCTCGGTGCCAGACGACTGATCGAGAGGACCGCGTTCCCTCCCGGCATCGAGATCGACGAGGCCCGCGGGGTGCTGTCCGCCGAGTCTTTCGCTGCCTGGCTGGGCCAGGTCGACGGCTCGGGCGTAGCCCGGCCCCGATATGAATGGGCACCGGGGAAAGACCTCTCGCCACCGATGCCCGATGATCGGCTGTCGGCGGAGTGGTTGGACAGAGCCTGGGTCGAGGGGGCGGCTGACTCCTTCCCGCAGTCGGCAGCGGAGTTGGGGCCGATCTTGCAGCGCTCGTTGGACGGCGTCCCACCGACGACAGCGGAGGTCGAGGCACTGTTCCGGGCCAGAGGGGATCAGGTCGATGCCGTCGCTTACGTGGCCGACATCCTCAGGGAGCGGGCGACGGGGGACACCGTCACCTATGTGGTGAATCGGAACATCAACTACACCAATCTCTGCTACTTCAAGTGTGGCTTCTGCGCCTTCTCCAAGGGCCCGCGCAGCCTCAATCTCCGGGGAGAGCCCTATCTGATGGGGCTGGACGAGATCGTGGAGCGGGCGGTCGAGGCTTGGGGGCGCGGTGCCACCGAAGTGACGCTCCAGGGCGGGATCCACCCCGACTTCACCGGCAACTTCTACGTCGACGTCGTCAATGCCATCAAGTCGGAGCTACCCGACATGCACATCCACGGCTTCACGCCGCTCGAGGTGTGGCAGGGAGCCGAGACCCTGGGGATACCGGTGCGTCGCTTTCTCGAGGAGCTGAAGACGGCGGGTCTGGGAACCCTTCCCGGGACGGCCGCCGAGATCCTGGACGACGACGTACGGGCGCATCTCTGCCCGGACAAGATCCGGACCTCCCAGTGGGCCGAGGTGATGATCACCGCCCACGAATTAGGGCTGCGGGCGACCTCGACGATCATGTTCGGCCACATCGATCACCCACGCTCGTGGGCCAATCACCTCGAGGTGATCCGTGCCATCCAGCGCCGGACGGGCGGATTCACCGAGATGGTTCCATTGCCGTTCGTTCACATGGGCTCGCCCATCTTCCTCAGGGGCCGGTCCCGGCCCGGGCCTACCTGGGACGAGGTGGTGCTGATACACGCCGTGTCCAGGATCGCCCTCGACGGGCTGGTGCCAAACATCCAGGCATCCTGGGTCAAGCTTGGCCTCGATGGCGGGCGGCGTCTCCTCGACGCGGGATGCAACGACCTCGGCGGGACCCTCATGGGCGAGATAATCACTCGCTCCGCCGGTGCCGCCCACGGGCAGGAGGTGACACCGCAGGAGTTCCGGGAGGTCATCGAGTCCGCCGGGAAACGGCCGGCGCTGCGTTCGACCACTTACGAGATCCTCGAGTCTCAGCCCCTGTAGGTCAGGCCTCTGGGCGCCGTGGCAAACCCCCATTCCGCCAACGCCGGGGCGATCGGAGAGGCAGGTGCGGGGCGGCCATTGACCGTGTTCACGGTCGTGCGACGATGCCGGGCCGCGATCTCGGAGAGCCCTCGACCGAGGTTGCCATAGATGGATATGTCCTCGGCGAGCACGGTCAGGTGCCGTCGACCACGATCCAGGTAGCCGAGCAATTGGCCCTCCCACAGAAAGACATAGGCCCCGGCGTCTCGGGCGAGTCTCGCCTCTTCGACCTCGGGCCAGGGAAGGGCGGCACCGTATGGGTTGGCGGGGTCGGTGGCCGCCAGCACCGTCAGTTGCCGGGGGGGATCCGTGCGCAACCGGTCGACCGCGCCGGGGAGCGCGAACTGTGAGCCACCCAGGCCCTCGACAAAGTATCCCCGACGCACCCGGCCCGTCTCCTCGAGATGGGAGAAAACCGGGTAGAGGGCGCTGAAGCCACCTGGGTAGCCCTCGGCGAGGACGGCGCTCCGGGTCACGACGCCGTGTCGGTCGAGGAGGAGATGAGCCCATGCGGCGTGACGCTCGGTGTCGCTCACCTCCCCACCAACGAACTGACCGGTCAGCGACCAGCGTCCGCCGGCCTGTGGCGGGAATTGTGACGAGAGCCCGGGCCGCCCCGTCCGTCTCGTGCTGCGCTGTTGGATGAAGGCGCGCAATGGCGCCAGAGTGTCATTGGTGACGTGACCGGTCCAGACCAGATCCCAGAGATGCTCGAGCAACTCGAGCGGGTCGCCACCCCCGGTGCCGACATAGATGTCCCGGAAGAAGCTTGCTCCTCTCGTATCCAGGAAGCCATGGATCGCTTCGGATTCGGGGCCGTCAGGCATCTCACCCGGTCCTCTCCAAAGCAGGCCGAGACTCGAACGCGGGTAAAGGGCGAGCTTGCCGTCTCCCGGCCCGAGGGAGTCATGACCCACCCAGACCAGGTCGCCATCGAGGAGGAGGCGATCCAGATGGGTGGCCGGGTCGGTGACCCTGGAGGCGAGCACGTCGCGCTCGAGGACGGATGCCGGGATCACGGCGCCGGTGAGTCGGGAAACTGCTTCGGCCAGGGCCGTGGGGCTCGACGGCGGATCGTCCCGGACACCCTGCCAGGCGATGTTGAAGGCGGCGAGCGATGCGAATGGCACCGGCTCGATCTCCCGCCGCAGGACGGCCAGAGATCTGCGTTTGAGCCGTCGCAGCACCTCGCGATCGATCCACTCCCTTCCCTGCCCGCCCGGCCGGAAGGCACCGACATCGACGCGACCCTGTGCCTCCAGCTGCTCGAGGATCGTCTCGACGATGGCGGGGGGAACGGCCAGGGCGTCGGCGGCCTCACCGGCCGTGAAGGGTCCGTGGGTTCGGGCATATCGGCCCACCACGTCGCCAAGGGGATCGTCGACCGGCTCGAGGAACACGTGAGGTATCCCGGCTGGAGGCTGGACGCCGAGGGCATCTCGCAGTCTCGAAACATCTTCGACCGCCGCCCACCGCGCCACGCCGGCATGGGTGATCTCGACAACTCTCCTTTGGGCGCTGAGATCCTCGAGCACTGTGGGGATGTCGAGCCCGTCCGTGCGCACTTCGAGGTCCTGTGCGGTGAGTGGACCGAGGTCCCTCAGCAAGTCGTGGACTCCGTCGGCCCTTTTTACCCGCCGGCGCTCGGTCAGGTACTGCAGTTCGAGCTCGACGGCAGCCACCACCTCGGGGTCGATGAGCTCCCGGAGCTCCCCCTCTCCGAGCAGTTCCCGGAGCAGATCCCGGTCGAGGGTCATCGCCGCAGCCCGACGTTCGGCCAGAGGGGCATCGGCCTCGTAGAGGTAAGCCGCGATGAACGAAAAGAGCAGAGACGAGGCAAACGGGCTCGGTGAGTCGAGGTCGATCGATGCGATCCTGATACGGCGGGCTCGTATGTCGGTCAAGACTTCGATCAATGAAGGCAGGTCGAAGTCGTCCTGGAGGATCTCCCGATACACCTCGAGCATGATCGGAAAAGATCCGAACTGCTTGGCCACGCCGAGCAGATCGGCCGATCGCCGCCGTTGCAGCCAGAGCGGCGTTCTCTCGCCGGGACGCCGCCGGGGGAGGAGCAGGGAGCGCCCGGCCGCCTCCCGGAAGCGGGCGGCGAACAGGGCGGTGTCACCGAGGTGCTCGAGCAGCAGCGCCTCCACGTCTTCGGGATCGAGCAGGAGGTTCTCGGCGTCCGGCGGGCTGTCCGAGTCTGGGAAGCGGAAGGCGATGCCATCATCGGACCAGATGGCATCGACATCGGTCCCGTAACGGTCGCGGAAACGATGTCGCAGAGCCATCGCCCACGGCGCGTGTACCCGGGCCCCCAACGGCGAGAGCAGGACCAGTCTCCAGTCGCCGATCTCGTCACGGAACCTCTCGACGACGAGCGTCTGATCGGTGGGCAGGACGCCGGTCGCCTCCCGCTCTTCGGTGAGATACCCGACGAGGTTCCTGGCCGCCAGGTCGTCGAGGTGGAAGCGGGAGCTCAGCTCCTGGTGGGCCTCTTCGGCGTCGAGTTGTCCCATCTGGCGGACGAAGGCACCCACCGCCTTGCCGGTTTCCATAGAGCGGCCCATCGAGTCGCCATGCCAGAACGGCATCTTGGCCGCTCCCTGGGCAGGCGCTGGGACGACCTCGACGCGATCGTGCCCGATCTGTGTGATCCTCCAGGCGGTGCTGCCGAGCAGAAAGACGTCGCCTTCGCGCGACTCGTAGACCATCTCCTCGTCGAGCTCACCAACCCGGCTTCCGTCGGGGAGGGTGACCCGATAGAGGCCGCGGTCGGGGATAGTGCCGGCGTTGGTGACGGCGAGCTGGAGCGAGCCGGGACGGGCTGTCACCTCGCCGGTCACCCGATCCCAGTTGATCCGGGGCCTCAACTCGGCGAAGAGATCCGAGGGGTAGCGCCCCGCCAGCATGTCGAGCGTTTCGTCGAACACGGCTCGGCTCAACCCCGAGTAGGGGGCTGCCTTGACCACCATGTCGAAGAGGGCGTCGGCGCTCGTCGATCCGGCCACGACCCGGGCCACCAGTTGCTGGGAGAGGACGTCGAGCGGGTTGGCCGGAATCTTGGTGGTCTCGACCTGACGCTCCAGCATCTGATTGGCCACGACCGCCGAAACCAGGAGATCGCCCCGGTATTTGGGGTAGATGCGTGCCTTTGACACCCCTCCAACCTGGTGGCCTGACCGGCCGACCCTCTGCAGCCCGGATGCAACCGAGGTCGGGGCCTCCACCTGGAGCACCAGGTCCACCGCCCCCATGTCGATGCCGAGCTCGAGGGACGAGGTGGCCACCACAGCCCTGAGATCGCCTCGTTTCAGCGCCTCTTCGGTGAGGATCCTCTGCTCACGTGCCACCGAGCCGTGATGTGCCTTGGCCACCTCCTCGCCGGCCAGATTGTTGATCTCGGAGCAGAGACGCTCTGCCAGCCGGCGCGAGTTGGCGAAGACGATGGTGCTGCGATGTGCCTGGATCTGCTCCAGGAGCCGGGGATAGACCGCGGGCCAGATCGAGCGGGTCGTCTGCTGATCCGGGTCGAGAGGATCGGGTTCGCCCGGCTCGTTCATGTCCTCGACCGGGACCACGATCTGAATGTCGAGGTCGCGATCGTGGGGGACGTCGATCAGGGTGACTGGCCTCGGGACCCACGCCCCGTCGTCGTCGATGGTTCCTCCGCCGAGAAACCGCCCGATCGCCTCCAAAGGACGCTGCGTGGCGGAGAGGCCGATCCGCTGCGGCGGCACATCGGTGACCTCCTCCAATCGCTCGAGGGAAAGGGCGAGATGTGCACCCCGCTTGCTGCCGGCGACCGCGTGCACCTCGTCGACGATCACCCAGCGCACACTGCGCAATATCTCGCGGGCCGCCGACGTCAGGATCAGATAGAGCGATTCCGGTGTGGTGATGAGGATGTCGGGCGGGTTGCGTCGCATCCGCTGGCGTGCATCAGGCGGTGTGTCACCGGTTCGGATGAAGGTGTCGACCGTCGGCAACGTTGGGCCGCCGATGCGGCTCGAGGCGTGGCGAATACCGGCTAACGGCGCCCTGAGATTTCGCTCGACGTCATGGGCCAGGGCCTTGAGAGGGGAGATGTACAGGACGCGACAGCGACTCGACTTGTCGGGCTGGGGCTCCGTCAGCAATCGATCGAGGGTCCACAGGAAAGCGGCCAGCGTCTTGCCCGACCCGGTGGGGGCGTGGATCAGGGTGTGATTGCCGTCGGCGATGGCCGGCCATCCCAGGGCCTGGGCCTTGGTTGGCTCGTTGAAAGAAGCCTCGAACCAGGTTCGGGTTGCCGGGGTGAAAGCGCCGAGCGGGTCCACACCCGGAAGGTATCAGCCCACGAGGACAAGGTTCGTCCGCAACGGCGTAGAACCTAAAACCTAGAACCTAGAACGGGCCGCCGGCAGGCGGTCTATGCCGACAGCTCGAGGGGTAGCCGGTTGATGGCGGCCAGCTCGAGGAAGAGGTCGACCACATGCGGGTCGAACTGGGTCCCGGCGTGCTTGCGGATCTCGTTCACCGCAAACTCGACAGGTAGTGCGCTCTGATAGGAGCGGGTCGAGGTCATCGCGTCGAATGCGTCGGCAACGAGGATGATCCGGCTCAGGATCGGGATCTCTTCGCCGCCAAGGCCGAATGGGTACCCACGGCCGTCATAACGCTCGTGGTGGTAGAGGATCGCCTCTGCGACCTTGGGGTCGAGACGGTTGCGGGTCATGGCGAAACCGAGCTCAGGGTGGCGATTCATCAGCTCCCGTTCGGTGGCGTCGAGAGGGCCGGGCTTACCGAGGATGCCCGGATCGAGGTGGATCTTGCCCACGTCGTGCAGCACGCCGGCCAGGGCCAAGCGGTCTAGCTCGATCTCGCCGAGCCCGATGCCGATGCCGAGGTTCACGGCGAGATCGGAGACCCGGTGTACGTGACCGTGCAGGTCCTCGATCACGTCCTCCATGACCTCGATCAATATGTCTCTTGGAAGTTCCCGCATTACAAAATCACCCGGTGGTGAAGTCTGGTTGGAGGGCGCAGACTGGGGTATGGGCCGAATGGACTATATGCCGTCGACAATGTGGACTAGCCCGAACCGGCGACCGCCACCAAGTTGGAGCCGAATGTCACAATTCGCTAACTTTCCGACCAAGCGAAAGACGCGCTCATCAAGAGCGGTGGAGGGACAGGCCCTGCGAAACCGCGGCAACCGACTCGAACGGTGCCAATGCCTGAACGATGAGTGGCCGAGGACGGCTATCCGTCACGGTGCTCGGAAGAGCGCGTAGAGACAGGAGAAACCGTCATGAGAGATCGAGACTTCGGGTTCGACACCCGTCAGATACACGCCGGGCAGCGACCGGACCCCGAAACGGGCGCCAGGGCGATGCCGATCTATGCCACCACCTCGTTCGTCTTCGAGGATGCCCAACAGGCCGCCGACCTGTTCGCCCTTCAGAACTTCGGCAACATCTACACGCGGATCGGCAACCCCACCACTGCAGCATTCGAGGAGCGGATGGCCTCGCTGGAGGGGGGATTGGGAGCACTGGCGACTTCATCGGGCCAGGCAGCGCAGCTGATCTCGATTTTCACCTTGTGCAACGCCGGTGATGAGATCGTGGCCTCGCGATCGCTCTACGGCGGGACATTCACCCAGTTCGACGTCACGCTGCGTCGCATGGGGATCAATGTCACCTTCGTCGACATCTCCGACCACGGCGCCGTCAAGGATGCGATCACACCCAAGACCAAGGCGCTCTACGGGGAGACGATCGGGAATCCGGCAGCAGACATCCTCGACATCCGCGCCATCGCCGATATCGCTCACGACAACGGGGTACCGCTGATCGTGGACAACACCTTCGCCACTCCGTATCTGTGCCGGCCGATCGAGCACGGCGCCGACATCGTGGTCCATTCGGCGACCAAGTTCATCGGGGGCCACGGCGTCGCCATCGCCGGGGTGATCGTCGAATCGGGCCTCTTCCCCTACGACAACGGCAATTTCCCCGGGATCACTGACCCATCACCTGCCTATCACGACCTCATGTTCTGGGAGAATTTCCGGGAGTACGCCTTTCTGATGAAGGCACGGGTGGAGAGTCTGCGTGACATCGGCGCCGCCATCTCGCCGTTCAACTCCTTCGTTCTCCTGCTTGGCTTGGAGACGCTCTCGTTGCGCATGACCCGGCACACCGAGAACGCCCGGAAGGTCGCTGAGTTCCTCTCGGCGCACCCGGATGTCGCCTGGGTCCGATACCCGATCTTCCCCAACAACCCATGGACTGAGCTTGCGTCCAAATACGTGCCCGAAGGCCCTGGGGCGGTGTTCACCTTCGGTGTCAAAGGCGGCTTCGACCAGGCCGCCGAATTCATCGCGAGGGTCGAGTTGGCCTCCCATCTGGCCAACGTCGGGGACGCCAAGACACTTGTGATCCACCCCGCCAGCACCACCCACCAACAGGTGCCGGTCGAGGAGCGACGAGCCGCCGGAGTCGGCGACGAGATGATCCGGATCTCGGTGGGACTGGAGGACATCGACGACATCCTCTGGGACCTGGGCCAGGCCCTGGAAGGGGCGGGGGAATGACAGCGGTCCTTCACGAGGCGAGCGCGCTAGAGCGGCTCCAGATCATCCAATCGGCCCAGAGTGTGGCCCTGGTTGGCGTGTCGGCCAACGTCCTGCGGTCGTCCAACTTCGTCGCCACCTATCTGGTCCGGACCGATCTCGAGATGTACCCGGTGAACCCGATGTACGACGAGGTCCTCGGCCTCAAGAGTTACGCGTCGCTGGCCGACCTTCCCGTCGTTCCCGACATCGTCGACGTCTTCCGACGCCACGACGAGTTGCCCAATGTCGTCGATGAAGCGATCGCCATCGGGGCCAAGGTGGTCTGGTTCCAGTTGGGGCTTCGTCACGACGAGGCTGCCGCCAAGGCCAGCGCCGCCGGCTTGCAGGTGGTCCAGGATCGCTGTCTCAAGATAGAGCACGCACGATTCTCGGGGAGTCTGCACTTGGCCGGCTTCAACACCGGTGTGATCTCGTCTCGACGGCGCAGGCCTATCTAGGTTCTAGGTTCTAAGTCTTAGGTTCTAGGTGAGGCCGTGGTGCCGGGCGGCCTCGATGAAGGCGGTGACCCGGGCCATGTCAAGCGGTGAGCCGGCCTTGCCGTCGGCTTTCAATGACGAGCCGACAATGATTGTGTCGGCCACCTCGGCCAAGGCGTCCAGGTTGTCGACACTGGCACCAGAGCCGATGACCAGACGGGTGTCTTTGGGGATCACCGATCGCGCCAACCCGGCGTCCTTCAGGTCTGGCTCCAGCCCGGTGCCGGCGCCCGACACGATCACGGCATCGGCGAGGCCCCTGCTCACGGTGTCCTCCGCTGCCTGCCGGATGTCGAGGCCCTGCGGGGGAGTGGCATGTTTGACCAGCACGTCGGCCCAGATCTCTACGGCGGGGGCCAGGGCGGCTCGACGACGGGCCAATTCGTCGGCACGGCCCACGATCGGCCCCTGGTCGGTGTACATGACACCGGTCAGCACGTTGACGCGGATGAACGCGGCCCCGGTCACGGCGGCGATGCCCAAGGCGGAGAGGGCGTCGTTGCGCAGCACATTGACGCCGAAAGGGAGCCCGGTGGCAGAGCCCACGACTTTCGCCGCCAGCGTCATCGCGGCAACTGTCTCCGGATCAGATGTGTCGGCGTGAAAGGGGACGTCACCGAAGTTCTCCACGAGCAACGCCGGGAATCCGGCATCGGCCAGGGTCGCCGCATCGCCCGCGGCGGTCTCGAGAACCTCGTCGATCGAGCCCCTGTACCCGGGTGAGCCGGGAAGGGGGAGAAGATGGATCATCCCCACGAGCCGGGGGATGGGACTCACAGGTAGGCCCTGGCTACCTGCATCGCTTTCTCGGCATGTTCGCCGGAGACTTTGAGATTGGTCTCTTTCGGCTTGATCCTCCGCACCGCGATCCGGGCCCAGTCTGAAGCCGAGCCTTTGATCAGCTCGTCGGTGTCCTCCGGGCCGTAGACCCACTTGGCGTATCCGGGGCCGATCACCTCGACCCGGACGGGCTCGTAGTCCTCACCG
This sequence comes from uncultured Acidobacteriota bacterium, assembly GCA_963711895.1. GTDB lineage: Bacteria > Actinomycetota > Acidimicrobiia > Spongiisociales > ZC4RG35 > JARDZU01. The sequence goes on from CAVQFU010000003.1 coordinate 39,131, forward strand.
GCATGTTTGAAGGCGTGGGGGAGGGTCTTCCATCCCAGCCAGCAGACGTGGCGGATCCGGGCGGTGTCCTCGACCTCGATCCCGAGTGTGGCGTAGATGTCGAGACCGTGCATCCAGGTCTCCATGAGACGGAACGTGGCGAAGGTGCGGGCGCTCATGTCACCGTTGATCCATTCGATCCTGGAGTCCGGCTCCATGTGTGATAGCGGCTCGACGACTTTGGCCCTGCCGCCGCGCCACCATTCGATCACGTCCTGGGGGCGCATGCCCCGGCCCTTCTTGATCGCCTCGGCGCGTAGTGGCCCGAGCTTGGGTGCGTTCTGCCAGCGCTTCAGCATTTTGCCGCCGGCGATGGTGTCGGCGGCGAGCTCCTCATAGTCGGCGAGATGGGCGATCGTGTCCCGCACCGTCCATGGCTTGGACGGCGTGACCATGTCCCAGATCTTGATGGGGATCCTCTGGAGGGACTGATCGAGGAACTGTTGCTCGGCTACCAGGTCCGAAAGGATGTCGCGCACGTCCCAATGGTAGCCGGAGGCCCGCTTTTAGTCCCAGGCCAAACCCCCCCTTACCAGGGTCTTTCTGCGTGCTCCTCGGTCATAGGCTCGGGCAAATGGGACGGTTTCGGCGCGACGACCAGGTCGTTGAGGGTGTCGATCATCATCCGCAGCCGGCCGAAGTGACGACGGTCGAACACGAACGCGATGCGGTGCAGGTGGAGCGCGTCGGCGTCCTCCAGCTCGGCGGCGCTGGCTCCGACCTTCTCGATCTGGCCCTCTACCACGATGTCCGCGAAGCCCTCGTTGAGCTTCTCGATCGTCTCGTCGGAGGGCTCCTCGTTGAGTCTCAGCACCAGCCTCCCACCCGAGTAACGCGAGGAGTGGTAGTTGCCGTAGAAATGCCACATGTGCTCGGCCGCGGCCTGAGCGTCGGTGGTTTGAAAGAAGAGGGCCAGGTCGGACTCACTGATGAGCCCTCTTGCCAGTTGCTGCTCGTTGATAAACCCCATCATCGGCTCCCAGTAGCCCGTCCCTTCGGCCTCGAGCAAGACCACGGGGTGGAGGTCGCTCTTGCCGGTCTGGACCAGGGTGAGGAGCTCGAAGGTCTCGTCGAGGGTGCCCCACCCGCCCGGCAACAGGACGAAGGCGTGCGCCTCCTTGACGAAACCGAGCTTGCGCGTGAAGAAGTACTTGAAGTTGACCGTTCGCTCGGGGGCGATGTGCTTGGGGACTTCGTCCTCGAAGGGAAGACGGATATTCACTCCATAGGCGTGGTCGATGCCTGCGCCGCGGCTGCCCGCCTCCATGATCCCGGGACCCGCCCCGGTGATGATGCCCCAACCGCTGTTGGCCATGATCGAGGCGAACTCTTCGGTCAAGGCGTAGTTGGGATCGCCCTCCTTGATCCGGGCCGAGCCGTAGATGGTCACCTTCGGCTCTTTGTGGCGGGCAAAGACGAGATTGGAGTAGCGCATCTCCTTCAACGCGGTGTTGATCAGCTTGAGGTCGGCGCGGGAGGCGCCGTCCCTGCCCAGCTTGATCGCGGTCACGATCATCTCGGTGATCAGCTCGGCGTGCGGTGTGGTCGTGGCCGCCGACACGAGCTCGGCGAGCTTGGCATCGAGCTCGGGGTTGCCCAGGTCGTAAGGCATGCCCCGACGGTACTCAGCTAGCGGACGAGGGCGTCAGAACGGCTTGACGGCCGGTCCCTTCCTCACCACGGCGTTCCACACGGTCTCGTAGTGGTCCCGGTCGAAGAGGTCGACATGGGGGAGGACGTATTCCTCCCAGGCCTGGCGAAGAGGGTCGGGTCGGTCGGAATGAACCACCAGGCCGGTGGGGAGCCGGTCGAGAACCGAGCGCAACGACAGCGGTGTCTCCACCCTGATCCCCGAGTCCTGGGCCTCGAACGAGGCATTTACCTCGACGGCGAGACGGGCGATGGCCGTCACGTACTCCTCCTTCAAGCCGGGATACCTGCGGGTGAGCATGGCCTCGACCTGGTCTCCGCCCGGGAAGTTCTTCTCCCAGATCACCCAGCGGTCGGCGAACGCCTTGTTCAAGGTCTGGGTGCCCGCATAGTCCCGGAGATCGGTCGGGTTCATTGTCCCGAATATCCGCACATCCTGACGCAACCGCACCGTCTCCCCTGTGGGCAGGTCGAGCGACGAGTAGCGGTCGAGCAGCCCGTGGAGGGCGAACAAGGTCTCAGCTCCGGCGGCGTTCAGCTCCGAGAGGTTGAGTAGGGCAGGCCCACGCAGTGCGCGGGTGATGTCTCCGTCCTCCCAGCGGCTCTCAGTGCCGCCCTTCCCGTCGCCGTGGAGACGGGTCGACCCGATGAGAGTGACGTCGCGCACCTCTCCGGTCAGGGGAATCCGGAAGTAGGGGAGGCCCATGGCGGCGGCGAATTGCTCGATGTCGTGGTCCTTCCCGGTCCCCATGTGCCCGCGCACCGCGACATGAAGCGGCACGAGGCCCTCCGCCCCCGACACCCGGGCGTGCTCCAACTGGGCGAATCGGTAGAGCATTCCCAGATCGACATAGTGGGGGTCGGGCTCGGGGATCTTGCGATGCCGCAGCTCGGTGTCCGGTACGTCGTCAGGGATCTCGAATCGCTCGAGGGTGATGGCCGGCCCTTCGCCGGCCGGGTCTTCGAATATGACTTTCTTAGGCAACAGCAGTCTCCTGGTGTGTCTTGATCTCGGATGCCCTGAGCCACCATGTGTCCATACCCCAAAGGGCCAGACTCCGGCGCAGGGCGTTTCTGGTTCCGTTGATCATCGCCTGGGTCAGGTCCTCTGGTTGGGACACGACCTCATGGCGACGATAGGCCTCGTCCACGGTGTGATCCCCGATTCCGATCCCGATCACCGTGGTGCCACCGGCCTCGACGGCGGCCACCGATTTGGCCAGTGCCTCGAGCGACCCCCGAGTCATCCCGTCGGCCAGCACCATCAGAACCCGCACCTGGGCGCCGAGCCGTGCCATGCGCTCGGCGGCATGGATGATGTTGAACTCGTCGACATTTGCCGCCTTCTCGAACAGGGACACCGGTGGGGCGGTCTTGGGATCCCGACGGGCCAACGTGGCCGCTGATTTCGGCTCCGCCGCCGTGTAGAAGAGGCCGGCCAGGGTGGGCTCGGAGTCTCGCCAGCGCCGCTCGAACGGCTTGACGACATAGTGATTCACAGTCGATGTGAGGCGATCGGCAGCCGTCCCCTGGGTGCGCCTGAGCCCGGCTGTTGCCGCCGACCTCCGTCGGCGATAGCTGTCCTCGGTGTCCTCGGGCCGTGCGGCAAAGCCGCGATTGAACAGGGCCACCTCGAAGTCGATCTGCAGCTCGTCGCATAGCCGGGCCATGGTCCAGGCACCGAGCATGGCCGCCGGCATCGCCCACGAGCTGCCCGCCTTACCCGGGCTGAGCATCGAAGCCGAGGCATCGACGAGCAGCGACACGGCGTACGTCCGCCTGGTGCGAGCCGCCCTCCGCTCGTAGAGGCGCTGATAGAGCCCGGCCCCGATGAAGAGCGCAGCATGCGGGGACACGTCACCCTGGTCGAAGCCGGAGCGGAGGCCGCGCCGCTGATTGGCGGCGAAGAGCGGGAACAGTTCCCCGGAGACCCGACGCTGGGCGATGCCCCAGCGTTTCGCGGTCCGGACCAACGACTCTGATCCCTCATTGGAGAAACGGGCAAAGGAGGACGGGATCGGCCCCACTACGAGCTTCCCACCCTGGCCTGTCGGAAGGAAGACGTCAGGCGCCTGACTGACCCGGAGCAGCTGATCGGTCGACTCCTCGTCGGCAATGTCGGAGGCACCCTTCCGGTCGGACATGCCCGAGCGGGCCTCACTCGATCGTCTGGTGTCCTGGTAGGAGTCGGCGTCGGTGAGGATCGGCGAGGTCATGCGAACCGCATCCACCCCGTCTTTGGCTTTCTCGGCGTCTGCCTGAGCGGCGTGTTGTTGCTTGGCGTGCGTGTCGTTGGCCTGGACCTCGCTGATCAGGCCATGGGCACGGGCGATGGCTTCCAACTCGAGGGCCAGTTGCGCCACCTCCCAGGGGTCATCGGAATCTGCGGCCATATCACAGTGATGGCTGGCGTCGTCGATCGCCGCCGTGGCCCGGGACTCGAACCGCTTCTCCAGGACGTCGCGCTCGATGTAGCCGCCCGTGAGGAGAAAGCAGCCAAGGACGAACTGGCTCAAGGCCCCCGAACGCGAGATCGCCTGGCCGAGGGACGACATGTAGAGATCGGCGAGGACCGATCGGGCCCCCGGGTAGGCAGCTAGACCCTGCGCCTCTTGCCGCGCGTCTTCCAGTGAGAAGAAGAGGACTTCGGCCACCGGCTTGTTGGTGCGCTCGAGGGCGGTGAGGAGGTCGACCTTGGCGTCCGGGGCGATTTCGCCTTCGACCGGCCAGCCGTCGGGTATCTCCCTCGTCTCGTCGAGGTTTGTGGAGACCAGATGCATGACCTCATGGAGGGCGGAGGCGATCGCCACCTCGTCGGGGGTGACCGGGGCGTTCCGGTGATATGCCGCCTGGAAGATCCGGGGGTCGCAGACCACTTCGTCGGCCGAGGCCGCCGCCTCGGACCCGAGCCGGACGCGCAGATTCGGGTTGTTGGACAGTGTTCGGGCGAATCGGGTGACGGCCGGGGCGACACGCTGGTAGCGGCTCACAACGGCCTCGATCGCCTGGTCCTCAGGCCCTATCAGGTCGGTGAGAAACGTCTGGTCGCGTCCGCGCATAGCCAGTCATTGTCTCACGGGTGTCAAACCCCGCCCGAGTGGGTGTGGAGGAATGTCTTTGGAGGATGCCTCAGCCATCCGCCGGCATGGACGCCTCTGTCAGAATTCCGGCGACCTGGACATTCTCTGCTTAAGGGTGAATGAAGATTCCCCAGATATCAGCTCGTGAATCGAGGTTTCAGGAGGCTCACCAGAGACCGTGAGAAAGACCCAGAGAGCGTTTTCGGCACGCCAGATGTGGGTGATAGGAGCCGTGGTGATCCTGGCGTCCTGCACAAGCGCTCCAACACCAACCACGGCCCCGCCCGTAACCGCCACGACTGTCGAATCATCCCTCCCGGCGCATCCGGTAGCCACCTCTGCGTCGGCGACCACGGTGCCCCTTTCAGGGTGTACAGGTACAGCGTCCACCTTGTGGGCCCAATCCGCCATCGGGTGCAAGGGGACCTACGACGAGCACAACACCTACAAGTGCCCTCCCGGAGGGCAGGCGTATACGGTGTGGGGCACCGACATCTACACCCACGACTCATCGGTATGCACCGCCGCCGTGCACGCGGGCCTCATCAACTTCGAAGATGGCGGCGAGGTGGCCATCGACATACGACCCGGTGAAGATTCCTACCTGGGTACCACGGCCAACGGGGTGACCACCATGAGTTACGGGTCCTGGGGGCGGAGCTTCGTTTTCGTCGACGGGTAGCGCGCCACAATCGCACTGACCGTCACCCGGGGATCCCTAATTACGACGACACACTGGCAAGTGGCGGGGTGTGTGACACGTACTCGGCACCAGGTACGAGTGTATGGGTCGGACATCCATACACTCCCCAGGTGCATTACGACCTCACCACCCTCCCCAACGGGCTCCGTGTCATCACCGAGCCCATGCCCTCCCTTCGCTCGGTTGCCCTCGGCTGCTGGGTCGACACCGGGACCCGCGACGAGTTGCCCAATGAGCACGGCGCCTCTCACTTCCTCGAGCATCTCCTCTTCAAGGGCTCGGAGAAACTGTCGGCACGTCAGGTGTCGGAGATCTTCGACGCCATCGGAGCCGAGTCCAATGCCTTCACCTCCAAGGAGAGCACCTGTTATTGGGTGAGGCTCCTCGATCAGGACCTGGGCACCGGTTTCGATGTCTTATCCGAGATGTTGCAGCGCCCCGCTTTCCGGCAGAACGAGATCGATGCCGAACGTCAAGTCGTCATAGAAGAAATCAACATGAACGACGACGACCCCGACGACGTCGCTTTCGAGAACTTCACGATGGCCGTTTTCGTCGACCACCCGCTCGAGGCGCCGGTGCTGGGGACGCGCGAGTCGATTCGGGCGATGTCCCGGGACGACATCCTCGGCTACTGGAAGCGCCGTTACGGGGCGGGGTCGATGGTGGTGGCAGCGGCCGGGGCGATCGAGCACGACGATGTCGTCGAGATGGTGGCGGAGCGGTTCGGCGATTGGGCGGGGGAGACCGTCGAGCACGAGCACGCCGAAGCTGCCCCATGGCCTATGGTCAAGACCACACATCGGGAAACGGAGCAGGCCCATCTCATCATCGGGGGCAAAGGGCTGACTCGAAGCGACGAGAGACGCTGGGCGTTCGAGGTGCTCAACCACGTGATGGGCTCCGGGATGTCTTCACGGCTATTCCGGGAGATTCGGGAGGAGCGGGGTCTGGCATATGCGGTCTACGGATTCAAGATGGCATATGCCGACGCCGGCGCCTGGGGTGTCTACGTCGGAACCACGCCGAATCAGACCGAGACTGCCATGGGCGTGATCCGGGAAGAGCTCGACAAGGTCGTCGAGGAGGGGATCACCGTCGAAGAACTGGAGCGAGCCAAAGGATCGATGCGCGGCGGTCTCGCCCTCGCCATGGAAGACCCCAACAGCCGGATGGTGAGGCTGGGCCGGGACGAGCTTGCGGGTATGCCCCATCTCTCGGTCGATGAGCGGCTGGCCAAACTGGAGGCAGTCACCCTCGAGGAGGTTCAGGCCATCGCCGCAGACATGTACCGGGGTCAGCGCATGATTGGCGCGGTTGGGCCTTACGAGGAAGGCGAATTGGATCAGTACCTGGCGGTCTGACTAATCCTCGAGATCGAAGACGATCGATTTCGGCTTCTCCCCGAAATCGATCACGCCGGCCGAGCCGTCGACGGGGCGCTCGATCACCAAAGCGCCACCTAGATCGTTGCCGTCCACCCTTACCGGCCAGCCCTCGACCCGATACAGGCCCACCGAGCCAGAGAGTGCTGTCCATAGGACGGTCCGGTTGCCTTGAAGGATCTGAACCAATTCCTCGGCCCCATCGACCGGGCGCAGGTCTGCGCCGGGCCGATCCGCCGAGAAGAGCACGGTGCTTCCCAGCGATGCCGCAGTCAGCAAGAGGGCAGCTACAAGCGTGGCGAGATTTCGGACCCGGAGCACCTCGTTCATTGAAGCCGGGACCCGCCGGCCGGCAGGCATTTCTAGACGGTCAATTCGACTAACTGCGAAAGGACTAGTCCATAGATCAGGAAGATGGCGAGCAGGGCGACCAGCGGTCCCCAGGGCTGGATTCGACGGTTCGATGCGTAGCGCGCCACCCCAAAACCAAGTACGACCCAGAGGATCACGTCGAGGGGCCAGGCAACTATCACGGAGTCGGTGAATATCCCGAACACAGCCGATACCGGGCCGCCGGCATAGAGAAGGGTGAGCCCGAGGGTCTCGCAAAGCCCGGCGCAGACGTCTCGATTGATCATGGTGAGCCCGGTGGCGAAGAAGACGATTCCGAAAGCAAGGAGGAAAATGGTGGAGAGCGCCGCGTCCCGACAGCTGATGCCTTCAGATTTGCTTGCCACTGTTGCCTTCAGTTGGTTGTCACGCGGCCGGCGATGGTAAGCCCATGAAGAAACTCTCAATCCGGGTAACTTTTCCCTGACCGATCGGAGTCCCCTATGGAACTGAGAGAAATCCTGCTCGTGCTGCACATCGCAGCGGCCGGCGCATGGCTCGGAGCCAACCTCGTCCAGGCGGTGGCGCCTTCGATGTCGGCCAAGATAGGCCCGGCTGCAGCCGCCGGCTGGTTTCGGGTGGCGGCCGGGTTGTCGACCCGTCTCTACATGCCGGCTGCCATCGTCCTGCTCGCCACCGGGATCTGGATGGTGCTGATCACCGAGGCTTACGGATTCGGCACTCTATTCGTGACCATCGGCTTTGCCATGATCATCATCGGGACGCTGCTCGGGATCTTCGTGTTCGAGCGTGGATCGGTTCGGGCAGCCGACGCAATCGATTCCGGGGATCAGGCAGCGGTGAGCGCCGCCAGGGGACGGCTGGCCGGCTTCGGAATCCTCGACACCCTGCTTCTGCTGTTCACGATCACGGCGATGGTGCTCCGCCTCGGAGCCTGACCGGTCGGACTTTGAGCCGACGCGCCGTCCTGATCACGATCCTCCTGTTTCTTGGAGGCTGCACGCCGGGATCCGATGGCGGTGACGCCCTGGCCGCCGAGGGAGGCGATATCGCCGCCACGACGACGGTACCTCCCGGGATCCAGCTGCTCGGGAAGGTGACCGATCCCAACGGCGTCCCGGTTCCCCGAGCGACGGTGACGGTGGGTGCGAACTCGGCTGTGACCGCCCCGGACGGTTGGTTCGACATGCTGGCCACTCCCGGCCCGCTCCAGGTCGACAAGCCGGCGTGGGCCGGGGCGGAGGCGGCCTGGGATGGCACCAATTCCTTTACCCAGGTGGCGATCGAACCGCTTCGTCTTCGCGCCTTGAGGGTGGGAGCGGAGGGTGCAGGAGACGACGAGAGGTTCGCCGCATTGCTCGCATTGGCCGATGAGACCGCCATCAACGCCTTCGTCTTCGATACCAAGCAGGAAGGCGGGAAGGTGTTCTACGAGACCGGTGTGACGGAGGCCCACGAGTCGGGCGCAGTGGTGAATGTCTACGACCCCGCCGAGCGACTCGCCCAGGCCAAGGAGCACGGTCTCTACACGATCACCCGCATCGTCACATTCGAGGACTCGTACCGGGCGGCATTCCGGCCCGAGGAGGCGTATGACGGGAAATGGATCGACCCGACCAACACCGCAGCATGGGAGTACCCGATCGCGCTGGGCGAGGAGGCCTGCCGTCTCGGGTTCGACGAGATCCAGTTCGACTATGTCCGATTCCCGTCGGAGGACGCGGCACAGATCAGCGGTCAGCTGGAGATGACGGAAGAGGAGCGGACCACGGTGATCGAGGGCTTTCTCCGCGCGGCGCGGGAGCGGATCCATGCCGAGGGATGTGCGGTGAGCGCAGACGTTTTCGCCATCGTGGTCTCGGCCAGCAACGATCAGGGGATCGGTCAGCGGCCCGAAGAGCTCACCCGGCATCTCGATGCATTCAGCCCCATGGTGTACCCCAGTCACTACTCGCCGGGCTGGCTCGGCTTCGACGATCCCAACGAGCACCCCTATGACGTCACATCGGACGCCATCCAGGACGCCCAGGAGCGCATCGAGCAGGGTGTCGTGTTGCGGCCGTGGCTGCAGGCGTTCTGGTGGACCAACGATCAGATCAGGACATCGATCCAGGCTGCGGAAGACCTCGGCGTGGGCTGGATCCTGTGGAACTCGGTGAGCAACTTCGACCGCGCCGCCATTCCCACGGACGCCGAGTTGGCCGCTTCCTGACTACTCGCTGCGACCCGTCCTGACGTCGGGAGCGCCCATGCGGGCGGCGTCGGCGGTGTTGTCATCGGGCTGGCCCTGCGATTCTCGTTCGGCCTCGACCCGGGCCTGGTAATGGTCGATTTCCCGGGTCGACGCAGCCCCGTCCCAACCGAGGATCGGCCCGACGATGAGGCACGCCTCCTCGGCGGCCCTCAGACCCCGATCCCGTGTCTCGATCGAGATCCTGGTGCGCCGGGTCAGGACGTCGTCGAGATGGAGGGCACCTTCTTCCAAGGCAGCAAGTGCGATCTCGGCACGCAGATAGGGGACCTCGTCGACGAGGGTCTGGCCCAATGACGGGTCGGATTCGACCAGCGCGGCCAGGCTGCCTACCTCGGAGCCATACCGTCCGAGAAGGCGGACGGGGTCCGGTAGGCCGATCCGTGACGGGTCCTCCATCAACTCGGCCCAGCCACGAGCACCGACCAGGGCGATCTCATCGGTGCCGGATTCGGGCGCCGACATGCCGAGATCCGAGACGGCGGCATCGACGGCGTCACGGGCCATGATCCTGTAGGTGGTGTATTTGCCGCCGGCGACGCTGATCAGCCCGGTGGGCGAAACCGTGACCGCGTGCTCGCGGCTCAACATGCTGGTGTCGTCCGACTCCCCGGTGAGGAGAGGGCGGAGCCCGGCGTACACCCCGACGATGTCTTCGGGGGTGAGGGAGTCGGCGAGAACTGTGTTCACAGTCGTCAGGAGATAATCGATGTCGTTGCTGCAGGCCGCGGGATGGGCCCGCCGCAGGTCCCAGGGAGTGTCTGTCGTCCCCAGTATCCAATGCCGATCCCAGGGAATGACGAACAGAACACTCTTCTCGGTACGAAGGATCAACCCGGTTTCGGAGCGAATGCGGTCTCGCGGGACGACGATGTGGATGCCTTTGGACGCCTTCACGTCGAGCCCGCGATCACCGGCCATGGCCTGGATGTCGTCGCTCCAGACACCGGTCGCGTTGATCACCCCCTGACCTCTGATCCGAATGTCGCTGCCGTCTTCGAGGTCCGTGGCCTCGATACCGGAGACCCGTCCTTCCTCGAGGATGAGTGACCGAGCTCTCACGCTGCTGGCAAGCAGGGCGCCGTGGGCGGCGGCGGTCCGGGCCAGCATCAGGGTGTGGCGTGCATCATCGACCACCGCATCCCAGTACCTGACCGCTCCCACCATGTTGCTACCGGCAAGGGCCGGCGCCATCTCGAGAGCGGACTTGCGACTCAGATGCGTGTGGCGTGGCAAAGGACTGTCGGCAGCCGAGGCGAACATGTCGTAGAGCAGCACTCCCGCGCCGACGTAGAGGCGCTCCCAGACCCTGTGTTGCAGTGGGTAGAGGAAGGAGACCGGCTCGGCGAGATGAGGGCAGATGTGGTTGAGCATCAGGTTCCTCTCGCCCAGCGCCTCGCGCACCAGTGAGAAATTCCGTTGCTCCAGATATCGCAGCCCGCCATGGAAGAGCTTGCTCGATCGGCTCGACGTCCCCGACGAGTAATCGCGCTGCTCGACGAGAGCCACCGATAGCCCTCGGGAAGCAGCGTCGAGGGCAACCCCGCACCCGGTGACCCCACCACCGATGACGACGATGTCAAACGGCTCTTGGCCCATGCGCTGCAGATGAGACCGACGCTGGGCCGGGTTGAGGCTGGAAGGGGCTGGTTCCCGGTTACGTACCATCGCATCCATGAGCGGTCAGATGAAGGTTGGCATACAGCTTCCCGAAGTAGAGCGCGAAGTGTCCTGGCAGGAAATGCGGGAGATCGCGATCACCGCCGAGGAGGCCGGGTTCGACTCGATCTGGGTCGGTGACCACCTCCTGTTCCGCGATCCGGGCACCGGGGTGCGGGGCCCGCTGGAGGCGTGGTCGCTGCTGGCCGCGTTGGGCGAGGCCACCGAGAGCGCGCTGATCGGGCCTCTCGTGGCAGCCACCTCGTTCCACAACCCGGCGATGATCGCCAAGAAGGCGGCGACGGTCGACGACATAAGCGGGGGCCGGCTCGTGCTTGGTCTCGGCGCCGGATGGAACCAACCCGAATATGCCGCTTTCGGCTTCCCCTTCGATCATCGGGTATCGCGATTCGAGGAGGCGTTCACGATCATCCGAACGTTGATTCGGGACGGTGCGATCGATCACGATGGCCAGTTCTACACCCATCGAGACATGGAGTTGCTGCCCAGGGCGCGGGCCGATATGCCGCTCCTGATTGGATCAAACGGGCCCCGGATGCTCAGGATCGCTGCCCCGCACGTCGATCTCTGGAACAGCTGGTACACCGGCTTCGGCAATGACCCCGGGGGTCTCCCACCCCTTCTGGAGACTGTCGACGAGGCTTGTCGACAGGTCGGACGTGACCCGGTCGAGATCGAGCGCACGGCCGCAGTCCTGGTCCAACTGGAACGCGGCACCGGCAGGATCGCAGGGAGCAGCGAGCGTCCCGATGTCGAATCGATCACCGGGTCGCGGTCCGACATTGCCGCCTCGTTGGCGCGGTTCGGGGCAGCGGGTATCACCCACATTCAGGTCGTCCTCGACCCCATCGACGCCCGGGCCGTCACCGAGATGGGGGAGATCCTGCCGCTGCTCCGATGAGTAGCTTCCCTCGATCTGATCGCCGTCAGGGTGGGCTGATCAGAAAGGAGACAGCATGGCCAATCTGCGTATCACCCGGCTTGGGCACGGGGGAGTCCTCTACCGGTCGCCAGGCGATATCTGGATCTGGGTCGATCGTTGGACCGGCGCCCCCAATTACGCCGAGGAGTATCGAAACGCCGAGAAGGTCGACGTGGTCGCGCCCACGCACTGTCATTTCGACCACGTTGGGGACGATTGCGCCGATCTGGTCGAGCTGGCCGAGATCGTCGGATCCACAGTGATCGGGTCCCATGAGATGTCCGTTTGGCTTGGATCCCGGGGGATCGAGTCGATCGGGATGAACAACGGCGGGACGGTGGAGGCGGCGGGAGTCAAGTTCACCATGGTCCACGCCGACCACACCGGTGGCGCGACCCTCGGCACCGGCAGCGACCAGGTGACCCGTGACCTCGGGTGTTGGGGTTGGGTCCTCGAGTTCGAGGACGGCACCGTGGTCTATCAGTCAGGCGATACCGATCTGTTCGGTGATATGGCCCTCATCGGGGAGCGCTACAACCCGAGCATCGGCGTGTTCCCGATTGGGGGTCACTACACGATGGGCCCACGTGCCGCAGGGCGGGCAGCCGACTTCTCGGGAGTGTCGACGGTCATCCCGATCCACTACGCGACGTTTCCCATCCTGGCCGGCACCCCTGACGAGCTTCGCGAGAACACCGGAGCGGAAGTGGTGGCGCTGGAACCGGGCGAGACCTGGAGCGGGTGACCTCTAGGTCCCTGCCTTCGAAGGGGCCGGGACGGGCCGCCGGACTGATCTGAGTGTGAGGACCACGAAGAAGAGCACGATCGGGATCACGGCCATCGTCGCCGAGCCCGATGTGTTGGCGTGATAACTGACAAGAAGTCCTAGCACTACAGAAAGGACGCCAATCGCGGCCGCCGTCGCCATCATCGTCGGAACCCGCTTGACGAGCAGGGCGGCAGTGGCGGGCGGGCCGACGAGAAGCCCGAAGACCAGAAGCGTCCCCACGGTCTGGAACGACCCGACGATGGAGATCGTGATGAGCGAGAGCAGGGCGATGTGGGCCATGCCTGGTCGAAGCCCGAACAGACGCGCCTTCTGCTCGTTGAACGACAGCACCAGGAAATGGCGATAGAAGACGATCGTCATCACCAGGACGATCACGGAGACGACGGCCAAGGCGATTAGATCTCCGCTGGTGACGCCCAGGGCATCGCCGAACAGAATCGTTGTCAGGTTGCCGGCGAAGGAGTCGGTCCTCGAGATCAGGATCACACCGAGGCCGAGCATCCCCACGAACAAGAGGCCGATCCCGGTGTCCTCCGAGAACCCGGTCTGGCGGTGCACGAAGTTGATCCCCCCGATCATCACGATGGCAGCGAGCACGGCGCCGATTAGGACGTTGAAGTCGAGGATGATGGCGATAGCGATGCCTGGCACGACGCCGTGGACCAGAGCGTCGCCGAGGAAGGTCATCCCCCGGATGACCACCCAGGTCCCCACCACCGAGAGGGCGAGCGCGGCGAGGACGCCGGCAACGAGCGCCCTCTGCTGGAAGGCAAGTTCGAAAGGCTCTGTCAGCCAGTCCATTTCCTCGACGCTACCGGGTCATCCCAGGGCCTCCGAGATTCGCCCCGCGTTGGTCAGAAGCATCTCGTGGAGGGTTTCCGCTCCCGATCCTGGCCCGCCCAGAGATTCGGTGAACAGCTCGATGACCTCGACGTCGTCGCCAAGCTCGGCCGCCACCGCTTCGGCAAGTGTGGTCGGTTCGGTGGTCTCGGCGAAGATCGCTTTGGTGCCTGATTGCTCCATGACCTCGACCAGATCGGCGAGATCGGCGGAGGATGGCTCGGCGAGTGTCGAGCCTCCCGGGATCACCACGCCGATTGTCTCGAACCCGTAACGGTCGGCGAAGTACCCGAACGCCTCGTGATTGGTCACCATCTCCCGACGATCCTGGGGCACGACGCTGAGCCGTTCCTCTACTTCCTCATCGGTCGCCTCCATGACGGCGGCATAGGAATCCGCCCGCTCCTGCCAGCCACCCGGGTATTGGTCGTCGAGGGCATCGGCCACCTCGACGGCAGCGTCGCCGACTCGGATCGGGTCCATCCAGAAATGGGGGTCGAGGCCGCCGCCATCCCGGAATTCGATCGGTTCGACCAGGGGAGCCAGCTCCAGCACCTGGACCCCATCGTTGGCCACGGACGCGAGCACGTCCTCGAGCCCGGCCTCGAGACCGAGCCCGTTGGCCACCACGAGGTCGGCCTTTGCGAGCAAGCTCGCCTGCTGGGAAGAAGGGGAGAAGTCGTGGGCATCGACACCGATAGGGATCAGCACCTCCACATCTCCTTCGTCACCGACCACTCCGCTGGCGATGTCGCCCAGGATCGAACTGGTTGCCACGACGACCAGACCCTCCTCAGCCTCTTCTAACCCACCGCCGCAGGCCGCGAGAGTCAGGGCCAGAAGCATGACCCGGCCGGCCTTTCTCATCTCGTGCCTATAATGAGAATCATTATCAGCAAGAGTAGGATCGGGTTGCCCGCAATGCCAGTCCAGGACCGACAGATCGAGGAACGGCTCGCCGAGGCGGGTGTTCGCTTCACCGCGGGGAGGCGCCACGTCGTATCCGCGTTGGAGCGCGTCGACGGGCCTCTTTCGGCGGCCGAGCTTCATCAGGAGATGGGCGGGGCGGTGCCGGTCTCATCGGTGTACCGAACGCTGGCGGTCCTGGAGGAGGCGGGGGTGGTCGAGCCCCATCACGGCGCCAGGGGCATCACCCGGTATGAGATGGCAGAGTGGCTGGCCGGTCATCACCATCATCTCGTCTGCATCGAATGCGGGGCGGTCGAGGACATCGAGCTCCCAGAACGGCTGGAAGAGGAGCTGGAGCGTCTTGTCGGACAGGTGTCGGGGCTGGCGGCCTTCGTTGCCGGCGGGCACTCTCTGGAAGTCGACGGCCGGTGCGCGAGATGCCGGTGAGACCTGTGGCCGTCAGGGCGGAAGACCTAGTTCTGTCGTATGGATCGAACGTCGCCCTGGGCGCATCATCATTTGAGATCCCGAGAGGTGGCATCACGGTGCTGATCGGGCCCAATGGATCGGGGAAGTCGACCCTCCTCGGCGCCATAGCGGGGCTCATAGATCCCGTGGGTGGGTCGATCGACGTGCCCGGGTTGGAAGGGTCTGAGCAGAGGATTTCCTACGTATTGCAGAGCACCAAGGTCAACGACACCTTGCCGGTGACCGTGAGGGAAGTGGTGACCATGGGGCGATACGCCGGCGCCAGCGCCCGCCGTCTCGACGCCGGGGACCAAGCTGCCGTAGACAACGCGATGGGAAGGATGGGGATCACCCACCTCGCCGGTCGCCACCTTCGTGAGCTATCGGGGGGCCAACGCCAGAGGGTGTTGGTCGCACAGGGCCTCGCCCAGGAGCACGAGATCCTGCTCCTCGACGAGCCGCTGACCGGTCTGGATCTGACCTCGGCCCAGGCCATCGACAACGTCATCCACGACGAGACCCAGACCGGGTGCACCATCGTGATGACGACCCACGATCTGGCCGAGGCCCAGGTGGCCGATCACGTGGTCCTCCTATCGGGCCGGGTGGTTGCGTCGGGCGCGGCCGAAGAAGTCCTCACGCTCGAGAATCTGACCGCCGCCTACGGGCCCAATCTCCTCCATGTGGAGGGGGAGAGGCTGTTCATCGACGACCCAGCGCACCGCCCCGTCCCGGGGAGGCACGATCACAGGGATCGGTCGGTATGACCGGCTAGGAAGTCAGCGGCAGCGTCGATTTGGCGTCGCTCAGCGACGCGGCCCGCGCTCCTCGCGTGGTCTGGCCTCGTTGACCTTGAGGTTGCGCCCGTTGTAGTCGGCCCCGTCGAGCTCCTCGATGGCCTTGGCGCCGGCGTCGTTCGCCATTTCCACGAAGCCGAAGCCGCGGGAGCGGCCGGTCTCGCGATCGTTGATAATCGCAGCGTTGTCCACTGCCCCATACTCACCGAACAGCGTCTCGAGATCGGCGGCCGTTGTCGTGAAGGGAAGGTTCCCCACGTAGATGTTCATGACTCCCGTCATCCTTTCTAACTGAAGGGCCTCTTGGCAGCCCTTCGCCATGTGTCCGGTACGACCCTGCCCTCGATCCGGTCGCAATGCTGGACGGGAAGCCAACGAGTCGCCGCCGAAGCAGCGGGCGGAACGCTAGTGGAATCCGATCGAATGTGTGACCAAATCGGTCAACCCTCGCTGATGGTCACTTTGTTGATAACCACTTCGGATTCGGGCCTGTCACCGCGGTCGGTCGAGGTGGTGGCTATCGAGTCAACCGCATCCATCCCCGACGTCACCTTTCCGAAGATGGTGTAGGAGTGAGGCAGGCCGGTGTCGCCGTGGCAGATGAAGAACTGGGAGCCGTTGGTGTTGGGCCCTGCGTTGGCCATGGCCACCGTCCCCCGCGCATAGGTGCCCTGTCCTTCGATCTCGTCGCGGAACTTGTAACCCGGGCCACCGGTGCCGGTGCCGGTCGGGTCACCTCCCTGGATCATGAAGTCCTCGATGACTCGATGAAAGATGACGCCGTCGTAGTACCCGTCGCGGGCCAGGAAGACGAAGTTGTTGACGGTCTGAGGTGAGCGAGCGGGGTCGAGCTCGATGACGATCTCGCCGTGATTGGTGTCGAGGGTCGCGGTGTAGCCCTTGTCGAGATCGATGGTGAGCTCGGGGGGTGAGAAGTATTGGTTGGCCACGCGGCCTCTCTTTCTTTGTCCGAATAGAGCCATATATGACCCTACGTACCTCAGGTAAGCGTCAAGCCGCCCCGAAGTAGGCCGGCGTGTTGCCCGGCTTCCATTTGATGGAGCAGCCCATCGAGGCCCGCTGATCGGCGTCGGCCGGCTGCCCGGAGAGGACCGCATTCACGGCCGCCCGGAGGTCGGAACCGGTGACTGCGATCCCGCTGTTTGGCCTCGACTCGTCGAATCGACCCCGATAGGCCAGCTCCCGATTCGAGTCGAACAGGAAGAAATCGGGCGTGCACATGGCGGTGTAGGCGGCAGCCACGCTCTGGTCGGCGTCGAACAGATAGGGGAAGGTGTAGCCATAGCGCACGGCTTCCTTCCTCATCGCATCGGGGCCGTCGTCCGGATACTGGTCGGCGTCGTTGGCGGAGATCGCGACGATCCCGAGATCGGAGTCCTGGTAGTCCATCCCGAAGCGCGCCAACTCGTCACGGATGTGTTGGACATACGGGCAGTGATTGCAGATGAACATGACGAGCATGCCCTTCGAGCCGTCGAAGTCGCCCAGTGTGACGTCTCGTTCCGAGACGACATCGCGGAGGGTGAAGTCGGGTGCCTTTGTCCCGAGGGGGAGCATTGTGGAGGTAGCAGCCATGGCGCCAGTCTAAGGGTGGTGCATGGCTGCGATTACCTCGCCGAATGCCTCGATGCTCCCCTCGAGATGCACGTCGGGCATCGCGACCATCGAGTGACTCGCCCCGGCTGCCTGATAACCGGTCAGGTGATCGAGTTGGTCCTCGATGGTGCCGGCATTGTGCCTGGCCATGAAGGCCTCGGCTGACATATTCCGCCCCCGGAGCAGTTCCACACGCTCTCGCAAAGTCTCCCGGTCTGTCGCCGCCATCACATTCACCAGGTGAGAGACCTCGACTTCCGCAGGGTCCCGCTCGACCTCCGCACAGTGGCGGTGAAGGACCCCGACCTTGCGTCGGATGACATCGGGGCGGCCGAAGAGATTGCAGGCGTCGGCGTACCTGGCTACCAGCCGCAGGGTCCGTTGTTCGCCGGATCCCCCGATCAGGATCGGGATGGGGTCCTGGATGGGTCGGGGATAACAGATCAACTCCGGTGCGGAGAATGTCGTGCCCGAGAACGATGGAGTGCCCTTGCCCCAGAGGAGAGGGAGCATCCGAAGGATGTCCTCCAGGTGCTCGTATCGATCAGTCACAGGCGGGAATGGGATCCCATAACCCTCGTGCTCCGCCCGGTCCCATCCGATGCCGAGGCCGAGATTCACCCTGCCTCCGGAGAGGACATCCAGAGTCGCCACTGTCTTCCCCAGGACCACCGGATGGCGGTGCCCGATGCCGGTGACGAGCGTCCCCAGTCTGATCCCGCTGGTGACCCCGGCCAGGTAGGCCAGCGTGGTGTAAGCCTCGGGAATGTCCTCCCATTTACGGCCGACCTGGGGGATCTGACGGAAGTGATCCATGACCCACAGATCATCGAATCCGGCAGCCTCGGCCCTCCTGGCGATCGAGGCAAGACGTGGGGCCATCTGTGACCGATCGTCGCTCCAATCGAATCTGTTGATCACCAGTCCGAACCGATGTCTTGACCGGGCCGATTGGTCCTCGACCGCATCGTTCGCGACGACGGCGATCGAGGGAGCCACCAGGGCGACGGGCTGTTCGACGATGACCCGGTCGAAGCCATCGTCGTCGATCTCCGCCCGGACCATCCGGAACCTGGTGAGTTGTTTGTCGAGCACCGACTTCGGGATAGGTCGCGGGCGCTCCGTGTTGCGGGCCCGTGCCTGGTCGGCCCGGGTGTCGAACACGACGACGAAGGCGGGGAGCCCGGCCTCGTGGGCCAAACCCGCCCATCTCCGTCGATTGTCCCGATCGAAGCCGAGCGTGTCGACCACTGTCGTCAGCCGCCGCCGCATTCTCTCCACCACGATCTGTTCCAGGATCGAGAAAGCAGCAGTACCGGCCTGCTGGTCATCCTCGCCGGCGCCCACCATTCCGCGAAGGCGATCCGAGGAGACGATCTCCGTCTCACGAAACGTCCCGGCTGCCCAGGTGCTCTTGCCCGAACTGGACGCGCCAACCAGCACCACCAGGCATGGGGCGGGTAGACGCAGCTCCATGGCGGGTGTTCTAGTGGATCGATCGGTAACCTGGGTCCGGTGAGCTCATTCCCGTCCGCGCCGTTCGGCCATGTGGGCACGGCCATGATCACCCCGTTCACTGTCTCGGGTGACGTCGATCACGAGAAGGCGTGGCGTCTCGCCCGCTTCCTCTCCGACAACGGGAGCGATGCCCTGGTCGTCACCGGGACCACCGGTGAGTCGCCAACGCTCAGCAGCGTCGAGAAGCTCGCTCTCTACAAGACGGTCGTCGACGCGGTTGCCGGCAAGGACACCTACGTGATCGCCGGGACCGGCACGTACAACACAGCGGAATCGGTGGAGCTCACAGGGAGAGCGGCCGAGCTCGGTTGCGCCGGGGTGCTGGCCGTGACTCCGTATTACAACAAACCCGATCAGGCCGGCCTGGTCGGCCATTTCAGCGCCATCGCCGATGTCGGTCTGCCGGTGATGCTGTACAACATCCCGGGGCGGACCGGCACCAGGATCGAGATCGACACCTTGGCCCGGCTCGCCGAACACGAGAGCATCGTTGCCGTGAAGGATGCCGTCTTGGACATCGAGTTCACCGGTCACACCATCAACCGGGTGCCCGGCCTGACCGTCTACTCCGGCCAGGACTCTTTCACCTGGCCGATGATGGCGGTCGGTGCTGTCGGCGTCGTATCGGTGGTCTCTCATCTCGCCGGTAGAGCCGTCGCAGCGATGGTCCGGGCAGCGCTGGCGGGGGATCTCGCCGAGGCCCGCCGGCTCCATCATCTGCTCCTGCCTCTGTGCGAGGCATGTTTCCTCGAGACCAACCCGTCACCGGTGAAGGGCGCCATGGACCGGCTCTGGGAGTCGGTCGGCGATGTGAGGCCGCCCCTGGTGAGTGCGTCCGAGGAGACGCTGGTCGCCGTCGAGAAGGCAGTCGGCGCCCTTCAGGGCTTGTGAGCGTCTCGGTCACATTTCTCGGCGGTCTAGGGGAGATCGGCCGAAATTGTGCGGCAGTGGAGGTCGAGGGAAAGATCGCCCTCATCGACTGTGGCCTCATGTTCCCCGAGGAGGACATGCTCGGCGTAGACCTGGTCTTTCCCGACTGGTCCTGGCTCATCGAGCGGTCGGGCGACGTCGAGTGTGTCGTCCTGACCCATGGCCATGAGGACCACACCGGCGCTCTCGCCTACTTCCTGCGGGAAGTGAATGTCCCCGTCTACGGGACCAAATTCACCATCGAGCTCGCCCGGGGCCGGATCGACGAGCTCGGCGTCGAAGCCGATCTCCGGCAGATCCAGGTCAAGCAGTGGGTCGATCACGGGCCGTTCCGCTTCCAGCTGATCCCCGTCAGCCACTCGGTCCCCGATGCCACTGCCGTCGCAATGGAGACACCGGAAGGAGTGATTCTCCACTCCGGGGATTTCAAGCTCGATCCGACGCCGATCAACGGCGTGCCGACCGATCTGCCGGCATTCGCCACATTGGGCCGACGGGGAGTGCGACTCTTGCTCGCCGACTCCACCAATGCCGAGAGACCGGGGTTCGAGCCATCGGAGAGCTCCGTCGGCCAGCCGATCGCGGATGTAATCCGGGATGCCGGAGGACGAGTCATCGCCGCCTGCTTCGCCTCCCACATCCATCGGGTTCAGCAAATCGCCAATGCCGGCATCGGCAACGGCCGCAAGGTGGCGTTCTTCGGCCGCTCGATGCACCGCAACACCGGCCTCGCCACAGAATTGAAGGAACTGGATGTCCCCCAGAAGTCCGTGATGGACATCAAGGACCTGGCGGAGCTTCCGCCGAACCAGCAGCTCCTGATCACGACCGGTAGCCAGGGGGAGCCATTCGCAGCGCTGTCTCTGATGTCACAGGGCCAGCACAAGTTCGTCGAGCTGGGTGAGGGCGACACGGTTCTCATCTCGGCCAAGCCGATCCCGGGCAACGAGACCGCAGTTTCGAAAGTGATCTCCAACTTGATTCGGCGAGGTGCAACGGTGGTGCACGGCACGAATGCCAATGTCCACGTGTCCGGCCACGCCAATCGGGAGGAGCTGCTCACCTTCCTCAACTTGGTGCGGCCCCAGGCCTTTGTCCCGGTCCACGGGGAGTACCGGCATCTGCACGCCCATGCCGAACTGGCGCGACAGATGGGTGTGCGCCATGTCGACGTCCTGGAGGACGGGGACCGCGTGATCCTGAACGGGAAGAAGACCCAAGTCCAGCGGCGAGCTGTCCCGGCCGGCTACGTGTACCTCGACGGCTCTGCCGTGGGCGACGTCCAGTCGGCCGTCCTGCGAGACCGCTCCCATCTCGCCGACGAGGGCGTGGTCGTGGTCACGGTCGGCATCGATCACGACACAGGGGCACTCCTCTACGGGCCGGAGTTCGACAGTCACGGTCTGATGGACGACCCCGCCACCGTCCTGGCCAAGGCCGCGGACGCGGTCACCGAGGCCATCGGCGAGCACGCCTCGGGACGATCCGACATCGGCGAGCTGCAGAAGACGATCCGTCAAGCCGTGGGCAAGGTCATACGCGCCGAGACCGCCCGCCGCCCGGTGATCGTGCCGGTGGTGATGGAGCTCTAGTCGGGCAAACCTCAGGTTCTCCGGCCCGGATGCGGGCCCTACTACCTGAGGTTCAGTCGCCGCCTCAGCATTCCACGACCAAATCCAACTCCCATGTATTGTTTCTGAGCACATGGGAACCAGGACACCCACCCGGAAGGGGTCCTCCGGGCGGAGACGGGTGTCCACAGCGAAGAAAAAGAAGACGGCGCCCCTGAGCGCGGTCCGCCAGAAGCTGGTGGCGGTCCGCAGTTCGGTGCGCAACACGCTGGGACGTCAGACCGACGACATCTGGGGAATGATCCTCGTGGTCCTCGCCATCCTGGTCTTGCTCGCCTTCGTCGATCTCGCCGGCCCAGTGGGCGAGGGTATGGCCGGCGGCAGTCGCTTCCTTTTCGGAGTGTGGAGGTTTGCCCTCCCCGCGGCCCTTGCCGGCATCGGCGTCGCCATGATCGTCGGCAAGCCCCGGGACGGCGCCAAACGCCTCGTCGCCGGCGGCATCGTCACTTTCATCGGCTCACTGGCCTTGTTCCACCTCATGACCGGGGCCGTGGCCCTGGCGCCGAGTCTGGAGTTGGTCGAGGACCGGGGTGGCGCAGTTGGCTCGCTGATTGCCTTCCCGATGCGGAGGATCCTCGGGATGTGGGGAGCCTTCGTAGTACTCGCCTCCGCGATGGGGATGGGCGTCCTCATCATGACCCAGACCAGTGTCCGTGAGTTGGCGGCCGGGATAGCCGACCTGTACCGCTCGACCCGGGCCATGGCCTCAACCGCCATGATCGGGGCCCGTGCCGATCATGCGGCCAATGTGTCCGATCGGATCGCCAAGCCGGCACCCGACAACCGGGGCAGGCACATGAGCCCCAAGCCCTCGCGACCCAAGGCAGAGAAGCCGCAGGAGGCCGCCCCTCCGAAGCCGAAGTCGGTCCCGTTGCCATCTTCCGGAGAAGCGGCGAACAGCGGCTACAAGTTGCCACCACTCAGCCTCCTCGACGAAGGGACCGGTGGGGAGATCAACAAGCGGGCCCTCGAGGACACCGCCCGTCAGCTGGAGGAGACCCTCATCCAGCACGGCGTCGACGCCAACCTCACCAAGATCGTCCCCGGCCCAACTGTCACCAGGTATGAGATCGAGCTCGCCCCGGGAGTCAAGGTCAACCGGGTCTCCAGCCTCTCTCACGACATCGCATACGCCCTGGCCACGCCGGACGTGCGGATCCTGGTCCCGATACCGGGCAAGTCCGCCATCGGCGTCGAGGTCCCCAACACCAAGCGGCGGCTGGTGTCTCTGGGCGACATCCTCTCCAGCGCCGAGGCGGCGGTCGATACCCATCCGCTGACTGTGGGTCTGGGGATGGACATCTCGGGTCTCCCCAAGCTCCTCAATCTCTCCGAGCTGCCTCACGTGCTCATCGCCGGGGCCACCGGGGCCGGGAAGTCATCCTGCATCAACTCGATCGTCACGTCGTTGTTGATGCGGACCCATCCGGACGACGTGAGGGTGATCATGGTCGACCCCAAGCGTGTCGAGCTGGGCCAGTACAACGGAGTGCCCCACCTGCTCACCCGGGTCATCACCAATCCGAAGAAGGCCAACGATGCCCTGAAATGGGCGGTTGCCGAAATGGACCGCCGATACGACCTGCTCGCCGACGCCAAGGTCCGCGACATCGAGGGCTACCGCTTGAAGTGGGATGCAGGCGGTCTCGACCCCGGCGGGTTCGATCGCTTCCCCTACATAGTGATCCTGATCGACGAGTTGAACGACCTGATGATGGTGGCGGGGCGGGAGGTCGAGGAGTCGATCGTCCGCATCGCCCAGATGGCGCGCGCCGTCGGGATACACCTCGTCGTCGCCACTCAGCGCCCGTCGGTCGACGTGATCACCGGTGTCATCAAGGCAAACATCCCGAGCCGTCTCGCCTTCAGCGTGGCTTCCCAGACCGACAGCCGAGTGATCATCGATGGTTCCGGGGCGGAGAAGCTGATCGGGATGGGCGACATGCTGGTGGTGACGGCCAAGGAACCACGTCCGCAGCGGATCCAGGGCGCCTGGGTGCGGGAGAGCGAGGTTCACGCGATCGTCGAATGGGTGCGCAAGCAGCAGGAGGCCAAGTACGAGGACCAGGAGGTCCTGGTGGCGGCGGCCGCTGCCGCTGCTGCCTCCCAAGCGGACGAGATCGACGACGAAGAAGAAGCCCTGGTCCGTCAGGCCATGGATCTCGTGGTTCGCAGCGAGCTCGGCTCCACCTCGATGCTGCAGCGCAAGCTGCGCATCGGGTTTGCCCGGGCGGGCCGGGTGATGGACATCCTCGAGAGCCGCGGTGTCGTCGGCCCCTCACACGGCAGCAAGGCCCGAGACGTCCTCATGACCCTCGAAGAGATGGAAGAGGCACTCGCCGCCGAGAGCGCCGGGGTCTAGACCCTTCCCGGTTCGAGGATCCGGGCGGCAGATAAGCTCTCCGCCGGCATGCTCACCCTGATCAGCCCGGACGGGACCGTTGGCGATCGTCTCTCTATCACCCTCGAAGAGATGCGCCGGCTCTATGCCGACATGGTCGAGGCCCGCACGTATGACCACAAGTGCATGGCCATGCAGCGGCAAGGGCGCCTGGCCACTTATGCCCCGTTCGAGGGCCAGGAAGCGGCCCAGATCGGGGCAGCAGCGGCCCTGCGATCCGACGACTGGGTGGCGGCCACATATCGAGACGCTGCACTCATGTGGCGGGCCGGGTACCCGTGGAGCCTCCTCGTCGCGGGACGGACCGGCGACGAGCGGGGCGGACAGGCCCCCGAGGACGTCAACGTCCTCCCGCCGTCGATAACCGTTGGCGGGCACATGATTCACGCCGTTGGACTTGCCTGGGCCGAGTCCCTCAGGGGCACTGACCGGGTGGCGCTGACCTCGTTCGGCGATGGCGCCACATCCGAGGGTGACTTCCACGAGGCGATGAACTTCGCCGCCGTCTTCAACACTCCGACTGTTTTCCTCTGCCAGAACAACGGTTTTGCCATCTCCTACCCCCGCTCCGAACAGACACGTTCGGAGTCGATTGCAATGAAGGCGGAGGGGTATGGCATGCCTGGCGTGCTGGTCGACGGGAACGACGTGGCCGCAGTGCTCGACGTGGTGGGATCGGCAGTCGCCAGGGCCCGAAACGGCGAGGGGCCGACCCTGATCGAAGCGGTGACCTACCGGCTCGGCCCTCACACAACGGCCGACGATCCCGGCCGGTACCGCGATGAGGACGAGACCGAGCAATGGCGCGATCGGGATCCCCTGGAGCGGGTGCGCCTCCTCCTCGAGAGGGCAGGTGGCTGGACGCCGGAGTGGCAGGCCGATCTCGAGAACCGAGCCTCGGGGGTCATCGAAGAGGCGGTGGCCGCAGCCGAGGCGCTGCCGCAGCCGACGGCCGAGGCGATGTTGCTCCGCATGTATGAGCAGCCGACGACGCAGATCGAGTCTCAGCTAGGGGAAATCGGCTCATGAGTGAGCTGACCCTGGCCCAATCACTGAACGGTGCGCTGGCCACAGCCCTCGAATCCGACGACCGCGTCGTGCTGCTCGGTGAGGACATCGGTCGGACCGGGGGAGTGTTCCGCATCACTGACGGGTTGCGGGACAAATACGGGGAGGACCGGGTCTTCGACACCCCCGTGGCGGAGTCGGGGATAGTGGGAGCAGCCTTCGGGATGGCTATCGCCGGGATGCGTCCCGTGGCCGAGCTCCAGTTCCTCGGCTTCTCCTATCCGGCGTACGACCAGATCATCAACCACGTGGCTCGCATCCGGAACCGCTCCAATCACCGCTTCACAGCACCCCTGGTCATCAGGGTCCCCTTCGGTGGGGGAATCGGCGCCGCCGAGCACCATTCCGAATCCACCGAGGCGATCTATGCCCACATCCCGGGTCTCAAGGTGGTGGTCCCATCGACGCCGTCCGATGCACGCGGGCTGCTCCTCGCCGCCATCGAGGACCCCGACCCGGTCCTCTTCCTGGAGCCGATTCGCCTCTATCGGGCGATCAAGGAAGATGTCCCCGAGTTGTACTACACGACCGAGATCGGCCCACTGCGGGTGGAGCGCGAAGGCGACGACATCACACTCATCTCCTGGGGGGCGATGATGAAGGAGACGCGGGCGGCGGCAACACGTCTCGAGGAGTCCGGGGCATCGGTGGAGGTACTCGATCTCCGCACGCTCTCCCCGATAGATGCCGAGGGCATCGTCCGCTCCGCGACCAAGACCGGGCGGGTCGTGGTAGTCCATGAGGCCCCCCGAACGGCAGGCATGGGTGCCGAGGTGGCTGCGATCGTCCAAGAACGGGCCCTCTACTCGCTGACGGCCCCGGTGCGGCGGGTCACTGGCTGGGACACCGTCTTCCCGCTGAAGCGGTCCGAGGGCCATTACCTTCCGACCGTGGACCGGATCGTGCGGGTGGCGCAGGAGACTCTGGAGGCCTGATGGCGAGGGAATTCCTTCTCCCTGACATCGGCGAGGGCCTCACCGAGGCTGAGATCGTGCGCTGGCTCGTCCCCGAGGGTGGGCGAGTAGAGGCCGACCAACCCGTGGTCGAGGTCGAAACCGACAAGGCCGTGGTGGAGATCCCTTCACCGTATGCCGGCACTGTCCTACGTCATGGCGGAGTCGAGGGGGAGACGATTCGGGTCGGTTCGGTTCTGGTCGTGATCGGCGAAGAGGGGGAGGTCGATGCGTCCGCCCCCGCCTCTCCCGAGCCGGAGCCGACACATGCCGCGGCGCCGATCGTCGGCAGTCTCAGCGAGGAAGCGGAGGTGCTTTCTCCGGCCGGTCAGAGAGAGACCGGGCACGGGGACACGACTGTCAAGGCGCTTCCGATCGTGCGCAAACTGGCCCGGGACACGGGAGTCGACCTGGGACAGGTTCACGGCTCGGGCCCCGACGGCAGGATCACACGGGAGGACGTCCTGGCGGCCGCCCCACCCGGAACCGGGACACGAGAGACGGCCGTGGAGCCGTTGACGAAGGCTGAGACTGCCGTGGCGCCGGCGCCGCGGTTTCCGGTGAGGACGAGCGTCGCCCGTTGTCACGGTTGCGCCGGACCATCGCGGCCAACATGGCGAAGAGCTGGGCCGAGATACCTCACGTCACCACCTTCGATGAGGTGGACGCCACCAGGCTTGTAGAGATCAGGTCCGCCCTCAGTGCCCGTCACGACGTGAAACTCCCGATGGAGGCGCTGGTGATCAAGGCGGTCGTCCCCGCCCTCGAGACATTTCCCGAGTTCAACGCGACCCTCGACGGCGACGACCTGGTCGTCCATGGCGCCTATCACATCGGGATCGCCGTCGACACACCCGACGGCCTCCTCGTGGCAGTCGTCCGTGACGCCGGTTCCCGGGCGGTGCTGGATATCGCCTCAGATGTCCAGCGTCTCGGAGAGGGGGCACGGGAGAGATCATTGGCTCCCGAAGAGCTGACCGGCCAGACATTCACGGTCTCCAACATCGGGGCCGTGGGTGGCGGTCAGGGGACTCCGATCGTCCCCTACGGGACCACGGCCATCCTCTCGGTGGGCAGGGCCCAGGAGAAGGTCGTCGTGAGCAACGGGGACCTGGCGATTGCCCCAGTCATGCCGCTGTCACTTTCATACGACCATCGGGTCATCGATGGCGCTCAGGGGCGTCGGTTCATGGCACTCGTCATCGAGAATCTGGAGGAACCGGCGCTGTTCCTCGCCGGTTGAGCCATGCCCCACATCCATGTGACACCCGCCGACGAGGCGGCCGGTGTCACCAAGCGAGAGTACGAAGCCGCCACGAAACGGGCGGGGCGGATCTGGAACATCGTCTCGATCCAGAGCCAGCTTCCCGAGGTGATGCGGGACTCGATGCGGCTCTATTCCACCATCATGTTCGGCGATTCACCCCTGACCCGGGCGCAGCGGGAGATGATCGCGGTCGTCACCTCCCAGGTGAACGAATGCCATTACTGAATACAGGCACACCTGCACGACCTCCGGGATGAGGTCGACGATCAACAGATGGTGGACAGGTTCGCTGAGGACTGGAGGAGCGCAGGCCTCGACGACCCCACGCTGGCATTGCTCCTATTCGCCGAGCGACTGACCGACGATTGCGCCTCGGTCGGCGTCCAGGACATCGCCGAGCTGAGACAGCACGGCTATGACGACAGGGCGATCTCCAGCTGTGTCCAGGTCGTCGCCTACTTCAACTACATCAACCGGATCGCCGAGGGCCTCGGTGTGGCTCCCGAGGATTGGATCGATGAGGTCGGCAGTGAGAGGACGCCCTAGATTTGGGTCATGGCTGACGATCAGAAAACTCAGGTCGAAGAGGAGACGCCGCCCCCTCCCGAGATCGAAGAGAAGAGCGTCTCCAAGCAATACACCGGCAAGTTCGGCCGCCGCAAGGTGTCCTACACCGCCACCGCCGCCACCCAAATCGTCGAGCAAGAAGACGACAAGAAGGCGGTCTTCTTCCACGTCTCATACACCGAGGACGGGGTCGACCCAGCGACCCGGCCGATCGTGTTCGCCTTCAACGGAGGACCGGGATCGTCCACTGTCTGGCTCCATCTCGGCCTGCTCGGGCCACGCCGGGTGGAGTTCGACGAGAGCGGCTTCAAGGTTTCTGTGCCGGGCCGACTGATCCACAACGAGCAGTCGATCCTCGATGTTGCGGATGTCGTCCTGGTCGACGCAATAGGGACCGGTTTCTCAACGGCCACGCCCAAGGACAAGGAAAAAGAGTTCCACCACTTCTCCAAGGACATCGGCGCCTTCACCGACTTCATCGTTTCCTACCTGAACCGGAACGGGCGGTGGGCGTCTCCGAAGTATGTGGCCGGGGAGAGCTACGGGACAACCAGGGGGGCGGCGATTGCCCACAGCCTTTTCACCAACAAAGGCACTGAGCTCAACGGGCTCATCCTCATCTCGGCGGCTCTCAACTTCCAGACGATCGGCCAGGAGCCCGATGCTCTCGTCTTCCGGCCGGGGAACGACCTGCCATTCATGGTCTTCCTTCCCACCTATGCCGCCACGGCCTGGTTCCACGGCCGGCTCTCATCCAAACTGCAGCGGCGCGAGCTCCGCGACCTCCTCGATGAGGTGGAGGAGTTCGCCATCGGCCCCTACTGGTCAGCCCTGGCCCGAGGTGACGCCCTCGAAGACACCGAGCGCAAACGAGTGACGGCAAAGCTGGCGGCATACACCGGGCTCTCGGCCGATTACATCGACCGTTACAACCTCCGAATCCACATCCATCGGTTCTGCAAGGAACTAGTGAGGGACCAAAGGAGAACGGTTGGCCGGCTCGATTCGCG
Source organism: uncultured Acidobacteriota bacterium (assembly GCA_963711895.1). Classification (GTDB taxonomy): domain Bacteria; phylum Actinomycetota; class Acidimicrobiia; order Spongiisociales; family ZC4RG35; genus JARDZU01. The sequence goes on from CAVQFU010000003.1 coordinate 67,958, forward strand.
CTTCACAGGGATCGATCGGATCGTGGCCGGTGACAACCTGGAGAACGATCCGGCCCACGACCAGATCGGCGGGCCATTCACCGCCACGCTGAACGACTACCTACGGGTTGAGCTCGGCTTCGAGAACGAGTCGTTCTACGAGACCCTGAGCATGAAGGTCAACGAATCCTGGGACTACGAAGAGTTCAAAGGGCACTACGTCGACACCTCGGAGCAGCTGAGGGATGTCATTTCCCGATCGCAGCGACTACAAGTGTTCGTGGCGAGCGGGTACTACGACCTGGCCACGCCCCACTTCGCCACCGACTACACGATCAGCCATCTCGGTCTCGACGAGTCCCTGCGAAAGAACATCCGGACGGAGTACTACGAGGCGGGCCACATGATGTACCTGCAGCGTCATTCGCTGCTGGCCCTGGCCGGCCAATTGAGAGGGTTCATCGAGGAGACCTCGGCCTAGTCAGCCTTTCGAGTGCGACTCGACCAAGTCGAGGACCTCGGGCATGTCCAGCTCGGGATAGGGATCGGGGGCGAGGAGACCCAGGATCCGGCTCTGCGAGCGTGCCGAGACGATGACCTTGTCCGACCACTTCTCCTGCAGGTCCGGCGCCGCAGTCCGGCAACACCCCGGATCGGGGCAGGTCGAGGTCTGCCGGTTCTCGGTGTCACGCCCCCGGAACCAGCGCGCCTCGGCGAATGGCACCCCGACTGTGACCGCATGACCCGGCTCCCTGCCCGCTTCGACGTGCGTGGTGCAGAAGAAGGTCCCTTCAGGTGTGTCGGTGTACTGATGATGGGTCCCGTATCGCTCCGCCGAGTCGAACGTGATGCGCGCCCCCCACCGACGGCAGAGACGCTGGGTCTCCATTCCGCCACGATCATCCCTCGGGATCGGTGCCTCGTCGTTGGCGTAGGCCTTGACCACCGTCCCCATCGAGTCGCTGACGATGAGATGCGTTCTGATGCCGAGATGACGGGTGGCCAGGTTCACCGTTCGCCAGGCGGCCATCTCGTATGAGATGTAGAAGAGCTCCTTGACGTCCTCGACGTCGATGTCGTGATTGTCCTTGGCTCCGCCCAGTCTGGCGATCACCGCCCCCTCCGGCGCCAGCACAGCGGCGGCGAAATATGCAGTCTCCACCCGCTGGCGGAGGAACGTGTCGAGATCGGGGTCTCTCTCGTGACCGAGCAGGAACCCGGCGAGAGTCTGCAGCACGGCCTTGCGGGCTTGACGGGTGCGGAGGGCGTCGCGCTGGGCGATGTAGACCCGCTTTTGATCGAGGTCGATGATCGATCGGGCAAACGAGGGCATGTCCTCGACCGGGTGCAGCTCGAAGCCGGCGCTGGCACTCAGGTCGAGGAGATTGCGCGACGAGAATGGTCCCTCACCCGTGTAGCCACTCGAGGCAAGTGCGTTTCGGGCCTCGGCCTCAACGTCCTCGAGGTACCCGTTCAGACCGGCGACCCAGGAGGTGACCTCCCCGTTGGCACGCCTCACGTCCTCGGATCCGGCCGAGCTCAGGCTTGACCGTTCTCTGAGGGCATCGTGGAGGCCTACCAGATGGGTCAGTGTCTCGTTGTCCAGCTTGGCGCTGGGCTTGACCGTGGGGAGGTGGAGGGAGTCGAAGAACGGAGTTTCCTGCGATCTCAGCAAGGCGATCTCGAGCGCGTCCCTCCGGTTCGGCGGGTTGGGGTCGAGAAGCTCGGAGAGATCGACTTCGAGGGCGGTCGCGATCTCGACGACCAGGTTCAAACGGGGCTGCTTCTTGCCGTTTTCGAGCAGCGACAGATAGGGGGCGGGCCGGTGCACGGCGGCGCCGAGCTGGTCGAGGGTCATCCCGCGCTCCCGCCGGTGATGACGGAGCCGCCGGCCGAGGATGAGCGGGTCCAACTGCTGAGATTGGGTCATTTGTCGTCGCTTCCGAAAGATCGTCTATTCTTTAGTGCTACCTGAATTGAAATTGTACCCTTCTAGTAAAGACACTGCCATCTTATGAACCAGTTTCGAGACACCGACATCGAGCGACGGGTCCTGACCCCGGAAGCGGTCGCGTATCTCACTGATCTGGAGCAGGAGTTCGGCTGGCAGCGCGGCCAGCTCCTCGCCGACCGACAGACCCGCCAGCGACGTCTCGACGATGGGGAGCGACCCGACTTTCTACCCGAGACCCGTCAAGTGAGGGAGTCCGACTGGGTGATCGACCCGGTTCCTGCCGACCTTGCCGACCGACGCGTCGAGATCACCGGTCCGGTCGACGCCAAGATGATGATCAATGCCCTCAACTCGGGGGCCCGGGTGTTCATGGCGGATTTCGAGGACGCCACCGCTCCTACCTGGCTCAACCTCCTCCAGGGCCAGGCGAATCTCGTCGACGCCTATCGACGTGAGCTGAGACTCGACACCGGGGAGAAGACCTACGAACTCGACGACGAGACGGCGACGTTGCTGGTTCGGCCCCGTGGATGGCATCTCGGAGAGAAGCATTTCCTGGTCGACGGCCGCCCCATGTCCGGGTCGTTGTTCGACTTCGGCCTCTACTTGTTCCACGGCGGTCGAGCGGCGATCGACGCCGGCAGCGGCCCCTATCTGTATCTGCCCAAGTTGGAGTCCCATCGCGAGGCAAGACTCTGGAACGACGTGTTCGTCTGGGCCCAGGACAGACTCGGGATCCCGCAGGGCACGATCAAGGCCACAGTTCTCATCGAAACGATCCTGGCCGCGTTCGAGATGGATGAGATCCTCTACGAGCTGCGTGAACATTCGGCCGGGCTCAACGCAGGGCGCTGGGACTACATCTTCTCGGTGATCAAGAAGTTCCGAAACGACACCTCGTTCGTGCTGCCCGATCGCTCCTCGGTGACCATGACGGTTCCGTTCATGCATGCCTACACCGAGCTGATGGTCAAGACATGTCACCGGAGAGGTGCGCATGCCATCGGTGGGATGGCGGCCTTCATCCCCAATCGGCGCGATGCAGAGATCACGGAGAAGGCGATCGCGGCGGTGACGGCCGACAAGGCCCGCGAGGCGGGGGCGGGATGTGACGGCACCTGGGTGGCCCATCCCGATCTCGTTCCCGTGGCCATGAAGGAGTTCGACGACGTCCTCGGGGAGCGGCCCAACCAACTGGATCGCCAGCGAGACGACGTCAGCGTCGAAGCGGGCGACCTGCTCGACTTCGACTTCAACGGGTCGGTGACGAGTGCCGGTCTGGAAACGAATGTCTCGGTGGGGATCCGCTATCTCGCCTCGTGGCTCTCGGGGACTGGCGCCGCCGCCATCGACAACCTCATGGAGGACGTCGCCACCGCCGAGATCTCGAGATCCCAAGTGTGGCAATGGGTGCGAAACGGCGCCGAGACCGAAGATGGCGCCCCGATCACCGAGGCCCGGGTCCGGTCGATAGCCGCATCTCTTGTCGATCGCTTGGAAGGGGACAACAACCCCTACGGCGACCGTCTGCACATCGCCCGGAAAGTCTTCGAAGACGTCGCCCTCGGGGAGAGCTTCGTCGAGTTCCTGACATTGCCCGCCTACGAGTTGATCAACTGAGGGAGAGATACATGTCACACGTCGCAAACGAGGCCAGCCGAATGGCCGACGACTGGAAGGCCAACCCTCGCTGGGAGGGCGTCGCCAGGAACTACACGGCGGAAGACGTGGTGAGGCTCCGGGGCAGCATCAGGGAGCAGTCGACGCTGGCCAACCGAATGGCAATCGCGCTCTGGGAGCTTCTCACCACCGAGGACTACGTCAGCGCATTGGGGGCGCTGAGTGGCGGCCAGGCAGTGCAGATGGTGAAGGCGGGTCTCAAGTCGATCTACCTCTCCGGATGGCAGGTGGCAGCGGACGGCAATATCGCCGGTCACGTCTACCCCGATCAGTCGCTCTACCCCTCTAATTCGGCTCCCGCTCTCGTCGAGCGGATCAACAACGCACTGCGTCGGGCCGACCAGATCCACTGGGCGGAGGGCAATACGGACATCGACTGGTTCGTCCCCATCATCGCCGACGGCGAAGCCGGGTTCGGTGGCTCGCTCAACGTCTTCGAGTTGACCAAGCGGTTCATCCAGGCCGGCGCCGCCGGTGTCCACTATGAAGACCAGCTGGCGGCAGAGAAGAAATGCGGCCACATGGGGGGCAAGGTCCTGGTGCCGACCGCGCAACACATTCGAGCCTTGCAGGCGGCGCGTCTCGCCGCCGATGTGATGGATGTCGCCACCTTGATCGTGGCCAGGACCGATGCCAACAGCGCCACCCTTCTCACCTCTGACGTCGACGAGCGAGATCGCCCCTTTGTGACCGGCGAGCGCACGCCCGAGGGATTCCACATGGTCACCGGCGGTCTCGAATCGGCGATCGCCCGCGCCCTCTCCTACGCACCGTACGCCGACCTGATCTGGTGCGAGACGGCCCAGCCCGACCTCGACGAGGCGAGGGTCTTCGCCGAGGCGATCCACGCCGAGTACCCGGCCAAGATGCTGGCGTACAACTGCTCGCCGTCGTTCAACTGGTCCAAGCACCTGGACGAGGCGACGATCGGCCGGTTCCAGAAAGAGCTGGGCACGATGGGCTATCGCTACCAGTTCATCACCCTGGCCGGGTTCCACGCTCTGAACGCATCGATGTTCGAATTGGCCCGCGGCTATGCCGAAGTGGGGATGCCAGCCTATGTCGAGCTCCAGAACCGGGAATTCGAGATGGAGAGCGACGGGTACACCGCCACCCGGCATCAGCGTGAGGTGGGCGCCGGCTATTTCGATTTGGTGAGCCAGGTCGTGGCCGGTGGGAGCTCCTCGACCCTGGCGCTGGAGGGCTCGACTGAGCAGGCCCAATTCTGAGGAGTTTGGAATGCGAAAAGGAGGGGCAAGTAGTGTGAGCCCCAGGAGCAGCGCTGTTCTCGGAGGGAACCCGTCATGAACATCGTCCATGTGGTGGGCACCGGCACCATCGGCGAGCCCCTCATTGGCCTCCTCGCCGACAACAAGGAGCATTTCGGCATCGAAGAGGTGACCTTCCACAAGCGCACTCCCTTGCTGACCGAGAAGGCCAAGGTCGCCGACCTCGAGGGAAGGGGTGCGGTGCTGGCCGTCGACGAGGAGCGATTCTCGTCTTTTCAGGAGCTGGGCCATGCCCCGAAGTACGAGGCCCGCGAGGCGATCGAGCGAGCAACCGTCGTCATCGATTGCACACCGGTGGGCAACGGGATGAAGGCGGAGTTCTACGACCACGCCGACGGGCCGAGAGGCTTCATGGCTCAGGGCTCCGAGTTCGGATTCGGGAAGATGTACGCCCGGGGCATCAACGACAGCGCCCTGGTTGCAGGTGAGGACAGGTTCCTCCATATCGTTTCCTGCAACACCCACAACATCGCCGCTCTCGTCCGCTCCCTGGCCATCGACGCGGATGGGACAAACCACCTCGAGGACGGTCGATTCCTCTGTATGAGGCGGGCCAACGACATCAGCCAGGACGACGGCTTCGTCGCCAGCCCCACCGTGGAATCGCACAAGGACGAGCGATTCGGGACCCATCATGCCCGGGACGCCCATGAGCTCTTCGAGACCATGGGCTACGACCTCAACCTCTACTCATCGGCGGTCAAGATCAATACCCAGTACATGCACTCGATCCAGTTCTCGCTGCAGCTGGACGAGGACATCACGGTCGACGACGCCAAGGAGCGTCTCATGGCCAACACCCGGGTCGCCGTCACTCACAAGACTTCGGCCAATCAGGTGTTCTCCTTTGGTCGGGACCACGGGTATTTCGGCCGGATCATGAGCCAGACGGTGGTGGCTCTGAGCACTCTGGCGGTCCGCAACGGCAACGAGGTGGTTGGATTCTCCTTTACTCCGCAGGACGGGAACCCGCTCCTCTCCACGGTGGCTGCGATGCTCTGGTATCTCGATCCGGAAACGCTCGACGACCGCATCGACATCCTCCGTCGTTACCTATTTCGCGAGATCTGATGCAGGCGAAGGCAGAGGCCTTCGTCGAGGAGGCCATCCGGGCGGTGGGTATCCACGACGTGGCGGAAGCACGCATCGCAGTAGCCCAGGCTTACGAGGTCGACCACACGCTCGGCCCGCTCGTGGACGCAGTGCATCTCGCCTGCGCCGAGATCGAGGAGGATGGCCTGGTGAGCATCGCCACCTGGAACACCCTCGCCGACGCGGTCGGCCCCGGCCATCTCTTCGTCGTCGTCGAGTCCTCGCGGGAATAATCCCACTCTTTCTAAGCTCCCGGTATGCCCGGTCCCACGGTTTGGTTGAGCACGCTTGGGTGTGCCAAGAACCAGGTGGACTCGGAGAAGATCGTCGCCATGCTCTCCGAGGCCGGTTACGGCTGGGCCGACGCACCGGAGCACGCCGATGTGGTCATGGTCAACACGTGCGCATTCATCGAGGAGGCCAGGGCGGAATCCGTCGAGGCAATCCTCGAGATGGAGGACCGCATGCGGCCTGGCGCCCGGTCAGTGGTGATCGGGTGCATGGCCCAGCGATTCGGGTCCGAGGTCGAGGCAGCCCTCCCCGAGGTCGACGCAGTGCTCGGGATCGACCGCTACGGCGAGCTGGTCGGTGTGCTCGATGGGCTGACGGGATGGGAGCCCGTAGGTCTGCGCCGGCGCCCGGTCATGGACATCCTGCACGCCACGGGCCGTCCCATTTCCGACCTGCCCTACGCCTACCTGAAAGTGGCAGAGGGCTGCGACAAGCCGTGCACCTTCTGCGCCATACCCAGCATCCGCGGTCGTCAGCGCTCCCGACGCCCGGTCGAGATTCGGGAGGAACTCGAGCTGTTGGCCGGTGCCGGGGTGAGCGAGATCGTCCTGGTGGCCCAGGACTTGGCGGCCTATGGACGTGACATCGACGCCCCTGGCGGCCTTCCCGAGCTCCTGATATTCCTCTCGGATGTCCCCGGTCTGAGGCGTCTCCGATTGCTCTATCTGCATCCCCGGGAGATACGCGAGCGTCTCCTCGTCGAGATGACCACCAATGACGTGGTGGCCCCGTATTTCGATCTCTCGCTGCAGCACGTCGCCGCCCCGCTCCTGCGTCGGATGAAGCGACCCGGGAACCTGGAGAAGCACCTGGCCCTGGTTGGGCGGATTCGTGAGCTCGACCCGGACTCCGCCCTTAGGTCCTCTTTCATCGTGGGCTTTCCCGGCGAGACGGAGGAACAGGTCGACGAGCTTGCCGACTTCCTCGCCGAGGCCGGCCTCGACTGGGCCGGGTTCTTCCCGTATTCGGCCGAACCCGGCACCCCGGCCGCCGAGATGGACGATCAGGTGGAGCGCGACACGACCATGGAGCGACTCCGTCATCTGACGTCGATCCAGGAAGACGTCACCGAATCACGTCATGCCGGGTGGCTGGGCCGGGTCGACCGAGTCCTCGTCGACCAGGTGGAGGACGATGTCCCCATCGGACGCTCCCACCGCCAGGCTCCCGAGATCGACGGCGTCGTCCGTCTCGACGCCGGTCGGGTGGGGGAGTGGGTCACCGTGGAGTACACCGGTGTCTTCGGCCCCGACATGGAGGGCAGACTGGTAGGTAATGAGTTATGAGTTTTGGGTTCAGAAACCCACCACCCACCACCTAGAACCCACCACCCAATGATCGTCGAAGTCATCGCGGTCGGGACCGAGCTGCTCCTCGGGCAGATCATCAACTCAAACACCTCGACTATGGGAGCCGCCCTGGCCGAGCGGGGCATCGACGCCCACTACCAGCAAACAGTCGGCGACAACCTGGCCCGCATCGCCTCGGCGATAAGGGTCGCACTCGACCGATCCGATGCCGTTGTGATGACCGGTGGCATCGGTCCCACTCAGGACGACATCACCAGGGAGGCGGTGTGTGAGGTCACCGGGCGGGAGCTGGTCTACAGCGAGGACTACGCCGACCGGCTGCGGGAGTGGTGGTCGAGGCGGGGCCGGGAGATGCCCCAGAGCAACCTCCGTCAGGCGTATTACCCGGAAGGTGCGGAGATGCTTCCCAATCCACGAGGGACGGCTCCCGGTCTCGTGCTCGAGCACGAGGGCAAGCTCATCTTCTGCGTCCCCGGAGTCCCCGCCGAGATGGAGCACCTCATGTTCGCCGAGGTGTTGCCGAGGCTCGTGGCCTCCGGAGATCAGCAGGTCATCGTCAGTCGCGTCATCCGCACCTGGGGCCGCCCTGAGTCGGAGGTGGCTGAGATCCTGGACGACCTCTACACCTCATCGGTGAATCCCTCGTTGGCCTTTCTCGCCTCGAACTCGGAGATCAAGATCCGGGTCACGGCCAAGGCATCGACGGCGGCCGAGGCGCGGCTTCTCATCGAGCCGATGGAGATGGAGGTGCGCTCCCGGCTCGGGGACACCGTGTTCGGGTTGGATGACGAGACCATCGAACGGGTCCTCCTGCAGCTGCTGTCCGATCGCGGATACACGGTCGGGACTGCGGAATCGATGACCGGCGGCATGGTCAGCGCCCGACTGACCGAGCTGCCCGGTTCCTCTGCTGTGGTCAAGGGCGGGTTGGTCGCCTACGACCGCGAGTTGAAGCAGAGACTGCTCGGATTGGCGGATGTCACCGAGGTGGTGACCACCGAGGCCGCCCTCGCCATGGCCCGGGGGGCGCAGGAGTTGCTCGATGTCGATGTTGCGGTCGCTGTCACCGGCTCGGCCGGCCCCGAGCCGCTGGAGAAACCAGTTGGCACCGTGATCGTCGGCGTCGCCACTCCTGACGACGTCCGAGCGCGGGAACTGAGATTCAGTGGCGACCGGGAGCGGTTGCGGACCTACGGCACGGCGGCAGCATTGCATCTGACCCGGCTGGCTCTAATCGGCAGATGGTGGAAGGAGTAGCGACTCGCCTCTTCGTGGCGGTGCCATTGCCCGACGAGATACGTATGGCCCTGGCAGATCGTCTCGGGTCGCTCGACATGCCGGGGAAGCCGGTGCCGCCGGAGAACTGGCACATCACCCTCCGCTTCCTCGGCTGGACCGACGACGTCGCTCTCGACCGGTTGCTGGCTGCACTCGATGAGGCCGATCTCGGCCCGCCGTTCGACATGATGCTCGGCGAGATGGGCGCTTTCCCCCGGCCGAAGAGCGCCACCGTGATCTGGCTAGCGGTCTCCGAAGGGCTGACCCGGCTCGAGGAGCTGGCGGCCGCGGCCGAGGAGGCGGCACAGAGCGCAGGCTACGGCCCGGAGGATCGACCATTCCGGGCCCACCTCACCCTGAGCCGGGTGCGGCCGGCCGAGGATGCGAGCGGTCTTCTCGATTCCTTCCCCGGCGCCGATCTCGGTTGGCGGTGCGGGTCAGTGGTGGTCTATCGCTCGCATCTCGGGCGGGGTGGGGCCAGATACGAGCCTCTTGAAACCTTCCCCCTCACCCGGTAAATCCACTGACGAACACCTGTTCGGTCTAGTATCGGATGACTCAGGACAAGATCTGTCCCACCGGGCAGATACCTTGGCTGAGATAGCAGATCGTCGGAGGTACTCGTGCCAGGGGAATCGAAGAAGGAGCCGAAGATGGAACGAGACAAAGCACTGGACATGGCGGTCAGCCAGATCGAGCGTCAGTTCGGCAAAGGGGCGATCATGAAGATGGGGGAGGCCGCCAACCGCAAGGTGGACGTGATCTCCACCGGCGCCCTCTCCCTCGACCTCGCCCTGGGCGTCGGTGGTGTGCCACGTGGGCGGATCGTCGAGCTCTACGGGCCGGAGAGCTCGGGCAAGACCAGTCTCGCCCTCCACATCGTGGCCGAGGCCCAGCGCAACGGCGGGATCGCCGCCTTCATCGACGCCGAGCACGCCCTCGACCCGGTCTACGCCAAGGCGATCGGGGTCGACGTCGACGAGTTGCTCATCTCCCAACCCGATACCGGGGAGCAGGCGCTCGAGATCGCCGACATGCTGATTCGGTCCGGGGCACTCGACGTCCTCGTCATCGACTCGGTGGCAGCTCTGGTCCCCCGCGCCGAGATCGAAGGGGAGATGGGTGATTCCCATGTCGGGCTCCAGGCGAGGCTCATGTCTCAGGCCCTCCGCAAGCTGGCGGGGAACTTGAACAAGTCGAGGACCACCGCCGTCTTCATCAACCAGCTTCGGGAGAAGATCGGGGTGATGTACGGCAGCCCCGAGGTCACCCCCGGGGGGCGGGCCCTCAAGTTCTATGCCACGGTCCGTCTCGACATCCGTCGCATCGAGACCATCAAGGACGGGACCGACAGCGTCGGCAACCGGGTCAAGGTCAAGGTGGCCAAGAACAAGATGGCCCCACCGTTCCGTCTCGCCGAGTTCGACATCATGTTCGGACAGGGGATATCCCGTGAGGGCAGTCTTCTCGATGTCGCTGTCGAACACGGAGTGGTCCGCAAGAGCGGAGCCTGGTTCACCTTCGACGACGATCAGCTGGGCCAGGGCCGGGAGAACGCCAAGCGCTTCCTGCGGGAGAACCCCGAGGTGTCAATGCAGCTCCAGGCCAAGGTGTACGAGTTGGTCGGTCTCGGGGAGTCGGCCCCAGGAGAAGACGCGGACCCGGCCGTCGACGAAGAGGTCGTGGCCGGCGGGGAAGAGGCAAACGACGCCACCGAGTAGTGGTATTCCATTTCGCGATCCGCGTGTAGCATCGGAACCTCACACGAACACACCTTTGAACTGCAACCGGGAAGAAGACGTGAACAGAAGGAGCCAGCGAACCGACGGGTGATCGACCCGCCTCGTTAGTCAGCTTCTCTTCGTGTGCCGGGCCATCGACCTGATATCGGGCCAGATATCAGGTAGGGGGCTCGGCACGTTCATTCTCCAGACCGGGAAAGGGGACCGACCATGGAAACCATCCCCGTCATCGGGTTGACGATCCTCGGGGTCGTCCTCGGTCTGGGCTTCGGCTACCTCCTCGCCCGTCTCGCCATTGCCCGTCGGAGGGAGCGTGACGGGGTATCCGCCGAGGACATGGTCACCAGCGCCAGGCTCGACGCCCAGCGCATCCTCTCTAAGGCCGAGGAGGAGGGCCGCGCCAAAGCCGAGGCCTATCGAGAGCGCGAGGACGCCAATCTCGAGCATCGTCGTCTCGAGATGTCGAATCTCGAATCCAGGCTGGGGCAGCGCGAGGAGACGCTCGATCAACGCGCCTCCAATCTCGCCCAGCGGGAAAAGATGATCATCGACCGGGAGGAGGAGCTGAATGACTCCCGTGGTGAGCTGGAGCGGCTCAAGGAGGAGGCACGGTTCCGTCTCGAGCAGGTCGCCGGGATCGACGTGACCGCCGCCAAGACCGAGATGCTGGCTCAGGTCGAGGACGAGGCCCGTCGCGAGGCGATGATCGTGGTCCGCGACCTGGAGATCAAGGCCCGCGAAGAGGCCGATCGCCGAGCGCGGCGCATCCTGGCCACCGCGATCCAGCGTCTGTCATCCGAGGTCGTCACCGAAACCACTGTCTCGGTGGTGCAGCTCCCCTCCGACGACATGAAGGGGCGGATCATCGGCCGAGAAGGGCGCAACATCCGCCATCTCGAATCGGTGACCGGGACCAGTCTCATCGTGGACGACACACCGGAGGCAGTCTCGGTTTCCTCCTTCGACCCGGTGCGGCGTGAGGTCGCCCGGATCACACTGGAGAAGCTGGTGGCCGACGGTCGAATCCACCCTGCGTCGATCGAGGAGGCGTACGAGAAAGCGCAGGCCGAGGTGGAGCAGAGCATCCGGGATGCCGGAGAGTGGGCCCTCGTCGAGGCGGGCGTTTCCCGCATGCACTCGGAGATCGTGACTCTGATGGGCCGTCTCAAGTACAGGACCTCCTACGGCCAGAACGTCCTCAACCATCTGGTGGAGACAGCGCACATCGCCTCGATGCTCGCTTCCGAGTTGGGAATCGACCCAGCGCCGGTCAAGCGTGCTGCCCTCCTCCACGACCTCGGCAAAGCAGTTACCCATGAGGTAGAAGGCTCACATGCCCTGATCGGTGCCGAAATCGCACGTCGGTTCGACGAGGATCCGGCTGTGGTCCATGGCATCGAGGCCCACCACAACGAGGTGGAGCCGAGAACCGTCCTGGCGGTCATAGTCCAGGCCGCCGATGCCGTCTCCGCGGCCCGTCCCGGGGCCCGCAGGGAGACACTCGAGGGTTACGTCAAGCGTCTCGAGCGTCTGGAGACCCTGGCTATGGAGTTCCCCGGCGTCGATCATGTCTTTGCCCTCCAGGCCGGCCGTGAGGTCCGGGTCGTCGTCGACCCGGGGAATGTCTCCGATGTCGAGGCCAGGGAGCTTTCCCGCCGGATCGCCCGTAAACTCGAGGAAGACCTCCAGTACCCGGGTCAAATCCAAGTGACCGTGATCCGGGAGTTTCGGGCGACTGACTACGCCCGCTGAGGCCGCCGACCACATGACCCAATCCGTCCTACTCCCGAATCCGACCCTGCGCGAACCGGCCCGCCGGGCCCCGACCCGCGTCGGCCGGCGCTACTTCATTCGTACGTTCGGCTGCCAGATGAACGAGCACGACTCAGAGCGGATTGCCGGGCTCTTCGAAATGGACGGGATGACTCTGGCCGGAGGATTCGAGTCGGCGGATGTGGTCTACATCAACACTTGCACCATCAGGGAGAACGCCGACAACCGGATGTATGGCAATCTGGGCCAGCTCAAGGCGGTCAAGGACATCAACCCGGCGATGACGCTGGTGGTGGGTGGTTGCGCCGCCCAGAAGGACCGCGACCTGATCCGTGAGCGCGCACCGTGGGTCGACGTGGTCATGGGAACCCACAACCTCGACCGGGTCCTCGACTTGATGGACCACGCTGAACATTGGGGGCCGATCACAGAGGTGGTCGACGAGCTCCAGGCCATGCCTTCATCCCTCCCCGTGAAGAGGGAGTTGGAGCACTCCGCCTGGGTCACGATCCAGGTGGGTTGCAACAACACATGCACCTTCTGCATCGTGCCTTCGGTCCGTGGTGTCGAGGTGTCCCGACGACCCGGTGACATCGTGAGGGAAGTGGAGCGTCTCGCCGCCGACGCTGTGGTCGAGGTCACCTTGCTCGGGCAGAACGTCGACACCTACGGCCGGGATCTCGCATTGAATGGGAAGCGCCGGCCGATCTTCGCCGAGTTGCTTCGGCGAGTTGGCGAGGTCGACGGCATCCGCCGGGTCCGTTTCACCAGTCCGCACCCGAACGACTTCCGTGAGGACGTCGCCAATGCCATGGCCGATACCGACGAGGTCTGCGAGCACCTCCACTTCCCGCTCCAATCCGGCTCCGACCGCATCCTGCGGGCCATGCACCGGGGTTACAACCGCAAGAAGTACACAGAGCGCCTGGCGATGGCCCGGGAGATAATCCCCGGCCTTGCCGTGTCCACCGACATCATCGTTGGTTTCCCGGGAGAGACCGATGAGGACTTCTCCACCACGCTCGAAGTGGTCGAGGAAGCCAGATTCGATAGCGCCTTCATGTTCATCTTCTCACCGCGACCGGGGACGGCTGCGGCCGATCTCACCGACCAGTTCGTGCCCGAGGAAACGATCAGGGAGAGATTCGCCCGCCTCAGTGAGTTGCAGAACCGCATCTCAGGTGAGAGGAACGCGGAGCTGGTTGGAAAGACGGTCGAGGTGCTCAGCGAGGGCCCGTCCCGCAAGAATCCACTGGTGGCCACCACTCGCACCCGGACCGGCAAAGTGGTGCATGTGGCAGGCGCACATCGTGCCGGCTCCTTCCTCACTGTCGAGGTCGGGACGGCCCACCCTCACCACCTCGTGGGGAGCCCTGTCTGACCCGGCTCCTGGCCTTGCTCGGGCCCACCGCAGCTGGCAAGACCGAGACATCCATCCGCCTGGCGGAGCACTACGACGGAGAGATCATCTCCGTCGACTCGATGCAGGTCTATCGGGGCATGGACATCGGGACCGCCAAGCCGAACATGCTGGAGCGCCGGGGGATACCGCATCATCTCATCGACGTCGCCGACCCTGGCGAAGAGTTCTCCGTCGCTCGCTTCCGTCGGCTGGGTCGGACTGTCCTGGCCGAGACTACGGCGCCGGTCGTGGTCGTCACCGGCGGATCGGGTCTCCATTTCAGGGCGTTGGTCGACCCCCTCAGCTTCGCTCCCACCGATCCCGGGCTCCGCTCCGAGTTGGAGGCAACCGAGGGGGAGGTTCTGGTCGAGGAGTTGTTGCAAGTCGACCCATCTGCGCGGTCGATCGTCGATCTCGCCAACTCGAGACGGGTGGTGAGGGCGGTCGAGATATTCCGGCTCACCGGGGAGACACCGAGCAGCAGGGCGGGCACGGCGGTAGCCGAAGACGTCCGTCGGTTTGTGCCCGAGATCGAGTTCTCAGCAGTCGGCGTCGACCCGGGGGGCGCGCTCGAAGACCGGATCGACCTGCGACTGGCTCGGATGCGGGCCTCAGGCCTTATCGACGAAGTGCGGTCGTTGTCGCCGGTCATGGGACGAACCGCCCGAAGCGCGGTCGGTTACAAGAACATCCTCGAGGCCCTGTCCGGTGCGGTGAGCTTCGATGAGGCATTTCAAAGGGCAGCGACCAACACCAAGAAACTGGCCCGGAAGCAGCGCACCTGGTTTCAGCGTGATCCGCGGATACGCTGGATACCCTGGATCGACGATCCTGACCAGAGGGTGCGGCGGATTCTGGAGACTTTCGATTGAGCAGGTTCGAGTTCACCAAGATGCAAGGTCTGGGCAACGATTTCATCGTGCTGGAGGGGCCGGGCAAGCCGAGGGCGGATGACGTCGTCCTGCTCTGTGATCGGCGGTTCGGTGTCGGCGCTGACGGGGTCCTGGTCGTGTCTCCGGGTTCCCCGATCGTGATGGACTACTGGAACGCCGACGGGAGCGCCGCCGAGATGTGCGGCAACGGTTTGCGCTGCGTCGCTCGCTATGCCCATGACAAGGGCTGGGTAGATGGGCCCGAGTTCGAAGTGGACACGCCGAGCGGGATCCGACATGTACGGGTGGGTGGGGCCCTGGTCGACGGGGAGATAGGGCCTACTCTCATCGAGGGCCAGGAAACCATCGACGGTCACGTCTACCGGTTGGTCGATACCGGGAACCCTCACGCGGTGCGTGTGGTCGACGACCCGGATGAGATCGATCTAGCTCGAATCGGGCCACTTGTGGCCCGAGAGGCGGGCTTCGACACCGGCTGCAACGTCGAGGTCATCTCGGTGATGGGCGACCGGGTGAAGATGAGAGTCTGGGAGCGGGGAATCGGCGAGACACTGGCCTGTGGCACCGGGATGGTGGCTGCCGCCGCCGTCGCCCTGGATGGGGCAGACGGGGCGATGACGGTCGAGGTCCGTGGGGGAGAGGGTCAGGTCGAGATCACCGACAAGAACGCCTGGTTGACCGGCCCGGCAGAGTACGTCTTCAACGGGATGTTCGATCAGGGGTAGCGGCGCAGGACGCTCACTACCTTCCCCACCAGCTCGACCCCATCTGTGAACACCATCGGCTCGTAGGCGGGGTTCTCGGCCTCGAGGATGATTTTGCCGTCGCGACGACGCAGCCTCTTGACCGTCGCTTCCTCTCCATCGATGAGCGCGGCAACTATCTCGCCATCGCGGGCGTCTTTCTGACTTCGAATCGCCACCAGGTCTCCTTCGAGAATGCCGGCGTCGATCATCGAATCGCCTTTGACCTCGAGGAGGAAGACCGGGTCGTTGCCGACGAGGTCGACAGGCAGAGGCAAGACCTCTTCGACATGCTCGGCGGCCAAGATCGGAGTGCCGGCGGCGATCCGGCCCAGTACTGGCACATCGCGCACGCGGTCGTCACGGGCCGGTGGCATCAGTGCCCCCTCGTCGACGATCATGATCGCCCTCGGCTTGGTGGGGTCGCGCTTGATCGCCCCGGCAGCCACCAGCGCGGACAGATGCGAGTGCACCGTCGAAGGTGAGGAGAGACCGACGGCCTCCCCGATCTCACGGACCGACGGGGGATAGCCCCGGGCGGCCACCGTCTGTCTTATGTATTCGAGGACCTGTTGCTGACGTTCCGTGAGCACCGTGACTCCTTCCGGGAGCTCTCGACCGACTCCGATGATCATCAATCTAATCGAACAGGAGTTCGCTTCCAAACACCTGTTCGATTTGTCCCTTGACACCGAACGTCTGTTCGATAGAGTGACGAACGCATGTTCGATTGACGGACTGCGTCCAGCAACCCGCAAGGGCCCGATCAGGAGGAAGACCAAGTGCAGAAGGCAAACCTGCAGCTGTCCGTCCGGCTGTCATTGCTTCTTGCAGCCCTCTGCGCGGTCTTCCTCATGATCGGCGACTCTGCGCAGGCAGACGAGCCATCTATGGCGCCGGTCGAATACGTCGTCGAATCCGGTGACACTCTGTGGGGCATCGCCACCGCAAACGTCGGCCCTGATCAGGACGTGCGTCGGCTTGTCGCCGATATCGCCCGGCTCAGTGAGACCGAAGCCGGCTCGATCTTCCCGGGACAGGTGTTGTTGATCCCCGCCGCCTGAGCGCTACGCATCTTTGGATGTTTACCCTGCGCACATGCTCTGCCCGGTTTGTGGCGCTCCCAGCACCCGAGTAGTCGACAGCCGCCCCGCCGAGAGCGGCCAGTCGATCCGGCGCCGACGCGAGTGCGAGGGTTGTGGCCAGCGTTTCACGACCTACGAGCGTCTGGAGCCGCAGCTCATGGTGCGGAAGAGGAACGGCCGGTTGGAGCCGTTCACCGCAGCCAAGCTCGCGGCCGGAATCTCGGCAGCGCTCGCGGACCGACCGGTGTCGGGCTCTTCGATCAACCGGCTGGTCGAGGAAGTCGAGGCGTCTTTCCACGGTGCCGGGTCGCAGGTGAGCTCCGAAGAAATCGGAAGGGAAGTCCTCGAGCGGCTCCGCGCCCTCGACGAAGTCGGCTACCTGCGGTTTGCTTCGGTGTACAAGGATTTCCAGGGAGCTGCTGACTTCGAGAAGGAGGTCGCTGCCCTCGAGTCAGCCGAGTAGACGGGCCAGGTCCGTCCTCGCCTGTTCGATCACGGATGACACAGAGTCGGACACGGCGCCGATATCGCTGAGCATCGCCTGTCGGACCCCCAGGAGTTCCGCTCGAAGTGTTCCCACTATCTCGACGGCTGCGGTCCGGTTGCCAGTGCGAATGGCGTCGAGGTATGCCGTCTGGGTCGTCTCGAGGCCAGTGCTGATGGTCTCCAGCGCTGCACTCGCCTGATCGGCAATGCCAGAAGGGAGTGCGGCCCGGACTGATTCGAACCCGGCGCGCCATTCGGTGAATGCATCGGTTGCCGTGGTGATGTCGGTGAGACCCGGGTCCGTCTCCAGTAGCGGCAATATGAGGGCAGGCTCCAGTGCAGTGCGATATGCAGTCGCGTCCATGAGCTGACGTGAGGCGTCAATGGCTAGACCGGCGGCCTCGGCCGCCGTCGATCGATCGTCGGAGGCGTCTGCGGGCAGGTCCGCGGAGGCGGCGAACATGGCACGGGCCGTTTCGCCCATCTGGAAGAAGACCGATGCGTCCTGGTTCGCCTCGGGGAGACGATCCAGATCGAGGTCCGCAACGAGTGGGGCGACTTCATCGATGGCCGTCGCCAGCGCCTCGGCCTCGGTCTGAACCTCGCCGAGGGCGGCGGCCGCGGAACTGGCCGGCTCCTGATAGAGCCAGTAGGCGATCGCTGCGCCGGCCACGAGGACGATCCCTAGCGACAGGACCATGGGCCAGCGGAAGCGACGTCGGCCGAGGTGCTTGGTGCCGAAGGTCCCCGGTGTCCAGTCGAGCAGCGAAGGGGCGTGCAACTCGGTGGTCTCCCACATGTCCTTCACCAATTCACCCGTTGGCTCACTGTGCTCACTGTGGCGTCCGAGCGGCACGGTCACCAGCGTTGTGATTTGCGATCCGTTGCTGTGGGGCGCCCGTTCGTCAGTAGGGACTGTGGGAGATGTAGTCCATGACCGGGCAGGCGCGTCGAGAAACCCGAGCGATTCCATCGACGGGCTTCGCACGGAGCCGCGCCTGGATTGAGAGGTGGCAGTCATCGGGAACACTCATTTACAGTCGTCAGGTCATCCCGCCCGATGCCCCGTGACTCCAGAATGCAAGCTAGTTTCATAAGACTCGATCCGGAAGTGGAAATTCCCTCGCGATCACATATCGGCGACGCGGCGGTAGATCTTCAGGCCAGATATGAGGTGATTTTGGAACCGGGGGAGAGGGCATCGGTCCCGACCGGACTCGCAGTCGCCATACCTGAGGGCTTTGCGGGCCTGGTTCTGCCCCGCAGCGGGCACGCTCAGCGTCTCGGAGTGGGTGTCGTAAACGGCCCGGGGCTCATCGACTCGGGATACCGCGGCGAGGTGTCGGTGATCCTCATCAACCACGGATCCGAGAAGGTGAGCTTCGCCAGGGGCGATCGGATAGCCCAACTTGCAGTGGTCCCAGTGCCGGACGTGGAATGGGTCGAGGTGGAGAGCCTGGACGAGACGTCGAGGGGATCGGGTGGCTTCGGTTCGACCGGGTCGTGACGACGTTTGGCTGGAATGGACGCCCAGTTAGAATGCGTTACCCGTGCGGAAGTAGCTCAGTTGGCTAGAGCGCAACCTTGCCAAGGTTGAGGTCGCGGGTTCGAATCCCGTCTTCCGCTCCGACGATTCTCGAGTCGTCCGGTCTCGGCGACGTGGCCGAGTGGTTAGGCGCGGGTCTGCAAAACCCGTCACACCGGTTCGATTCCGGTCGTCGCCTCTGAGGAGGGAACATGGGCCCTTAGCTCAGCCAGGCTAGAGCGCTTGCTCGACACGCAAGAGGTCACTGGTTCAAGTCCAGTAGGGCCCACAACTGAAAACCCCCGCACCAGCGGGGGTTTCTCGTGAGAATTCCTCCCGGAATTGCGAGCTCACATGTTGGGTAATATCCCGTGTCACACAATAGTGAGGAGCAGGCAATGGCCATGTCCGAGGAGCACAAAGAGGCGCTGGCCCAGGGACGGCTCGAAGCGCGTTCAGTCAAGGCTTATCTCGACGCCTTAGGCAGCAAAAAGCGAGGACGCCCGGTAACGAAGGAAAGTCTGGAGAAGAAGCTCTCCAACATCGATTCGAAGTTGAAGTCGGAGCCCAATCCGCTGAAGCGTCTCGATTTGATGCAGACGCGAGCAGACACCGAGAAGGCATTGGGGAGCGTCGAGCACACCGTCGATCCAGAAGAACTGGCCGCCGGCTTCATCGCCCACGCCAAGTCTTACTCCGATAGAAAAGGGATCAGCTACAGCACTTGGCGGCAGTTCGGTGTGCCGGCCGAGGTGCTCAGGAGGGCAGGGATTCCCGCCACCAGACGCCGCTCCTAGATCAATCCCAACCGAGCTCCTCGAGCCTGGTGTCATCGATGCCGAGGTGGTGGGCCAATTCGTGCAACACGGTTCTCCGTATCTCCTCTTCGAGGTCTGGATCGCTCAGGCCCAGTTCGAGGTGCGGTTGACGGAAGACAACGATTCGGTCGGGTAGGGCACCCCAATAATCGGCGGAGCGCTCCAAGAGGGAAACGCCTTCATAGATGCCGAGCACATCCCCCTGTTCTTCGGTGGGCCATTCCTCGACCACCACGTGGAGATTGTCCACTCGCTCCATCACCCACGATGGAAGACCTTCGAGGGCGCGATCCACGGCCGCATCGAACTCGGCTCTGTTCATGATCCACTCAATCCACTCGAAGAGAGATCACTCGAAGAGAGATCACTCGTCTGAAATTAGGCGTGGAAGTATCACTGCGAAGCTGGCTGCAACTACCGACAGAAATGACGGGTACCACTCATTGGCAATCAAACCGAATATCACGTAGACGCCGACTACCAGGATCCCGGAGACCATCATCATCATCTCGCCTGACATACCACCCAATGACGGTGTCGTAGTGGCCTGAGTTCGGACGATGGACTGCGGTTCCTCGGGACCAGGTGTCGTCGGTGGCTTGGTGATCATCTTCCCTCCTCGAGAGAATGTTGTGACGGAGTCACACTCTACGAAGTGGAGACTGCGCCGACTGGTGCGGTTGTCTCAACGACGCGGGAAGCCTGTATTCTTGGTGCCCTCGGGCGATTAGCTCAGTCTGGCTAGAGCGCTCGCCTCACACGCGAGAGGTCACTGGTTCAAGTCCAGTATCGCCCACCAGAATCCCGGAAGGACAACTCACCACGTCCTCAGGTGACTGTGAGGTCCGTCGTCTCGAAGTCGGTGAACACGCCATTCTCGACGATCGTCTTCAGTCGCTGGATGGCGGTGTGGACATCGAGGTGACTGTTGTAGAGCGGGGCGAGACCGAGTCTGAGATTGTCCGGGGCGCGGAAGTCGGGAATCACCTTTCCCACGTCTATGAGAGCGCGGTCGATCGGCCAGGCTTCAGGGTGGGACAAGGAGACGTGCGATCCGCGCAGGCCGGCGTCACGGGGAGTCCGCAGCTCGAAGTCCAACTGTTCCAGGTGCTCTTCCCATTGGTCGATGAAGAACGCGGTCAATGAGACCGATTTCGCTCTCAGCCGATCGATACCCGCCTCCATCACGTCGGTGAGCCCGGCGTCGACGGTGGCGAGTGAGATCACCGGCATGGTGCCGGTGTGAAACTTTCGAATCCCGTCGCTGGGCCGGAAATCGAGATCGAAGGCAAAAGGGTCGGCATGTCCCCACCAGCCCGTGATCGGATTCTCCAGAGAGCCCTGTAGCGACCGTCTCACGTAGAGGAAGGCGGGCGACCCCGGGCCTCCGTTCAGGTACTTGTAGGTGCAGCCGACGGCGAGGTCGGCACCGGCGCCTTCCAGGTCGATCGGGACCACACCGACGGAATGACTCAGATCCCATATCGCCAGCGCCCCGAAACGATGCGCCTCCTCGGTCATCCTGGCCAGGTCAAAGGTGTAGCCCGACTTGAAGGCAGTGTGAGACAGGGAGACGAAAGCGGTTCCTTCGTCCAGGGCCGATTCCAAAGCTGCCACCGGGTCGGCTCTGCCCTCGGTCGACACGATCTCGAGTGTTGCCCCGTTGGCCTCGGCAACGCCCCGCAACACGTAGACGTCCGTCGGGAAGTTGGTGTCGTCGGTGATGATCCTGTCCCGGCCAGGCCGCGCTCGCAGCGCCGCCGTGGCCAGCTTGTACAGGTTCACCGAGGTCGAATCGGAGATGATGACCTCACCGGGACCTGCTCCGACCAGTGGGGCCAGCCGGTCACCCAGGTCGAGCTGCAGGTCCCACCAGCCCTCGTTCCATGCTCTGATGAGGCGATCTCCCCATTCGTGTCGAACCACCCGGTCCACGGCGGGACCGGCAGCCGAGGGCAACCGGCCCAGGGAGTTCCCGTCGAGGTAGATCAGCTCCGGGTCGGAGAACACGTACCGCTGCCTGAACACGGCCAGAGGGTCGGAACGATCGAGCTCGACAGCCACTTCGAATCCAGCGGCTGACGGGAACGGGCCGAGGTCGAGCCTCTTCATGGCGCGCAGGCTACGGCCCCGCTACGTGGTCGCATACGCTCGTTCGGTGTCCGAGGAGATCACCAGGGCCGATGTCGAAGCGGCGGCCCAACGCATACGGCCATATGTGAGACGTACTCCGGTCCTCGAGCTGGGGAACGCGATGGAGGATCGGTTCCAGCTCATCCTCAAACTCGAGGCGATGCAGCCGACAGGCTCGTTCAAGGTGCGCGGGGCGTTCTCCGACCTGACCAGGCGGGCCATTCCCGAGAGCGGGGTCGTGGCCGCCTCAGGCGGCAATTTCGGGCTGGCCGTCGCCTATGCCGCCAGCGTCCTGGGTCACCGGGCGACGGTGTACGTCCCCGGGACGTCACCCGAAGAGAAGATCGGACGGATCGCAAGCCTCGGAGCCGACGTTCGTGTCGTGCCCGGCTACTACCCCGAAGCCCTGGCTGCGTCTCGGGTGTGGGCCGAGGAAGCCGACGCCCACGAGATCCATGCCTACGACCAGCCGGATGTGGTGGCCGGTCAAGGGACCTGCGGCAGAGAGATCATGGAACAGGTGCCCGAGGTCGGCTCGATCCTGGTGGCCGTGGGAGGGGGTGGGTTGATCGGCGGAATCGCCAGTTGGGCCCGTGATGACGCCGCCGTCATCGGCGTGGAGTCGGAAGGGTGTCCAGCCCTGCACGCCGCGCGGGAGGCAGGCGGTCCGGTGGATGTGGCCGTTGGCGGGCTCGCCGCCTCGGCTCTCGGCGCCTCCCGACTCGGCGACCTTGCCTGGCGTGCGAACGAATGGATCTACCTGTCTGTCCTGGTGTCGGATGAGGACATCGCCACCGCTCAGAGATGGCTGTGGGAGACTTGCCGGGTCCTGGCCGAGCCGGCCGCCTGCGCTCCGATCGCTGCGCTGTCGACCGGGGCCTACGCGCCCGCTGCCGGAGAGCGGGTCGTCGCCGTCATCTCCGGTGCGAACACGGCAGGTCTGGAGCCTCTCGATTGACATTCGTCAGTCCCGGGTCGGCTCCATGAGGCCGAACTCTTCACCGCCCGGCCCTTCTACCTGTACCCATCGGCCCACGCCGGGCACTTCCATCACATCGGTCAACAATTTGCCCCCACCGATCTCGACAGCCTCGATTGCGGCGTCGAGATCCTCGACGTCGCACGTGTTGAGAGTCTTCGGGCCGTCGTCACCGGCCAGTGCCACTGCGCCGTTGATCCCCGGGCCATCGCCGGTGTCGATGAGCCAGTAATCCTGGTTCTCCCACTGCTCGGCGCGCCATCCGAACACCGTGGTGAGAAACTCGACCGTGGCTCGGGGGTCGGCCGAATAGAACTCGAAGTGGGTCGGTCTGACAGCCAAAGAGGCTCCTCTCGTTGACAGACAAAGTAGTCCGGCACGTTCGAGGTGAAACGCTGAGACCGGCTAATGGACCGCGATTCGCCTCGAGCGAGCCCGTGGGCGGAGATGACCGTCGAGGCGGTCCCACACCGCGGGCTGAGCCAATGTGCGCTTCATCGAGATCAAGGTTCGCATGAATGTGGCCACAGCCCGCTTCGAGTCCATGGGGTTGGGGCGCATGGAATTCTGAACAGAAGGCGATGGGCTGAGAACCACGACCTCGCAATGGGGCCACGCCTCCTTGATCAGAGCGATCTCCTCTGTCAGGGAGCGTTGCCCCACCCGGTCGAACATCTTCTCGTGGAAGCGGGCCCGTTTACGTGAGACGTCGGCGGCCATCGGGGCCAGGACGAGCACGAGGTCCAACGGCTTCTCTGACCCGAGCACGACGTCGGCATGTGTTCCCGAGACCACCCCGCCGTCGACGTAGAGGCGCCCATCGATGGGGTAGGGCCGGAAGAGGAGCGGAATCGCCGAAGAGGCGGCGACGGCATCTGCGATCCCGGCCTCGGGGGCAGACTCGGCACCGAACACGACGCGGCGGCGTGAAGCGATATCAAAGGCGACCACAGCCGTTGGCTTCGTCGGCCAGCGAGCGGCGCACTCCTCGCCGATATGACTCGTCACCCAATCGGTGATGCCATCGGCCTGATACGGCGCCGGAGAGCCGAGGAAGAGGGTGAGGCCGGGGTCTCGCAGCCCGGGGACGATCCCATGCCTGACCCAATGGCGGACCTGGACACCACCGTTTCGCGTGAAGACGTGTCGCCTGATCCTCTCTGCCACGTCGTCGCGATCGTCGTTGGGCATGACGAGGGAATCGAGTGTGAGCGCCTCGTTTCTGACCAGGGCGCCGACGAAAGCGCCACCTGAGGTGCCGACCACCACGTCGGCCTGATTCGGATCCCAGCCCGTGGCAAGTTGAATCGACATCAAGGCGGCCATCTCATAGGCCGCACCGGTGATCCCCCCACCGCCGAGCACCAGTCCTACCCTGCTCACGTCTACACCATATGTCGGTTGCCGGATCTTTCTAGGGGGCTAGCGCCCCATTCAACCGAATGACCGTCCACACCCCGAACAGCGAGTGTCGTTCTCGTAAGTGGGCCCATAACACCATGGGCAGGGCAGGTCGTCGCCTCGCTCGTCCCGTGGGACAACCAACCTGGGATCGACCCGGTATTGATGGTTGCCCCGTATCCCCTTCGCCAGGGCGAACAGACCTGTCGTCGCTGTGACCGCGACCAATGCTTCCAACACGTCCGTCCTCCTTGTGTCAGCCGTATGAGGCTAAGACAGGAGTTCGCGAAAACCGTGGATTTGGTGGTCGAAGGCGGTCAGGTCCCGAGAACGGCCTCGGTGAGGTCGTCGACGAGATAGCTGAGGTCGCCGAGCCTGCCCTCACGGACCTCCGCCGCCTCGAGCATCATCATGGCGGCGTGGTAGGCCACCCAGGGCCGATAGCGGCTCTCGGGGAGCTCTGCCCCGTATCCACTGCGAAACGCCGCCGAGGCGTCTTCCCCGATTCGGGCTGCCAGACGCCAAACCGTGCAGGTCAAGTCCCATTCGCGTGGGGCCAGGGTGGCCCATTCCCAGTCGACGATGGTGATCGTCCCCTCCTCGTTGATGATGAACTTGGAGAGGGTGGGCTTGGTGTGGGCGGGCGCAGGATCGGTGGCCATGGGTGGCTCCAGTTCGAGTGCCTTGTCGAGCACCGCCTGATCCATCCCGAACCGGCGGCGGTATCGGCCCAGCCGCTCGATCGTGGACCTGTAGTGACTGAGCACGTAGTCGGCATCGATGCCGGCGGCCAGATTCGTGATGTGGGCGTCGGAATTATGGATGTCGTGCAGGGCCTGGCCGGCTGCTTCGATCGAATCGAGGTTCTTGGGGAGATTGGCCAGATTCCAGTGGCCGCCGTCGTTCATCTCGAGCCAGGCCATCTCGTCCTCGGTCCCGTGGTTGATGATCCGGGGCACCGACGGGATGGCGGCGAGTGCCTCGAGAGCGTGCCGTTCGCGACGTTCCCGCGACGAGACCGGATACACCTTCACGATCGTGCTGAGGTCGGCGTCGATGACCCGGAAGACCTTGTTGGCTCCCGAGGACAGCTCTCTGACCAACCCGTCCGGGTGAAGCTTTGTCACGAGCTCTCTGGCATCCATGCGCTCTTGTTCCCCCTGTCACGGGTGACCTGGTGACCGGCTCGGTTGCGTCCTCGAGCCAGTTAGCCTTCTGTGCCCGCCCCAGGCTAGCGAGATAACCCCGTGTCACTAGAGCTTCGTTATCCCGACGGAAACGTGTTCGAGCACCCTGATGGTGTCACCGGGCATCAGGTCGCGGAGTCCATCGGGCCCGGTCTCGCCCGGGCCGCGGTGGCGGTGCGATTGAACGGAGAGCTCCGAGATCTGAGCCGCCCGCTCGAAGAATCGGGTGATTTCGCGGTCATCACACTCGACTCTGACGAGGGTCTGGACGTACTTCGTCACTCATCGGCACACGTGCTCGCCCAGGCGGTCCTCGACCTCTTCGAGGGCGCCACGTTCGCCATCGGCCCCGCGATCGAAAATGGCTTCTATTACGACTTCAAGGTAGACGAGCCCTTCACCCCCGACGACCTCGGGCGCATCGAGGCCCGAATGAAGGAGATCATCTCCGAGGATCAACCATTCGAGCGGGAAGCGCTATCCAGGTCCGATGCGCTCGCCGTGTTCGCCGAGCACCCCTTCAAGACCGAGATCATCGAGAGCGTCGAGCCGAGCGAGGTGACGCCCGGTGAGGACGTCACCGTGTACCGGAACATCGATTTCGTCGACTTGTGCCGTGGCCCGCATCTTCCCTCCACCGGCCGCATCCCATCGGTGAAGCTGCTCCGTAGTTCCGGGGCGTACTGGAGAGGTGACGAGAAACGAGATCAGCTGCAGCGGATCTACGGCACCGCCTGGCCGTCGGCCAAGGATCTCAATACCTATCTCACCCAGTTGGAAGAGGCAGAGAAGCGGGACCACCGCCGGCTGGGTGCCGAACTCGACCTGTTCAGCTTCCCCCCCGAGCTCGGCTCGGGCCTGGTCGTTTGGCATCCGAAGGGAGGAATGCTCCGCAAGGTCGTCGAGGACCACAGCCGTGAGCTGCATCAGCGTTTTGGCTTCGACTTCGTCTTCACCCCGCATCTGGCCAAGTCCGACCTGTGGTGGACCTCCGGTCACCTCGACTACTACGCCGAATTCATGTTCCCGGGCATGGAGCTCGACAACGACCAGGAGTACCGGGTCAAGCCCATGAACTGCCCGTTCCACATCCTGGTCTACAAGAGCAGGGCGAGGTCATACCGGGATCTGCCCGTCCGCCTTTCCGAGCTCGGCGCGGTGTACCGCTACGAGAAGTCAGGCGTGGTCCACGGGCTGCTCCGGGCCCGGGGCTTCACCCAGGACGACTCTCACACGTTCTGCACCGGGGACCAGCTGGCATCGGAGCTCGCCCTCCATATCGATTTCGTGATCACCTGGCTCAAAGACGCCGGGTTCACCGAGTTCGAAGCCGACCTGAGCACCCAGCCCGAGAAGGCCCCACCCGGAGAGCAGGATCGTTGGGATTTCGCCGAGAAGACATTGGCCAAGTCAATGGAGGACTCGGGGGTCCCCTTCCGGATAGCCGCCGGAGAGGGCGCCTTCTACGGGCCGAAGATCGACATGCACGTCAAGGACGCCATAGGACGCCGGTGGCAGCTCTCCACCATTCAGCTCGACTTGATCCTTCCCGAGCGATTTGGCCTCGAGTACACCGCCGCAGGCAATGTGTCCGAGCGCCCGTACATGATCCATTGCGCCAAGGCCGGGTCGCTGGAGCGGTTCATGGGGGTCCTCATCGAGCATCACGCCGGGGCATTTCCGATGTGGCTGGCGCCAGTTCAGGTCTCAGTCGTGCCGGTGGCCGATCGTCACGACGAGTACGCGGGCCAGGTTGCGGAACGGCTCCGAGATGCCGGTCTTCGGGTGGAGGTCGACACGTCTGACGACACGGTCGGCGAGAAGATCCGGAAAGCCCTGACCCACAAACATCCTGCTGTGATCGTCGTCGGCGATGACGACGTGTCCGCGTCAACTGTGGGCCTCAGACTCTACGGAGAAGAGCGGGACACCCGGGGAGTGCCGTTGATCGAAGCGACCAATCGACTCGCCACCATCGCGAAAGCACCGGGGGCATGACCGAGCCGGGGGAGCGACGGGTCGACCGATCGGGGATCCACATCGAGCGAGACCTCGCCGATTCGCTCGCCATCGAGGAAGAGCTCGACTCGAATGTCGAGGCGCCGTACCGATTTCCTTCTCCCACCCGTCGAAGGATCGCTGGCTGGGTCTTCGTTGTGGCTGCGGTCCTGGCGATGCTGGTGATCGATGGGGGCTGGCTGCCGGCAATCGGGCTGTTCGCCCTTGCCGCCTGGAACTTCGCCTCGGCCTGGCCGCTCGCGGTCAACGAGGCCCAGGCACTGTCGATCGCCGGCGCCGCAGTGGCGTTCCCGGTCGGGCATGCCTCGGCTGCTGTCACCTTCCGCGGCATTCGCTCCCGGCCGCACTGGAGCGTGGTGCTCTACTCGGCCGAGGAGCCGCCAGACCAGCGTGCCCTGGTGGTCGTGGATGCGGTGTCCGGCGAGGTCGCCGAGGAGCCGTACGTCGAACCGGTCGAAGGGGTCTAGGACCTGTCCTCGAGAGGGACGTAGGGGCGTCGGTCCGGCCCGATATAGACCTGGGTGGGGCGGAAGATCCTCGTCGTGGGGTCAGCCAGCAGCTCCCGCCACTGGGAGATCCACCCGGGCAGCCGGCCCAGTGCGAACAGAACGGTGAACATGTCTGTGGGGAACCCGATCGCCCGGTAGATGATCCCCGAGTAGAAGTCGACGTTTGGATAGAGCTTGCGCTCGACGAAGTAGTCATCCGACAGGGCGACCTCCTCGAGTTGCATGGCCACGTCGAGGAGAGGATCGTCGTCGATGCCCAGGGCATCGAGCACGTCGTCGGCGGCACGTTTGATGATCCGGGCCCTCGGATCGAAGTTCTTATAGACGCGATGACCGAACCCCATGAGCCGGAACGGGTCGTCCTTGTCCTTCGCCCGGGCCACGAACGGCGCCACGTCACCACCCGCGGCGACGATCTCTTCGAGCATTTCGAGGA
The DNA here is from genome assembly GCA_963711895.1 of uncultured Acidobacteriota bacterium. GTDB lineage: Bacteria > Actinomycetota > Acidimicrobiia > Spongiisociales > ZC4RG35 > JARDZU01. The sequence goes on from CAVQFU010000003.1 coordinate 95,962, forward strand.
CCTCTTGGTTGGCTCCGCCGTGCAGCGGGCCGGAGAGGGCGTGGATGCCTGCCGCCACCGAGCTGAACAGGTTGGCCTGACTCGAGCCAACGAGACGCACCGCCGAGGTGGAGCAGTTCTGCCCGTGGTCTGCATGAAGCACCAGGAGCATGTTGAGGGCGCGTGCCACCACCGGGTCGGCGGTGTATGGCTCCGCCGGGACCGAGAACATCAGATGCAGGAAGTTGGACAGGTAGTCGAGGTCGTTCTGCGGGTAGATGTACGGCTGGTGGACGGAGTACTTGTAGGACCAGGCAATCATGGTCGGCGTCTTGGCGATCAACCGTCTGGCGCTTATGTCGACGGCTTCCTCGTCGTGGGGGTCGAGGGCGTCGGGGTAGTAGGTGGCGAGGGCCGACGTCGCCGAGGCCAGGATCTGCATCGGATGGGCACGATGGGGGAAGGCCTCGAACAGGTGCTTCATGTCTTCCCGAAGCAGGGTGTGGAGAGAGATCGACTCCTCATAGGCCTCGAGCTCGGCCTTGGTGGGAAGCTCCCCGTACTGGAGGAGATAGACGACTTCGAGGAAGGTTGCCTGCTCGGCGAGCTCCTCGATCAAGTAACCCCGGTAGTGAAGGACGCCCTCCTCGCCACCGACGTAGGACACGGCCGAGACGCTCTCGGCGGTGTTGGCGAAGCCACGATCGATGGTGGTCAGGCCGAGATCTCTTCTGAGCTTGCCGATGTCCGCCGCGACCTGGCCCTCGACACTCTCGATCACGTCGAGATGAGCCTCTTTGTCACGAAAACGGATTACGGCGTCAGCCATTCCACTCCTTCCTGAGCGTTCAGTCTTCTGCGGCCCGAGCTGCGGCGATCACCTGCTGCGCCTCGTTGTGAGGTACTTCGGCATAGTGATCGAATTCCACGTCGAAGCTTCCTCTGCCCGACGTCAATGATCGCAGCTCAGCGGCATACTGCTGGATCTCGGCCATGGGCACCTCGGCGACCACGGACCGAAGTGTGCCGTCGCCCTCCATTCCGAGCACCCTCCCACGCTTGGAGTTGATGTCTCCCATGACATCGCCGAGGTGGTCCTCGGGCACGGTGACGGTGACCTTCATGACTGGTTCGAGCAAGATCGGCTTGAGGTCCGGGGTCGCAGCCCTCACTGCCTGGATCCCGGCCATGCGGAACGACATCTCGTCGGAGTCGACTGCGTGGTATTTCCCGTCGTAGACCTCCGCCGAGATGTCGATAACCGGGTAGCCGGCGAGGACCCCCCTGTGCAGGGCCTCCTGGATGCCCTTGTCGACAGCGGGAATGAACTGTCTCGGGATCGATCCGCCTTTGATCGAGTCGATGTATTCGTACCCCGAGCCCCTGGGCAGCGGGGCGAATTTGACCAAGGCGACACCAAACTGACCCCGGCCCCCGGATTGCTTCTTGTGCTTGCCCTCGGCCTGGCCGCTGGTGGTGATGGTCTCCCGGTAGGGGATTATGGGAAGGGCAGTGTCCACATCGACACCGAACTTCCGGTGGATCCGGGCCACGGTCACATCGAGGTGGGTGTCACCGAGACCGGCGAGGATGGTCTCACCGGTGTCGGCGCGGCGTTCGACGCGCACCGTCGGGTCCTCTTCCTCGATCCGATGAAGGGCCGTGGAGAGCTTCTCCTCGTCATGGTGGGAACGCGGGGTGATCGCCACCTCGGCGACGGGGCGCGGATAGGAGATCGGGGCGACCGTGATGTCGCTCCCACCACTGCGCAAGGTGTCGCCGACCCTCAAACTGTCGACCTTGGCCACGGCGCCGATCCCCCCGGCGGGGAGATCCGGGACGTCGTTGTGCTCCTTGCCCTGGAGCTTGAAGAGATTGTGGAGTCTCACCTTGCCCCCGCGGGCCACGTCGAGCTCCTGGTCCGCCTTGACCGTGCCGGAGTAGATCCGAAACAGGGAGATACGCCCGACGAAGGGGTCGGACACCGATTTGAAGACGAAGGCGACGGTAGGCCCGTCGGTGGACGGGGGAATGGGATCGCCGCTGCTCAGGGCAGGGAGGGTCCGTTCCAGGGGGTTGGGCCCGTAGTCCACGATGAACTCGGCCAGCAGGTCGATGCCGATGAGTCTCTCGGCCGATGCGACGAGAACGGGTTGGATTTCGCCGGCGACGATTCCCTTGTGGATGGTCGCCACGATCTGCTCCCGTGACGGCTCCTTGCCCTCGAAGTAGGCCTCCATCATCTCGTCGTCGGTCTCGACCACCGTTTCGACGAGCGCGGTGTGTGCCGCGTGGACCAGTTCTTCGACCTCGGAGGGCAGGTCGACCTCCTTGCCCGACTTCTCCCCGTCCGTGTACTCGTAGGCGCGTTCGGAGGCCACGCGTACCAGCCCACGGAGGCCCTCTTCGCTCCCGATCGGGACCTGGATCGGGGCTATCGCCTTCCCGAACGAGTCGCGCAATTGCTCGAGGGTCCGCTCGAAGGAGGACCGGTCACGGTCGAGCTTGGTGACCACGACCGCGCGGGGAATGCCCTCCTCTTCGGCGACCTTCCAGAGTTGCTCGGTCTGAACCTCCACGCCGTCGACACCGGAGATGACGAAGAGGGCGAGGTCGACGGCGCGGAAGGCGGCCCGGGCATCACCCGAGAAGTCGCTGGAGCCGGGAGTGTCGATCAGATTGATGCGATGGTCGTTCCAGTTGAATGTCGCTACGCCCAGACCGAGCGAGATGCCCCGGTCGATCTCCTCGGGCTCGAAATCGAGCACGGTCGTGCCCTGTTCAACGGTTCCTCGTCTGTTCGTCGCGTCACCGACGAAGAGGAGGGCTTCGGCGAGAGTCGTCTTGCCGCTCCCGCCATGACCGACGAGGGCGACGTTGCGAACTTTCTCGGCTAACAACACGGACCTCCACTTCGTGCGAGGCGTCGATCCTAACCCTGCCCCGGGACCGGACCACAAGGCCAGGCCTGCTACTTTGCTCCGTCGTGATCGACACAAGGGTTCGACCCCGGGTCACCCGCTTTCTCGAGCCGATCGGCAAGGCTCTGGCCTCCATCGGGGTCACCCCGACAGCTATGACCGCGATCGGGCTCGCCACCGTCATCGTGGGCTCGATAGTGATCTCGACGGGTGCGTTGCGCTCGGGCGCGGTCATCGTGCTGGTCGGCTCGATCCTCGACGGGCTCGATGGCTCGGTGGCCCGCGCTGCGGGGATGGTCACCGCCAGGGGCGCTTTTCTCGACTCGGTGTTCGACCGGATGGGTGAGATAGCGGCCTTCGCCGGGCTCGGTGTCGCCATTGCCCGAGAGACCGGTGATGAGTCGGCCCTCCTCCTCATCGTCCTCGCCATTGGCGGAGCGATGCTCGTCCCGTACATCAGGAGCCGGGCCGAGGTCGAGGGTTTCAACGGCAAGGCCGGGCTCATGGGCCGCGCCGAGAGAGTGCTCCTCTTCACCGTCGGGTTGCTTCTCGGCTTGGTGGAGCCGATGCTCTGGATCTTCGTGATATTGGTGTGGATAACCGCCTTGATGCGGTTCATCGACACCTACCGTTCCTTCGAGTGAGCGAACTTCCGGGCTATCTCGCCCTCCGTGCCGGCGCGGGGCTCATCAGCCTGCTCCCTGCTTCAGCCGCCCGATCCCTCGGACGTGTTGGAGGGCAGGTCTGGCACGCCACGGCCAAAGGCCGGCGCACGATGGCGGAACGTCACATGAGACGGGTCCTCGGTGACGAGGCCCAGGCCGTCCTGGCGGCGCGCTCGGTGATGAAGTCGTACGGCCGTTATTACGCCGAAGCGCTGTGGGCCAGGGGGAGCAGGGTCGAAGAGCTCCGGGCTCACACGATCGTGGACGGATTGGAGCAGATTATCGGTGCCCGGGAGGAGGGCCGGGGGATGATCTACGGGCTGCCCCATGTCGGCAACTGGGAGGTGGCTGCCCCCGTATCCGTCGACGAGAAGGTGCCGGTGGTGGCGGTGGCCGAGAACCTGCCCAATCGCCGGATCACCGACTGGTTCACCGACATGCGGGCCGATTTCGGGATCGAGGTCGTCCTCGCCACCGGTGGCACCGAGGTGATGAGGAAGCTGGAGGCGGCTCTGGCGGCCAACAAGGCCGTGGCACTCCTCGCCGACCGCGACCTGAAGCGTCGTGGGGTTCCGGCTGTCTTTTTCGGTGAGGAGACCACGCTCCCTCCAGGCCCGGCCACACTCGCCCTGCGCACAGGGGCTCCGCTGCTCCCGGTTGCGTCTTATTACGACGGGGACGACGGGTACAGGGTGGTGATCAGACCGGCGATCCCGGTCCCGACCGAGGGAACCCGCAGTGAGAAGGTGCGCACGATGACGCAAGACCTCGCCGTGGAGATGGAGTCGTTGATTCGGGCGGCGCCGCAGCAGTGGCACCTGGTCCAGCCCAACTGGCCTTCCGACCGGGAATGAGCCCTTTGCGAATCGGTCTGGTCAGTCCTTACGACCTCTCGATCCCTGGTGGGGTCCAGGCTCAGGTCCTGGGCCTGGCCACCTATCTCCGTGAGTGGGGCGACGATCCCGTCGTGATCGGCCCCGGGCTGCCCGACGGCGTGCCAGGTGTCGACCTCGGTGAGAGCATCTCATTGCCCGGCAACGGATCGATGGTCCCCATCGCCGCTGATCTGAGATCCAGGAGGCGGATCAGGGCAGCCGCAGCAGACCTCGATTTGCTCCATGTTCACGAGCCGCTGATGCCGCTGGCCTCCCTGCTCGCCACCCATGCCGGGTCGCCGGTAGTGGCCACGTTCCACGCCGCTCCCGGCCGGGTGGGCCGTCTCGGCTACAGGCTGACCCGGCCGTTCCTGAGACGGCTGTTGGGCAACACCCGAGTGGTGACGGCGGTCAGTCCTGCCGCGGCGGAGGTGCTACCTCCACGGCTCGAGGTGCGAATCATCCCCAACGGGCTCGATGTTGCCTCGATGAGGGTCGCTGTCGCTCGTGAGCCGGCAAAGGTCGCGTTCCTGGGCAGAGACGAGCCGAGAAAGGGCCTGGACGTCCTCCTCGAGGCGTGGGAGGAGATCGGCGCCTCTCGACCCGAGGCCGAGCTCGTGGTCATCGGGGCGCAGCGCGACGGTGCGGGGCCGACCTGGCTGGGGAAAGTGGACGACCGCACCAAAGCGACGGTGCTGAGCTCGTCATCGGTCTATGTCGCGCCCCAGACCGGGGGAGAATCGTTCGGAATCGTCCTGCTGGAGGCAATGGCTGCAGGGGCCGCCGTCGTGGCTTCGGATCTCCAGCCGTTTCGCGAAATGGCGGGGGATGCGGCGCGGTTCTTCCCGGTCGGGGACAGCGGGGCTCTCGCCGGCGCGGTGATAGACCTGCTCGGGGACGCCGCCGAGCGAGACCGGCTGACGACAGATGGGCGACGTCTGGCCGATGATCACGATTGGGGCGTGATCGGGGGCATCTACCGCGAGCTGTACTACGAGGTGGTCACTTAGGCCAGCGAGGGCGAGCCTGTACAATCGGGGTTACCCCAATGGAGCCGAGAGAAGTGGAAACCGGTACAGATCGCGTCAAGAGAGGCCTCGCCGAGATGCTCAAGGGCGGCGTCATCATGGATGTCGTCACCGCCGATGAGGCAAAGATCGCCGAAGAGGCGGGCGCGGTCGCCGTGATGGCCCTGGAACGGGTCCCATCGGACATTCGCAAGCACGGTGGCGTGGCCCGGATGGCGGACCCAACCAAGATCGAGGAGATCCAGGCCTCGGTGACGATCCCGGTCATGGCCAAATGCCGGATCGGTCACTTCGCCGAAGCCTCGGTGCTCCAGGCCTTGGGTGTCGACTACATCGACGAATCCGAGGTGCTCACACCTGCTGACGAAGAGCACCACGTCGACAAATGGGCATTCACCACCCCCTTCGTCTGCGGCGCACGCAATCTGGGCGAGGCCCTGAGACGCATCGGCGAAGGTGCGGCGATGATTCGCACCAAGGGCGAGGCCGGCACCGGCAACGTCGTCGAGGCGGTGCGCCATATGCGAACCGTGACCAACGAGTTGCGAGCGCTGACCACCATGGACCAGGCGCAGCTGATGTCCGCCGCTCGTGATCACGGGGCCCCATTCGAACTGGTCCGTGAAGTCGCCTCAACCGGCAAATTGCCGGTGGTCAACTTCGCCGCCGGCGGAATTGCGACACCGGCGGACGCCGCCCTGATGATGTCGCTCGGCGTCGACGGTGTGTTTGTCGGGTCCGGCATCTTCAAGAGCTCCGGGCCAGAGGCCTACGCCCGGGCGATCGTCGAAGCGACCACCTTCTGGAACGAGCCCGAGGTCGTGGCCAAGGTCTCCCGCGGCCTCGGTGAGGCCATGCCCGGGATCGAAATCGACACCCTCAGGGACACGGAGCGCCTCGCCGAGCGAGGGTGGTGAGATGACGACCGTTGGCGTCCTTGCCCTCCAGGGGGACGTCCGTGAGCACCTCCACATCCTCGAATCGCTCGGTGTGGCCGCGGCACCGGTCAAGACCCCGGACCACCTCGGCACCGTCGACGCGCTGGTGATCCCGGGAGGGGAGTCGACCACGATCGGCAAGATGGCGGTCCGCTTCGGCCTGATCGAGCCTCTGCGGAGATCTATCGAAGACGGGCTTCCCACCTACGGCACCTGTGCCGGGCTCATCCTGATGGCTGGCGCGGTGACCGAGGGCGACCAGCCGTTGTTGGGTGTCTTGGACGTGGTGGTGCGTCGGAACGCCTTCGGCCGGCAGAACGAGTCGTTTGAATCGGATCTCGACGTTGACGGTCTGGATGAGCCATTTCATGCGGTCTTCATCCGCGCTCCCTGGGTGGAGAAGGTGGGCGCCGAGGTCGAGGTCCTCGCCGGCATCGATGATCACCCGGTCATGGTCCGCCAAGGCAACATTCTCGCCACCTCCTTCCATCCCGAGCTGACCGGTGACGGGCGGATCCACCAGCTCCTGCTCGACCTGATCTGAGGACCTATGTCAGGCCATTCCAAGTGGGCCAACATCAAGCATCGCAAGGGTCGCCAGGACGCGGCACGGGGCAAGCTGTTCGGCAAGCTCGCCAAGGCGATCGAGATCGCGGCACGTGAGGGAGGGGGCAACCCGGATTTCAACCCGACCCTCGCCACCGCGATCTACAAGGCAAAAGTGGCCTCGATGCCCAACGACAACATCGACCGTGCGGTCAAGCGGGGCACCGGCGAGGTCGAAGGCGCTCACTACGAGGAGATCTGGTACGAGGGCTACGGCCCGGGAGGGGTGGCGCTCTATGTGCAGATCCTCACCGACAACCGGAATCGTGCTGCTTCTGACGTCCGCTCCACATTTACCAGGAGTGGCGGGAACCTCGGCGAGCCCGGCTCCGTCGGCTACCTCTTTCATCAGAAGGGCTTGATCGAGGTGAAGGGCACCGAGGACGATGTGATGCTGGTTGCCCTCGACTCGGGAGCCGAGGACATTCGCGACTCGGGTGACGGCTGGTTTGAGGTGATCACTTCGCCTGGCGACTTTCAGCAGGTCCGGACCGCCTTGGGTGAGGCGGATTTGGAGGTCGCCTCGGCCGATGTCACCCAACTCCCCTCCACCACGGTCCCGGTTGGAGAAGGGGATGCGCGTAAGTTGTTGCGTCTCATCGACGCCTTGGATGATCTGGACGATGTGCAGGCGGTGTATTCGAACTACGACATCGACGACGACGTCATGGAGCGCGTTCTCGAAGAGGTCTGACTAAAGGCGCTGCTGCTCAGGTTGCCGGTGGTGGGGGCGGAGTCGTGGTCGTACTCGCTGATCCCCTGCCGGCCATGGAACCGTAGGCGATGACCAACACGGCAGCGACGGCCACTTGAATCCCGAGCTTTATCCAGTCGATCCCAGCCGTTGTCCCCTCGGTTGACCCGATGTTCAGCCAATCGGCCACCAGACCACCCGCGAGGGCGCCAACCGCACCGATCAGAATGGTCATCCCCATCGAGATGCTCTGTTTGCCGGGCAGAACGAGGCGAGCGAGAGGCCCGATGATGATGCCTGCCAGCAAGGCGCCGATGATGGTCGAGACCCAGTCCATGATGCGCTCCTTCTCTTGGCGACGGGTAACACCCTACGCGTCAGCGGCTGACGGGTAGCGGCAAGGTCGTTGTGATGGAGGGGATTCTTTCTCAAATGTCTTTTCTGATCCCTCGGATTCCGACCAAATCTGTCACTGGCTCCCGATACGTTGGGTTTCATGGAGAGGGTGTATTCGAATGATCAGGTCGATGAGGGGGTCGGTCATTTCCTGGCGCTGAGCTCGGCGGCTCTGGCGGCGGCCTGCGAGTGGATCTTGGAGGCGGATCGGGGTCAGCAGTTCCTGGCGGATGGGGCTCGGAGTCTTCCGGAATGGGTTTCGGCCCGGTTCGGATGGCGTCATTCAACCGCGGCTCAGTTGGTGCGGGTGGCGAGGAGGTTGGCGGATCTGCCACGGCTTCGGGAGCGGTTTGCGGCTGGTGAATTGAGTCTGGATCAGGTGGATTCGATTTCGAAGTTGGCCACTCCCGAGACCGAGGAGGCGGTGATTGCCGAGTGTTTGGGTCTGTCGAATGCGGCCCTGGATCGTGCCGCCCGTCGGGCGAACCCTCCTACCACTCAGGATGCGGTCGATGCCTGGCGTGTGCGGTGGTTGTCGATCCAGTACAGCCTGGATGGGATCCGTGGCCATCTGAACGCTGATCTGCCGGGAATAGAAATGAGCCTGGTCGAATCTGCGATCAGGGAGAAAGCCGACCGGATGCCGATCAATCCCGAATCAGGAATATTCGATCCCTATCCACAACGGATGGCCGACGGTCTCATCGAACTGGCCACCACATCTGGTGATGAGAGTTCTTCTGGTCCGACTCAGATCACGATTCATGCCGATCTGGAAGCCCTCGTCTCTGATCCGGAGACGACCGGGGTGGCCGAGATTCAGGGCGGTCCCGTCATCGCCAACGAGACCGCCCGACGCTTGTCGTGTGATTCGATCGTGGAATGCACGGTCTATGACCATGCGAAAACTCTGGGCATCGGCCGGAGATCGAGGTTGATCCCGGCCTGGCTGCGACGTCAGCTCTGGTTCCGGGATGGGGGTTGTCGTTTCCCGGGATGTCCCTTCATGGGGTTCGTCCATGCCCACCACAAGAAACATTGGGCCGATGGTGGACCCACCGAACTGTGCAATCTGATCCTCCTCTGCGGCTATCACCACCGGTTCCTCCATGAGCACGGATGGGAAGTCGAAGACGACGAAAACGGGAAACCCGTCTTCCGCCGACCAGACGGACAGGCCTACCCACCAATCCGATCCGTATTAGACCCCCGACTCCGAGAACTGGTCGGACAACGAACATAGGGGCAACCGCCCCCACCACCGCCCCAAATCGTCGGAATCCAGACCGCACCCGCCTAACCTCACCAAACATATGTTCGTCATGGGCATCGACCCCGGGTTGTCCGCCACCGGGTACGGGGTGGTGGAGAGCGGGCACCCACCCAGCGCTGTGCTCGCCGGGGTGATCCGGACCGACACCGCGGCACCGATGGCGGAGAGACTCGCCGAGCTTTTCATCGGATTGACCCAGGTCATCGAAGAGTCGAAGCCCGACGTGGTCGCCGTGGAGTCGGTGTTCACCAACCAGAACCTGCAGACAGCGATCTCGGTTGGCCGTGCCTCGGGCGTTGCCCTGCTCGCCGCCGCCCGCGCCGGCCTCCAGGTGTCGGAGTACGCACCGACTGCGGTCAAGTCGGCCATCACCGGCGATGGTTCAGCGTCCAAGACCCAGATCCAGCAGATGGTGGCCCGTCTGCTCCGACTGACCGAGCCCCCACGCCCGGCCGACGCGGCCGACGCGTTGGCCATCGCCCTATGTCACCTACGCGCAGCCCCATTGGAGAGAGCCCGATGATCGGTCGTCTGCGCGGTCTTCTCGTCTCGAGACGAGGCGAGGTCGTCTGTGTCGAGGTGGGCGGTGTTGGCTATGAGGTGACCATGACCCCACGGGGTGTGTCGGCTCTGCCCGGCGTCGGCGAGGAAGTGGTGGTGCACACCCACACCCATGTGCGTGAGGACGAGATGAGTCTCTATGGATTTGGCGCCGAGACAGATCGCGACCTGTTCCGCATCCTGCTCGGAGCCGGTGGAGTGGGGCCCAAGCTCGCCATGTCCATCCTGGGAACGATGACCCATCAGGAGATCGTCCGCTCCATCGTCACTGAGGACGCCGACGCGCTCACGGTCGTGCCTGGAGTCGGCAAGCGCGGGGCGCAAAAGATCGTGCTCGAGCTGGCGCCAAAACTGGCCGGGGTCGATGCCGAGGTGATTGGCTCGACCAACCTGGTGACGGTCCGTCAGGCGCTGGAAGGTCTCGGCTATTCGACGGAGGAGATAAACGGCGTCATGGGCGAGCTCGACCCGGATTCCGCCATAGAGGCCCAGATCAAGGCTGCTCTGCGCGCTCTAGGCAGGGGCTAGCCATGCGCGAAGACTCCCTGTTGAACCCGACGATCGAGACCGAAGAAGAGATCACGCTCCGCCCCAAACGACTCGACGAGTTCATCGGGCAGGACCGGGTCAGGGAGCGTCTCGAGATCTCCCTGGACGCCGCTCGCAAAGAGAAGCGGCCGTTGGATCATGTGCTGTTGTCGGGCCCTCCCGGATTGGGTAAGACGACACTCGCCGGGGTCATCGCCAATGAGCTGGACGTGAAGATGCGAATCACGTCGGGACCCGCGCTGGACAGGCCCGGGGACCTCGCCGCCATCCTCTCCAACCTCGACACCGGCGACGTGTTCTTCATCGATGAGATCCACCGGCTCCCCCGAGCGGTCGAGGAGGTGCTCTATCCGGCGATGGAGGATTTCCAGCTCGACATAGTGCTCGGCAAGGGACCTACCGCCCAGTCGATCCGCCTCGACCTGCCGCAGTTCACACTCGTCGGCGCCACCACCCGGAAGGGCACTGTCACGGCGCCGCTCCGCGACCGGTTCGGGATCGAAGAGAAGCTCGACTACTACTCGCCCGACGAGCTCGCTGTCATCATCCGTCGCTCGGCGGGGATCATCGGTGTGGAGATCTCTGAGGATGCAGCCGGGATCATCTCCCACCGCAGCCGATCCACCCCACGGATCGCCAATCGCCTCCTGGCCCGCGTCCGGGACTATGCCGTATCCAGGGCGTCGGGCGTCATCGACCCTCTGGTGGCCGATGAGGCATTGCGGGTGTTCGAAGTCGACGACCTGGGCCTGGACAAGGTGGACCGGGCCATCCTCGAGTCGATCGTCGACAAGTTCGGTGGCGGGCCTGTCGGGCTCTCCACTTTGGCCATTGCCGTCGGCGAGGAGCCGGAGACGGTTGAGGACGCCTACGAGCCCTTCCTGCTTCAGTCCGGGCTGATCAAACGCACTCCCCGCGGCCGCATGGCCACTGCTCGCGCCTATACGCACCTCGGCCAGGAACCGCCCGCAGATCCTCAGGGGACCCTTATCTAGCCTCCACCTCGATGAGGGTCGAGGACTTCAAGTATCCACTCCCGGACTCGGCCATCGCCCAGGAGGCCATCGAGCCCCGCCACGACTCCCGACTCCTCGACACACGGGACATGACGGATCATCGCTTCCTCGACCTGCCCTCGTTGCTACTTGCGGGTGACCTTGTTGTGGTCAATGAGACCCGGGTCCGGTCAGCCCGACTCTCCGGCCGCCGAACGGACACCGGCGGTGTTGTGGAGTTGCTCGTGCTCGAAGCCCGCCCGGACGGGCTTTGGGAGGCACTGGCACGACCTTCGCGAAGGCTCCGGCCCGGGATCGAGATCGAGATCGAAGGCATCACGGCCACGATCGTTGAAGGCCCCGACGAAGGGATCGTGGTGGTCGCTATGGACGCGGCCGATGTGGAAATGGCGATCGCCAACGCCGGGTCCGTCCCTCTCCCGCCCTACTTCCACGGCACCCTCGACGATCCCGATCGATACCAGACCATGTTCGCCCGCAGCACCGGCTCGGCGGCAGCCCCCACCGCCGGCCTCCATTTCACCGAGGACGTGGCAGCTGGACTGCGGCAGCGAGAGATCGAGATCGTTTCGGTTGACCTCCACGTCGGCATCGACACATTTCGACCGATCGCCACCGAGGAAATCGAGGATCACGTGATGCACACGGAGTGGTGCTCGATACCGGAGTCGACGGCAGCGGCCATCGCCATTGCTCGTGCCCGGGGAGGGAGGGTGGTGGCAGTCGGCACCACCGTCGTCCGCACGTTGGAGACATTCGCCGATGGCGCCGAGACGGTGAATGCTGGTGAGCGCGACACGAGTCTCTTCCTCACACCCGGCGTCGAGTTCCAAGTGGTGGACGCCCTGGTGACCAACTTCCACGTCCCCGGCTCGACGCTTGTGGTGCTGGTCGCCGCCTTCATGGGAGATAGGTGGCGGGAGGCGTATCAGAACGCCATCGAACGCGGGTATCGATTCCTCTCCTTCGGGGATGCGATGTATGCCGAGCGATAATCAAACGATGAGTGCCGTGTCCTGGACCCTGGTGTCGAAAGACGGGCAGGCACGCTCCGGATGGCTCGACACCCCTCATGGCCGGATCCCGACACCAGCTTTCATGCCGGTGGGCACCAGGGCAGCGGTGAAGGCCGTGGACAGTCACGACCTGTCCGAAGTCGGAGCCGAGATCGTGCTGGCCAACACCTATCACCTCATGCTGCGGCCCGGATCCTCCCGGATCGCCGCCCTGGGCGGGCTCCATCGCTTCATGGCATGGGACGGGCCGATCCTCACCGATTCGGGCGGATTTCAGATCTTCTCCCTGGAGCCGGTGATCGAGGAGAGTGGCGCCAATTTCCGCTCCGTGTACGACGGATCGTCGGTCGAACTGACCCCCGAGGACGCGGTGCGGATCCAGGAGGAACTGGCGCCTGATATCGCCATGGCACTCGATGTCTGTGTCGGTCTCCCGGCGCCTCTAGAGCTTGTCGAGGCCGAGTTGGAGCGGACCCTGCGCTGGGCCGAGCGCTGCCTTCGGGCACACACCAAGTCCGATCAGGCGCTGTTCGGGATCGTTCAGGGCGGGGTCGACCCGGACCTGAGGGCGAAAAGCGCGGCTAAGACTGCCGATCTCGGCTTCCCCGGATTCGGAATCGGAGGGCTCTCAGTCGGAGAAGGCCGGGACGAGCGGCACATGGCTCTCGAAGCGAGTTTCGCCGAGCTCCCCGAAGGCAAGCCTCGATACGTGATGGGGTTGGGAGATACCGACGGGCTGCTCGAGGCTATCGCCAGGGGAGCGGACATGTTCGATTGTGTCCTCCCCACCCGGCTCGCCCGACACGGCAAAGTCTTGACCCGAAACGGGGACTTCAGTCTCCGTAACGCCGAGTCCGAGGCGGACGATCGCCCGATAGACGACAACTGTGCCTGTCACACATGTCGGACTTACAGCCGCGCCTACCTGCGGCATCTAGTCCGGGTGAAGGAGCTCTCCGCCCATCGACTCCTCACGATCCACAACCTGCGCTACACGCTGGACCTGGTCGGCGCCGCCCGCCAGGCCATCGAATCTGGAACGTTCTCCGACTTCGTTGCAGGCGTCGCGCAGACCCGAGCCAACGGTTCGCCCTAGACCCCTGCCGTTGCCTAATCTCCCGCTGGTTCCGTCCCTCGCGATCTGGAGGATCCAGTGACCCATCTCGTCCTTGCACAGGAGACCGCGGCGAGCCCGCTTCCCTCCTTGCTCTTCCTCGGGTTGATGGTTGCCGTCTTCTGGTTGTTCATCATCCGGCCCCAGCGTTCACGTGCCAAGGCCCAGCAGGAGTTGTCCAAGACTCTCAGCCCCGGTGAAGAGGTTCGGACCATCGGCGGGATCCACGGCATCGTGGTGTCGGTCGACGAGGAGAGCGTCGTCCTCCGGGTGGAGGAGGGAAAGATCCGGGTCTCGCGGAAAGCCGTCGGGTCCCGGGTGGGCCCGGACAAGCCAGAAGCCGAATCCTCCTGATCCGGCCGTAGACTTCCCGGGTGGACAACCTCAGCGCGCTCATTCGCGATATTCCTGACTTTCCCGAGCCCGGGATCGTCTTCAAAGACATCACGCCGGTGCTGGCCGATCCGGCCGCTTTCGCCACACTCATCGAGGCCCTCGCCAAGCCATTCCACGACTCCGGGGTGACCAAGGTGGCAGGCATCGAGGCTCGGGGCTTCACGCTGGCTACGCCTGTTGCCGGATTGCTCGGGGCAGGCTTCATACCCGTCCGGAAGCCCGGAAAGCTGCCCTATGAGACGGTCAGGGAGGACTACTCACTCGAATACGGCACCGATTCACTGGAGATCCATACTGACGCCGCACAACCGGGGGAGAAGGTCCTCCTCGTCGACGATGTGATCGCCACCGGCGGAACAGCTGCCGCCGCGATTCGGTTGCTGAGGAAGATCGGCGCCGATGTGGTCGGGTTCGCAGTTTTCATCGAGTTGTCATTCCTCGACGGCGCCCAGATGCTGGACGGTGTACCCCTGCATGCCCTCCTCAAGTACGACTGAGTCGAGCCAGGCGACATTCGATGATGTCGTCGAGGTGTTCGTCGCCCATCACCCCGATGGCGATGTCGACTTGCTGCGACGGGCGTACGAGGTGGCGGCGGAAGCACATACCGGCCAGGTGCGAAAGACCGGCGATCCGTACATCACCCATCCGCTGGCCGTCGCCCACATGCTGGCCGGCTACGGGCTCGATGAGCCGACGCTGGCTGCCGCCCTGCTCCACGACACAGTCGAGGACACGAATCTCACGCTGAACGACCTCTCCATGCAGTTCGGGGACGAGATCGGGCGTCTCATCGACGGGGTGACCAAGCTCGATCGGGTTCGCTACTCGAATCGGGAGCAGGCCCAGGCAGCGACCATCCGCAAGATGGTGGTGGCCATGGCCCAGGATGTCCGGGTCCTGATCATCAAGCTGTTCGACCGTCTTCACAACCTGAGGACCGTTCACGCCCTGAGGGAGGAGAAGCAGCGCCGCGTTGCTCAGGAGACCCTCGATGTCTATGCCCCTCTGGCCCATCGTCTCGGGGTCCAGGAGATCAAGCACGAGTTCGAGGATCGCTGCTTCGCCATCCTCTACCCGGGGCCCAACGCCGAGATCCAGGCCAAGTTGGCAGAGCGGGCGCCCGAGCGTGAGGCGTTCATCGAGAAGATGGTCGACGAGATCTCCGGCATCCTCGCCGATTCCGGCATCGAGGCAGAGGTGACGGGCCGGCCCAAGCACCAGTACTCGATTTATCGCAAGATGCGCGAGCAGAACCGCCCGTTCGAGGACATCCACGACCTGATCGGCATCCGGATCATCACCGAGTCGATGCGGGACTGTTATGCCGCCCTGGGGCTCATCCACAGTCATTGGGTCCCGGTGACCGGGCGCTTCAAGGACTACATCGCAATGCCCAAGATCAATCTCTACCAGTCGCTTCACACCACCGTGATCGGCCCCGACGGCAAACCGCTCGAAGTCCAAATCCGCACCGAGGAGATGCATCAGAGGGCGGAGGCGGGGATCGCAGCCCATTGGCGGTACAAGGAGGGGGAGGCCGGCCAATTGCCCCGAATGGAGTTCCTCGCGTGGGGGGAGGAGGAAGATCCGGAGGAGTTCCTGGCCAACCTGAAGCTCGACCTCTACCAGGACGAGGTATTCGTCCTGACCCCGGGTGGCGACGTGAAGCCACTGCCGGCCGGGTCCACGGCGATCGACTTCGCCTACTCGGTCCACACCGAGGTCGGTCATCGATGCGTCGGTGCCAAGATCAACGGCAGGCTCGTCCCGTTGTCCACGCGGCTCCAATCCGGCGACATCATCGAGGTGCTCACCTCGAAGGCCATCGAGGCGGGGCCCAGCAGGGATTGGCTTGCTTTCGTCCGCACCGGGCGGGCCAAGTCGAAGATCAGGCAATGGTTCACGAAAGAACGTCGAGATCAGGCCCTTTCCGAGGGCAAGGAGGCATTGCAGGGCCTGTTGAAGCGCGAGACGCAGGGGATCCCCGCTGCCGAGAAGGAGAGTCTCCTCGAATCGATCACGGCCGAGTTGGGTCAGAAAGATCTGGAAGCGCTTCAGGTCGCCATCGGCGAGGGGACGGTCTCGCTCGACTCGGTGGCTAACCGTCTCACGAGGCTGCTCAACCCGGAGACAGAGGACGATTTCTTCCATCCAAGACGGAAACGCTCCCTGGACACTGCCGAGGTGGTCGTCGAGGGACAAGACGACATGCTCATCCATCTCGCTCGCTGCTGCTCTCCGGTCCCCGGTGACCCGATAGTGGGCTACGTCACGGTGGGCCGCGGCGTGTCGGTGCACCGCGCCGACTGCACCAATGTCTCGTCACTCGCCGAGCGGCGCGAGCGGACCGTGGAGGTTTCCTGGCCCCCGCAGAGCACATCGGCCTTCGTGGTGTGGATCCAGGTCGAGGCCCTCGACCGGACCAGGTTGCTTCGGGACGTGACCAGTGTGGTCAGCGACACCGGAGGGAACATCACCGCCTCCTCGACCCACACTGGCGATGACCGGGTCGCGATCCTCCGCTACGAGGTGGAGCTATCCGACCCGAGCCAGCTGCCCAAGCTCCTCGCCGACCTGCGTGGCGTGGATGGCGTTTTCTCATCGTTCCGGCTTGCCACCGAACCATCTCCCTGATGCTGATCGTCCAGGTTCCGGCCTGGCTTGCCGCAACCAACGCATATGTCCTGGCCGAAGGCAACGGTGGCGAGGCGGTCGTTGTCGACGCCCCTCCCGAGCCTGACGCGATCGGAGCCGTCCTGATCCAGCACGATCTGACGTTGTCGGCGGTGATCCTCACCCACGGCCACATCGACCACACTGGCGGCAGTGGGGAGTTGGCCCGGACGACGGGCGCCAGTGTCTATGTCCATCCCGACGACGACTTCCTCACCTTGCACCCGGTCGAGCAGTTGCGGGCGATGTTCGGGATGACCCCGCCTGGGGTCTACGACGTCCCGGAGAAATTCGAATCCCTCCGCGATGGGGATCGAATCGGATTGGGGGGTCTCGACTTCGAGGTGCGACACACTCCCGGGCACACCCCGGGACATTGTTGCCTCTACCTGGAGCAGGAGGAGACGCTCTTCTCGGGCGACCAGTTGTTCGCCGGGTCTATCGGCAGAACCGACTTCCCCTATGGATCCCACCAGGCGCTGATGACATCGATGGCCGAGAAGGTCATGGTGCTCCCGGACGACACCAGAGTGCTCCCCGGGCACGGTCCCGAGACCACGATTGGGAGGGAGAGGGTCGGGAACCCGTTCCTGCAATGACACGTATGCTGCGCCCATGCCAGGAAGCGCAATCGAGGTCGCCCTGGGACGACTGGCTCGCACGGGAAGGGCGCGTATTCGGGTTCTCACCCGCGACCATCACGCCACCGAAACTCGACTTCGCAACCGCGCCGCCTGGATATCGAAGCCAAATGCGCGGCTGAGAGTCGCCAGAGTCAGAGAAGGGGATGGCTTCCTCGAGGTCGATCTGTTTCTCGACGGGAGCGAATGACCGCCCGATCGCGACAACGGTCACCATTAATCTCCCTTCGCTCATGAGCTTCCGGCCACCCAAAGGCACCGATGACATCGGCGCGCCCGAATCGAATGTCTGGCGCGATGTGCTGGGGGAGTGGGAGAGGTGGGCCGACCTCTTCGGTTACCCCCTGGTGATGACCCCTCTCTTCGAAGCCACCGATCTCTTCGAGAGGGGCGTTGGGGAAGACACCGAGGTCGTCACCAAGCAGATGTACACCTTCACCGACCGGGGCGGGCGCTCGCTGACTCTTCGTCCCGAGGGCACGGCCGGAGTGGTCAGGGCATTTCTCAACAGCGGAGCCCGGGGCCCGTGGAAAGGGTCCTACTCGGGGGCGATGTTCCGGCACGAGCGGCCGCAGGCCGGGAGGCGTCGACAGTTCTGGCAGGTCGGCGTGGAGTATCTCGACGTAGAGGGCCCTGCGGCGGATGCCGAGGTGATCGAGCTCGGCTACCGCTATCTCTTGGCGGTCGAGGTCCCCGGTCTCGAAGTCGTCCTCAACTCGCTTGGTGATGCGATGTGCCGGCCCGGCTACGTCGACACGCTTCGGGACTACCTCGCGGAGCGCCGCGATCTGCTCTGCGACGACTCGGTCTCGCTCATCGGCGTCAATCCGCTCCGTGTCCTCGACTGCAAAGTGTGCGCCCCGGTCCTGGCCGACGCCCCCGCCATGAAGGACTACCTCTGCGAGCCGTGCGCCGACCACTACGCACAAGTGAAGAAGTCGCTCGAGGGCCTAGAGATCCCGTTCATCGAAGATGCCCGACTCGTCCGTGGCCTCGACTATTACACCCGGACCGCGTTCGAGTATGTGGCAACGGATCTCGAGGCCGCCCAGAACGCCGTCGGCGGGGGAGGCCGCTACGACGGCCTCGCCGAGTCGATCGGCGGGAGGAGCGCTCCAGGTGTCGGCTTCGCCCTGGGGGTGGACCGGATCATCCTTGCCTCCACCAGAAAGCCCGACGAGCGAGTCGACGTGTACCTGGTGTCCGAATCGGGGCCGATCGAGGCACTGATCGCGGCCTCGACTCTCCGGCGAGACGGCCTCCGGGTCGACCTCGACACAGAGGGGCGCAAGGTCGAGACACAGTTCAAAGCGGCCAGCCGTCTCGAGGCCCGTGCGGTGGTGGTGTTGCTCGAAGGTGGGAGCGAAGTCGATGTGCGCGTCGGGGAAGAGCGATCGCGGATGCCGATCGCCTCCGTGGCGAAATGGCTCGAGGAGCGTCTCTGATGCGGAGCCCGGCAGGATCATTGCGTCCAACGGACATCGGGGAAACCGTGACCGTTTCGGGATGGGTCCAACGTCGCCGCGACCACGGTGGGATCGCCTTCATCGATGTTCGGGACGCATCGGGTGTCATCCAGGTAGTGGCGGACCCAGACGAGCACGAAGAGGTTGCAGAACTGAAGATGGAGTACTGCATCTCGGTGACAGGTGCCGTCAGAGCCCGCCCCGAGGGGACCGAGAACCCTGACCTGCCCACCGGCGCGGTGGAGATGGGGGTGGAGGACCTGGTCGTGCTCTCCCCGGCGGACACCCTGCCATTCATGATCGATGACAGGGTCGAGATCGATGAGCGAGCCCGGCTTCGATACAGGTACCTGGATCTGCGCCGACCACGTATGGGGGCGAACCTGAGAGCGCGCTCGCGGGCCACGGCGGCGATACGCCGGACCCTCGACCAGCAGGGGTTTCTCGAAATCGAGACCCCGACGCTGGTCAACAGCACACCGGAGGGGGCCCGTGACATGCTCGTTCCCTCCAGGCTGCGGAAGGGCGAGTTCTATGCCCTGCCCCAATCCCCCCAGCTCTTCAAGCAGTTGTTGATGATCGCCGGGGTCGAGCGGTATTTCCAGATCGCTCGGTGCTACCGGGACGAGGACTTCAGGGCCGACCGACAGCTCGAATTCACCCAGTTGGACCTGGAAGGGTCGTTCTGGGATCGCGATGACGTCCTCGACACGATCGAGAGCGTCCTCGTCGCCGTGGTGCGGGAGTTGCGTGGGGTAGATGTGCCCCGACCGTTCCTCCGTCTCACCTGGCAGGAGAGCATGGAGCGGTTCGGCACGGACAAGCCGGACCTGAGGTTCGGCGGCGAGATCGTCGACCTCTCGGGAGTGTTTGCCGGGTCAGGGTTCGGTGTCTTTCGGGACACCCTCGCCGGCGAAGGGACGGTGCGGGGGATCAATGTCGGGCCACAGGACTGGTCCCGGGCCCGGGCCGATTCCATGACCGAGCGGGCCAAGGAGCTTGGGGCCAAGGGTCTGGTGTGGATGGTCCTCGAGGAGGACGGGTCTCTCCGCTCACCGGTGGCCAAGTTCCTCGATGAGAAGGAGCTGGCTGGAGTTCGCGATGGTCTTGCGGCGAACCCGGGCGACGTCCTGCTCATCGCCGCCGATCGATGGAGACAGGCCGTGGAGGTCCTCGGAACCCTCCGCAATGACCTCCTCCGGCCCTCCGCACACGACGAACTGTCGTTTCTCTGGGTGATCGACTTTCCGTTGTTCGAGGAGGAGGAAGACGGTTCGATCACCTTCTCCCACCACCCTTTCACCTCCCCGGCCTCGCTCGACGAGATGCGTGACAATCCGACCGGGGCGCTGTCCAGGGCCTACGACGCCGTTCTCAACGGGGTCGAGCTGGGATCGGGCTCAGTCCGGATCCACGACCCTGCCGTGCAGCGTCAGGTGTTCGACATCCTCGGCATCGACCCCGAGACGGCCGAACGGCGGTTCGGTTGGTTCCTCGAAGCATTGCGGTACGGGACTCCGCCCCACGCCGGCTTCGCTTTCGGCATCGACCGTCTGGTGATGGTCCTCCAGGGAGAGACCTCGATCCGCGAAGTGATCCCGTTCCCCAAGACGCAGAGCGGCGTCGATCCGATGACCGGGGCCCCGACCTGGGTCGAAGATGACCAACTCGACGAGCTCGGCATCGGTCTCACCGAGGAGGCGATGGCGCGGCAGGAGCAGCCAGAAGAGGGAGAACAGCTCCCACCGGCCGAGGGGTAACAGTTACCGTCAACCGGGTGAGTGACCTGTTCTCGGCCCGGGCGGACGACATCGCGGCGCGGTCAGCCCCGCTCGCCACCCGGATGCGGCCCGGCTCCCTGGATGAGGTCGTGGGTCAACCGGCATTGATGGCGCCGGACGCCGCGTTCCGACGTCTGGTCGAGTCTGGTCGCCCGGTCTCGATGTTGCTCTGGGGCCCGCCGGGAACGGGCAAGACCACACTGGCCCGGCTGGTGGCATCGAGGGCGGAAGCCGCCTTCGAGACGCTCTCTGCCACCTCTGCCGGGGTGAAGGACATTCGCGAGGTGCTGGCAGGCGCCAAGGACCGGCTGGCCACCGACGAGCGGCGAACGGTCCTCTTCCTCGACGAGATCCACCGGTTCGCCAAGAACCAACAGGACGCGCTTCTTCCCGGAGTCGAAGACGGCACATTGATACTCATCGGGGCAACCACGGAGAACCCGTTCTTCGAGGTCAACTCACCGCTGATGAGCAGGATGACCCTGTTCCGGCTCGAGCCCTTGCGGCCGGAGGAATTGACCGAGCTGATCAAGCGAGCCCTCAGCGACAGCGAGCGGGGCCTCGGGGAGATGGGATTGGGCATCGACCCGGATGCGGTCGAAGAGCTGGGAAACCGCACCGGGGGCGATGGGAGACAGGCGCTCAACTCGCTGGAGGTAGCAGCACTCCTCGCCTCGGGCGATGGCCGATCGAACATTTCCATCGAAGACGTGGCCGAGGCGCTGCAGCGAAGGATCGTGCGTTACGACAAGGTGGGAGACCAGCACTACGACGTCATCTCCGCCTTCATCAAGAGCGTCCGCGGATCCGACCCGGACGCCGCTCTCTACTGGCTGTTCCTCATGCTGGAGGGCGGCGAGGATCCCGAGTTCATCGCCCGCAGACTCATCATCCTGGCGTCGGAGGACATCGGTTTGGCCGATCCCCGCGCACTCCCGCTGGCGGTAGCGGCCGCCGACGCCCTCGCCTACGTCGGCCTGCCCGAGGCGGCCTACCACCTGACCGAGGCCACCATCTATCTGGCTGCGGCCCCGAAGTCGAACTCGGTGGGTCGCTCCATGGCCAAAGCGCGCCAACTGGTCACCGATGGCCCGTCTGCCAGCGTCCCGCCCCATCTGCGCTCCGCCAGCTACTCAGGAGCCGAGAAACTGGGGCACGGCTCTGGCTACCGCTATGCGCACGACTTCGAGGGTGGGGTGGTCGCCCAGCAGTACTTTCCCGACGGTGTCCCTGCCGAGGTCCTCTTCGAGCCAGGGGAGCAAGGCGATGAGAAGGCCATCAGGGACCGGCTCGACGAGATCGACCGAATCCTGGGCCGGGAGGGCCGGGGCAAGGGGTAGCCTCGTGGGATGCTCGATCGGATTTGGTGGTTCGTCACCGGGGTGATCGCCGGAGGCTGGGTTACCGTGCGCGCCCTGCGCCAAAGGCCGACGCCGGTCGAGTGGAAGGACGCCGCTGCGGCCACCGGGGCCGACCTGCTCGACCTGGCTGCCAAGGCGGTCCGGCCCAATAGGAGCAGGCAGGCCTCCGCCTCTCGTTAACCTCGCCGCTCGCTCTTCAGGACCGGAACCCTTGGACAGCAACCAGATTCGAACCGCCTTCACATCCTTCTTCGAAGAGAAGGGGCATGTCGTGCGCCCCTCGGCGTCTCTCATCCCCAACGATCCCACCCTGCTCCTCACCAACGCCGGAATGGTCCCGTTCAAGCCCTACTTCCTCGGTGAGGAGACACCGCCACATAAGCGAGCGACGACGGTCCAGAAGGTCGTCCGGACCATCGACATCGACATCATCGGGTCGACGAAGCGTCACCTCTCCTTCTTCGAGATGCCGGGCAACTTCAGCTTCGGTGACTATTTCAAGGAAGACGCCATCGCCTGGTCCTACGAGTTCGTCACCGAGAGGCTCGGCCTGGACCCCGACCTGCTCTGGTACACGGTTTTCGAGACAGACGACGAGGCGGCGGACATCTGGTCACGGATCGTCCCGTCCGACCGGATCCAACGACGTGACGAGAAGGAGAACTTCTGGCAGATGGGAGTCCCCGGGCCCTGCGGACCGAGCTCTGAGATCTTCTACGACAAGGGCGACGGGTTCGGCCAGGGTGGTGGTCCCGCCATTGGAGACGAAGACCGCTTCGTCGAGGTATGGAACCTCGTCTTCATGCAGAACATCCAGGACGAGCCCTATCACGTCATTGGCGACCTGCCGGCGAAGAGCATCGACACGGGGATGGGACTGGAGCGGATGGCGGCGGTGCTCCAGGATGTGCCCTCGGTGTTCGACATCGACACCATCTCCCATGTCAGAGATGCGGCCTCCTCGTATACCGGTCTCACCTATGGCGAGAACGAGCTGCACGACGTCTCGCTCCGCATCCTGGCCGACCACGGCCGTGCGGTGACCTTCCTCATCGCGGACGGAGTGGTCCCCTCGAACGACGGCCGGGGTTATGTCCTCCGCCGGATTCTCCGCCGAGCGGTGCGCCATGCCTGGCAGTACGGAGGGGAGGGTCTCGTGTTCCCCGTGCTGGTGGATGCCACCGTTGAAGTCATGGGTGATTGGTACAACGAAGTCGCCGAGCGGCGGGATTTCATCAATCAAGTGGTGACCAGGGAAGAGGAGCGCTTTCGTCGCACGCTCGAGTCGGGGCATCAGTTGCTCGACGCCGAGCTGGCCCGGGACGATGCGTCGGCCCTCTCCGGGGCGACAGTTTTCAAGCTCCATGACACTTATGGCTTCCCGGTCGAGCTGACCCGGGAGATCGCCGCCGAGCGTGGCGTGGACGTCGACGTCCAAGGATTCGAGACCGAGATGTCCGAACAGCGACGACGGGCGCGTGCCGCCTGGAAGGGCGGCGACGAGGTCGCCGCACAGGAGGTATATCGCTCGGTACTCGATGTCACCGGCCTCACCGAGTTCGTCGGCTACGAGACCGACACCGCCGACGGGCAGGTCCTGGCGATGGTTGCTGACGGTGAGACGGTCGAGCGAGCCGAGGAGGGAAGACAGGTCGAGTTGTTCCTCAGCCGTACGCCGTTCTATGGCGAATCCGGGGGCCAGATTGGCGACACCGGGCTGATCGAGACCGACACCGGATCCGCCGTCGTTCTCGACACCCAACATGCCCTGCAGGGCCTCCATGGCCACCGGGTCCGGGTCCAATCCGGCTATCTGGCGGTCGGCCAGCAGGCAACGGCCAGCATCGACATCCCCAGGCGTGAAGCGATACGCAAGAGTCACACCGGGACCCATGTCCTCCACTGGGCACTCCGTGATGTGCTCGGCGATCACGCCAGCCAGGCAGGTTCTCTGGTAGAGCCGGGTCGGCTCCGCTTCGATTTCTCCCATTTCGCCCAGGTCGCCCCCGAGGAGCTGGCCGAGGTGGAGGCTCGTGCCAACGAGAAGCTGATCGACAACGAGCGGGTGAAGATCACGGTCACCACCAAGGAAGAGGCCGAGGAGATGGGCGCGCTGGCCTTCTTCGGCGACAAGTACGGCGACACGGTGCGGGTGGTGCAGGTTGGGAACTTCTCCACCGAGTTCTGCGGGGGAACCCACACCCACACCTCGGCACAGGTAGGTCCTTTGCTTGTGACATCGGAGTCCTCGATCGGATCCAATCTCCGCCGGGTCGAAGCCCTGACCGGTCTCGCCGCATATCAACAGCTGGTGGAGGTTCGGGCCGGGCTCGATCGGGTGGGCCGGATGCTCAAGGTCCCAGGGCCAGAGGTCGCGGCGCGGGTAGAAGGCCTCCTGGAACGGATCGACACGTTGGAAGGCGAGCTCGACACCATGCGCTCCCAGCGACGTGGCGAGCTCGCGGTCGAGTTGGCCGGTCGGGCAACGAAGGTCGATGAGACCTCCCTGCTCGTGGCATCGGCTCCCGAACTCGACGCCGGTTCGTTACGCCAGCTCGCGCTGGGCGTCAGGGACCGCCTCGGCTCGCCGGCGGTGGTGGTGACCGGATCCGCCCTCTCCGGCAAAGGGTCCCTAGTCGCTGTGGTGACGAAGGACCTCGTGGAAGCGGGTGTTTCGGCCTCCGCCATCATCGCCGAGGCTGCGACCGAGCTCGGCGGCGGCGGTTCCCGGGATCCCGAGCTCGCCCAGGCCGGCGGTCCGCATGGGGACCGCCTCGACGACGCCTTGGAGCTTGCCCGGGACAGCGCCGAACGTCTGCTCGGGAGTTTGTGAGCCGGTCCCTCGGCGTCGATTACGGCACGAAGCGGGTGGGTCTCGCCATTTCGGATTCCCTCGGGATTACCGCCCGCCCCCTCTCTGTCGTGCCGAGGCCTGCAGTGGTGGACGAGGTGGTGAACCTCGTCAAAGAACAGGATGTCGGTACGATTGTCGTCGGCCTCCCCACCGGGCTGAGTGGTGATGAAGGGATGTCCGCATCCGAAGCCAGGAAACTTGCGGATGAGCTCGGCGCCGCCACCGGCGTCGAAGTCATCCTGGTCGACGAGCGGTACACCTCGAGAATCGCCGACGACGCTCTCCTCGAATCGGGCATGAAACGCCGAAAACGTAGGGAGAACGTGGACAAGGTGGCAGCCGCAATCATCCTTCAGGACTATCTGGACCGAACCAAATGACATACGAACCTGCGCCCGAACAGCCCTCCCCGTGGATCCGGGTGAGCAAGATCGCCGCCTCGATCGGGCTGGTTGTTCTTGCCGGGATCGCCGTGGTGGGCGGTGGCTCCTACCTGGGCCGACTTGTCGGGTCATCGTTCAATTCCGATGACCCATCGGCGAGCCCGGTATCGGTCCAACCCGGGCAGGACGTGACGATTGAGATCCCATCGGGGTCAACCGCAGAGGACATTGGCGCCATCCTCGCCGCTCAGGGCGTCGTTCGCTCGGCGCTGGAATTCGAGGTGGCGGTGCGCAACAACGAGGCGGACGCCCGTCTCCAAGCGGGGACCTACGGCATGCAGACCGTCATGGACCCCAACGAGGTCGTGGCGATGCTCGTCGTCGGGCCGGTGGCAGACGTCTACCGGGCCACAGTGATCGAGGGGCTCAAGGTGCAGGAGATTCTCACCGCACTGGCCGAAGCATCCGGCTTGCCATATGCCGACTTCGAGGCCGCGTTGCTGAGTGGCGACGTTGAGACATCTCTCGCCCAGATGCCTGCCGAGCCGACCCTGGCCAATTGGGAAGGCCTGCTCTTCCCGGACACCTATGAGTTCGCCGGCTCGGCCGAACCGGTGGACATCCTGCAACGGCTCGCATCGACGATGGAGCAGCGGGTAGGGAGCATCGATTGGACCACCCTGCAGACGGCAGGGATGACGCCTTACGACGGGTTGAAGATCGCTTCTCTGATCGAGTCGGAGGCCCAGTTGGACGAGGAGCGCCCGACCGTCGCCAGCGTGATCCACAACCGCCTCAACATGGGCATGAAGCTCGACATCGATGCCACGGTCCTCTATGCACTCGGCACCGACGATCCAGCGCTCTTCAATCGTGACGTGGACTCGCCGTACAACACCTATCTGGTCAACGGACTGCCGCCGACGCCGATCTCCTCCCCGGGGCGCGCCTCCCTCGAGGCTGCGGCGGCACCGGCGCAAACCGACTTCCTCTTCTACGTCCTGTCCGACCTCGAGGGGCACCACGCCTTCGCTGCCACCCTCGAAGAGCACAATGCCAACGTCGAGGCGGCCCGGGAAGCCGGCGTTCTTCCCTAGAGGCAGACGGCCGCTGCCACACTGACGGCGATGCCTCCCCCTCTTCGTCTCGCCGTGCTCGGCGATCCCATCGGGCATTCGCGATCTCCGGCCATCCATGGCGCAGCCTTGGCCCATCTCGGCATCGATGGATCGTATGTGGCGAGGCGCGTCGAGGCTGGTGAGTTGGACGGGGTCGTCGCAGAGCTCAGGGACGGCTCGCTCGACGGGGTCAATGTCACCATGCCCCTGAAGACCGAGGCGGCGGCGCTCGCCGATGTCCTAACCGCCGAAGCGGGGGCGAGCGGCTCAGTCAACACCATGCGTGTGCGATCCGGTGTCGTCGAGGGTCACAGCACCGACGTCGTCGCGTCATCACGCGCCTTCTCGGAAGACCGGTTCGACCCGTCGGCAGCGATCCTCATCATTGGCTCCGGGGGTGCGGCAGCCGCGGCGATCATCGGAGCTGCGGAGCGCGAGCTGTATGTGGCCGCCCGAGACATCCAACGCGCCACCGCCCTGGTGGAGAGGATCGGCAGGGAGGCAGGTGTGATTCCTCTCGGTGTGGGCGTCAGCGGGGCGCTGGTCGTGAACGCCACGCCAATCGGGGCGAACGGGGAGCGGCTGCCCGAGGCCGTGACCGCGACCGCCTCCGGCATCATCGACCTGCCCTACGGGCCAACAACGACCCTCACCGTCGTTGATGCCCGAAATGCCGGATTGCCGTGTATGGACGGAGTCGAGTTCCTCGTCCTGCAGGCGGCGGGGTCCTTCGAATGGTGGACAGGGATGCCGGCCCCGATAGATGTCATGATTCGAGCGGCTAGAAACGCCTAAAGCCTTTGGTCATTGCGGCCGATCTCGTGGATAAGTCTTCAAGCCAAGGAGTGGTTCAGGTGGCTCTTTCCGGAAATCTAGGTTTTGTCCCTCTTGATGAGGTGTTGCGGCTCTTGCTGCGATCCGACCAGCGCGGTTCGGTCGAGGTCCGTGGTGAGGACATCCGCGGCCGTATCTTCGTTGGCAAGAAGGGCATCGCCCTGGCCACTACAGCCGAGGATCGTGACCTGCACAAGCATCTCGTCAACTCGGGATACGTCGACGACGTCTTCCTGCGCAAAGTCGTCTCCGGGGAGTCG
Source organism: uncultured Acidobacteriota bacterium (assembly GCA_963711895.1). Classification (GTDB taxonomy): domain Bacteria; phylum Actinomycetota; class Acidimicrobiia; order Spongiisociales; family ZC4RG35; genus JARDZU01. Next base: position 123,363 of record CAVQFU010000003.1, read on the forward strand.
TCCTTCTCCGATCTCCTCGAGCGTGAGACCGCAATCACCGACCTGCTCCGTGAGATCACGATCGAAAGCCTGTACCACCTCGGTGTCAAGGGTGCGACGTTCGAGGTCACCGAGGGCGCCGTCACCGCGTACGGAAGCTCCCGGCCATTCGAGTTGGAGGCAGCGCTCGACGATTCACGCCGCCGTGCCGACGAGTGGGCGTCTGTTCATGAGACGATCGCCGACCTCGACGCCACCATCCGGATGAATCGCGATGCGGGTGATCAAGAAGAGATCAAGCTCAACCGCGAGGCATGGCGCCTTCTCTGCGAGCTGGGCTCCGGGGCGTCTATTGCAGCCATCGCCGAGCGTCTGGGCACGACCGAGTTCTGGATCGCCAAGGTGGCAGCCGACATGACGGAGCGTCAGCTGTTGGTGCTGGGCGAGGGATGGTCGGAGGAGCCGGCCACCGAGCCGGTACAGCCCGTGATTATCGACGAGCCGGCAATCCAGGCAGATTCCTGGTGGGTGGAGCCGCAGGATGATGGCTCCGCCGAGATCGAGGCCGACGTAGCCGCTGAGCCGGTCTTCGAGGTATCCGCTCCGGAGGCTTTCGAAGAGGCACCGGCCGATACTTTCGAGCAGCCGGCGGCCGAATTCGAGCCGGCCTCCGAGGATGCCAAGGGAAGCCGCTTCGGGCACTTCGTCAGGTCGAATGCGTCGGACGAGTCCTTCGCCAACACCGACGAGACTTTCGCTCCGGCCACCGACCAGGGCGATCAGGATGACTCGTACTCCGAGACCCCCCAATTCGAGACCGCTGTCGAGACTGAGGTGGAGCCGGACGTCGAGGAAGACACCGAGGCCTTCCTCGAGAAGGTGTTCTCCCAGCTCGAGGTCAACGGCAAGGCCGATGTCGAGGAGGAAGGCCACGGACTCCTGCGCCGGCGTCGCATGGGATCCGTGCTCAAGGAGATCGACGAAGGCTGATCCGGCGGTCGTTCACACGACCCCGGCCCCCATCTCGACCACTAACTTGCTCCGGCGGTGAACAACTTCATCGCCGGAGCATTTGGGTTTCTAGGTGCTCTGGTCGCACACGACCTCGCTGCACAGGCACTGCTCGACCTGCCACTACGCCCCCTCGTCGGCACCTGTCCCCAATGCGGAACTCGACGGGGATGGCTGAGGGCACGCTGCCCGAACTGTGACCGGCGGATTGGGCGGGAGATCCTGCTCATTGGGGTAGGCATCGCGGTCGCAGTGGGTTTCGCCAACACCCTCGGCCCGACCTGGGCACTCATCCCGTACCTCGGATTCCTCTGGCTCACACTTGCCCTCGGCCTCACCGACATCGATGCCTTTCGAATCGTCGATCGATTGAACATCCGGGGGACTGTCGTTCTGATCCTGGCGCTTGGCGCTGCTTCGCTGGCCGACGGTGGTGGGGGAGCCTGGGTAAGGGCACTCCTCGGGGGCTTGGCCTACTTCGCCGGCACGAACCTCGTGTTCTTGCTGGTGCGTGGCCGCGGCTTCGGCTACGGCGACGTCAAGCTGTCTGCCCAGCTCGGGGTGTTCACGGCCTATCTCTCCTGGGGCACGCTGGGCTGGAGCGTCTTCCTGACCGCTCTCATCGGGGGTGTCCTCTCGATCGCGGTGCTGGCCGCCGGGTTGGTCGCCAGATCGCGACACAGGGAGGACGGAGATGCGGAGGTGACCGTTCGTGACGCGATGCGAGCGGAGGTCCCTTACGGACCGGCGATGATCCTCGGGGCGTGGGTCGCCATTGTCCTGGTGGGGCTCGGAGCTTTCCCGATCCCGACGTAGCATCTGGCCATGTTGCGCTTCATGACCGCCGGTGAGTCCCACGGGCCAGGGCTGGTCACGATCATCGAAGGGCTTCCAAGGGGCCTCGAGGTCACGCCAGGGCAGATCACGAACGAGCTCGCCCGTCGTCGTATGGGCTACGGGCGTGGGAAGCGAATGGCCATCGAGAAGGACGAGATCGAGATTCTGGGCGGCATCAGGCATGGCAGGACGCTCGGCTCACCGGTCGCCGTGCTCATTCGCAATACCGAGTGGCCGAGATGGTCCGAGGAGATGAGCCCGGAGCCGGCCGCCTCCAAGAAGACGGTAACCCGGCCGAGGCCCGGACATGCCGACCTGGCCGGCATGCTCAAGTACGGGACCGACGATGCGAGGGACATCCTCGAGCGCGCCTCCGCTCGGGAGACGGCGGCCCGGACTGTTGCCGGGATCCTGTCCAAGATCTTTCTCAACACGGTGGGCGTCAGCGTGTTCAGCCATGTGGTGAGCATCGGCCCCGCCTCTAATGAGGGGCCGACACCCGGCCCCGACGACCAGGATCGGATAGATGACAGCCCGGTTCGCTGTCTGGACCCCACCGCCGAAGCAGCGATGATCGCGGCCATCGAAGACGCCAAGGAGCAGCGCGACACGCTTGGGGGAGTGTTCGAGGTTCTCGGCTTCGGAGTGCCGCCGGGGATCGGCTCGCATGTCCATTACGACCGCCGCCTCGACGCGCTGCTCGCCACGGCCATCATGTCGATTCCGGCCATCAAAGGCGTCGAGATCGGTGACGGCTTCGAAGTGGCAGCCTTGCCCGGGTCGAAGTCACACGACGAGATCCTGCTCGACGATGGCGTCCTGACCCGGCCTACCAACCGCGCCGGGGGCACGGAAGGAGGTATCAGCAATGGTGAGACGATCCGGGTGCGGGGGGCGATGAAGCCCATATCCACATTGATGCGACCCTTGCGCACCGTGGATATGACCACGGGAGAGCCCGCCGACGCCGTGAGAGAGCGATCCGATGTCTGTGCGGTGCCGGCTGCCGGTGTGGTCGGCGAGCAGATGACCGCTTTCATCCTTGCCGCCGAGTTCCAGAGGAAGTTCGGTGGCGACACGGTGGACGAGTTCGTCGCCGCTGCCGAGCGATACCGGTCTGGCCTCTCCGACCGCCCGGGGATCTGACGCTGTGGACGCCCTGATCGTCGCGGGCAAGACAGAACTGGTCGTAGGGCGCGGTCTGCCGGACCCGATCCTGCCGGCGAGACCTGACCGCGAACGGGTCGCCCTGGTCACCCAGCCGGGCGCCACCCACCTCGCCCTCGAAGTGGCCCGACAATTGCGCGACGAGGACCTCCAGGTCGAGGTGATCGGTCTCCCCGACAGGGAGGAGGCCAAGACCCTGGTCGTGGCCGGATCGGTCTACGAGGCTCTCGCCAGGTTTGGTCTGGGTCGCCATGACACCGTTATGGGTGTGGGAGGAGGGTCGGTGTCCGATCTCGCCGGTTTCGTCGCCGGCACCTGGCTCCGTGGCGTGGAAGTCGTCCATGTGCCGACCACACTTCTCGCCGCCGTGGACGCCGCGATCGGCGGCAAGACCGGGGTCAACCTGGCAGGCAAGAACCTCGTCGGCGTGTTCTGGCACCCAACGAGGGTGATTGTCGATGTGACCATCCTCGAAGAGCTCCCCACCTCACTCCGTCGCGAGGGCCTGGCCGAGGCCCTGAAGACAGGCCTGGTGGGAGACAGGGATCTCTTCGAGTTGCTCGAGCAGGAAGGCGAGGACGCCCCCCTCGAGGAGGTGGTCACCAAGGCAGCAGCGGTGAAGGTGAGGGTGGTTGGAGAGGACGAGAGGGAATCGGGTCTGCGAGCCATCTTGAATTTCGGGCACACGATCGGTCACGCCGTCGAGTACGCCTCACCCCTCTCGCACGGCGAATCGGTGGCAGTGGGCATGGTGGCGGCGGGACGCATATCCGAGCGGAGACTCCGCTTCCAGGGTTTGGACCGAATGGCACACGCCATCGACGGGCTCGGACTCCCCACCAGGGTCGATGGCCTGGAGCGGGCCCGGGTCGAGGACCTCCTCCGTCACGACAAGAAGCGGGACTCCACCGGGATGCGGATGGTCCTCCTGCGGGCCATCGCCGATCCGGTGGTCGAGCATGTGGACGTCGCTGATCTCGAGCTGGGCCTCGACGCCGTAGGTCTCTGACCCGGTTTATCTTCCCTGCGCCTTCGGACCACACTGCGGGCATCATGATCAGCACCAATGACGTCAGGCCGGGGATGGCGCTCCAGCTGAGCGATGGCCTCTTCACAATCGTCGAGTACCAGCACGTCAAACCGGGCAAGGGCAAGGCCTTTGTCCGGATGAAGCTAAAGAACCTGGAGACCGGCCAGGTGCTCGACCGCACCTTCAGAGCTGATGAGAACGTCGACCAGGCGATCATCGATCGACGGGACCATCAGTACCTCTATCGGGACGATCTCGGCTTCCACTTCATGAATCTCGACGATTACGGCCAGCTCGCCCTCAGCGGGGACGATGTCGGGAGTGCGGCCGGCTACCTCGTCGAGGGAATGACGGCCAGTCTTTCCCTCTATCGCGGCACCCCGATCTCCGTGGAGCTGCCGGCCGCCGTCGAGCTCGAAGTGACATATGCCGAGCCAGCGGTGAAGGGCGACACCAGGACAGGCGCCACCAAGCCGGTCACCCTCCAGACCGGGATCCAGATCCAGGTCCCCCTCTTCGTCGAGCAGGGCGATCGAGTCAAGGTCGATACCCGGTCGGGGGAGTACCTCACCAGGGTATGAGCCAGGACGAGCCCCGAGACCTGGCCCTTCAGGCCCTCTACCAGGCAGAGATCACCGGTGACACTTCTGACCTAGAGGAACTCACCGGGAGGGTCGGAACTCTCGTTCGTGGGGTACTCGAGCACAAAGAGGAACTGGACAACGAGATCGAATCGGCCTCCGAGCACTGGAGCGTGGCGCGGATGCCGGTGATCGACCGGTCCATCCTCCGACTCGGCCTCTTCGAGCTACGTCACACACAGGAGACACCAACTGCAGTGGTGATGTCCGAGGCCGTGCGGCTCGCCAAGACCTACTCCACCGAGCGATCCGGCGCCTTCGTCAATGGGGTCCTCGCCGCATTGGCGCGGGCGCCCCGAACCTGACGGAGCAGAAGGGATCGGCTAAGGTCGATTCGCCTTTAAAACGCGGTCCGGTGAGGCCGGGAAGGAGTGAGATGGGCAGTGTCCCATCGGCGTCGAGCCGATGCCCCAGGTGATGAACGGCCAGGACATCCAGCGAGCCGTTCGCCGCATCGCCCACGAGATCCTCGAACGCCATCGCGGCGCCGAGTCCGTCGTCATCGTCGGCATCCACACCCGTGGCGTCCATCTCGCCCGTCTCCTCGGCGAGCTCATTGCCGAGTTCGAAGGCGTCGAGGTTCCGGTCGGTGAGCTCGACATCGGCGAATACCGCGACGACCACGCCCTGCGCCCCGCCCACGACCCAGCAGCTACCGAGATCCCGGCAGACATCTCAGACCGAAGTGTGATCGTTGTCGACGACGTGCTCTACACCGGCCGGACCGTGCGAGCCGCCCTCGATGCCCTATCCGATATCGGCAGGGCTCGGCAGACCGAACTGGCGGTCCTGGTCGACCGCGGCCACCGCCAGCTCCCGATCAGGGCCGACTACGTCGGCAAGAACCTCCCCACCAGCCACGATGAGGTGGTCCGCGTGCGGATACCCCCGGTGGATCGTGATGAGGGGGTTTGGGTGGAGAGGAACGGAGCGGCGTGAGCGATCCGACACAGCACGGCCTGATCAGTCTGAGGGGGATGAGCCGGGAGCGTCTGGAGGGTCTTCTCGACCGAGCCCAGAGCTACGTGGGAAGCCCTGTGTTGGACGACCTGGCAGGGGCCACGGTGACCACGGCGTTCTTCGAGGCATCGACCCGAACGAGACTGTCTTTCGAGAGGGCGGCTCACCGCCTCGGTGCCCAGGTGATGGACCTGAGCCCGGATCTCTCCTCGACCACCAAAGGCGAGTCGTTCAAGGACACGATCCTGACGCTTACCGCGATCGGAACCGACCTGTTCGTCATACGCCACTGGCTGGCCGACGCCGCGGAGCTGGTCGCTGAATGGTCGGGGCGCCCCGTGATCAATGCCGGGGTGGGGAAGCGTGAGCACCCGACGCAGACTCTGATCGACGCTCTGACCCTTCGCCAGGAATTCGGGCATCTCGACGGGCTTCGCATGGCCATCGTCGGCGACATCCACAACAGCAGGGTCGCCCGGGGGCATCTCGAAGCCTTCCCGACGCTAGGGGTGGAGCTGACCCTTGTCGGTCCGACGCCGTTCCTCCCCAGCGAGAACCCCTGGGGCGTCAGGGTCTCCACCGATCTCGACGACGAGCTGGGTGACGTCGATGTCGTGTATCTGCTCCGTATCCAGACCGAGCGCGGCGCCTTGGACAGGATCCCGGGGGATGGGGGCTACGCCCGGCGCTACGGGATGAATGTGGAGCGTCTTTCGATGCTCAAGCCCACTGCGGTGGTCATGCACCCGGGCCCGATAAATCGCGGCGTCGAGATCGACGATGCGGCGGCCGACGGGGAGAGATCGCTCATCCTGGAGCAGGTCGCCAACGGCGTGCCATTGCGCATGGCTGTGATCTCGGAGGCTCTCGGTGGTTCAGGATGATCGTCATCCGCAATGCCAGGGTGCTTCGGGCCAACGGGGTCGAGCAATCCACCGTTGTGATCGAGGGCGACACGATCACCTCCGTCGGAACCGAGCCGGTCACGAACGGAGCCAGGGTGATCGATGCCAATGGGTCCTGGCTCGGCCCGGGCCTCGTGGATCTCCACGTCCATCTGCGCGACCCCGGTCAGACATGGAAGGAGGATGTGGAGTCGGGGACGAGGGCGGCGATCGCAGGCGGTTTCACGGCCATAGTGGCGATGCCCAACACGGCGCCTCCGGTTGACGATGGGACGTCGGCTATCGCCGCAGCTGAGCAGACCGGCGCAATCGACAGCTTGGAAATCGTGGTTTCGGGTTCCTTGACCAAGGGTCGCGCCGGCAAGGAGATGGCCGGTTTCGACGCCATGTACGAGGCGGGAGTGAGGGTCTTCAGCGATGATGGCAACTCGGTGCCTGACGCAGGGCTGCTGCGACGGATCATGACCTATCTGCGCGACCTGCCCGGAGCCTTGGTTGCCGAGCACGCCGAGGATCGATCGATCTCCGGGGAAGGTCACATGCACGATGGGGTGGTCTCGTCACGTCTGGGAATCGCCGGCGTGCCCCGCATCGCCGAGGACGTCATCGTTGCCAGGGACATTGCGATTTCGGCAGACACCGGTGCCGCGCTCCACATCCAGCACGTTTCGACCGCCGGCTCGGTTGAGCTGATCAGGAATGCGAAGCAGGCGGGCATACCGGTGACGGCCGAGGTCACGCCGCACCATCTGGCTCTGGACGAGTCATCGCTCGAGGGTCTCGACTCGAATCTCAAGATGTACCCCCCGCTGCGTGGGGTCGACGACCAGGCCGCACTGCGATCGGCAGTCCGGGAGGGTGTCATCGATGCCGTCGCTACGGATCACGCCCCGCACAGTGTGGCCGAGAAGCGGGTGCCGTTCGAGGAGGCACCACGCGGTGTTATCGGGCTCGAGACCGCGGCGGCAGTAGCTGCATCGTTCGCTCTGGGCGAAGACCAGAGGATGTTCTTCGACCGAATGAGCGTTACCCCGGCCCGGATCGCCGGCTTGGACAGGCAAGGCCAGGTGGTGGAGCCGGGGTCACCGGCCAATCTGGTCATCTTCGATCCGGGCCGTCGATGGGTTCCCGGGCCGTTTGTCTCCAAGTCGCAGAACAGCCCCTTCGCCGGGATGGAGTTGACTGGCAGGGTGCTGGCGACGATCCACGATGGCCGAATCTCCTATGAAGGAGGGATTTCTCCCCCTGCAGGGGGGAGTACCGCCGCAGGCGGGGAGGGGGGTTCCTGGTGACCACCATCGAGCATGCCCTCCTGTGCACAGCGGATGGCGAAGTCTTTCGGGGACGTTCGGTTGGCGCAGCCGGAGTCACTACCGGCGAGGCGGTGTTCAACACCTCGATGACCGGTTACCAGGAGATCCTGACTGACCCCTCCTACACCGGGCAGGTAGTGGTGATGACCTCGTCCCATATCGGCAATTACGGCGTGTTCGACGGTGATGAGCAGTCTTCCCGCCCGGCGGTGTCCGGCTTCGTGGTACGAAGCATGTCGAGGCGGGATTCCAACTGGCGGTCCCAGGGGGTGCTCGGTGACTACCTGCTTTCCCATGGAGTCGTGGCCATCGCCGACGTCGACACCCGCCGTCTGACCAGGCACATTCGGGACCGGGGCGCCATGCCCGTGGCAGTCGGCGTCGGGGCCGATGAGCAAGAGCTGCTCGAGATGGCGGCCTCAGCGCCCTCGATGGTCGGCCAGGACCTGGCCTCGTCGGTCACCACTGACCACGCCTACAACCTCGACGCCGTCGGCACGCGGCGGGGCCGGGTGGTCGCGATCGACCTCGGCATGAAACGCGACATTCTGGTCAACCTCACCGGGCGCGGGTTCGAGGTCGACGTCGTGCCGGCGGGAACCGGGGCGGACCAGGTGCTCGCCCTGTCGCCAGACGGCGTCTTCGTCTCCAACGGGCCAGGGGACCCGGAGCCCTTGGTGACCGCGACCGACACGCTGCGCGGCCTCCTGGGGAAAGTCCCGCTCTTCGGGATCTGCCTGGGTCATCAGGTGCTCGGCCTCGCCGTTGGTGCCACGACCTACAAGCTCCCCTTCGGGCATCACGGGGGCAATCATCCCGTGCGGCGTCTCGAAGACGGCAGGGTCGAGATCACCGCACAGAACCACGGGTTTGCGGTGGACATGTGGTCTCTGGCTGGGCGGCCGGCGCCGGAGCGGTCGGGTCTGGCAGGTCCGGACCTGCTCCCCGAAGTGGTGGAGAGCCGGTTCGGCCCGCTGGTTCCCACCCACCAGAACTTGAACGACGGGACGCTCGAGGGAATGCAACTCTTGGATGTTCCGGCATTCTCGGTCCAGTACCACCCCGAATCTGCCCCCGGTCCCCGCGACGCCCGAGGGCTGTTCGACCAATTCACCAGGTTGATCGAGGGGGAGAGCGGCTGATGCCCGCCAGACGCGACCTGAGATCGATCCTCCTCATTGGCTCGGGTCCGATCGTCATCGGGCAAGGCTGTGAGTTCGACTACTCGGGCACCCAGGCGGCCAAGGTGCTCCGGGCCGAGGGATACCGGGTGATCCTGGTCAATTCCAATCCCGCCACAATCATGACCGACCCGGAGTTCGCCGATGCCACCTACATCGAGCCGATCACCCCCGAAGTCGTGGCCGAGATCATCGCCAGGGAGCAGCCCGACGCCCTTCTGCCCACTCTTGGCGGCCAAACCGCCCTGAACGTCGCCGCCGAGCTTGCCCGCAGGGGAGTCCTCGAGCGTCTCGGGGTGGAGATGATCGGGGCCGGTCTGGAGGTGATCGAGCGGGCCGAGGATCGTGGCCTGTTCAAGGAAACGATGGAGAAAGTGGGTCTCGAGGTCCCGCGGGCAGGGTACGCCCGGTCGATGACCGAGGCGGTGAAGATCGCCCATGAGATCGGGTTCCCGGTCATGGTCCGCCCCTCGTTCATCCTCGGTGGCGGGGGTACCGGGATCGCCGCCGATGATGAAGAGTTCATCGCGGTGGCCCGCCATGGTCTGGCGACTTCCCCGGTCTCAGAGATCCTCGTCGAGGAGTCGGTCGAGGGCTGGAAGGAGTTCGAGCTCGAGGTCATGCGCGACCACAAGGACAACGCGGTCATCGTTTGCTCGATCGAGAACCTCGACCCCATGGGGGTGCACACCGGCGACTCGATCACCGTTGCCCCTATCCAGACCCTTTCCGACCGCGAGTACCAGGAGATGCGGGACGATGGGATCGCGGTTCTCCGGGCAATCGGCGTCGAGACCGGCGGATCCAATGTCCAGTTCGCCGTCGACCCCGCAACCGGACGACGTCTCGTGATCGAGATGAACCCAAGAGTGAGTCGTTCGTCGGCGCTCGCCAGCAAGGCCACCGGATTCCCGATTGCCAAGATCGCCGCACTCCTCGCGGTGGGTTACACCCTCGACGAGATCGCCAATGACATCACCGGGGCTACACCGGCGTCCTTCGAGCCGGCACTGGACTACGTCGTGGTCAAGGTGCCGCGCTTCGACTTCGCAAAGTTCCCTTCGGCCTCGAACCGTCTCAGCACGTCGATGCGGAGCGTCGGCGAAGCGATGGCGATAGGTCGTACCTTCGCCGAGGCGCTCCAGAAGGCACTCCGGAGCATGGAGAACGGGCGGGACGGCCTCAACGCCGACCCCGGGGAGCACGTCTTGCTGGACATGGACGACGACGAGCTGACTCAGGCGATTGCCATCCCCACCCCGAATCGGATCTTTGGCGTCGCCGAAGGGTTGAGGAGAGGATGGGGGGTCACCGAGGTATCACGGCTCAGCACGATCGATCCGTGGTTCGTCGACCAGATCGCCGAGATCGTCGAGGTGCGATCGGAGATCGAGGCCGCTGGCCTCGGAAATCGGGACCTGCTGCGGGAAGCGAAGCGGTATGGCTTCTCCGATCGCCAGCTCGCCCATCTCTGGGGCGAGACCGAAGCAGAGGTACGGGGAGCCCGCGCCCGTCTCGGGATCAATCGCACCTACAAGACCGTGGACACCTGCGCCGCCGAGTTCGAAGCTCACACCCCGTACATGTACGGAACTTTTGAGGAGGAATCTGAAGTGCCGCCGGCCGAGCGGCCCCGGGTAGTGGTGCTCGGCTCCGGGCCCAACCGGATCGGCCAGGGCATCGAATTCGACTACTGCTGCGTCCATGCTGCATTCGCCCTGCGCGACGCGGGTTACGAGACCGTGATGGTCAATTGCAACCCCGAGACTGTTTCCACCGATTACGACACGTCGAATCGGCTCTATTTCGAGCCCCTGACGGTCGAGGACGTGTTGTCTGTCATCGAGGCGGAGAGTCCCGAGGCCGTCATCGTGCAACTGGGGGGGCAGACGCCGCTCAACCTGGCCCGAGCACTGCACGACGCCGGAGTGCCGATTGCCGGCACCTCCCCGGCATCGATCGAGCTGGCGGAGGATCGCGAGCAGTTCGCAGAGCTGTGCAAGAGCCTGGGGCTCCGTCAGCCTCCCGCCGGCTCGGCAACATCGGCGCGCGAAGCCGAAGACGTGGTCGACCAGGTCGGTCTGCCAGTCATGGTCAGGCCTTCGTTCGTCCTCGGGGGCCGGAAGATGAGGGTCGTTTACAGCGTCGAGGAGCTGGCCGATTACGTGCGGGAGATGTATGGCGAGGCCGATCCCGAGCTGACCGGGGCGCCGATTCTCATCGACCGTTTCCTCGAAGCGGCAGTTGAGATCGACGTTGACGCGGTCTACGACGGTTCCGAGCTGCTTCTCGGCGGTGTGATGGAGCATGTCGAGGAGGCCGGTGTCCATTCGGGTGACTCCGACTGCGTCACCCCGCCGCCCACCATCTCGGACGAGGCCCACAAGGAGATCCTCAGGGCGACATCAGAACTGGCCGCGGCGCTAGACGTGCGCGGCTTGATCAATCTCCAGTTCGCGGTCAAGGGAGATGATGTCTACGTGCTGGAGGCCAACCCTCGGGGGAGCAGGACAGTCCCGTTCATCAGCAAGGCCACCGCCGTGCCACTCGCCCGCATCGCGGCCAGGGTGATGATGGGCAGTTCCCTCGAAGAGCTCCGACGCGAAGGGGTGATGCCGATATCGACCCAACGCCCGGACTTCGTCGCCGTGAAGAACGCTGTACTCCCCTGGGACCGTTTCCCCGAGGAGGACTCGGTGCTCGGCCCCGAGATGCGGGCCACAGGTGAGGTGATGGGGATCGGTCCCGACGTCGGGGTTGCCTTTGCCAAGGCATTGCTGGCAGCCGGTCACGTCCTGCCGACGCGGGGCCGGGTGTTTCTCTCCTTCGCCGACCGGGACAAGCCGATGGGTCTGGCCGTCGCCCAGGCTTTCACGATGCTGGGGTTCGACCTGGTGGCGACCCATGGCACCGCCCGTTACCTCAAGCATCACGCGATCGAGGCCGAGCCGGTCCACAAGGTCGGTGAGGGGCCACGGGACATCGGGCAACGTCTCGAGGACGGAGAGGTGCAACTCGTCATCAACACACCTCGCGGCGGCAAGGCGCGGTCGGACGGGAGAACGATCCGGATCGCCGCCCGCACCCACTCCATTCCCTGTGTGACCACGATCCAGGGTGGGTTGGCAGTGGCCCGCAGTCTCCGCGCCGGGCCCGGCGCCATCCAACGACCGAGGAGCCTCCAGGAATGGCATCAGACCGTCTGAGGACACGCCTGGGCCCCATCGAGCTGCGCAGCCCGTTGATCGCCGCCTCGGGCACCGTCGGGTCGGTCTGGGAGTGGGCAGAGGTCGCCGATGTCTCTCAGTACGGGGCGGCCGTCGCCAAGTCGGTCGCCCCCGTTGAATGGCCCGGCCGGGCGGCACCGCGTCTCGCTCCCGCCGGCCCGGGGATGCTGAACGGGATCGGCATCCAGAATCCGGGCATCGAGGCCTGGGTGGAGACCATGAAGCCGTTACTCGATGGTCTCGGGGTGCCGGTGTGGGGCTCCGCGGTCGGAGAGACCCCCGACGAGTTCGCCATGGTGGCAAAAGGGCTCGTCTCGGCCGGTGTGCCTGTCATCGAGGTCAATCTCTCTTGCCCCAACCTCGAGAACGGGCGCATGTTCTCGCTCGACGCCTCACATTCGGCCGAAGTGATGGCGGCGGTGACTTCAACGTCGGAGGTGCCGGTGGGCGCGAAGCTCTCCCCCAACACCGACGACATAGTGGGAGTTGCTGCCGCCTGTCTGGAGGCGGGCGCCACGTTCCTCACCCTCACCAACACGATTCTCGGATTCGGCATCGACCCTGCCAACGGTCGCCCGCTACTCAGTGGTGGGGTCGGGGGCTACAGCGGTCCCGGCCTGAAGGCGATCTCACTTCGCTGTGTCTATGAAGTCTCGCGGGCGCTGCCCGGGGCCCCCATCGTGGGGTGCGGAGGGGTCATGACGGGAAACGACGTGGTGGAGTATCTGCTGGCCGGCGCATCGGCGGTCGCCATCGGCACAGCCCATCTCGCCGAGCCGCGCGCCGGCAAGCGCATCGAGCGGGAGCTGAGTGGCGATCTCGAACGCCGCCAGACGACGGTGCCGGACCTGGTCGGAGGGGTGATGCCGTGGTGAGCCTCCTCGTGGTCGCACTCGATGTGTCCACCGGGGAAGAGGCGCTCCGGCTCGCCGATGACCTTCATCCGCATGTCGACGGTTTCAAGGTCGGGCTCGAGCTCCTGATGGGGGAGGGTCCGGCAATCGTGTCAAAGGTTGCTGCCCTCGGCGCCCCGGTGTTCGTCGACGCCAAGCTGCACGACATCCCGAACACGGTGGCGGGAGCGGCGAGCCGGTTGGGCTCGGTTGGAGCTCGCTGGGTGACCGTCCACGCCTCCGGGGGCGAGGAGATGATGCGGACTGCGGTGGAATCGCTCGCCTCCGGCTCCGAAGGTGACGCCGGAATCCTGGCTGTCACTGTCCTCACGTCGCTCGACGCCGTCACATTGGAAGGAGTCGGGTTCAGCCGCGGCCCGGCCGAACAAGTCACGGCTATGGCGCGGTTAGCCGCTGTTGCGGGAGCCGAAGGAGTGGTGTGCGCCGTTCCCGAAGCTGCGTCAGTCAAAGCACTGGACCTCGATCTGACAGTGGCCACGCCCGGGATCAGACCGGCCGGATCGGAGCGGGCCGATCAGAGGAGAGTGGCCACCCCGACCGAGGCGATACGAGCAGGCGCCGACATGCTCGTGGTGGGCCGGCCGATCACTGCCGCGGCCGATCCGGTGGCGGCGGCATTGTCGGTGGCGCGGGAGATCAAGGCTGCCGTTTCGGCCACCGGCGCAAGTCACGCTGGCTAGGGTCACGGTTCGGCGAGCGAGATGAGGACATGGCGCAACCACCCCAATTGACCGATGAACAAAGAGCAGCGGCGCTGGCCAAGGCGGCGGAGGCGAGAAGGGTCCGCGCCGAGGCCAAGGAGCTCCTGAAGACAGGGTCGCTACGTCTCTCCGAGCTGTTCGAGAAGGCCGACACCGATGAGCTGCTCGCCGGTCTCAAGGTGGAGCGTGTCATCGCATCGATGCCAGGCACCGGGAAGATCAAGGCGAAGCGTCTGATGGAATCGGTGGGCATCGCCGAGAACCGCAGGATCAGGGGTCTGGGAGACAAGCAGAAAGAGGCTCTCCTAGCCGAGTTCTCCTGAAGTGGCCGCCGCCGCCCGGCTTCTCGTCGTCTCCGGGCCGTCGGGCTCGGGAAAGTCGAGCATCGTTCGAGAGCTCATTGAACGCCTCGGTATCGAGTTCTCGGTGTCTGCCACCACCAGGCTTCCCCGCCCCGGCGAGCGACACGGAGTCCATTACAACTTCATTTCGCGACGCGATTTCGAGAAAATGATCGAGGACGACGAGCTTCTCGAGTGGGCCATCTACAACAACCGCTACTACGGGACGCCCGAGGCCCCGATCGAGGAGACTCTGGACGACCAGCGCGACATCCTCCTCGAGATCGAGATCCAGGGAGCCCGCCAGGTACGGGAGCGGAAGCCCGAAGCGATCATGTATTTCATAGCTCCGCCGAGCCTCGAGGAGTTGGAGAGAAGGCTGCGCCGCCGGGGGGACACCTCGGATGAGGACATAGAGGATCGGCTCGAGATCGCCCAATCCGAGCTGGCCGAGGCGCCGGAGCTCTTCGACCACATCGTCGTCAACGACAACCTCGAGCAAGCCATATCGGAGCTGGAGGGGCTGATTACCGCCCGCTGATCGGGTACTCTGTTCCTGTCCCCCTTCCCGTAAAGGATTCCATGAAGATCGAACAGGTCATCGACCAGATCGGCAATCGTTTCGCGACGGTCGTCGTCTCGGCCCGTCGGGCCCGTCAAATCAACGGCTATTTCCATCAACTCGGAGTCGGGTACGGTGAATTCGTCCCGCCGCAGGTCCACTCGTTGTCCCGCAAGCCGTTGACGATCGCCATGGAAGAGATCGCAGAAGGCAAGGTCTCGGTCGACACCGTAGAAGAGTGATGCTGCAGGGCCGCCGCGTCCTTCTCTGCGTAACCGGCGGTGTAGCCGCCTACAAGTCCGCTTACCTTGCTCGGCGTCTCGTAGAGGCGGGCGCCACCGTGCGGGTTGAGATGACGGAGTCAGCTCTCGAGTTCATCGGGGCCCAGACCTTCGCCGCCATCACCGGAGAGCACCCGTTCACAGGGCTTTTTGGCGCCGATCTGGTCTCTCCCCACACCGAGTTGGCCCGTTGGGCCGACCTCGTGATCGTCGCCCCGGCCACAGGGGCGACTCTCGGCCGAGTGGCTAACGGGATCTCCGACGACCTGGTCAGCGCCACCATCATCGCCACGACTGCTCCGGTGCTCCTGGCGCCTGCGATGCACACCGAGATGTGGGAGCACCCGGCGATCGAGCGCAACCTGGAGACACTGCGCGGGTTCGGCTATCACATCGTCGGCCCCGATGTCGGGTCTCTGGCCGGAGGGAATACCGGCATGGGACGCGTCACCGAGCCCGATGAAATCGTTGCGGCCGCCGGGGACATCCTCGGGGGTGAGGGCAAGGGCCAAAAGGTCCTGATTACTGCCGGCGGGACCCGCGAGCCGGTTGACCCCGTTCGCTTCCTGGGCAACCGCTCGTCCGGGAAGATGGGTCACGCCATCGCAGACGCTGCCATCCGCCGCGGCTACGACGTGACTTTGATCACCACAGCCGAGTTGTCCACTCACCCGGCGGTGAAATTGATTCGGGTGGAGACCGCAGAGGAGATGCTCACCGCGGTCTCGGGTGTGGAGCCGGACGTCGCCATCATGGCGGCAGCGGTAGCCGACTTCAGGCCGACATCCGCCTCGGAATCCAAGATCCCCCGGACTGACGGCCTACCTTCCATCGAGCTCACCAACACCCCGGACATCCTCGCATCGGTCGTGCAACGTGATCCCCGGCCCTTCACCATCGGGTTTGCCGCCGAGACGGGTGGCCTGGAACGGGCGAAGGAGAAAGCCCGGAAGAAGGATGTCGACCTCCTGGTCTACAACGATGTGACCGAGCCCGGTTCGGGGTTCGGGACCGACACCAACCGTGTCGTCCTCATCGATCGTTCCGGAGGCACCGAAGAGCTCCCCCTTCTTGCCAAGACCGAAGTGGCCGAGCAGCTCCTCGACCGGGTAGCCGCCGCCCTCGGGGAACAGGGTTAATCTCGCTCCCGAATGAGAAGCTGGTATTTCACATCGGAGTCGGTCACAGAAGGCCATCCGGACAAGGTGGCCGACGCCATCTCGGACTCAGTGCTCGACGCAGCCTTGACCAACGACAAGATGGCGCGGGTCGCGTGCGAGGTCTTCGTCACCACCCGTCTCGCAATTGTGGGCGGGGAGATCAGCAAGGGAGCCGAGCCCGATGTCGCGGCCATCGTCGACGACACCGTCATGCGGATCGGCTATGACGGCTTCGACCCTGGATTTGCCGCCGGACAACTGGAGATCCAGGACCGCGTACAGGAGCAGAGCCCGGACATCTCCGACGGCGTCGATCGCGAGCTCGGTGCCGGCGACCAGGGGCTCATGTTCGGCTTCGCCGTCGACGAGACCGCCGAGTTGATGCCCTTGCCCATCCAGTTGGCCCATCGGATGGCCGAACGTCTCACCGAGGTGCGCAAGACCGGCAAGCTCGAGTATCTACGCCCCGATGGCAAGACCCAGGTGATGGTTCGCTATGAGGGGGATCGCCCGGTGGCGGTGGAGAAGGTCCTCATCTCGGCCCACCATGCCAAGGACAAAGACCAGGCAGAGATGCGACAGGAGGTCTTCGACGCCGTGGTGGCGGCGGTGATCCCCGAAGACATGCTCGACCCGCACATCGGATTCATCTTCAACCCGTCGGGGCGATTCGAGGTGGGCGGCCCGGTGGCGGACACAGGGCTGACCGGCCGCAAGATCATCGTCGACACATATGGCGGCTATGCCCGTCATGGTGGAGGCGCATTCTCCGGGAAGGACGCCACCAAGGTCGACCGCTCGGCGGCGTATGGCGCACGGTGGGCGGCCAAGAACATCGTCGCCTCAGGCCTCGCCCGGAAGGCCGAGATACAGCTCTCCTACGCCATTGGCCAGGCTGAGCCCTTCTCCATCCATGTCGAGACCTTTGGAACCGAGCAGCTCCAACCGGAGAAAATCGAGAACGTCGTCAGGGAGGTGTTCGACTTCAGACCTGCGTCGATCATCGAGCATCTCGAATTGCGGAAGCCGATCTTTGCCGGGACCGCCGCCTACGGGCATTTCGGTCGTCCTGAGTTCTCATGGGAGCGACTCGACATGGTCGACGCCCTCAGAGGGGCGGCCGGTCTCTGAGTCGACCGACGGCTCGCGTTGTCCCCAGCGTCCCAACGTTCGCGGTTGACAACGGCTTTTGGTACGACATCCCTGATCGCCTCCGGGGCCCGGTGCAGATCGGATCCATCGTCAGGGTTCCCCTCTCCGGGCGGAAAACTCGAGGGTTCGTTGTCGAGATCGGCGGCGAACGAGAGGGTGCTCTCAAGGAGATAGCCGCACTCTCGAGTGAGATCCCGGTGTTCGACGCGGCGCACCTGAAGACCATCCAATGGGCAGCTACCCACTATGTGGCTCCGTTATCGGTGCTGCTCGAGCGTTCGGCGCCCCCGAACCTGCCCACCGCGCCGGCACCGGAGAAGACGGCGGCTCATGTCAGCCATCCGGTCGGCGCACACCCTCTGCTCGGCGTCACCCGCGAGATCGCTGCCGGCCGCCGCCGTCCGGCCACGGCGGTGATCGGGCGCTGGCAGAAGCTCGACTGGCTCGACACCGTTCTCCCAATCCTCGAGGCGGAGAGGTCAGTGCTGATCGTCGTAGCGACAGAGGCGGAAGCGCACACCGTCGCCGACGGGGCCCGCGACCGCGGGTTCGACGCCACGGTGGCCTCCGGGGAGGTGGCGCGGGACCTGACCAACGCCTGGACCGAGGCGCAGGGCCCCGGCCGGCTGGTCATCGGCACGCCCCGGGTCGCCATGTGGCGTATCCCTTCCCTCGCCCTCGCCATCGTCCTGGAGGAAGGGAGACGGGCGATGAAGGATCGGCAGACGCCCACCTTGCATGTCAGGGATGTCGTGTCCACCCGCGCCCGTGTCGAAGGCTTTTCCGTGGCCTTTGTCGGCCCGACTCCGTCACTCGAGGTGCTGGCCTCGGGACCGGAGGTGATTCGACCAGCCAAACGAGCATGGCCGCTCGTCGAGATCGTCGATCGGCGCGACGATGCACCCGGGTCAGGCACACTCGCCGAGAGGACGGTGGCAGCCATCCGGGCCACGATCGCGGGGGAAGGAAAGCGTTCGTCTTCACCCATCGCCGGGCCTCTGACTCCTCCATGCGCTGTGTGTCATGTCGACGTGTTCGGGTGTGTGAAGGCTGCGGATCACGGTTGGGGCGTGAGGCCAGCTGCCGGCGCTGCGGCCGGGCGACCGGGCCATGTCTCAATTGTGGGGGGACGGGATTCGAGGAGATGGGATCGGAGCCGGAGCGTCTGGTCAAGGAGATCAGGGGACGGCTCGGTGGTGATGTGGTCGGCATCCATCCCACTGATCTCCCCGTCGCCGTAGGGACCGAGCGCGATCTGCCCACGCTGACGCCGGTCCCACTGGCGGTCGCGGTCGATGTCGACGGTCTCATGCTCGGGCACAACTATCGAACCTCCGAGGAGGCCCTCCGCATCCTGGCCCGCCTGGCCAACGCCGTCGAGACCGGCCCCGGGAGGCGAATGATGGCGCAAACGTCATTGCCCGAGGCGCCGCTGGTGACGGCGCTGAGACGGGGAGATGCTGTTCCCTATCTGGAGGAACTGTTGGCGGATCGAGCCCGTCTCGGCCTTCCCCCGGCCACCGAGATGCTTGCGATCGAGATCCGGGGTGAGGAAGGGCCATCCCGCTTCGATTCGGACCTGAGGTCATTGGAGCCGCCTACCGTCCTGGGCCCTGCTCCTGCCCCCCAAGGATCGAGATGGCTCCTTCAGGGCTCTCTCGGCGCCCTGAAGCCCCGGCTGCGCCCTCTGGTCCAGCGATGGCGGGAGGCCGGCGCCACGGTTCGCATCGACGCCGACCCGATCGACCTGTGACACGCCGCGACGGGATTTAGAGTCACACGCCAATCATGGCCGTCTACCCGATTCGCACCTTCGGCGACCCGGTGCTGCGTCTCGAGACCAAGCCGGTGATCGACATCGACGACGTGGTTCGGGCCCTGGTGCAGGACATGATCGAGACCATGTACGAGGCACCGGGAGTGGGGCTTGCCGCCAACCAGATCGGAGTCCCGAGACGGATCGCCGTCTTCGACGCCCAGGACGAGCTGGGGCCGAGGGTGATGATCAACCCAGAGATCGTCGAGTTGAGCGGCGAATGGGAGTACGAGGAAGGCTGTCTTTCCGTACCCGGCCACTGGTGGGAGATCACACGGCCCGGCTTCGCCCGTGCTCGTGCCCTGGACCTCGATGGGAATGAGGTCGAATATGCCGGCGATGGCCTGCTGGGCCGGGTCCTGCAGCACGAGATCGATCATCTCGATCAAAAGCTGCTCATGGACCGACTCGACAAGCCGGTCCGCAAGAAGGCCCTTCGCGACCTGAGGGATGAGGCCCTGGGGCTGGCCACATTCGAGTGAGCCGCGTCGCCTTTCTGGGAACGTCGGAAGCTGCGTTGCCCACTCTGAGATCCCTCGCTGCAGCCCACGACATCCCGATCGTCATCACCCAGCCGGACAAGCAGAGAGGGCGGGGGCGGGCTGTTGCGGCGACCCCGGTCAAGATCGAGGCAGAACGCCTCGGATTGCGGGTGGCCCAACCGGAATCGGCGCTGGAGGTGAATGCCGCTCTGGAGTCGGCCGGGGGACTGGACCTGGCGGTGGTGGTCGCCTACGGCCGCATCCTGAGATCCGAGGCATTGGCGATTCCCGACGCCGGGATGCTGAACTTGCATTTCTCCCTACTACCCCGCTGGCGAGGGGCGGCACCTGTGAGCAGGGCCCTGATGGCCGGTGATTCCATGACCGGCGTGACCATCTTCCGCCTCGACGAGGGTCTCGACACCGGTCCGGTCCTCACTGCCCAGGCGGTGGACGTCGACGAGGAGGAGACTGCCGGGGAATTGACCACTCGTCTCGCCGCCCTCGGGGCCAGATTGATGATCGGGGCGATCACTCCATACCTCGAGGGCACCCTCGCGCCAGTGCAACAGAGTGACGAAGGGCTCGCCTACGCGTCCAAGATCGAACCGGAGGAAAGGCTGATCCAGGTGACCGGGAACCGGGACGAGGAGGTGAACCGGGTACGGGCCCTGTCGCCTGAGCCTGGAGCCACTCTCGTCATCGATGGAGAGACACATCAGGTGCTGCAGGCGCGTCTTCACGAGGCCGCTCCGGATCCGGGCCGCTGGATGGAGACGGGCGGCGTGCCGGTCGCCGGCTTCGGCGACGGGGGAGTGGAGCTGGTGACCCTTCTGCCGCCGGGCAAGCGCCCGATGTCGGGCGAGTCCTGGCTGCGCGGCCGCCGTCGCGACGGCGGGTCCACCGCCTGATCGAGGGCAGGGCCGGGACATAGACTCGCCCCATGGCCGCACTGAAGATCGCACCGTCGCTGCTCGCAGCCGACTTCAGCTGTCTGGAGAAGCAGATCCTGGCGGTGGAGAAAGAGGTGGACTGGCTCCACATCGACGTGATGGACGGGCATTTCGTGCCCAACATCTCCTTCGGAATACCGGTCATCGCAGGCATCCGACCCATCACCGAACTTTATTTCGACTGCCATTTGATGACCACGAATCCTGACGCCTATCTGCCCGATCTGGCCGAGTCCGGGGCGGACTCGGTGACGATGCACATCGAGGCGATGCCCGACCCGACCGATGCGGCGAAACTCGCTCGTGAGAGCGGCCTGGGCTTCGGTCTGGTGTGCAACCCGGCGACCCCCTTTGCCGCGTTACGACCGTTCATGGAAATCAGCGACGTGGTCCTGTTCATGTCGGTGGAGCCCGGCTTCGGCGGCCAAAGCTTCATGCCGGAGGTGCTTTCAAAGGTGGAGGAGGCCAGAGAATGGGTTGAGAAGCGGGGATTGGGCGCCGATATTCAGATCGACGGTGGAATCACCCTCGAAACCGCTCGTCAGGCTGTCTCGGCTGGGGCAAACGTGCTCGTGGCCGGGACGACCATTTTCGGGGCGGATGATCCGCCGACGGCTGCTGCCGAAATGAGAAGGGCACTAGAAGGTAAATGAGTGAACGAGTCCTCATCGCGGACGATGATCCGGACATACTGGCCGTGGTCCAGGTCAACTTCGAGCTGGAAGGCTTCGAGGTCGAGACCGCCGTCGATGGCGAAGATGCCCTACAGAAGGCCACCGCCAACCCCCCACATGTGATCGTCCTCGACATCATGATGCCCCGAATGGATGGGCTCACTGCCCTCCACCGGCTGCGCAGCCAGGCTTCTACCGGGAACATTCCGATCATCCTCCTCACCGCCCGCGGCCTCCCCGAAGATCGCGTGCGCGGCCTCGAGCTTGGCGCCGACGACTACATCACCAAACCGTTCGACATCAACGAGCTCGTCGCTCGGGTCCGGGCGGTGGTCCGCAGGACGCAGGCGGCCCGCGACCTGTCGCCCCTCACCGGTCTGCCCGGGAACTTCAAGATCACCGGGGAGGTGGAGGAGAGGATCTCCTCCGGTCGGGATTTCGCCCTCGTTCACGGAGACCTCGACAACTTCAAGGCTTTCAACGACCACTACGGGTTCATGCGGGGCGACGAAGTGATCCGGTTCTGTGCCAAGTGCTTCAACGACGCCTCCGACAGCCTGGGCATAGCCAACGCCTTCGTCGGTCACATCGGTGGGGACGATTTCGTGGCGATCATCCCACCCGAGGTATCGGAGTCCTTCTGCAAGGAGGTCATCGAGCGCTTCGACGACGGGATCCTCGACTTGTACGACACCGCCGATGCCCTCCGCGGCTACATCGAGGTGATCGACCGGCGCGGCGAGCGATTCGCCTTCCCTGTGGTATCCCTGTCTTTGGGTGTAGCGTCCACCGACGTGCGCGAGATCTCCACACAATGGGAGGCGTCGGCGATTGCGGTGGAAATGAAGGAATTCGCCAAGAAACAGCAGGGCTCCACCTACCGCATCGATCGACGCACGACTTAGTGGCGGGCCGCTGAGTGGGCGATGCCCGTCACATGCGACGAGCAATCGAGCTCGCCGCACCCCACCGAACTCACCCCAACCCGAGGGTTGGCGCCGTCGTCCTGGACGAATCGGGGAAGGTCGTGGGGGAAGGTGCCCATCTCGGAGTCGGCCGGCCCCACGCCGAAGTGGTCGCCCTGAGCGAAGCAGGTGACAAGGCGAGAGGGTCCACCCTTCACGTGACGCTCGAGCCGTGCACTCACCATGGTCACACCCCTCCTTGTGTCGGTGCCGTGGTGGAGGCCGGGGTGCGGAAGGTGGTCATTGGGGCGATTGACCCCGATCCACGCGTGTCGGGAGCCGGCGTGTCCTGGCTCAGGGAGGCCGGGATCGAAGTGGAGACCGGGGTCCTGGAACAGGAGGCAGAGGCTGTCGATCCTGCCTACTTCCATCACCGGCGAACCGGGCTTCCCCTCGTCACATTGAAAGTGGCCATGACTCTCGATGGCTCGGTTGCAGCGACCGACGGGACATCGCAGTGGATCACGTCCGAAGAGGCGAGACAGGACGCGCACCGGCTCCGCTCGGTCATGGACGCCGTAGTCGTCGGTGCCGGGACGTTCCGCGCCGATGATCCCCTGCTCACCGCCCGCATCGAGGGCGTCGAGACACAGCCTGTCCCGGTGGTTGTCGCCGGACGCCAATCCCTTCCCACCGACCGGGTGATCTGGGAGAGATCGCCACTCGTGATCAGCGCCCGTCCGCTCGGCGTCCCCTCCGGCGAAGTCGTCGTAGTTGGTGGCGAGGAAGAGTGGCCCGACCCTGTCGAGTCGGCGAAGGCGTTATCCGACCGTGGGCTGCTCGATGTACTTCTGGAGGGCGGCCCTCAGCTGACTGGAGCGTGGTGGAGGGCGGGCGTGATCGGCCGGGGCGTGATCTATGTCGGGCCACAGATCGCCGGTGGGCGCGGCATGGCCGCGATAGAGGGAGATTTCGCGACCATGGCACAATCAAGGGCCGTGAATATCAAGGACGTCCGGATGGTTGGGCCTGATATCAGAATCGAGTTCGAGTAGATGTTCACCGGGATCGTCGAGCACCGGGGATCGGTCCTCTCCGTGGAGAGCGCCAACGGGGGGATGCGGCTGGTGCTGGACACCGGCCCCCTTCCCGGGATCGAGCTGGGCGGCTCGATCGCGGTCAATGGCGTGTGCCTAACCGGCGTCGAGACCGGTGAAGGCCATGTTGCCGTCGACGTCGTGAAAGAGACCCTCAGCCGTTCGACACTCGGCGACCTGCAGCCGGGCGACCCGGTCAATCTCGAGCGCCCGATGGCTGCGGACGGCCGGTTCGACGGGCACATCGTGCAGGGTCATGTCGATGGCGTCGGGGTGATAGCCGCCGTCGAGCCCGAGGGCAATGGCCGGCGGATGCGGCTCCGGGTCCCCGGCGCCCTCAGCCGTTATGTCATCGAGAAAGGGTCGATCACTGTCGACGGGGTCAGTCTCACCGTGGCTGCCGTCGAGGGCGACGACGTGGAGATCGCCCTGATACCTCACTCCCTGGAAGTGACCACACTGGGCTTGCGTGCCGTGGGGGAGAAGGTCAACCTTGAGGTCGATTTGGTCGCGAAGTATGTCGAAAAGCTGCTGAAAGCCGGAACATGAGCTTTGCCGTCATCGAAGACGTCATCTCGGCCGTCGGACGCGGCGAGATGGTGATCATGGTCGACGACGAAGATCGCGAGAACGAGGGCGATCTCATAGTCGCTGCCGACACAGCCACCCCAGAACAGGTGGGCTTCATGCTGCGGCACACGAGCGGGATCATCTGCCTACCGGTTGTCGGTGAGAGGCTCGACGAGCTCGATCTACCGATGATGGTCGCCCGCAACACAGATGTCCGCCGCACTGCCTTCACCGTGTCCATAGACGCCCGAGAGGGGACTACCACCGGCATCTCCGCTTCAGATCGCTGGAAGACGATCAGAGCGGTAGTCGATCCCGAGACCAAACCCCATGATCTCGCTCGCCCCGGTCACATGTACCCGCTGCGGTACGAGCCGGGTGGAGTCCTGAAGAGGGCCGGGCATACCGAGGCGGCTGTCGACCTCGCCCGTATGTCGGGGCGCTTCCCGGCGGGCGTGCTCGCCGAGGTGATGAACGACGATGGGTCGGTGGCCCGGCTCCCCGAGTTGGAGCAGTTCGCCGAAGAGCATGGTTTGCTCATCGGCACGATCGCCGACCTGATCGCCTTGCGGCGTCGTCAGGAAAAGCTCGTCGAACGTGTTGTCGAGGCCCGCATCCCCACCGAACACGGCACGTTCACCGCCGTGGGTTATCGCTCGCTCGTGGATGACCGTCAACACATCGCCCTCGTCATGGGTGACCTGGGCGACGGTGAGTCGGTTCTCACCAGGGTTCACTCCGAGTGCCTCACCGGCGACGTGTTCGGCAGCCTGCGATGTGATTGCGGCGACCAGTTGGACCAGGCAATGGCGCGGGTGGCCGAGGAAGGGCGTGGTGTCGTCCTCTACATCCGGGGGCATGAAGGCCGCGGCATCGGGCTGCTCCACAAACTGGCGGCATACAAGCTCCAGGACGAGGGGTTCGACACAGTGGACGCCAACGTGAACCTGGGGCTGCCGGTCGACGCGCGGGATTACGGGGTCGGTGCCCAGATCCTCTATGACCTCGGGGTGCGCTCGATGCGGATCATGACCAACAATCCCACCAAGCGAGCCGGAATCGAGGGCTACGGGCTTTCGATTCTGGAGCAGGTTCCACTGTTCATCGACGCCAACGACGAAAACCGGGACTATCTGCGGGCCAAGGCCACCCGTCTGGGACATCAAATGGACCTGGGCCAAGGGGCATGACCCGAAGCATCGAAGGAGATCTGGACGGCACGGGCCTCCACGTAGGTGTCGCCGTCGCCACCTGGAACCGAACCGTTACCGATCGTCTCCTCGATGGGGCGGTCACCCGTCTCGAAGCCCTCGGCGCCGAGGTGACGGTGCTCCGCGTGCCCGGGGCCCTGGAACTGCCCATTGCGGCCCTCGGGCTCGCCGACGCCGGCTGTGACGCTGTGGTGGCGATCGGGACCATCGTGCGGGGAGACACCGACCACTACGAGATCGTGGTCCGTGAGTCCACCGCCGGCATCGCCCGGGTCGCCCTCGATACCGGCGTTCCCGTGACTAATGCCATCCTCGCCGTCAACGATTTCGCTTATGCCGTGGAACGGGCCGCCGACGGCCCGTCGAACAAGGGTTTCGAAGCGGCCGAGGCCGCGGTATCGACAGCCGTGGCGTTGCGGAGCCTCGATGCGGGCTGAGTTGCGACTACCGATTCCGGCCACCGCACTGGTAATCTCATGGGGACAATCGATGGCAAGAGCGGAAGCGCTGCTTCCCCACCCGGCCGCCGTAGGGGTCCCAAAGATCTCAAAAGGGGCGAGCCGTGGTCCGATCACCAGACCGATCACCCCGATTGGGGACCGGTTCGAGGTCATGGCAGCAGGTCTTTCGCCTGTTGCCTTTTTCTTTACCGAGCAATCGAACACCAGCAGGAGGTAAGAGCATCAACGAGCTCCGTGTGAATGGCGCCATAAGGGCCAAGGAAGTCTTGGTCATCGCCCCGGATGGGGCACAGATCGGGATCAAGAAGCTGAACGAGGCCATGTGGCTCGCAGAGCAGCTTGATCTAGATCTCGTGGAGGTGGCGCCCAATGCCAAGCCGCCGGTGTGCCGGCTGATGGACTACGGCAAGTACAAGTACGAGCAGTCGGTCAAGGCGCGCGAGGCACGGAAGAAGCAGACCCGGACCACCATCAAGGAACTTCGAATGAAGGTGCGGATCGGGGATCACGATTTCGACATCACCCGTCGCAAGGCCCAGGAATTCCTCGAGGAAGGGGACAAGGTCAAGGTCACGGTCCGCTTCCGCGGACGTGAGCAGGAGCGTCCCGCATTCGGCAGAGAATTGCTCGACAAGCTCGCGGAGGAACTGACGGATGTCGCGGTCACGGAGCAGACCGCAAAACTCGAAGGTCGGAGCATGACCATGGTCCTTGCTCCCTCCCGGAAGACAAGGGCGTTCGTTGAGCCGGCTGAAGATGAGCAGTAGGACAAACAGGAGGTAGCCGTGCCCAAGATGAAGACACACAGCGGTGCCAAGAAGCGGATCAAGGTCACGGGCTCTGGCAAGTACATGAGGGGCCAGTCCGGGCGCGGGCATCTGCGCCTGGCCAAGGGAAAGAACACCTATCGCCGTCGCACCGGTGAAGTGCAGCTCGCTCCCGGCGACGCCAAAGTCGCCAAGAAGATGCTCGGTCGTTGAGGATTCAGGAGGTTCAGTCATGGCACGTGTGAAACGGGCGGTCCACGCCAAGAAGTCACACAAGAAGGTCCTCGATCGGGCCCAGGGATACAAGGGCGCCCGCAGTCGCCGCTACAAGACCGCCAACGAGCAGGTCATGCACGCGATGCAGGACGCCTATCGCGACCGGCGCGCCCGCAAGGGCGAGTTCAGACGTCTCTGGATCGCCAGGATCAACGCCGCCGCCCGCCAGAACGGCACCACCTATTCGCAGCTCATCGCAGGACTGAAAGCGGCAGAGATCGAGGTCGACCGCAAGATGCTGGCCGAGATGGCGGTCAACGACCCCGGCGCCTTCTCCCAGTTGGTCGAGGCTTCCCGCAAGGGCTGACCCCACCCCCCGCCTGCCAGTGGAGCCGGTCCGCAGCCCTCGCAATCCCCGCGTGGTAGAAGCGGCCCGGCTTCATCGCGTTCGGGAGAGAAGGGCGACCGGCAAGACGATTCTTGAAGGCCCGAATCTCCTGGCCGAGGCTCTGACAGCCGGGGTGATGCCCGATGTGGTCTTCGCCCTTCCCGAGGACGCAACCACGGCGCAACTCGCCCGGGAGTACGGCTTCGAGCTGACCCTCGTGGAGGAGGCCGCATTGCGCCGCATCGCCGATACCGAGACGCCTCGGGGGCCGGCATCCGTCATCTCGATCCCGGCGCCAAGCCGACCGATCGGTCGGAACGTGATCGTGGCCTGGAGTCTTGGCGACCCTGGCAACGTCGGGACCTTGATCCGGACCGCCGCCGCATTCGGCTGGGACTTCGGCTACACCGCGGGCACCGTCGACCCGTGGGCGCCCAAGGTCCTGCGGGCGGGGGCGGGAGGGCATTTCCGTCTCGCCATCATCCCGGTCGAGTCGATGAAGAACCTGGAAGAGGCCGGGTTGGCCACGGTCGCCCTCGTGGTTAGCGGAGGAGTGAGCCCCGACGGCCTGGGATCGGGTAGCCGTGCCCTGTTGGTGGGTGAGGAGGCGCCCGGTCTTCCGGCGGCTGTGGTCGAGGCGGCGGCGCACAAAGTCAGCATCCCGATGCCGGGGGGCATGGAGAGCCTCAACGCCGCAATGGCTGCCGGAATCGTGGTCTACGAGCTAACCAAGGACCAGATACCAGGAACAGAGCACGGCGAGCGTTAGCGAGGCTTCTAACCTGCCGCCGACATGGATGCCAGATCGGTGCTCGACGATGTGTTGGCCGGAGCTCCGGATGCCCTGGAAGGCGTCTCCACTCTCGAGGACCTGGACCGCGTCGAAAGCAGTCTGCTGGGAAAGAATTCCCCCCTCGGCGATGTGAGGAGGTCGATGGGGTCACTAACCCCGGCTGATCGTCCTCTGGTGGGGGAGAAGCTCAACGAGGTCACCGGGCGCATACAAGCACTCGTGTCCGCACGGCGAGTCCAGCTGGAGATCGAGGACGAGGCCAGAAGGCTCACCGAGGATCGAATCGATGTCACGTTGCCGAGCCATTCCTTCCCCCAGGGTTCACGGCATCTCCTCCAGCAGACGATCGATGAGATCGTGGACATCTTCAACGGGCTGGGCTACGTGGTGGCGGACGGCCCGGAAGCGGAGCTCGGGTGGTACAACTTCGACGCTCTCAATACACCGCCGACTCATCCTGCCCGTCTCGAGTCGGACACTCTCTACCTCGACTACGGGGATCCCTCGGACGAGGTCCTCCTCCGGACCCAGACTTCCCCGGTCCAGGTGAGGTGGATGGAGACGCACGAACCACCCGTCTATGTCGTGGTGCCCGGGAAGGTCTATCGGCAGGAGACCACCGATGCAACGCATCTTCCGGTGTTTCATCAGATAGAAGGATTGGCTGTCGATGAGTCGATCCAGTTCTCCGATCTGAAGGGGACACTGGCCCACTTCTCCAGGGAGTTCTTCGGCCCCAAGACCTCGGTGCGGCTCCGACCCGACTTCTTCCCGTTCACCGAGCCATCCGCAGATCTTTCCGTCTCTTGCTTCGCCTGTGATGGCGGAGAGCCCGGTTGCCGGGTATGTGGCGGAGCCGGCTGGCTGGAGATGCTCGGATGCGGCATGGTCGATCCCAACGTGTTGCTCGCCGTCGGCTACGACCCCTCCCAGGTCTCCGGCTTCGCCTTCGGGATGGGCGCAGAGCGCATGGCCATGGTCCGGCACGGCATCAACGACATTCGTCATTTCGTCGACAACGACCTCCGTTTCCTGAGCCAGTTCGCATGAAGATCCCGCTGCGCTGGCTGCAGGAGTTCATCGAGCTCCCGACGATTGACCCGGCCGAGCTGTCGGGCATCCTCACCATGCTCGGACACGAGGTGGAGAGCTTCGATGTGCTCGAGGCCGGATGGACGGATGTGGTCGTAGGGAAGGTCGAGAAGATCACGGCGCACCCCGATGCCGACAAGGTTCGGGTGTGTCAGGTGGACACGGGGTCCGGCTCAGAGCAGATCGTTTGCGGGGCGTGGAACTTCGCCGATGGCGCCTATGTCGCAGTAGCCCGGCCCGGAGCGATCCTCCCGGGTGATTTCGAGATCGGTCGACGGACAATCCGTGGAGTGGATTCGAACGGGATGATCTGCTCCGAGAGCGAGCTTGGCCTGGGTGAGGACCACACCGGCATCCTCGTTCTGGACGGTGAGCCCGCGCCGGGGTCTGCCTTCGTCGACCTCGTCGAGCTGCCCGACGTTGTGTTCGACCTGGCAATCACCAACAACCGGCCCGATGCCATGTCCCTCGTCGGGATCGCGAGAGATCTGGCGGCCCATTTTGAGGTCGACTACCGCCTTCCCGAGCGGCCGCTCACCACCGTTCCGGGGTCGATTTCGATCCGCGTCGCAATCGAGGATCCGTCAGGTTGCCGCCGCTTCACCGCCCGGGAGGTCCGCGGCGTCGAGGTTGGGACCTCGCCTCTATGGGTGCGTCATCGGCTCCGGAAGGCCGGCATGCGGTCCATCGCCAACATCGTCGATGTGACCAACTACGTCATGCTGGAGCTCGGGCATCCCCTTCACGCCTTCGACGCCGACACCATCTCGGGGAGCCTGTTGACGGTCAAGCGAGCGGAGGCCGGGCAGACCCTGGAAACTCTCGACGGAGACGTGCGCACGCTAGGCGCCGATGACCTGATCATCTATGACGCAGATGGCCCGACATCGATGTCTGGGACCATGGGCGGGGCTCGCTCAGAAGTATCGCCATCCACCGTGAACGTCCTGATGGAGGCAGCTTCCTGGGACCCGCCGACGATCATGTACATGTCGCGTCGACACGGGCTCATGTCCGAGGCCTCCACCCGATTCGAGAGAGGAGTGGACCCCAATCTCACCGACCAGGCCAATGCCCGGGCCGCGGCCATGGTGGTCGAGCTTGGCGGCGGTGACGTGCTCGAGGAAGTGATCGATGAGATCGCCGTGGAGGTGCGGCCGGTCCGGGTCGATCTGACGCTGGCCGATGTCGAGCGGCTGCTCGGGCCTGGGTTCACCACCGAGGAGGTAAGCGGGATCCTGACCCGGCTGGGCATGACCGTCGACGGAACCAACCCGATGATGGTCACGGTGCCGACCTATCGACCCGATGTGACCCGACCCGCGGATCTCATCGAGGAAGTGGCGAGACTCCACGGATACGAGCAGTTCGGATCCACCCTTCCCACCGGCCCCGGTGGTGGCCTGACACCGGAGCAGAAGAGGGCCCGCCGCCTCACCTCGGCGCTGGTCGGGCTCGGGATGCATCAAACCGTGACCCTTCCATTTGTCAACCAGGCCGACCTGGCCAAGCTGGGATGGACCGACACCGCCCGACTCCTCACCGTCACCAACCCGCTGAGGGTGGAGGAGGGCACCATGCGACCGACCCTGCTTCCAGCCCTGCTCGATGTCGCTCGTCACAACTTCTCGTACGGAATGTCGGAAGTCGCCCTTTTCGAGACAGCCCGCGTTTTCCTGGCCGAGCCCTGGTCGGAGGATCCCCGGCTTCCCGAGCAGAAAACAACCCTCGCCTGGGTGATAGTGGGTGGAGTTGGACCGCGTCTCCTGGGGAAGGAGGCTCCGACGGCCGACGCCGAGGTGTCTCTTTCATTGCTTCGTCATGTCATGGCGGTGCTCGGACACCGAGACTTCGCCATTGAGCCGGCAGAGGCACCGGGCTATCACCCTGGCCGATCGGCCACGGTGCGACTCGGGGGTTCGCAAATTGGGCATGTCGGAGAGTTGAGCCCCCGCGCCAACCGGGAGTTCGAGATACCCGGCCGGGTCGCGATCGGTGAACTCGACCTCCAGACTCTCCTGGCTCAGGTCGACCCGGTCATCGGTCTCTCTCCCTCAGTCTTTCCCCACGTCGATTTCGACCTCTCGTTCCTGCTGCCCTCAGGTCTCGCCGTCGGTCGCCTGATAGAAGCCACCACCGGAGCCGCTGCCGATCTGGTGGAGTCGGCCCGCGTGTTCGACGTGTTCCGTGGGCCAGGGATAGACGAGGGAAACCGGGCGGTCGCTATCCGATACCGGTTGCGCTCGACGGATCGCACACTCACCAATGAAGAGGTATCCCCGGTCCGTCAAGACATGATCTCGGCCGCCGAGGAGCTCGGCGCCCGACTGCGGGGGGCATGAGATGGATCTGACGGAGCATCTCGCAGCGAGCCCCGAAGAGGCCGCGCCCCGTCTTCTGGGGTCGTTCCTGGTGTCGGAGGTCGGGGGCAAGCCGGTGAGGGCGCGTATCACCGAGGTCGAGGCCTACAAGGGCTCCGACGATCCCGCCTCCCATGCATATCGGGGCAGGACGAGGCGAAACGGCTCGATGTTCGAGCGACCCGGGACCCTCTACGTGTACCGCTCCTATGGCATTCACTGGTGCGCCAACGTAGCGGCGGGACCGGAGGGGGTCGGCTGGGGGATCCTCTTCCGAGGCGGGGAGATCGTCGATGGCATCAGTGTCGCCCGGTTGCGCCGGAGCCGCGACCAGGATCTGGCCAACGGCCCCGGGAAACTGACCCAAGCGCTGGGAGTCGACCACTCACACGATGGGGTCTATCTTTTCGAAGGCTCGTCTCCGATCCGCCTGGAGGTGGGGCCGGCGCCGGCCCTGGTGATGGCCACCCCACGGGTCGGGATCAGCCAGGCCATCGAGCGGCCGTGGCGATTCGTGGCCGTGGCCCCGGCGAGCGGGGCAGGCAGGGGAGCGGACCTCCCGGATCTACTCTCGCCTGGCCGATGAGCGCCGACGACCAACTCGCCTTCTTGCTCCGTCACACCGATCAGGTGGTCCCTGGCGACGACCTGGCCAGAAAGCTCGAGGAGGGACGCCCGCTGCGGGTCAAGCTCGGGTTGGACCCGACGGCCCCCGCAGTGACCCTGGGGTGGGCGGTCGTCCTTCGCAAGTTGCGCCATTTCCAGGAGATGGGCCACACCGCGGTCCTCATCGTCGGTGACTTCACCGGGCAGGTCGGCGACCCGTCGGACCGGTCGGAGACACGCCGCAGGCTCACCGCCGAGGAGGTCAACGGCTACGCAGAGAACGTGCTCGGCCAGTTCCGCAGGATCCTCCTCCCCGAGAATCTCGAGGTCAGACGAAACTCGGAGTGGCTGGGAACGCTCGACATGGCCGGTCTGCTCGAGCTCACCTCGGCGGCCACCGTGGCCCAGATGCTCGAGCGATCCGACTTTGCCAAGCGATACGACGACGGAAGCCCGATCTCGGTCATGGAGTTCCTCTACCCGCTGCTCCAGGGCTACGACTCGGTGGCGGTCGAGGCCGACGTCGAGCTGGGCGGGTCGGATCAGCTGTGGAACCTGATGATGGGCCGGACCGTGCAGGAACGGTATGGGATGGAGGCTCAGGTGGCCATGACGATGCCGCTCCTCGTTGGAACCGATGGTGTCAAGAAGATGTCACAGTCGCTCGGGAACTACATCGGGGTCGAGGACCCGCCCGATCAGATGTTCGGCAAGACGATGAGCGTCCCCGACACTGCGATGGTGGAGTGGTTCCGGCTCGCTGCGGACCTCGATCCATCCGATGTCGACGAGATCGAGTCCGGGCTGGCCTCGGGGTCGCTCCACCCGGGGGAGACCAAGCGACGTCTCGCTCGTGCCGTCACCGCCCTCTATTGGGGGGAGGACGAGGCGACCCGGGCCGAATCGGCATTCGATCAGGTGTTCAAGGAGGGCGGAATGCCCGACGAGATCGAGTCGTTCTCACTACCGCCCGACGATCCGGTCTTGATCCCTGGGCTGATCAGGGACGCCATGGGAATCTCCGGATCTGAGGCCCGGAGGTTGCTCGCCCAGGGGGCAGTCAAGCTGGACGGGTCGGTCATCGGGGCTCAGGAGCTCGCCAGGGACGGGCTTTCGGGCCGGGTGCTGCAAGTGGGCAAGCGGCGTTTTGTTAGGCTCATCTGATTGACTTGACTAACTCAGGGGTGTCGTTACTATTCGACTCCCGGCTGGGGAACACATCCCCGGCCACCCACTGAACACCGGGACGGCGCCTTTTTCGCGTCGCCTCGGATTCACTTTGTATCGGGGTCACGAAGACATCGGCGAGAGGTCGCAGATGGCGCCGTCGGCCCGACTGACATCCGCAGTGGGAGCTTTGGGCTCCTTGACAACTGAACAATGTGCCAAAAGCCAGCATGCACACCCACTTCCCGGTCCTCACGGACCGAAGGGGTGAGTGAGCATCTGTATAGCAATCAGCTCTAGGGCCCCTCACGGGCCCTGGACCCAATTGCAAACTCATAACTGACAGGATTGGCCGGCGCCCTCGGGCGCCAAGCCTTGAATGTACGTTGGAGAGTTTGATCCTGGCTCAGGACGAACGCTGGCGGCGTGCCTAATGCATGCAAGTCGAGCGACGCACACCGGAGGGGTAACCCACCGGTATGACGGAGCGGCGAACGGGTGAGTAACACGTGAGCAACCTGCCCCACAGATCGGGATAGCCCAGGGAAACCTGGATTAATACCGAATATCCTCGAGTAACCACATGATTGTTCGAGGAAATGCCTTTGTGCTGTGGGATGGGCTCGCGGCTTATCAGCTAGTTGGTGGGGTAACGGCCTACCAAGGCATCGACGAGTAGCTGGTCTGAGAGGACGATCAGCCACACTGGGACTGAGACACGGCCCAGACTCCTACGGGAGGCAGCAGCAGGGAATCTTGCGCAATGGGCGAAAGCCTGACGCAGCAACGCCGCGTGGGGGATGAAGGCCTTCGGGTTGTAAACCCCTTTCAGGAGGGAAGAAATTGACGGTACCTCCAAAAGAAGCCCCGGCCAACTACGTGCCAGCAGCCGCGGTAATACGTAGGGGGCGAGCGTTGTCCGGAATCATTGGGCGTAAAGAGCTCGTAGGCGGTTCAGTAAGTCGGCTGTGAAATTCCGAGGCTCAACCTCGGAACTGCAGTCGAAACTATTGTGACTAGAGTCCGGTAGAGGAGAATGGAATTCCCGGTGTAGCGGTGAAATGCGCAGATATCGGGAGGAACACCAGTAGCGAAGGCGGTTCTCTGGGCCGGTACTGACGCTGAGGAGCGAAAGCGTGGGGAGCAAACAGGATTAGATACCCTGGTAGTCCACGCTGTAAACGTTGGACACTAGGTGTGGCGGTCTGATCAACGACTGCCGTGCCGAAGCTAACGCATTAAGTGTCCCGCCTGGGGAGTACGGCCGCAAGGCTAAAACTCAAAGGAATTGACGGGTCCCCGCACAAGCGGCGGAGCATGCGGCTTAATTCGATGCAACCCGAAGAACCTTACCTGGGTTTGACATCATGGGAAAAGCCGTGGAAACACGGTGTCCGTAAGGGCCCATGACAGGTGGTGCATGGCTGTCGTCAGCTCGTGTCGTGAGATGTTGGGTTAAGTCCCGCAACGAGCGCAACCCTTGTCCTATGTTGCCAGCGGTTCGGCCGGGGACTCATAGGAGACTGCCGGGGATAACTCGGAGGAAGGTGAGGACGACGTCAAGTCATCATGCCCCTTATATCCAGGGCTGCACGCATGCTACAATGGCCGGTACAACGGGCTGCGATCCTGCGAAGGTGAGCGAATCCCACAAAGCCGGCCTCAGTTCGGATTGGAGTCTGCAACTCGACTCCATGAAGTCGGAGTCGCTAGTAATCGCGGATCAGCAAAGCCGCGGTGAATGCGTTCTCGGGGATTGTACACACCGCCCGTCACGTCACGAAAGTCGGCAACACCCGAAGTCAGTGGCCCAACCCTTTTAGGGAGGGAGCTGCCGAAGGTGGGGTCGGTAATTGGGACGAAGTCGTAACAAGGTAGCCGTACGGGAACGTGCGGCTGGATCACCTCCTTTCTAAGGAGCATTAACGAAACCGGCATGATTGACCGGTTTCCAGCTTCTAGTTGATCTGCTGGCTATTCGATCGAACAGGATTGATCTGGTTGGGTGGAACGAGCAAGCTCGAGTCGCTTCGGCGACACGAGAGCTCGGATGAGCCCGGCCAAGGAGCCGGTTAGATAGGGCACATTGTTCAGTTGTGAAGGAGTTCACGGCCGGGACGATCTCGTATCGTCGCGGTGGAGCACCTTCAGGCAACTTGAGAACTGCATAGCGAGCACAAAATGTCTTGGATTCTCTATATTCCAAGCTACTAAGAGTTAACGGTGGATGCCTTGGCGCTAGAAGCCGATGAAGGACGTGGCAGGCTGCGAAAAGCCTCGGGAAGCTGTCAAGCAAGCGTTGATCCGAGGATGTCCGAATGGGGAAACCCGGCTGGGGTCATGCCCAGTCACTCCGGTCTGAACACATAGGGCCGGTTGAGGTAACCAGGGGAACTGAAACATCTCAGTACTCTGAGGAAAAGAAAGCAAATGCGACTCCCTGAGTAGTGGCGAGCGAAACGGGATGAGCCTAAACCTATGCAGTGTGATAGCCCGGTGGCGTTGCTGTGTAGGTGTCGTGGGACCTGATGTCTCGATACACCGGTGTCGAGCTGGAGTTACAAACGAGGCGGTTAGTCGAACACAGCTGGAAAGCTGGGCCACAGCAGGTAACAGCCCTGTAGACGAAAACCGACCTTGCTCCAGATTCGGTGTTCCCAAGTATCACGGAGGATATTCCGTGTGAATCTGCGAGAACCACCTCGTAAGGCTAAGTACTTCCTAGCGACCGATAGCGGACTAGTACCGTGAGGGAAAGGTGAAAAGAACCCCGGCGAGGGGAGTGAAATAGTACCTGAAACCGTTGACTTACAAGCAGTGGGAGGGATCTTCGGATCCTGACCGCCTGCCTTTTGAAGAATGAGCCGGCGAGTTACCGGTATGTGGCAAGATTAAGGTGTGAACCGTAGTCGAAGCGAAAGCGAGTCTTAATAGGGCGCCTAGTCGCATGCCGTAGACCCGAAGCCGAGTGATCTATCCATGGGCAGGGTGAAGCGAGGGTAAGACCTCGTGGAGGCCCGAACCCACCAAGGTTGAAAACTTGGGGGATGACCTGTGGATAGGGGTGAAAGGCCAAACAAACTCGGCGATAGCTGGTTCTCCCCGAAATAGCTTTAGGGCTAGCGTCGTATGTTCCGCATTGGGGGTAGAGCACTGATTGGACTAGGGGGCCTACAAGCTTACCGAATTCAGTCAAACTCCGAATCTCAATGCGCCAAATGCGGCAGTCAGACTACGTGGGATGAGCTTCGTGGTCGAAAGGGAAACAGCCCAGATCGTCAGCTAAGGCCCCCAAGTGTGTACTAAGTGGGAAACGATGTGGAGTTGCTCAAACAGCCAGGATGTTGGCTTAGAAGCAGCCACCATTTAAAGAGTGCGTAACAGCTCACTGGTCGAGTGACTCTGCGCGGAAAATGTAACGGGGCTCAAGTACACCGCCGAAGCTACGGGATTCAGCATTAGCTGGATCGGTAGGGGAGCGTCGTGTTGCCAGCGAAGCGGCGGCGGAAGCCAGTCGTGGAGGCGTCACGAGTGCGAATGCCGGCATGAGTAGCGAATGAAGAGTGAGAATCTCTTCCGCCGAATGTCCAAGGGTTCCTGGGGAAGGTTCGTCCGCCCAGGGTAAGTCGGGACCTAAGGTGAGGCCGAGAGGCGTAGTCGATGGACAACCGGTTGATATTCCGGTACCACTCTGCGTGCGCCCAGGCCGAATCTGATTTGCTAAGGAAAGCCCTTCGGGGCCTACCGACCCAGTCAGTACTAGGTCAGCGATGGAGTGACGGGGAAGGCTAAACGGACCCGGGCGATGGTTGTTCCCGGGGTAAGCGTGTGGGGCGAGGTCTAGGTAAATCCGGACCTCATGAAGCCTGAGACGTGATGCCGAGCCGCTTTAGGTGAAGCCGTTGAAGCCATGCCTCCGAGAAAAACTTCTAGCGAGCACACAGGGTGCCCGTACCCCAAACCGACACAGGTGGACAGGTAGAGAATACCAAGGCGAGCGAGTTAACTCTGGTTAAGGAATTCGGCAAAATAGCTCCGTAACTTCGGGAGAAGGAGCGCCCCGGTAAGGTGAAGGACTTGCGTCCGGAGCTTGAGGGGGCCGCAGTGACCAGACCCAAGCGACTGTTTACCAAAAACACAGCAGCGTGCTAAGTCGCAAGACGACGTATACGCTGTGACGCCTGCCCGGTGCTGGAAGGTTAAGTGGATGGGTTAGCTTCGGCGAAGCCTTGAAATTAAGCCCCAGTAAACGGCGGCCGTAACTATAACGGTCCTAAGGTAAAGGAAACCCCCTAGAGGCAAAGGGGGGCTGCCCCTCCCGCCGGTGACGGCGGTGAGTGCAGTTGGCTATATGCTGGAAAACCCGGTGCATCCATCCGGTACTCGTTCATTCCTGTCACAGCCACCAGGTAGTGATGAGGTATGAGCAGTGAAAATCCGATGGCGGGTGGCGTACAAGGCGCCACGCCGGAAAACCAGCAGGAAAGACTCAGATACGAAGGCTGGGTCGTCGGCTTCGTGGACGGCGAGGGCTGCTTCAGCTGCCCGTTGTTTCGAAGCCCGAAGATGACCCTCGGATGGCAGGTCCGTCCGGAATTCGCAGTCGTTCAAGGCGCATCGAGCCGCCATGTGCTCGAGGAGCTCGTTGAGTTCTTCGGATGCGGCAAGGTGTACCTGAACCGGCGCAGAGACAACCATCGGGAAGATCTCCTGCGCTACTGCGTGCAACGGATCGACGACCTGAGATCGACAATCGTTCCATACTTCATGGAGCATCCATTGCGAACGACGAAGAATGACAACTTCGAGAAGTTCGCGACAGTGATCGAGATGATGGGCGAAGGTATGCATCTGACCCCGTCAGGTCTCGAGGCGATCGCCGAGATCGTAGAGACGATGAATCACCGCAAGCCGTCCAAATATCTGAGAATCCTCAGAGACCATACGCCAACCACCTCGTGAGAGATCGAGGTGAAGAGATGGTCCGGACCCTACGGCGACGTAGGGAGGCCGGCAGAAATGTCCGGCCCGCCTGGTGAGACGATGTGCTCATCAGGTCTAAGTAACAGATCCAGCGAAATTCCTTGTCGGGTAGTAATGAACTGCCCTCTGGGGGAGTGATCCCCCCTAAATCCCCGCTCATAACGGCGAAACCCAAACAGATCGAGCTGTGGGCGATGCCGTGGGAAGTCCTCTGCTAACAAGCATGACCCCGTAACGACTGATCCGAAAGGTGAGGCGACGACTTCTGCCACGAGGCAAATCTATGAGCGTCGCAATACGCGGGCCCTCGTCCCCGGACGAGGTGAAGGCATAGTCTGTCCCACTGGAAACAGTGGAATTAGATGAAGTTCCGACCTGCACGAATGGCGTAACGACTTGGGTACTGTCTCAACCAGAGACTCGGCGAAATTGCAGTGTGAGTAAAGATGCTCACTACCTGCGGCAGGACGGAAAGACCCCGGAACCTTTACTGTAGCTTGACATTGGTGTCTGGCATGTGATGTGCAGGATAGGTGGGAGGCTAAGAAGCGGAGGCGCTAGCTTTCGTGGAGCCAACGTTGAAATACCACCCTTCATATGACGGCCATCTAACTTCGGTCCGTAATCCGGATCAGGGACAGTGTCTGGCAGGCAGTTTCACTGGGGCGGTGGCCTCCTAAAGTGTAACGGAGGCGCCCAAAGGTTCCCTCAGTCTGGTCGGCAATCAGACGACGAGTGTAAATGCACAAGGGAGCTTGACTGCGAGACCTACAAGTCGAGCAGGGACGAAAGTCGGGATTAGTGAACCCATGGTGGCACGTGGGTGTGCCATGGTTCATCGGCTAAAAGGTACTCCGGGGATAACAGGCTTATGCCCCCCAAGAGTCCATATCGACGGGGGTGTTTGGCACCTCGATGTCGGCTCGTCGCATCCTGGGGCTGGAGCAGGTCCCAAGGGTCGGGCTGTTCGCCCGTTAAAGCGGTACGCGAGCTGGGTTCAGAACGTCGTGAGACAGTTCGGTCCCTATCCGCCGCAGGCGCAGGAAGTTTGAGAGGAGCTGCCCCTAGTACGAGAGGACCGGGGTGGACGTACCTCTGGTGTGCGAGTTGTACTGCCAAGTGCACGGCTCGTTGGCTATGTACGGACGGGATAAGCGCTGAAGGCATCTAAGTGCGAAGCCCACCTCAAGATGAGACTTCCCACCGGATTAACCGGTTAAGGCCCCTGGTAGAAGACCAGGTTGATAGGCCGGACGTGTAAGCACAGCAATGTGTTCAGCGGACCGGTACTAATAGGCCGAGGGCTTGGAATGAATCCTCGATATTTGTGCTCGCTATGGAGTCCTCGGGTTGCCGGGACTCGAAGCCCAAGATTTGACAAGTTTGTCCGGTGGCTACAGCGGCGGGGAACCACCCGTTCCCATTCCGAACACGGAAGTGAAACCCGCCAGCGCCGATGGTACTTGGGGGGCAACCCCCTGGGAGAGTAGGTCACCGCCGGGCATTTACGTCGAAGGGCCGCCGACTACCGTTGGCGGCCCTTCATTTTCACCCAAGGGAAGGCACGTTGAGCAATCGCCCGGACAGACATCAGCGCAAGAGTGGCGACAAGCGACGACGTGACACCCATGACCCCGGCCAACGACGGGAGCATCGCACCGTCACTTCGGTGAGCTCCGGGCAACTCCCGAAATGGGTTCGGGAAGAGATCCTTCGCTCAACTCCGAAGGACCGCCGCGATCCCGCCCTGAACCATCTGGCCAAGGCTTTGAACCAATTCGCCGATGAGCGCTACGGCGCCGCCCTGCCCGAGCTGCGCAAGGCGAAGAACCTGGCACCTCGATCGTCGACGGTCCGGGAAATGCTCGGGCTGTCCGCTTATCACACCGGGCAGTGGGAGGAGGCCCTGCGCGAGCTGCGCACCTTCCGACGTCTCACCGGAGATGTGATTCACATGCCGGTCGAGATGGACTGCCTCCGAGCCCTGGGCCGGCCCGGGGACGTGACCAAGACCTGGAACCTGCTCCAGGATCTCGATGCCTCGGCCACGGTCGGCCATGAAGCCCGCGTGGTTTATGCCTCGTTCCTCCTCGACGAAGGAAAGGCCGTCGACGCCTGGCAAATCATCAAACCTGGCCGACTCGTCGCCGCACCTTCGCCGGGCGAGCTTCGCCGCTGGTTCGTGGCAGCCAGGGTGGCGATCGCCGCCGGTGACAAGGACGCAGCCAGGCGGCTATTGGCCGCGCTGGACGAGCAGGATCCGGATTTCGAAGGAGTGGACGACCTGCGCGCCGCCCTGCTCTGAACGGACCCGGGCCGGCGGACCACGACCCTGGTGAATCTGTCCCAGTGGTCGGGCACACTCGAATCGACCGCACTTCCCCGACCATGAGAGAAGGGGAGAGTGTCATGGATCTCAACCTGGTCGTCCTCTGTGGACGAGTCGCCGTCGAACCCGAGTTGAAGACTTTCGAGAGCGGTACCCGGCTGATACGGCTTCTGGTGACAGTTCGAAGCGATGAACCGAGACGAAGAGTCGACGTGGTGCCGGTGACGCTGTGGGACCCGCCTGATGAGCTCGTCGACGAGATGCCCGAGAAGGGTCGTCGGGTCTGGATTTGTGGGTCGGTGCAACGGCGGTTCTGGGAGGCACCCGACGGGCGGCGTTCCCGTCTCGAGGTAGTGGCCGAGCAGGTCAACCTCAAGGACGTCGAAGAGCTCGAGCCGGTCGCCGTCTAGGCCCGTGTTCATTGACGATTCCGGGTATTGACATCGGGGGTACAGTGGCTTTGTCCCTGTCCCCTCGACGTCACCCGGAGGTTTTTCGTGCCCTGGTATTGGACCGACGACATCGCCCGTGCCCTCATCGACGCCGGTCGGCTGACAGTCGACGCGGCAGGATCGATGATGTCGGTCCCGACTGCGATCAGACGTGAGGAGCCGAGCATCGAGGCCGCTGCGCTGGCCCTGCTCGACGACGATGAGATCCCCTTAGCCGCCTGATCGGTGAGGTGGTTGCTGGCCCCACGATGGTTGGTGGCCCACGTGGTCGTGATGGCCCTCGCCATTCTCTTCATCAGCCTGGGCTTCTGGCAGCTCCGCAGACTCGATGAGCGACAGCTGCAGAACACAGTGGGGGAGTCACGATTCGAGGACGAGCCGGTCGATCTCGGGCTTTTGCTTGATGCCTCCGGCGAGGAGCAAGACACTCTCGAATTCCGCCGAGCCACGGCGACAGGTGAGTTCCAACCCGACGACGAGGTCTTGATCAGGAGTCAGGTCCACCAGGGCGTCGCCGGGTTCCACGTGATCACACCCCTGCTGGGGGAGAGGGGCACCGCGGTGCTGGTCAATCGGGGTTGGGCCCCCCTCGACGCGGACCAGGTGCCCGTGGCCGCGGCCCCGCCCCCGGAGGGGACTGTGACCGTGACCGGTTGGGTCAGGCCCACCCAGGCCCGGGGAGCGCTCGGCCCGAGCGACCCGGAGGAGGGCCGGCTTGTGACGATGAGCAGGGTCGACATCGATCGCATCCAGCAACAGGTGCCTTACGAACTGGAACCGGTGTATCTGTCCCTGCTCGACGACCTGGAGGGAGATCTGCCGGTCGTCGCCCGGCCGCCGTCGTTCGCGGACGAGGGGCCACACCTGGCATACGCGATTCAGTGGTTCAGCTTTGCCCTGATCGGTCTGGTCGGATACTTCTTCCTGATACGGCGGGCGGCCCGGCGTTCACGCTGAGACTTCCCGGCCGAGGTCGGGAACGATCTCGAACCCGTCGAGACCCTCGAGCTGCCGGGGATCCAACCGAATCTTCGCCGTCCGGGACCCGGCGCCAATCACGACCCAGTCGTGGTCCAGCACGGAGGCGTCGATCCACACCGGGAGGTCGTCGGGGAGACCGAAGATGGTGACCCCACCGATCTCCATTCCGGTGAGCCCTTTGGTCTGCTCTGCGTCGGCGAAACTCACCTTTCTCACCCCAAGACGTTGCCTCACAAGGCCATTGACAT
>CAVQFU010000004.1:0-76825 GCA_963711895.1 uncultured Acidobacteriota bacterium
CCGCTAATTCGGGCGAAACCGCGTACTTCAGGTACGCGCTACCGGTCGACGTCGCCCATCACCGGGTCGAGCGAGGCGATGGTGGCAACGGTATCGGCCATCAGCGAGTCGGCCATAGCGATGGGTAGGGCCTGGAGGTTGGCGAAGGATGGTGCCCGGGTGTGCATCCGGTAGGGGCGGGCCCCGCCGTCGGAGACGAGGTAACAGCCCAGCTCGCCACGGGGCGACTCGACCGCGACATACGTCTCCCCGGCCGGCACCTTGTACCCCTCGGTGAAGAGCTTGAAATGATGGATCAGCGCCTCCATCGACTCGTCGATGCGAGCCCGGGGTGGCGGTGTGACCTTGCGGTCGTCGACCCGGTAGTCGCCCTTGGGAATGGTGTCCATGACCTGCTCGACGATGGACAGCGACTGCTTGATCTCTTCGACCCTGATCCGGTACCGGTCGTACACGTCCCCGTGCTCTCCGACCTGGACCTCGAACTCATACTGCTCGATGCCGCTGTAGGGGAATGCCTTGCGGATGTCCCAATCGACGCCCGTGGAGCGCAAGGTCGGCCCGGTGATTCCGTACGCGGTGGCCTCCTCTGCCGAAAGGACGCCGACTCCCTTGGTGCGGGCCACCCAGATCGGATTGTTCTCGAGGAGGTCGTCATACTGACCGAGCCGCCTGGGGAGCTCTTCGATGATGGCGGCAACGTCGTCCTTCCAACCGGGCGGCAGGTCGGCGGCCACCCCACCCGGTCGGATGAAGTTGTGGTTCATCCGCAGACCGGTTGTCTTCTCGAAGAAGGCGAGGATCTGCTCTCGCTCCCGGAAGCCGTACATCATCATGGAGATGGCCCCGATGTCCATCCCGTTGGTGGCCAGCGCGACGAGATGCGACGAGCATCGGTTCAGCTCGGTGAGGAGCACCCGGATTGCGGCCGCCCTCGGCGGTACCTCGATCCCGAGCAGCCGCTCCACCGCAAGTGCGTAGGCCAGCTCGTTGTGTAGTGGGGCCAGATAATCCATCCGCGTGACGTTGGTCCCGCCCTGGGAGAAGTTGAGCTGCTCCCCCGTCTTCTCCATCCCGGTATGGAGGTATCCGATGATCGGTTTGGTGCGACGGATGATCTCCCCCTCCAGCTCGATCTGAAGCCGGAGCACGCCATGTGTGGACGGGTGCTGGGGGCCCATGTTGAGGATCATCCGCTCGTCCTCTTCGGCCTCGTCGTCGAACACGTAGTCGTCTTCGACCACCCGCCCGAACTGCTCGTCGAGCCGCCCACCCGACTCGTCAATCGATATCTCCTGGGCACCCTCGTCCGTCGGCGTCAATTCCGGCTCCTCGGTGCCGGCCACCCATACGTCGAGGGTCTTGGCGTCGTCGCTCATCTCAGCTCACCTTGTGGCTTTCCTTGAACTGAACGGGCACAGTGCCCACGCCAAAGTCCTTGCGCAGTGGGTGGCCCTCCCACTCGTCGGGCATAAGGATCCGCGTCAGGTCCGGGTGCCCTTCGAAGACGATCCCGAACATGTCATATGCCTCTCGCTCGGCAAAGTTCGCCCCTGGCCACACCGGCACCAGCGAAGCGACGGTTGGATCCAAGCGAGGGGCAGTTGTGGTCATCCGGAGCCGAAGACGATGCTGCATCGAGAGCAGGTTGGCCACCACTTCGAAACGGTCGGGACGCGAGCGCATCCAATCGACGGCGGTGACGTCGACACATACCTCGAACCCGGCGTCCTTCGCCACGGTGGCGAATTCCAGCCAGCGCTCGTTGAGCACCCGCGCCACGTCCTGGCCGAGCGAATCCTCCCAAACCACGTCCTCGAAAGGCTCGAACAGGCCTTTC
This sequence comes from uncultured Acidobacteriota bacterium, assembly GCA_963711895.1. Lineage (GTDB taxonomy): Bacteria > Actinomycetota > Acidimicrobiia > Spongiisociales > ZC4RG35 > JARDZU01. Next base: position 1,841 of record CAVQFU010000004.1, read on the forward strand.
AGGACCTCGTTGTCGGGTAGGGGCCGATCGGGGACTTCGACGGCTTCCTCGGTCTCGACGGCGCCGGTGTCGTCGGTCAACTGGCGATCTCGCCCTTCATGATCTTGTCGTGCAGTGTCAGGATCCCGTGCATCAGGCTTTGCGGCCCCGGTGGGCAACCCGGCACGTAGATATCGACCGGGACCACCTGATCGACGCCCTGGACCAGGGCGTAGTTGTTGAACATGCCCCCGGTGGATGCGCAGGCACCCATCGAGATCACCCATTTCGGGTCGGGCATCTGGTCATAGACCTGTCGCAACACGGGGGCCATCTTCTGACTCACCCGCCCGGCCACCACCATGAGATCGGACTGCCGAGGCGAGGCGCGGAACACCTCCATCCCGAACCGGCTCAGGTCGTAGTGGGCCGTCCCGGTGGCCATCATCTCGATCGCGCAACAGGCAAGTCCGAAAGAGGCGGGGAACATCGACCGGGTCCGCGCCCAACGAGCCGCCTTGTCGATCGTCGTCATGAGCAGATTGCCCGGGGCGGTTGTGGCCATCAGGCCGCCTCGTCCGTGGCGTCGGTCGGGATGTAGCGGGCTCGCCGGTGGACGTTCCAATCGAGAGCGCCGCGCTTCCAGACGTAGGCGAGGGTCTCGGCGACGAAGAAGGTGAAGATGAAGATCGCCGCCACCCCGTACCAGCCGAGACTGTCGTAGATCGAGGCCCAGGCGAAGAGGAAGATGATCTCGACGTCGAAGATGACGAACAGCATCGCCACCAGATAGAACTTGACCGGGAACCGCTGCACAGGCTCCATCTCGGGGACTATTCCGCTCTCGTAGGGGTCGAGCTTGGCCTCGGTGGGATTGTTGGGACGCACCAGGCTGGAGGCGATGAGGGAAACGGCGACGAAAACTGCGGCCAGGACGAACATGATCCCGATCGGCAGATAGTCGGCCAGAGTCACCCTCTGAGGATAGGACGGGTCCTCTGGTGCTGATAAATCACATCGGCCGCGTATGGATCTCGCGACCGGGCCTTTACCGACCGACATCCAAGCGTTTACCGCCGTCCCGCACTCTGACCTCAACAGGAACTACTCGCCTATATCCGGCGGGTCGCAGTCCAAGGAGGCAGAGATGTCACAGAGGGAAATCAAGTCATTCGACCCGAGGTGGGTCGTTGCCGGTCTGGCCGGAGCCGTCGCAATCGTCGCCGCGATCTACGCGACCGAAGGCCTCAGCGGGGCCGACTTCACACCACAGGTGGTGACCGAGGTCGACTCGACACCGTTCAGCAACAGCCTTTCGAACGGGCCGGTGGCAGGCATGCCCCGCAGTCTCTTCGAATCACTGACCGCGACTCGAGGCGCCGCATCCGGCCTGGAAAGTGGTCCGGTGCCCGGGATGCCGAGGTCGCTCTTCGATGATCTGACGTCGGACGGGTCATCGATCGCCCCGGTCGCCGGGATGCCTCGAGGCACCTTCGAACAGGTTCGGTCGGTACTCGCCGATTGACCCTGATCGTCAAGGCATCCGCCCACATGCCTCTCCGGTGTGTCGGCGGGTGCCTCCCATATGCCACCATTCCTGGGTGGCGCCACCGGCTGATCTCGAGTTGCAGGTGCTGGGGCCGATGAGGGCTGTCAGGGATGGAGCCCCGCTTCCGCTTGGCGGTGCTCGTCCCCGACTGGTGCTCGCCCTGCTTGCTGCCGCTCAGGGGAGGTGGGTCTCTTTCGAACAGCTCATCGACGGCCTGTGGCCCGATGATCCTCCTCCCACAGCCCGAAAGAGCGTCCAGGTCCATGTCTCGGCCCTGCGCCGGGCCCTGGGCAGCCGGGCTATCGAATCGACCAGTGGCGGCTACGCGCTCCAAGCCGATGTCGACGCCAAGCTTTTCGAGACGCTGATCGCCCAGGCAGCTATCGCGGCGGAAAATGATCACAAAGCTGCGCTCGAGGACCTGGACCGCGCTCTGCCTATGTGGCGGGGAGATCCCTACGGAGACCTCGCAGATGAGCTGGCGCTGGTCGGGGAGCGTTCCAGGCTCCAGGAGCTCTACGAGCAGGCCAGGGTCTCGAGACTGCGATCTCTGCTCGAGCTCGGCCGACACGAGGAATCCCTGGGCGAGCTCGAGGTGCTCGTCAACACGATGCCGTATCGCGAGGAACTCCGCGGGCTGCAGATGCTCGCCCTCTACCGCTCCGGGCGCCAGGGAGAGGCGCTGCGCGCCTACCAGGAGGCGCGCCGGGTCCTGGGCGAGGACCTCGGAATCGAACCCTCTCCAGCCCTCCAAGTGCTCGAGCAGAGAATCCTCGACCAGGACACGGCGCTGATCGGCCTGACGGCACGAACTAGATCGGCGATCCCGTCCACACTTCCCTCCTATCCCATCGAGCTGGTCGGCCGTGCCGATGACCTCGAGGCCATGCAAGGTCTGCTCGCGGGAGCCCGATTGGTGACTGTTGTCGGGGTCGGAGGCGCCGGAAAGACCAGCCTCGCCGTCGAGTCGGCACACCGGGCCTATTCGTCCTTTCCGGGCGGTGCGTTCTTTGTCGACCTGACCTCGATCACTGAGGAAGGAGACATCATCGGAGCCACCATGGACGGAGTCGGGCTCTCCGTGATCGGGGCCGAGCCCACCATTGACCGCCTCGTCGATTTCCTCCGCCCACGGAAGTGCCTGTTGCTGATGGACAATTGTGAGCACGTGGTAGCGGGAGCGGCAGACCTGATCAGCCGGCTGCTTCAACACTGCCCCGACCTTGTGGTCCTCGCCACGAGTCGAGAGGCCCTCGCAATCCCCGGCGAGCATGTGTTTCAGATCCCACTCCTCGAGTCCGCCACCTTCGATTCGCCAGGAATCGAGTTGTTTCTGCGGAGGGCCAAAGAGGCCAATTCATCTTTCGATCTCGATAACGAGGACCGGGCCGTCCTCGTCGAGATCTGCCGCCGACTCGATGGCATCCCCTTGGCGATCGAACTCGCTGCTTCCCAAGCAAGGTCGATGTCAGTGAGAGAGATCGGAGACAGGCTGGACGACCGGGTCGGGCTGCTGGCCGCCGAGACTCGTGATTCGGTCCGTCACCACCAAACCCTCCTCGCCGCGATCGAGTGGAGTTACTCGTTGCTCGATGAACGGGAACAGGCCATGCTCCGACGGCTCTCGGTGTTCCAGGGTGGGTTCGATCTCATCGACGTGCCCGCTGTGACTGGGTATCTCCGACCCCGAAGCGACAGCTCTGGTCGGAGCCCTCGCCTCCAAGTCATTGGTCGATCGGGTGCGCGAAGGCGGCCTCGTCAGGCGGCGTCTGCTGGAGACGATCCGACTGTTCGCATCGGACAAGCTGAGAGCGGCGAGTGAGCGTGACGCCGCGACCGAGCGACACCACGATCACTTCATCGGCTCGATGCGGGGAACCTCGTTCAACCGCAACAACAACGACGCCGAGCTGTACCAGCGGAACGAACGCGAGTTGTCCAACTTGATCGCCGCCCTGGAGTGGGGCATCGAACACGGTCGCAACGCCGATTCCGCATTGACTGTTGCACGGGTGTTCTGGCCGCTGGTGTACCGCGGGGTGGCACACAAGTACCAACATCTCCTCGACTCCGATTACGACCTGCCTCCCGAGGACCAAGCCCTCCTGTTGACCGGGCGCCTGATGAGGGCGTTCAACGAGGCCGACCCGGCGCCGGCACCCGCAATTACCGAGGCGGCACGGAAACTCGATCCCGATGGCGAGCTCGAGGACAGCTTCTTCCCCCAGGTGGGAGCTTTCGGGTTCGCACCCGTCGAAGGCGCCGAGGAGCGGTTGGCGTTTCTCGACGAGCTGCTCCCCCGTGCCGAGCGCTCGTCGACACCCGCGGCCAATGTGGCGATGCTCGAGATGCATCGATCCGGCCAGCTCTACAGCCTCGGTCGGCTCGAGGACGCTCTCGTCGCTGCACGAAGAGCATCGCATTTGGCCACCACCGGTGGCCTGGTCTTTTGGGACGAAGTGCTGGCCGAAGCCGGCCTCATGGTCCTCCTCGGCCGTCGTGAGGATGCAGTGGCTCGCGTGGCGGATCTTGGCGAGCTATTCGGCCTACGAAGTCGACCTGTTGCGGGCGATGTGCGCGCTGACTTCCCCAGATCCCCGCAACGGTGCGGTCGAGCTCGCCCGATCGGCCCGGCACCACGTGAGCGGTCGCATCTACCTCCAGGAGGGCGACTATCTCTGCCTGTTCGCCGCATTCAGGGCGGTTCTCGGTAATCAGCCCCGCGCCGACGCCCTGCTCGATGCGATCAAGGTGCGTTACGGGGTCATCCAGTGGCTGGTGTGGCCCATCGTTTGGAAGTGGCAACCGGAGTCCTTCGTCGCCGGGAACACGAAGGCTCGCCATCGCGAGTTGGAGCGAATGCTTGACCCGCATTGGGATGCCACGATGATGGTTGAGCTGCTCGCCGAGGAGCTCGCCTTCTGGGAGGCCTGACCGGTCCTCACCTATCTGCGACTCAACAGTGTGCGTCGGATGGAACGCCATGGTCCCAACCTCGGCCCTAGGACCGGCCGTTAGATGGGGAAAATCAGCTCTCAGGCCGGTAGGTGGCGAGAATCACGCCGGTTGTCGTGGTCTTCGAATCGACGAGACGCATGGGTCGCATCCCACTCGCCTCGTCGAAGAGCCGCTTGCCGGGACCGAGCAGGAGCGGATGGATCGTCAACCCGTACTCGTCGACCAGGTCGTGCTCCATGAGGGTCCGAGCCAGCTGCCCGCTGCCCAGCACGACGATGTTCCCGGCCAGCTCCTCCTTGAGCGCGGCCACCGCCCCGGCGACTTCACCCTTCAAGAGGGTCGAGCCCGGACCAGGCCAAGGGCTCGTCGAGGGTGGTCGAAGCGACGTACTTCGGCAGGCCATTGAGCACCTCGGCGAACATGTCGTCGTCCGGCTGATGGGGCCAATAGGCGGCCATGATCTCGTAGGTCTTGCGGCCGAAGAGGAATGCGCCGGTCTCCGCCATCGACTTGCTGGCCCCCTCTCCGGCGACCTCGTCGAAGTAGGGCATCGCCCAACCACCATGTTCGAACCCGCCGCTGCGGTCCTCATCCGGGCCACCTGGCGCCTGCATAACTCCGTCCAGGGAGAGCATTTCGACGACTAACAGCTTTGCCATGACAGCCTCCTCTGAGTCATCCAAGAAATCCTCGACAACCCTATGGAATCTGTCTTGGCCATGTTGTAGGGTCGAACATATGTTCGGGAAGGTGGAATGAGCGCCCTGAGATCGGCACTCGAGGAATGGGTCAACGAGGATGTCGCTCACCTCCATCTCGACCAGTTGGCCGACGACCTGGTGGAGTTGGAACACGTCTCCGGATTGCTCGAGGTCGAACGTCTCCGACGGATTTCGACCTTCGAGGACCGATCCGGCCCCCACCATTTCGGCTACCCATCGCTCACCGCATTTCTCAAACACCGTTGCCGGATGGCATCTGGTCGGGCCCATCGTTTGGTTGCTCGTTCTCGGGTATTCCTGGCAGCCAGAACCACCTTCCGCGCCTGGACCGCTGGTCGGTTGAGCACGGATCAGGCGGGTGTCCTGCTGGACCAGGCAGTTGCCTTGCCCGAACAGTTCGCCGAAGGCGAGGACCGGTTGGTCGAGATCGTCGAGGATCTCGGGGTCACCGACACCCGCAGGGCCCTCGAATACTGGCGGCAGTCGGTGGACGGGCCGGGCATCATCTCGGACGAACTCGCCCAGCACGATTTACGCGGTGTGTCGCTCTCCGAGAGCCTCGGAGGGATGGGCCACATCGAAGGATGGACCACTCCTTCCGCATTGCACGCACTCCGGGCCGCATTAGGGGCGCTCATGCCGCCTCCATTCCCGGGAGACACCCGGACCCCCCGTCAGCGTCGTCATGATGCGCTGGAAGACCTGGCCCGTAACTACCTCGATCACGGCGACACGCCCTCTGTGGGCGGAGAGAAACCACACATCAACCTGGTCTGTGATCTGCCTGCCCTGCAAGGCATCGCTGGAGGGCTTCACGAGACGGAGAATGGGCATCTGTTCACCATCTATGAACTACGAGCCGTTGCCTGCGACTGCTCCCTCAGCCGGATCGTCCTCGGCCCGGACGGGGAGATCATCGACATCGGCCGCAAGACCCGGGTATGGACCGCGGCCCAACGACGGGCCATCATCGCCCGAGACCGACACTGCACCTGGCCCGGGTGCGACCGCGACCCGCGCTGGTGCGACGTGCACCATCTCAAACATTGGGCAGATGGCGGCAGCACCGACGTCGCCAATGGCGCGCTGCGATGCCGATTCCACCATGTACTCACCCACCAGCTCGAGGATCCAGGCCGCGGTCCTCCGCCGCACACGTAACCTGCCTTCCCATGTCCCTCGGATTCGGCCTTCTCAGCGCACAACTCAAGCCCGGCGAGACCGATTGGTCCCGCGCTTATCAAGAAACCATCTCAATCGCCGTCGAAGCGGAGCGTCTTGGTCTCTCCTCGGTCTGGACCACCGAGCACCATTTCGTCGACGACGGCTACATGCCGTCCCTGGCAGTGGTCAGCGGTGCCATCGCCGCCGCCACCTCGACCATCGAGATCGGCACGGGGGTCATCCTCGCCCCACTGCACCATCCGCTGCGGCTCGCCGAGGACGCGGCCACTGTCAGCCTGCTCAGCGGCGGACGGTTCACACTCGGCCTCGGTCTGGGCTGGAGCGAGGCGGAGTTCGCTGCTCTCGGCGCTCGAATCGACCAGCGGGGCCGGGCCATGGAAGAGGTGCTGAGCATCCTCCCGCAAGCCTGGACCGGCCAGCCATTCACCCACGAAGGTCGCGTGTACCAATTCCCGGAACTGGCAGTCCGGCCCGCCCCGTCGAAGCGGATCCCGATCTTGATCGGCGGCGGCGCCGAGCCGGCGATCAGACGTGCCGCCCGCCTCGCCGATGGCATCTACTCCAATGCCTCCACCAACGGATTCCTCCGCCAGCTCGAGTGGATCAAGGACGAGTGTGATCGCATCGGGCGGGATCCGGCAGAGCTGCGCATCGTCCACTACTCGGTGATCCTCCCCGGCGACTCCGCCGACGACGCCTGGGCCCGATACACCGACCACCTATGGCACATGACCTGGAAGTACTCCGACATGGAGGCCTCGGCCTCCAGGCCCGGGCCGCCACCGGCTGCTCCCGCCATGGCCGAGACCGATCGCGAAGCACTGTTTCGGCGGGCCACGATCGCCGGGTCCAGCGACCAGATCGTGGAGACATTGCTTGAGCTGCGGGAGAAGGCGGGTGTGCCCGTGGAGTTCGCAGCTCGCAGCTATTTCGCCACTCTCGACTACGGGGCCCAGCTCGAGCTGATGACACAGCTCGCCGAGGAGGTTGCCCCCCGGATCTGATCAGCCGATCAGCTGGCCGGCGATCTCCTTGAGGTCGGCCCCAACCGTCTCGGGCATCGGGCCGGGCAGACTCCACAGGTAACCGGACCGGCGCACATATGCGGCCGAGGCGCCGGCACCTTCGGCACCGGCCACATCCCAGTCGTGGGCCGAGATGAGCATCGACTTGGAGACATGAACGTCCATCATCTGGGCGGCGTGGCGATAAGTGACCGGGTCAGGCTTGAACCGGCCCACTTCCTCGACGGAGATCACCCGTTGGATGAAGGTGTGGAGCCCCGCGTTCTCGATCTGGACGTTCGCCGCCTTGGTGCTGCCATTGGTCAGGGCAGCGGTCCGGAAACCGGCATCGAGAAGCTGCTCGAGTGCCGGGATCACGTCGAGATGGGCAGGAAGGATGGCGAGCCGGGTGACGACTTCGGTGGCGGTCGCCTCATCGAGGTCCACTCCGCGCCGCTCAGCCACCAGCAAGAGCGCCTCCACCCCGATCACACCGAAAGCCCGGTACTGGTCGAGTTGGTTCGACACCAGCGACCCATGGAGGAGGCGAGCGAACCACTCGCCCATCGCGTCAGCGTCGCCGAAGACGTCCTCGAAGTCGATTCGCAGCGGCGACATGTCGAGCAGGGTCTCGTTGACGTCGAAGACCAGGAGCTCCGGCCTCACGACGTCGGCAGGGTCCGTACGACCGCAGCCAGGGCATCGTATGTCCGCTCCCCCATGTGCTTGTCGTCTTCGTCGAGCAAGTTCGCCATGACCTTCAAAGTCCACTCCATCAAAGATCGGCTATTGAGCCCGGTGTGGGCCAGTGTCCGCATCACCGGGGGGTGACCGATCAGCTTCACGAAGATGCGGGCCATCTTGTAATAGAGCCCGTACTCATCCTCTAGTTGTTGTGGATATCGGCGCAACAGCCCGAAATCTGCAGTCCCCAATGCCCGGCCGACGTGTTCGGCAGCGATGCGACCGGTCTCGTAGGCATACGAGATGCCTTCCCCGTTCCAAGGATTGATCGCCCCGGCGGCGTCACCGATCGTGATCCAGTTCGCCCCCACCAACGGTCCCTTGGAGAAGGACATGGCCAGCTTGCCGCCAACCGGGTTGGTCAGCTTCGACTCCTCCGACAGCTCCCAGTACTTCGGAGCGGTGGCCACGTAGTCGGCCATCATGTGAGTGGTGTTCACGTGCTTCCACCTGGTGAACGTTGAAAGCAGACCGACTCCCACGTTGACCGTTCCATCGCCCAGGGGGAACACCCAGCCGTAACCGGGCATCGTTGCCCCGCTCGAGTCCCTCAGATCGAGCTGGCTCTCCAGGAAGGGATCCTTCGAGCGCGGCGAGGAGTAGTAGCCCCGGGCGGCCATGCCCATCGGATAGTCCCTGCGCCGCTCGTTCCCCAGCTCACGCCCGAATCGATTCATGGAGCCGTCGGCGATGACACTGATCATCGGCGTGACGACCTCCTGGGCCCCGTTGTGGTCCAGGGTGACCCCGGTGAGAAAACCTTCTTCGATCACCGGTGACGCCGTGGTCTTCTCCATGATCCTCACGCCCTGCTTCTCGGCGAGGGTGGCCACCTGGGAATCGAGGTCGCTGCGTCTCATCACGCCCCCCCAACTGGGAAAGCGCGAGTGCTCCGGCCATTCGAGCTCGACGTATTCGTCTCCGGCGTAGGAGCGGAGACCGGTGATCCGATGAAACTCGGGAACGTCGAACTCGAATCCCATCTCCTGGAGTTGAAGGACCGCCCTGGGGGTCAGACCATCGCCACAGGTCTTATCCCGGGGGTATTCCTTCTTCTCGACCAACGTCACGTCATGGCCATCCCGGGCCAGCCAATAGGCGGCCGCCGAGCCGGCGGGGCCGCCACCGACGACGAGGACGGAAGGCGAAGACATCGTCGGAGAGGTTAGGGGCCGGGCCATCGCAGCCGGGATTCCGAGCATCGCCGCGCAGGTTTATCGTGAGCTTGTGAATGAAATCCCAAAGGCCACGGTCGTGCGTCTTCCCCGCTACCTCCGACTGTTCGAAGACCTGGCCTCATCGAAGGACGTGGTCAGCTCCGAGGAACTGGCGTCGGCGGCAGGCGCCAATGCGGCCAACGTCCGAAGGGATCTCTCCCACCTCGACTTCCACGGGGTCAGGGGGATCGGCTACTCGGTAGCCGAGCTCAAGGTGCGCATTCGCCAGGAGCTAGGAATCGCCGAGCGGCAACGGGTGGCGATTGTCGGAGCCGGGAACCTGGGCCGAGCCCTCGCCAACTACGGCGGGCTGAGTCGCAGAGGGTTCGATGTCGTCGCCCTGTACGACACCGACGTGCGGAAGATCGGGTCGAAGGTGGGCAGCATCACTATCCAGGACTTGGATCTCCTCGACGGCGATTGCACATCGAAGAGCTTCGAGATCGCCATCCTCGCCGTGCCCGCAGTGGCCGCTCAACAGGTGGCCGATCGTCTCGTGGAGCATGGAATCCACTCCATCCTCAATTTCGCCCCGGTCCTGGTGAATGTGCCCGACAAGGTCTCGGTGCGTCAGGTCGACCTGTCGATGGAGCTACAGGTCCTCAGCTATTACGGCAGCCGGCTCTAGGCGGAGGACTTCTCCTGGACTTCCTCGTACTGGTGTAGCGCCACCAGGAAGGCGAGGAAGAGCACCAGCGACACGAGCAGGTAGGTGATCGGGATGATCCTGATCTCGAATGCGTTCAACCCCTCGATGTCGGCCGGCTTGGGGCCCCGAGGGGCGTAGACCACGAACAGCATCGAGGTGATCGTCAACCAGCCGAACACCGCGGCGCCGGTGACCAGGAACCCCAGCCGTTTCCCGAGGTTCGTGTAGTTGAACAGGTAGATCGAGCCATAGAACAGGACCACGGCGGCAATGGTGAGGATGACCCCGGTCACGAAGAGATTGGCCGAGAACAGCGACCGGAAGAACTCACGGAAGAACAACGGTGGCCTCCTTCCCGTCCATGTTGCCACCACGCAGGTATCGAGCAAGCAACTCAATGTCCGCCATGCTGAGGCTGGCGCCGAAGGCCGGCATCCGGCCTGTGCCGAACCCGTTGAGACCGTAGGGCGTCTCCGCTTCAGAGCCCCTGATCAGGAACTGGACCAGCAGGTCCTGCGCCGGATCCTCATTTGCATCCCCGAACTGCACCGTCGGCCGGCCATCCCACAGGGCTGGCCCGAACCCGCCCGAGCCTGCCTCCTGGGTGTAAGGCACCCCGGCGCTGTAACCGGCGGTGTGGCACCGTGCGCAGTTGGAGTTGAACAGCCCGACAGCCCTTTCTGCCTCCTCGGGCGATGACCCCATTGCTTCCGCCACCCCGGGGAAGTCGATCGAATACAACTCGGCTTGCTGCGATTCTTCGAGGTAGGCAAGACCGCCCTCGGCGGTCACGAGGAGGTCCGCCTGGTTCTGCTCAGTGACCGTGAGGGTGGTGGACATCGACTCGAGATTTCCCACCAACCTGTCGGCAGTCACGGCGTCGGGCTCCCCACCGACCGAGGCCGGGTTGGTCGGATCGAGAGTGACCAGGGTGACCCCGGCCGGCGTAGTGGCAGTGATGGCGGCCTCGATCTGACCGTTGATGTCGTTCTCGGCGCCGGTCGACAACCCGTCACCGTCGGGGTCGGAGCCGTCTCCGGTCGCTGCTGCCGCCGCGGTAGCAAGGTCGGCGGCCCCTTCGACCGGCTCCGCTTCGGCTGCGGCGGCGTCCAAGGCGGCGACGAGCTCAGTGGCGCCATCGAGATCCTCGATCGGCCCCTGGACCTCGATCCCGGCCTCTTCTGCTGCGGCACGGGTCTCTTCGAGGGTGGTCACTGATGCCGGGCTGAGCCCGACGGCGGGGTCGACTGTCCCCGACTCGATGGCCGACTCGATGGCGACAACGTTGGTCTCGACAATGGGGTCGGTCTCGGATGCGAGCTCGAGGGCGGCGAGGGCCTCGTCGGCCAGCTCGGCATCGGCCACCTCGGGGTCGAGGGCAATTGGCTCCATGATCTGGAACCCCTCGGCCGCTTCGGCGGAGATCGCACTCAGCTCCGTCTCGGCCGCATCGGAGATGCCGTCGGCATCGGTATCGATTCCGCTGGCGGCCCCGTCCAACACTTCCCTCGCCTGAGTCGCCAGTGGTACCACCAACGCAGCATCTCCGGGCGCAGACTCGATCTGAGCCAGCACCTGACGTTGCTCGAGGATGGCGAGCTCGACCGTGGCGTCGGCGTTTGCCAATCTGTCCAGCGCGGTGCTGATCCCGGGCTCGACATCTGCCAGGTTCTCGTCCTGGGTGACCTGGATGGTCGCCAGATAGTTGACCACGTCCTCGACCTGTTGCTCATTGAGCGGCCCACCGCCGGGGATACCCCAGGCGGGCATGGGTGTGTTGCCGCGGCCGTATGTGACCCAGAAGTTGACCTCATCCTTGGCATATCTGAAGAAGACATCGTTGAGCGACGGGGCCGCCCACTCGACGGCGATGCCGGAGCGCTTCTCGACATAGGGGGCGACACCGCCCGAGCCCTCCGGGCCATGACAGTTGAAACAGCCGAACTCCTCGACGAGGTGCTCGCCCCGTTCGATCGAGCCCTCGGCGAACTCGACGACGAAGCCCTCTTGCCGCTGTTGCTCGGTGAGAAAGTAGAGCGGAAGCGAAATGGCGAGGAATGCGGAGAAGGCAATCGCCGCCTTCTGCCCTCCTTCCAGCCGGCGGGTCTCGATCTTCTCATCGTCGATCCCGGGTCTGAGATTGGGAGCGACCTCCTCGCTGCCTCGATTTCGGATCGCCGAAACGAAGAGCATGCCCAGCCAGGCGATCCCTGCGACCAGGGCGATGACCGTGATGATGTTGGCGGTCATGCCTCGGCCACGGCGCTGATGCAGCTGGGTCCCTGCGGGTACTGGACACTCAACTCCGGCGCCCGCGGCGTCTGGATGATGCTGCCGGTGCGAATGATGAAGTTGCCTCCCTGATTCTCCACCACGAAACGGTCCAGGTTGCGCGGGGCGGGACCGCCGAAATATTGGCCGATCGAGTTGTATCTCGATCCGTGACAGGGACATTCGAATCCCTGTGACGGGGCGCACCATGGCACCCGGCATCCGAGGTGGACACACCGCATGTAGAGAGCCATCAGACCGTCCGTCTCCACGCTCTGACCCTCGAACTGGTCGGATAGCTCCGCGGGAGCAGGTACCAGGTAGGCCCGGGCCTCGGGAATAAATAGGGGGAGCACAGCGCCATCGGGGGTGAAGACCTGAGTGCGCAGATCGGAGACAGGGCCGGCGTCGATGTCGGCGCCGAAGCCACCGGTCAGCTTGGGCCAGAAGAAGGCGAGGTAGTAAAGACCTTGGGCAGCCAGAAACGTCCCGAAGGTCGCAGCAATTGCCCGGTTGAAGAACTGGCGCCGGCTCACCCCGCCTTCCTCCGGCGAGACCTCGACGATGCGCTGGGTCTCCAGGATCTCTACGACCGCGTCCTCCTCGACCTCGACCGGTTCGGGCTCCTCCTCGGGAGCCGTTTCCTCGACGATCTCCTCCGGCTCCTCGACACGGGGCGGGATCAACACGGCGGTCGACGAGCGGTCGGCGGCTCGGGTCTCCGGCGAGACTCCAGCGAGTGGATCGGCTTTCTCGACGGTTTGTGAGCGGCGGTAGGCGACGGCAAATGCCCCGGCCGCCCCGAGGATCGCCACCACGGCGACCGCAATGAGGGCGGCGTTGGTCAGGGTCATTCGAATTGCACCCAGTCCTTCAAGTCGTCGAAGTAGACCCCGTCCTTCCATGGGTAGGAGAAGTTGAACCCGAGGCCCCTGAAGAGGACACCGAAGATCGTGAGCGTGGCGGCCCCGGCCAGGAACACCGAGTAGAGGGCGATGGCGAACTTGCGGTCACTGGGCCGAGTGGAGGGGTTCTTGTCGACGTAGGGGATTATCCAGAAGCCGATGAACCCGGTGATCGTGGGGATGGTCACCCCTGCGATCTGGGGATCGAAGTAGGAAAGCAATTCTTGGAGGCCGAGGAAGTACCACGGCGCCTTCGACGGGTTGGGCGTGGCGTTGAAGTTGGCCGGGTCGAGGAGCGGGGAGTGGATGACCACCGACATGATCACCACCAGCCCGGTGATCGCCAGCAGGGCCCCGAACTCCATGAGCATCAGGTGGGGCCAGGTGTTGACCTTGTCCGTCGGCTCGGCCTTGACCGTCTGGATGGCCCGGGCCTTGACCACGGTGAGCAATCGCTGGGTCCGCACCCCCTCGGGCGTCCCCATGGGTGGCACTGTGGGACGGGTGCTCACCACGGCTGCCACCTTGCCTGCGCCGTTGCCGGCGCCATTGCCACCGTCTGCGCCGTTCCCGGACCCCGCGCCGTCGCCGGCGCCATCTCCGCTGCCGTCGCCCTCAGGGGCTGGTCGGTCTTCCACCGCGGTGGCCACTGCGGCGGCGGCCGGTTCGACCTCTGACTCGGGGTCTGGCTCATCTTCCGCGGAAACCCCTCCGTCGTCTTCGGGGGCAACGGGCGGTGCCTCGGTTGGTGGGGCGGGAGGCACATCGGCCTCGGTGTCGGCCACGACCTCTGGCTCGCCCTCGGCCGCCGGCTCGGCCTCCACCTCTTCTGCCGGCGCAGGCTCGTCGTCGACAGACTCCACTGCCTCCTCGATCTCCTCGGAGCGCTCGGCGGATTCCTCCATCTCAGCGGCCACGGTCTCCTCGGTCTGAGCCTCGGGCTCGGGCTCGGCCGACGGTGGTGGCGTGGGCGGGGCCTCCCCCTTCATCTCGGCCAGCACCTGCTCGACGGGCAGGCCCAATGCCTTGGCCTTTGCCTCCGCCGACCTCCTGAGGAGACTCTCTGGAATTTCTGTCATGACGACTCCTTTAGAGGGGCCCGGAGATGCCGCCGTCCTTGCGCACCCTCCAGAAGTGCACGGCAAGGAAGATGACGAGGATGAACGGGAAAGCCAGGACGTGCAGCACGTAGAAGCGGAGAAGGGTGGCGCCGGACACTTCGACCCCGGCCAGTAGGGCGAATTTCACCTCGTTGCCCACCACGGGGACAAAGCCCGCCATGTTGGTGCCCACCGTGACCGCCCACAGCGCTAGCTGGTCCCAGGGGAGGAGGTAGCCGGAGAAAGAGAGCAGCAAAGTGAGGAAGAGAAGCACCACCCCGACGACCCAGTTGAACTCCCTCGGGGGCTTGTAGGCGCCGTGATAGAAGACACGGCTCATGTGTAGGAACACCGAGAGAACCATGAGGTGAGCCCCCCACCGATGCATGTTCCGCACCAGAGAGCCAAACGCCACGTTGGTAGACAGGGCCTCGATGTCGGCGTAGGCGGTCTCGGCCGACGGCGTGTAATAGAACATCAGGAAAATGCCGGTGATGGTGAGGAGGATGAAGAGGAAGAAGCTGAGACCGCCCAGGCACAGCGTGTAGGACAGCTTGACGCCGTGCCGCTTCACCTTCACCGGGTGAAGGTGGTAGAGCACGTTGTTCATCACCACGTATGAGCGGTTCCTCGGGCTGTCGGAGTAGCCCTTCTTGAACGGCGAGCCGGGGCGGAGGATCGACTCGACGACCTGGGAGCCCCAGAGTTTGTCGTTCGCCTCTTTGATCTTTTCCCCGATACCGGTCTTACCGTTGCCGTTGGCCAATCCGCCTCCTACCAGCGCATCCCGTAGGCATATCCATTCTTGAAGTCACGCTGCCCGGTGTCGAAGTCCCAGGGGCGGCGGTCGAGCCCGAGCTCGGCGGCCTGCTCGGCGAGCGACCCCTCGAACTTGCCCAATGTGATGACATTGGTCGGGCAGCGGTCGACGCAGAGGGCGCATCGGGTGCATTCGTCCTCGTCGACCACGAAGAAACCCAGGTTCTGCGGGTCCTCACCGGGATGATCGACATTGACTCCCTCGGTGATGGCGTCCAACGAGAGATAGTGGATGCATTTCCAGGGGCAGATGTCGACACAGCCCTCGCAGAGGATGCACTCCGACTGGTCGATGTGGAGGAACTGCTTAGGGCGCAGTTTGTCGGTGAAGTAGTCGCCCTCGACGACGGCGAGCTGATAGTCGTCTCGGTACGGAGGCGTCTCGTCGACGACACCCTTGGGCATCAGCCCTCGCCCCTGACCAGCGGCCGCCCGTAGGGCGAGCGGGCCGGTGGCTTGTCGGCCGAAGCAGGCGGGCCTTTCTTCATCTTCTGCAGCTGCAAGGCGAACACTGCCGCCGCGCCGAGCATCACCAGGTGATAGCCCATCGAGATCGAGTCCTTGATGGCAGCCCAGCTGAGCTGGACGTCGTTGCCCAACACCAGGGCAGGCGGGATGGTGACGGCCACCCGCTGTGACGACCAGTCGAGATCTGTCTGGGCGAAGTTGAGCCATTCCGAGGGGACCATCCCGAAGATGATGACCAGCTCGATCCAGGTGACGAATGAGGCGAAGAGGGCACGGGCCCAGGTCATCCTCTGGTTGAGCACCCATACGAACAGTGCTCCGATCACGAGCATCTGGGAGGCCCCGAACACGACCAGATAACCGACACCCTTCAGCAAGTGGTTGCTCGGTATCCAATCGAAGATGCCCGCGTCCTGCTCGGGCGGGAGGCTGGTGTAGTGGATCCATATCACCGCCACCACGAGACCGACGAAGCCCAGACCGAGCAGTCCCCATCCGATGGTCTTGCGTCTGCTGTCGCTCAGTTCTGCGAGGCGATACATCTCTCGTCTTCGGGCGCGGTTTTATACCTGTTCACGTCGTTTCTACCACAACCCGGGGCACGTTAGAGAACCCTGGAGTCCCCGGCTTCACCCCCCTCCCCGCCTTCGGCGGTACTCCCCCCAACGCTCGAAGCGCTCGCTGAGGGGAGAAACAGAAGTAGTTATGCTCCCGCCGTCCCGTTCCGCGACGAGGGAACCCTTGGCCGCAACCCAAACTGCAGACATCAGGGCCCTCCTCGGGGCCGGAGATGAGGACCGCGTCGCCGTCGCTCACTTCCTGGTAGGGGCTCTCTTCCTGGTGCTGGCCGGCGTCTTCCAACTGATCGCCCTCTTCTCGCTGCGGTTCGCCGGGCTGTCCCCGATCAGCTACGGCCGTGCCGAATCGATGGCCAACATCACGGTCATGCTCGGCTTTCTCGTGCTCACCCTCGCCGGTGGCATCTACTACGTCCTCCCCAGACTGACGGGCGCCCGCCTGTGGCGGAAGGAGCTGGCCTACCTCGGGCTCCTCGGCATCTCGGGTCTCGTGGTGCTCGACTTGCTCGCTGTGGCCTTCGGTCTCGGCGAAGGTCGACAGCCGCTTGGCCTGCCCTGGTGGCTCCACCTCCCGATGCTGGCGGTGCTGACCATCCCCTTCGCCGTCACGATGATGACCATAAGGCGACGGGAGGAGGAGCGGAGCTTCGTCACCCTCTGGTTCGTCATGGGCGGCGTGGCCTGGCTGCCGTTGTTGTACTTCGTCTATGCGGCCGGCAGCCTGCCGTTCGTGCCCTCGCTGGGTGCGGCGTATTCCGACCTCTTCTTCTCGGCCGGATTCGTCACTCTCTGGGTGTTCACCGTGGGCAGCGGGCTCTTCTACTACACCCTGGTCAAGGAGCTCGACATCCCCCTCGCCTCCAGGCAGCTGGCTTCAGTCGGCTTCTGGTCACTTGGCTTCGCAGCCGCATGGTGGGGGTCGGCACAACTCGTCTTTGGCCCCGGGCCGGGTTGGATCGACGGGGTGTCGGCAGCGTTGGGCCTGGCCTTCCCCATCGGCGCCCTCGCCAACGCCGCCAATGCCTCGCTCACCCTCCAAGGGCACTGGGAGGAACTGAGGGACAAGCCGGGTGTGGTCTCCGGGATCGTCGGCCTCTACCTGGGCGTGGCGGTGGCCATCCTGGCCAGTTTTGCCGCCTTCCCCTCCGTCGGATCGGTCACCGCACTCACCGCCTATTGGGAAGCGATCGAATACGTGGCTTTGTACGGCGTCGGCGTGCTGCTCGCCGCCGGCGTCGTCTTCGAGGCGTTGCCCCGGATAGCGGGGCGCGAGCCGGCCACACTCGATCGGCCGCGGTCCTTCAATCGGTGGACCGTCGTCGGGGTGGGTGGTGTCGGGGTGAGCATGATCGCAGCCGGGCTGGTCAGCGGATACTCGTGGGTGGCGGGGTCGAACAGCGCCGCGTACGTCAACGCTGGAGAGGGCTGGGCCGCCGGGGCCGGTGCGGCCGAGGTCCTCATGCTCGTCGCTGTCGGATTCGGCATCGTGGCCTTCCTCGGACAACTTGCCTACGCCGCCACGGTGATCGGGACAGTGACGAGTGGCAAGGCCGTCCCCCAGGAGGTTCTGGTCTACGGCCCCGACCCGGATGCCGACGGCGATGACGTCGATGAGTGAGCTGAGTGCTGCTGCGGCCACAGCCCTGGGCATTCCCGAGGCCATCGTGCAGCGCTCGGCCGCCGCTCGGGCTGAGGAAACTGGCATGACCGTGGACGAGGTGCTGGCCGCCTGGGCCGGTGGAGGCGACATCCCACCACCAGCGGCGGTCGCTCCCGCTGAGCCCGAGGTCGCGGAGGAGTCGACGTCGCCCGTCGATGAGCCGGCTGAGCCGGCGCCAGCGCCTTCGGCACCGACCCCTGTCATCGAGGTTCCTTCCGCCCCTGTGGTCTCCGCTCCCGCCGTGCCCGGCAAGCCACCGGTCCTCGTCGGAGAGGCCGACAACCCGATCGCCATCTTGGTCGGTGCGGTGGGCCTGTTCGTCGCCCTGTTCCTGGTAGGAGTGGTCGGCCCCGCGTTGCCTACCGAGAACCCCGGGGCACGCACCAGCGACCTGCCCTACACCGAGACCGCACTCCACGGCCAGGAGATCTACCAGTCGGTCGGCTGTGCCTCCTGTCACACCCAGATGGTGCGTCCCGTGGTGGCGGATGTCGGTCTGGGCGCGGTCACGCTGAATGACACCAACCAAGTGCTCGGATCGCGCCGTTTCGGCCCGGACCTGTCCAACGTCGGAGTGCGGATCACGGCCAGTCAGATCGAGGCTGTCATCACCGGGCTCGACGACCATCCCGCCCTGTCGCTCTCATCAGAGGATCTCGACGCCCTGGTGGCGTATCTGGTCGAGTCGGCCACCCTCGAGGAGGCCCCACCCGGTGAGCCGGCCGAGGAGGAGCCAGCTGAAGACGAGCCAGCCACCGAGGGAGAGGCGGCCGGGTCATGAGTGACCTGAGCGCCGCCGCCGAGGCCCTCGGCATCCCCGAGTCCATCGTCCAGCGCTCTGCTGCCGCCCGTGCCGCCGAGACGGGGATGACCGTCGACGAGGTGCTGGCAGCCTGGGCCGGAGGTGGGTCGGTGGCCGGGTCGCCGGCGGCACCCTCCGAGTCTTCGCCCCCTGCCGAGGAAGCGACGGCCGAGGAAGAAATTCCCCCCTCCCCGCCTCCGGCGGTACTCCCCCCTGCGGGGGGAGAAATTCCCCCCTCTCCGCCTCCGGCGGCACCCCCCCCTTCAGGGGGTGAAACGCCGCCGACCGGACCCGTGACTCGCTCTCCGGTCCCGGCCGAGGTGACCGCCGCCGAGGCTGCCGGGCTTCCCGAGGTGATCACTGTCCCCACCGCCGGAATCAGGGAGAGGACGAATCTCGCCATCCCCCGCTGGCTGGCCGCCGTCATGCTGATCATCCCCGCTTTCGCCCTCTTCGCTCTGGGCGGCTCCGCGACCGGCGAGTGCGGTGAAGACACCGAGCTCGCCACCAATGTCATCACAGGCCAGGTGGTCAATTGTGACGGCACCGAGTTCACCGGCTCGGGTGCCGGTGCAGGCGGTGCCGATTTCATCGCCATGGGCGAAGACGTCTATCAGAATGTGGCCAACTGCGACGGATGTCATGGCGCCCAAGGTCAAGGTGGGGTCGGGCCCGGTTTCGCAGGTGTCGTCACCACGTTCGGGTCCTGCACCGATCACATCGAATGGGTCACCCTCGGTTCGGACGGATTCCAGGGCGAAGGCCGGTCGACGTATGGCGATACCAACAAGCCCGTCGCCGGAGGGATGCCGTCGTTCGGCTCGACTCTGACCGAGGAGCAATTGGCTTCGGCAGTTGCCTTCGAGCGGGCCCGCTTCGGTGGCGCCGACCCGACAGAGACTCTCACCGACTGCGGTCTGGCCCCGACGGAGGGCGAGGAGGGAGAGGCTCCGGGCGAGACCACACCTGGTGAAGAGCCCCCGGCCGAGGGAGAGACGACGACCACGGTGAGCGGCGCAGCGGCCGCCCTCGCACCGGCCTCGTAGCCAAAACTTCGGATTTTTTTCCTAGCTCACCAGTCTCCGCAGTGCCCGTCGCAAGGGTCTCGCCTCGATGCTTCCCTCGGCGAGGACGATGTCATCCGGACCGAGTAGGACTGGCACTCTCAACCCATAATCCCTGGTCAGAGCATCGTCGCTGTCGACATCGACCTCCTGGATGGTGCCACCAAAGCTTCCAACCGCCTTCTCGACGACCGGCCGCGCTTCGTTACAGAGATGGCAACCGGGCCTGATCAGGAATCTGAAGACTGAATTGTTCAAGTAACCACCGTGGGTGACCGATAATGGACTCGCACGGATGGAGGGTCAACCGTTCCCCTCATACCAAGGGCACGTTCGTCCAAGGTGTGAACGGATAGCCTCCCAGCCCGCCCCACGGTACGGCACTCTCCATCGTGCGGATGAGGCCCCCGCCACGCGGGGGCCTCATCTTTTTCATCACCCGATCGTGGTCTGCCATCGTGGGAGCGTTGAGACCCGCCACCGCCGTCGTCCTCGTCATCCTGCTGCTTCTCATCGCAGTCGCCGGCATCATCCAGTTGACGTCGATCCTGTCCCCGCCAGGGTGACCGCCACGCCCGCCGAGAGGTTCAACTCCTCATCGGCGGCGCCCTCCCGAATCGCGATTGCGATCAGCCCGGCCGAATCGACATGCACCAAGGCCGCCCCCAACTCCACATCGGAATAGGTGGCGGCCCACGGGATGGTGTGAAGGGTGGCCCCCACCTTCATCGTCAACACGGACCCCGGTGACAGCCCGACCGCGGCCAGGTCGTCAGGCCCAATGTTGGTCTGAACGTTCCCGAACCGATCCACCCACCACGCCTCGCCGGTGACCAAGCTCCCCTGGGTCTCCGGCAATGGAAGTAGCAAGGGCTGCACTGCATCGGGACCCACCTCGGGACCGAGATCCTGGATCGCCGCCTCCCCCGAGGCGAGCAGGGCGGCCGCCGGAGCGAAGACATCGCGGCCATGAAAGGTCTCGCCGGGCGATGGGATCCTCGCCTCCGGATTGTCGATGGAGACCATGACCAGGGCACCGCCCACCATCGCCACTGCCGGCGACAGCACCCCGTTGTCCGGACCGACGAAGAAGCCCCATTCCGTCTCCAAGGCGAGCGCTTTGCGCTCTGAGCCAACACCGGGATCGACCACCACCAGAGCCACTCCTTCCGGGAGATACTGGATCGCCCGGGTCAGGCTGAGGGCTGCGGCCTTCACATCACCCCTCGGAGTGCCGTGGCCGACGTCGATGACCCGTGATTCCGGCGCCAGCTTGGCCAGCACCCCGTGCACCACACCGACGAACTCGTCGGCATGACCGAAGTCGGATAGGAAGCTGATGGGGAGTGCGTTGTCTGTCATGCGTGGTCCTATATTGCCGCGATGTCCGAGACGAACCATGACGGAGTCGCACGTGAGGTGTCCCGGGCCAACGTGGCGATGCTCATGGGCAGCGTCGACACGGGGAAGACGACCCTGGCCCTACAGGCGGCCCGTCTCGCTCTCAGCGCCGGCCGGACAGTGGCGATCGTCGACGCCGATGTGGGCAACTCGACCGTCGGGCCCCCGGCGTGTGTCGGGTTGAAGGTGCTCCGTTCTGCGGACGACCTCGACGATGTGGAGACACCGGACCGGCTGCATTTCGTGGGCACCATCTCCCCGGCGCGGCTCGTCCTGCAACAGGTCGTCGCCACGGCGGCGATGGTGGACGTGGCGAGAGGGATGGCCGATCTCGTGATCCTCGACACCACTGCCGTCGTCTCCGGGGTTGCCGGTGAGACTCTGAAATACCACAAGGCGGAGTTGTGCCGACCCGACAAGGTCGTTGCTCTGCAGCGGGGTGGTGAGATGGAACCGGTAGTCGGGATGCTGCGCCGGTTCCTCGGCATGGAGGTGACCGTCACCCCCGCCGACCCCAACGTGATGCCTATCTCCCCCGACGAGAGGGCCCAGCGGAGGACCGAATCCTTTGCCCGGGCGCTAGCCCCGCCGCTCGATCGGTGGAAGGTCCGGCCCACCGTCTTCGCACCGACGCTTCCCATGGGTCTCAACCTGGGACGCCTCGACGATGTGTTGGTCGGTGTCCAGGACGAGGACGGCGGCTGCCTGGGGCTCGGAATCCTCGGCAACGAGGAGGACGGGCTCAGGGTGATGACCAACACCGGCGAAGGGATGAAGGGTCTCCGTCTCGGATCGATGCGTCTCGACCCGGTGACGCTCGAGGCAAGCGTCATCAGCTTGCGCGAGGTCATGTTCGGGATCTGAGGCTGGTCCAGGGCAGCTAAAGCGATTTTGGCCCGGTGCCGATGAATAACCGATGCCCGGGAAGAAGCATTGGCTCTCTCTGCTGCTGGTCGCATTCGTCTCGACCGTGCTCGCCGTTGCTGCAACTGCCGATTCGGGCACGGAAAGCGAGTTCGTCTCGCTGATCAACTCGACCCGCGCCAACAACGGGTTGGGGTCTCTCGAAGTCGACGGCGGTCTTCAGTCGCATGCCCGGAATCACACACAGGCAATGATCGACAACGGCGGCATTTTTCACTCCAGCTCGGGCGAGCTCTCTGCCGCCGCCGGCAGTGGGTGGTCACGGGTCGGTGAGAACGTAGGGAAGGGCCAGGCTCCGTCCTCACTGCACCAGGCGTTCATGAATTCCTCAGGGCACGCCGCCAACATCCTGGGCGATTACAACTATGTCGGAGTCGGGACCGGCACCGGCTCCGATGGGGCGTTGTATGTCACCGTCGTCTTCATGAAGAAGGGCGAGACCGCTCCACCGACGACCGAAGCGCCTCCAGCGACCGAAGCCCCGGGTCCCCCGCCGGCACCCGGCGACACACCGGCCACATCCGCACCGCCAAAATCGGGAGGCGAACCCTCCGCCCCGGCGCCCACCACCACATCGACCACGACGACCACCACCGTGCCGCCCACGACCACGACGATGGTGGTGCCCCCGGATCGGGCGGTGATCCCCGGTCAGTCGTGCATCGAGGCGAACCGCTTCGCCCAGCTCTGTCACGACTGAAACAAACGCCCGAGTGACCCACCTGAGCCTCCTCCGCACTTCCCCGAACGGACGGTTCTCTGGTTTGCCTCTCGGGCGTTCGCAGGGCCGAATGTACGAGTTCTGAAACACGGAAGCAACGACCCCGGCCCGGACTCTGCCTAACGCCGAGTAACGCTTACCATCGCTAAATAGGGCGCGAATCCGGCTTTGGTCAGGGTTACCAACAGGAATCCCCGCTTTCCACAGGGTTTGTCCACATGGGTTTGTTCACAAGTTTCTAACCCGAATTTTCGCGACTTTCGATTAGAGAGCGGAGCAAGGGGCGGAAGCCGACCTCGATGGCGTCATAGATCTCGCCCAGTGCCAGATCGAGCTCGAGATCGGTCACATGAGTCTCGGCCAGACGTCCCCGCAGCACCAAACCGCCCTCATGATCGAGGGCGAAGTACGCCCTCCAGCCTCTCATGTTCCGATGCAAGGCTTGCCCGAATAGCTGGCTGCTCCCCTCGTCCGCGGGCAGGACATAGGCCTCGTACTCGATACTGCGCTGCCCGATCGTGAACCAGACTGTCGTCGCGTCGCGCGCCTCCTGACGCATCCGAACCGCCCAACGCCCATCGACCTCCTCGGCGTACTCCACGCTGGACTCGGGGTCGGCGAGCCAGCCGTCGATCCGGCGTTCGAGCACCTCTCTCATGCCCACTGCAACTCCACTCTGGACTCGAGCTCCCCGACCGGACGGCCGCCGCCGAGCACCATGGGCCGGGCAAGCGGGGCGAGACGGTCGCCAGCGATTCGCGGCAGCTCTCCCAACCCGGCCAGAGTGGCGATGGCCGCCGCATCGGCGACCTCCTGGATCCCGTCCCAGGACTTGACGGCGACACCCACCCGTTCATCGAGCGCCACGCCGATGCAGCCCGCCGCCCCCCGTTTGGCAGCTGCGTTCAGTGCGGTCGCGATCGAGGCATCACCGTTGCCTGTGCCCGAGACGAGCGCCGGATAGCGATGCATCGCGTCGAAGACCTCCCGCAGCCGTGGGAGGGAGGAGAGGCGGGCGTAGAGCGTCGCCATGGCCCGGGTCGTAGTCCGATGCACGGGCGCCCCGCACCCGTCCACGCCCACCGGCGTCCCCGAGAAGCCGCTCAGATCGGCGATCAGATCGGTGATGAACACCTGTAGAGGGTGATCGGGTGCCAGATAGCTGTCGATTGGCCAGCCTTGGCTCTGGCAGGCCCGGAGCCATCCCGCATGTTTGCCCGAACAGTCATGCCAGATGCTTCGTGGTTCGGCCCGACTTCCCATCTCCATCCGGAAACGTGTCTCGGCCTCGGCCGAAAGCGGCCAGCTCGGGGGGCATTGCAGATCGGTCTCGCCGAGCCCGGCGCCGGCCAACATCGACTCGACCAGGGCCACATGCACCGGATGACCGTCGTGGGAGGCGCTGGCGAGAGCGAGCTCGAGGGGCGCAAGGGCAGCCCCGTGCTCCTGCGAGGCGAGAGCCTGAAACGGCTTGGCCGCAGACCGAAGGAAGAACGGTTGGTCTATGTCGCCCGAATAGGCCACCAAGGCGCCGTCGGTGGAGACCACAGCCACCGCGCCATCGTGCATCGTCTCGACCAGACCCGAACGTGTTCTGGCCGAGAGCAACCTTCAGCCCGCTGGCTGTGCTTCGCCCTGCTGACTCCGATAGCGGGCGATGATCTCGTCCTGGAGGGCGTCGATCACCCCATGCAGTTGGCGCCGCTGCGCCGAGAGCTCGGCCTCTACCTCCTGCACTCGCTCGATCGCCTCGGTGAGCTCCTCGTCGGTCAGCTCCGGAAGCTGGGTGAGGATCCCGTCGTCCATGATCCTGTCGATGAGGCGGCGGCCTGTCGTGGCCGGGATCGGGGGCATCATGTCGAGATGCCGCAGGTTGGGCTCGCTGCCAAAGGTCATCCCCGAGGCGAGGATCTCCGGCAATGCCTCGATCAGGCTCCGCTCCTCCTGCCCGCTGCGCCGGCGGAGCTCGAAATTGAGCAGGTCCACGCGTCCGTGGAGAAGGCGGCGGTAATACGAGATCTGGGCCTCGACGTCCTCGGCGGACTCCCGACGTTGCCGCAACTCATCGAGGTCGGCCTCAGAGATGTCGGCCAGATAATCCGGCTCTAGAACCGTGTCGATTCTGCGGCGGTGCTCGCTCACGGGGGGCAGGCTACCTGCATGCCCCTGCCAGCGTTGCATAGGGATTGACGGCCGCCGAGCCCGGGCCTCCGGGGTGGATCTCGAAGTGAAGATGCGGTGAGCCACCGCTGGCGTTGCCACTGTCGCCGTTGAAGCCGATCGTCTGGCCCTGGCTCACCGACGAGCCGGAGCCGACGTTGAAATCGGAGAGGTGGGCGTAGTAGAAGGCGATCCCGTTGTCGGCCACCAGCCAGATGGTCTTGCCACCCAGCCCACTGCTGCCAAGGGCGACGCGGCCCGAGGCCACCGCGTACATCGGTTCGTTCCAGGCAGCGAACAAATCGGTCCCCTTGTGGGCACGGCCGCCCGATCTCGACGCTCCCCAGGAGTCGATGAACGAGGTGCGACCCGGCGTGAACGGACAGATGAACGAGCCCACCTGCACCGAGCCGGCCGCGCGCTGCCGCGCTCGTGCCGCCAGTTCCGCCTGCTCCCGGTCGTACTCGGTGGCGAGCTCCTTGCAGCGGCCGGACAATTTGGCATATGCCGCCTGCTCGGCCTCCATCGCCGACTCCTGGTTGGTCCTCGCATCGAGCTTCTGGGCCTCGACGGCCTCGAGCTCGAGACGGGTGCCGTCGAGGACGGTCTGGAACCGATTCAGCTCACTCCGGGCGGCAACGAGCTCGTCGAGGGACTCCTGGCCGCCGGTGGCGGCAGTGGTCAGAAATTCCGAGGTGGTCATGAACTCGTCGACCGACGATGCGGAGAAGATGATTCCCGGGCTGGCCAATCCACCCCTCATGTAGAGCTCGACCGCCTGCTCCTCGATCCGGGTCTGGATCTGGTCCAGCTCCTCGGTGTGGCTGGTCACCGAGCCGGCCACCGACTCCTGCTTCCTCTCCACGCGATCGACTTCGATCACGGCGTCTTCGTATTCGTGAGCCGCGACCTCGAACGCGGCCTGGGCTTCCCGGTACTCCTCCAACTGGGCACGAGAATCGGCACAGGCCTCCTCGACCTGAGCCTTGGTCACCGCTTGGCCGGCGAGTGGGAAGAGAACAGCGACCAGACCGATGAGGGTGAGGAGAGTGATGACGCGGACGGGCGTGGTCTGGGCACGCATCGGCGGGAAGGCTAACCCGTGACGCCGACTTGCTCTACTCGGAACGGCCTATTTGCAAACGAGTGCGCCAGTAATCACAGCAGTCATGACAACCGGCATCACAACGGAGCAGTCTCGAGGCCGATCACAGGACGAGGAGCAACAAGGGGTAATAGATGGCTGCGGCCAGAACCACCCCATCGAGGCTGACCAAAGCCCCGGGTGGGCGCTCGGTGAGGACGACCCGGCCCATTCGCAACATCGACGACAGCCCTCTGCCCGCCAATAGAGCCACGGCGATCCCCAGACCGACCAGGAGATAGGAGACCACGGACAGGTCCCAGATCAGAGCTGCGGCGACCGCGGCCAGGACCGCCCCCAGGGCGGTGACCGAGAATGGGTCGAGGAGGGGGATCGGGTTCATCCGTTCGAGGATGGCGCTGAGACCCACGGCAGCGATCACCGATACGAGAAAGACGTCGACCGCGCTCGCCTCAGGAGAGTGAGAGGAGCGGGCGAGCACCAGGGAGGCAGTGCCCAGACCGCCGAGAAGAGCCACCATCACGGTGGGGCTGAACACATCGACCTGCCGGTACTGAGGGAAGGCGACGGCCCAACCCAGACCCACCACGACCGCGATCACGAGAGCGAGCGCATACCCGCCGTTACCTGCCGCATGAGCCGCCATGGCGGAGCCGGCCGCGGTGACAACGACAGGGAGCGAGGCGAATTCGCGGCCCCTGGCCCCGAATGCCGAGCCGATGTCCACCGCCCAAACAGCGACGATGAGGACGAGGGCGGCAGCCCAAATCTCCTGGCCCTGGGTGTTGGCGAGAATGGCCACGACAGCGACCGCGGCGGGTAAGAACGCCATCAGGTCCACTGCGGAGAAGGTGGTGGCCGGCTGGTCGCCACCCGAGACAGGCGGGATCAGCACCACCTCGTCCTGCTCGGTCACCCTGTCGTCCATCGACGCCGCCTCACCGTTGACCCAAACGCGAGAAGTCTCGACGCCACGTCGGAAATCGGGCCCGAACTTCTCGGACGCCGCCTCGATCACGCCCCCCACCGTCTCGGAGGGCAGTTCGAGCCGCGATGTGCCGGCCAGTTCCCGGAGGTTTGCGAAGAGGCGGAGCTTGGCCATGGGGTCGAGCCTAAAGCGTACCGACTTCACCTCGCGACTCCGGGCTGCCTTCGCCTACTCTCGGCTCATGGGCGACATGGTGATGGTGGCGGTCGACGTCCCACTGCTCGGAGACGAGCGTCACAAGAACTGGGCGAAGGTGGTTGAGTCGGTGGACGACAGCAGGGCCTCTGGTTGGGCATACGACGGGCCATTCGTGGCGACCGGCGGGATCCAGGACGTGCCGATGGGCGCAACCCTCCTGGTCTATGGCGAACGAGGCTCGAGGGCCAACCCCCAGATCACGGCTCGGGTGTACACCGTGAATCCGGATTCAACGCTCAGTCTGGAAGCGGAGGCGAAGGGGAAGGCCTGGGCCCGGACACTGCGGGATCCGGTGGAGCGCTGCCTCGGCGCCGATTCCAGGGCGCCCGACCTCTCGTACCTGAGTGATGAGTTGCTTGCACTGGAATTGAGGAGCCGCGGGTGGAAGGTGGAGCAACCATGAAGGCGATAGTGGTGCCCGCACTCGGTGGCCCCGAGAACCTGGTCCTGGACGATCTGCCCGACCCGGTGGCCGGGCCCGGACAGCTGCTGGTCGACGTGGCCGCGGCGGGTGTGAACTACGTCGACACGTATCACCGGCGCGGCCTCTACGACATGACCCTCCCCTTCATCCCGGGCACAGAGGGAGCCGGAACCGTGTCGGCGGTAGGAGAGGGTGTCGAGGGCTCTCTGATCGGTGACCGGGTGGGGTGGACCGACGTGCGCGGCTCCTACGCGGAGCGACATGTGATCCCGGCCGAACGGGCCGTGCCTGTACCGGATGGGCTCGACCTGAAGGTGGTGGCCGCCGCCCTGTTGCAGGGTCTCACCGCGCACTACCTGGCCACGGACACTTTCCCGCTCCATGACGGGCACAAGTGCCTCATTCATGCCGGCGCCGGGGGGGTAGGGCTCCTCCTCACCCAGATCGCCAAGATGCGAGGGGCCGAAGTGTTCACCACGGTGGGCAGCGCCGACAAGGCGGAACTCAGCCGGGAAGCGGGGTCGGACCACGTCATCGTCTACACGGACACCGACTTCAAAGAAGCGGTCGAAGAAATCGCCGGGCCGAAGCCCCTCGATGTGGTTTACGACGGTGTCGGCGCCGACACGTTCATCGACGGCCTCGACCTGCTCCGCCCTCGCGGGATGATGGTCACCTTTGGCAATGCATCGGGCCCGGCGCCAGAGATCGCGCCGCTTCTGCTCTCGCAAAAGGGGTCGCTCTTCCTGACCCGGCCCTCGATGGGGCACTATCTGCAGACGAGAGATGAGCTGTTGTCCCGCTCCGACGACCTCTTCTCATGGATCCAATCTGGCGAGCTCGAGGTCCGCATCGGCCACGAGTACCCACTCGCCGGCGCCGCGGATGCTCATCGGGCGCTGGAGGGAAGGCAGACCACCGGCAAGGTGCTGCTCCTCCCTTGACCCGACCCGACCCGTCGAAACGCACCATTCGGAGCCGGCTGTGGTGGCTGGTCTCGCTCCCCATGATCAGGCTCGGAGCCAGGATCTTCTGGGGGCTGCGGGTCGACCGGGGACCCGGATTCCCATCCCCCCCCTTCGTCATCGCCGCCAATCACTACTCCTTTCTCGACCCTCCGCTGGTTGGAGCCATTTACGGGAAACGATCCCGATTCATTGCTCTCATCGATCTCTATGGGAACCACAAGCCACTCGACTGGGCCCTCGATTACTGGGAAACCATCACGGTGCGCCGGGGGGCCGTGCCGTTGGGGACGGTGCGCCAATGCCTGGCCCATCTCGAATCCGGGGGCGTGGTCGGTCTGTTCCCCGAGGGAATCCGGGTGGAGAAGTTCGGTGATGCCGGTTTCAAGCGCGGGGCGGCCTGGTTAGCGGCTCGAACCGGGGTGCCTCTGGTGGCCGTGGCGGTCAATGGGACCGATCAGGTACTAGGGATCGACAACAAGCTCCACAAAGGGCGCGTCGAAGTGATCATCGGCCCCGCCTTCCACCCCACCGGCACCGATCGCGCCTCCGTCGACGACCTGACTCGCCGCTGGGCGGGATGGGTGGGCCAAACGCTTACCTGAGGTACGTGGCGTCATGTATGGCGCTACGCCGACAAACAAGCAACGAGATAGGTTCAGACGAAGTGTCAGGGCTCGAATACATCACCGAATCTCCCCCCAATGCCGCGGTCCCCCTGACCGCGCTCGACGGGCGTCCCATCCCCCAGGACCGGGCCTATCTCCGCAACAGCTTCCCGATCCCCAAGGAGGTCGAAGGGATTGTGGAGGTCGTGCTCCCGGGCATCTCGACACGGATCCTGACCTCCGAGACACTGGCGCACCTGGATCAGGTGGAGCTGGACATGGTCCTGGAATGCGCCGGCAACGGGCGGTCGCTGGTGCGTCCGGCGGTGAGCGGTTTGGAGTGGGGCCTGGGCGGCGCATCCCCGATGAGGATCGGCGGGGTGACTCTCGACGATGCGCTGGCGGATATCCCCCCCGAAGTCGTCGAGCTCGTCTTGACCGGGGCCGATCGAGGCACGGTGTGGCCCGAAGGCGACGTCAACTATCAATTCTCGGTCCCCATCCACCGAGTGAAGGACGGGTCCGCCCTCCTCGTCACCAGTTGGGGCGAAGAGCCGCTGGGGATCGAGCACGGCGGGCCGATCCGGTTCGTGTTGCCCGGGGACTACGCCATGCGGTCCGTGAAATGGCTGGCACGGATCGAAGGAGTGATTGAGCCTTTTGCCGGCCATTTCGTCAACCGTTACCGATATCTCGGTGATGAACGGTTCGAGCAGGGCTCCCCGGTGGCGGAGATCCAAGTGAGGTCCGTGATCGCGTCACCCAGAAATGCAGAGACTGTCCCGGCCGGGCCGGTCTCGATCATCGGTTCGGCCTGGTCCGGCCGCGGTGCTGTCGAGGAAGTAGCAGTCTCGATAGACCGGGGTCACACGTGGCAGGCGGCGGAGATGGCCCCGGGCTCCGGTCCGCTGGCTGCGGTCGCCTGGCGTCAGGAGATGTTCGTCGACCCGGGCAATCACACCGTCATGGCCCGAGCCACCGACTCAGCCGGGAACAGACAGCCGATGAAACCGCGCTGGAACGAGAACGGCTACGCCAACAATCTTGTCCACACCGTGGAGTTCGAGGCTCGCTAGCGCTACTGCAAATAGTCGGCGAGAGTCGCTGCAACCACGTCCGGGGTGTCGAGATGTGCCTTCCATGCCTCGGCAACGACTTCGACCGTCGCGTCCGGTATCGCCTCCTGGACCCGGTCGACCGACTCCCGGGGAACATCGCCCGCCTGGCTCCACAGATAGCGGGTGGGAGTCGTGATCTCGCCCAGCTTCGACGGCACCTGGGAGGCGGCGGGGGTCCGGCGGAAGGAATGGATCGATTCGGACGTGTTCACGATGGTCTCGGCAAGATCCCGCGACTGGATCTGGCTCGGTGTCGGGCACCATCCGCCGCTCTCGCAATTCGGCGCCCATCGGCTGGCGGCGAGCGGGCCGGCGGTCTCGAGGGCGTACGTGGCCGCGGTGCCGACCCAGGGCAGTTTCTCGACGAACTCGTCCCACTCCCGGGACTTGTAGAAGTCGACATCGAGCATCACCAGGCCGGCGACGAGATCGGGCTGGGTCACAGCGATCTCGGCGGCGACCTCGCCGCCGAGGCCGACGCCGGCGATCACAACCGCCTCGCCGAAGCTCTGCTGGATCGTGTCCGAGACCTCCTCGGCCATCGAGGCCACGGTGTGTCGGCTCCCTTCTGACGGGATTCTCTCGCTGAGCCCGAAGCCGGGGAGATCGACTCGCATCACCGAGAACCGGGGGTCGAGCTCAGCCACGACACCGTCCCAGATCACCCCTCCGGCCACGTCGACATCGTGGAGCAGCACGAGCGGGACGGTGCCCTCCCCTTCTCGCTCGAGGCTGAGGACCGTGCCGTTGGCGGTCACCACGGTGTCATTCTCCAGATCCTCCAACGCAACGTCTTCGATCAGTTGGATTCGATCGAGGGTGACCGTGGTCCAGATCGCGGCCCCGGCGGCGATCAAGAGGACGATGAGCACGACGAAACGGAGGAAGATCCGACTCGTGGTTTCTTCCTTGGGCGGCGGGCGAAGACCGGTCATGTAAGAAGTGTCTCGGTCGTCAAAGGCCGGGGTTTAGCCCAGATCGGAATAATCCCCACTCCCACGCCTCAACCCATGCGTTTGGTGACCGTCTCCGCGATCCGGTCGACGGAGGGAATCGCCATGTCCTCCAAGGCTTCCGCCGCAGGCAGCGGGATATGCGGCGTGGTGATCCGCACCACCGGCCCGTCGAGGTCCCAGAACACCTCGTCGGCCACGATTGAGGCTATCTCAGCCCCCCACCCACAGAGCCGGGGGTTCTCCTCGACCGTGAACAGACGGCTGGTCTTGCTCACCGAACCGAGGATGGTCTGGGTGTCAAGTGGCACGAGCGTGCGCACGTCGATCACTTCGGCTGAGATCCCCTGGTCCTCGAGTCGTTCCGCCGCTTCGAGGGCTCGGGGGACCATCAGGGCAAGGGCGGCGATGGTGCAGTCGGTGCCCTCACGAACCACCCTGGCCACTCCCAGGTCGTCGATGATCTCACCCTCCGGGACGTCCTGTTTGTCGGCCATGAGCGATTTGTGCTCGAGGAACACCACCGGATCGGGGTCGCGTATCGAAGCCGCCAACAGGCCGACCACGTCCAGCGGGGTGGAGGGAGCCACCACCTTGAGACCGGGGATCATCATCACCCAGTTCTCCACACTCTGGGAGTGCTGCGCCCCGAATCGGGATCCGCCACCGTTGGCGGTGCGAACCACGATGGGGATGGTCACCTGGCCTCCGGTCATGTAGCGCGACTTGGCGATCTCGTTGGCGAGCAGGTCGAAACAGACCGCGATGAAGTCGGAGAACATGATCTCCGCGATAACCGGGACTCCGGTCATGGCGGCGCCCATTGCCGCGCCGAGGATTGCCTGCTCCGAGATCGGGGTGTCGCGGATCCGGTCGGGCCCAAACTCTTCGACGAGGCCGACGGTCGTCTTGAAGACCCCGCCGGCACCGGCGATGTCCTCACCCAGCATCACCAGACTCGGGTCGCGTCGCATCTCCTGGGCGATGCCGTAGGCGACGGCATTCCGATAGGTCAGTTCCGCCACGCCGACCCTCCGTCAGCCCAGACATCTGTGAGGAGATGCTCCTCGCCGGGCAGCTCGCCGCCCTTGGCGAACTCGGTCGCCTCGTCGACCCGTCTCGCCACGTCCTGTT
Source organism: uncultured Acidobacteriota bacterium (assembly GCA_963711895.1). Taxonomy (GTDB): domain Bacteria; phylum Actinomycetota; class Acidimicrobiia; order Spongiisociales; family ZC4RG35; genus JARDZU01. The sequence goes on from CAVQFU010000004.1 coordinate 34,214, forward strand.
GGATCGTGCTCAGATCACCTTCGGGGACACCGAGGCGAAGCAACCTCTCGTGGTACATCGGGATCGGGTCCCGCTCCTTCCACGCCTGCACCTCGGCGGGGGGACGGTATTTGGCCGGATCAGCCCTGCTGTGCCCCTGCTCCCGGTACGTCTGGGCTTCGACCAGAGAGGGTCCCTCTCCGCGTCGGGCCTTCCCGATCACCTGGGTCGCAACCTGGTAGACGGCATCGGCGTCGTTCCCGTCGACGACGATGCCCTCGAGACCGTACGACGCAGCCCGGTCCGCAGCCGGGTTGGCCACGGCGGTGATCAGATCGATCGGCGTGTACTCCATCCAGAGGTTGTTCTCACAGACGAACACGACCGGGAGGTCCCAAATGGCGGCCAGATTCAACGCCTCGTGGAAGGCACCGATGTTGGTAGTCCCATCCCCGAAGAAGCACACCGCCACCTGGTCGGTGCCCCGCATACGGGCCGACCAGGCGGCCCCGTTGGCGATGGTGAGATGGGCGCCGATGATGGCGTAGGAGCCCATCATCCCGTGCTCGACAGAGGTCAAGTGCATCGACCCGCCCTTGCCCTTGAGGATCCCGTTCTCCCGACCGAGCAGCTCGGCAAGCACCGGGCCCGGGGCGGCGCCTCGAGCCAGCGTGTGGGCGTGGCCGCGATAGGTGGCAAAGGTGAAATCGTCGGGCTTCATCGCCCGCCCGAACCCGGCTGCGACCGCCTCCTGGCCAAGCGACAGATGTGATGTCCCCTTCACGAGATTCTGGAGAAACAAGTCGTAGGCGCGCTTCTCGAACTGACGCAAGAGCTGCTGCATCTCGTACATCTCGATCCGAGTCTCGGTCGGGATGCCGATCTTGTCGTTCTCCCGGTTCTCCGGTGCGGGGAGCCTGGGCTCTCTCAGCGCGTAGTCGTAGAGCCCTTCATCTCTGGTTCGTGTGCTCATTGGCGCCAATCGTTTGCTCGCATCGGCCACAAGGTAATGATTGGTGAGAGCACCCGGCACACCGATAGCCTGCCTCGATGGTTCAAACCCGAGCATACGGCACCTGGGAGTCACCCATCTCGGCTGCCGACACCGTTGGAGGTGTCGTTCTCTTCGGGCAGATCGCTGTGGATGGCGACGATCTGTACTGGCTCGAAGCGCGCCCCTCGGAAGGAGGGCGTCAGGTCCTGGTCCGCCGTGACCGCGAAGGGCGGATAGGCGACGCGACGCCGCCACCGATCTACGTGCGAACGAAGGTCCATGAATATGGCGGAGGGCCGTTCGCTGTCGGCGAAGGGAAAGTGGCCTACTCCGAGTTCGCCGACCAGCGTCTGTACGTCCTGGGCAGGGGGCCAATCACACCTGAGCCATCCTCACCGGGTGCACTGCGATACGCCGACGGGCGGTTCCTCCCCGATGGGCGCATCGTCTGTGTCCGGGAGAGCCACGGTGACGGCGAAGCCGTGAACGAGATAGTCATGGTCACTCCAGCCACTCAAGATGTGACGGTCCTGGTCACCGGCCGGGACTTCTATGCGTCTCCCCGTCCTTCGTCGGACGGCTCGAGGCTCCTCTGGCTGGAATGGGACCACCCCAACATGCCCTGGGACGGGACCTTTCTCAAGACAGCCACCATCACCGATCAGGGGCTCACCGATATCGAAGAGATTGCCGGAGGTCCCGATGAGTCCATATTCCAACCGGAATGGGAGCCAGACGGAGGCATCGTGTTCGCCACAGACCGGAACGGGTGGTGGAACCTGCATCGCTTCGATGGCGAGCAATCCACGGCGATCGTCGAGATGGAGGCCGATTTCGGGGTGCCTCTATGGATCTTTGGCCTAACGAGCTTTGGATTCCTCTCCGGGGGAAGGATCCTTGCCGCCTTCTGGGAGGGCGGGGTCAACCATCTCGGTGTCGTCGATTCCAACGGACAACTGAATCGCCTACCCAATGACCTCACCGGTTTCGACTTCCTCGTCACAGACGGCGGATCCAGGGCCTGGTTCGTGGGTCATGGGCCGACGACGCCGAACTCGATCCAGGAGCTCGACGTCGACACCGGCATCCTTAGCGTGGTCCGGTCCAACCCGATGCCGGCCGACCCCGATTACGTCCCACCGGCACGCATCATCACCTTCCCCACGGCCGATGGCGAGGTCGCCCACGGCGTGTACTACCCACCCACCAACCCCGGTTTCGATGGCCCAGACGAGGAGAAGCCACCCCTGATCATGAAGGTCCACGGGGGCCCCACGTCACATGTCTTCCCCTGGCTCCGGCCGGCGTTCCTCTACTGGACCACCAGGGGCTTCGGACTGGTCGACGTCAACTACCGCGGCTCGACCGGTTACGGGCGCAGGTTCCGGAACCTCCTCCGTGACAGTTGGGGCATCGCCGACGTCGAGGACTGTCTCGCTGCTGCCCGCTACCTGGCCGCCGAGGGTGAGGTCGACGGAGAACGACTGATCATCACCGGGGGTAGTGCCGGGGGATACACCACGCTGGCGTCCCTCGCCTTCGGCGACGCCTTCAACGCCGGCGGCTCTTACTTCGGGGTGGCCGACCTCGGGCTGCTCGTCGACCATACCCACAAGTTCGAATCGCGCTATCTCGACGGGCTCGTCGGCACCGACCCTGACGAGATGCGACGCAGGTCGCCGCTGTACTCGGCTGACCAGATCACGGTCCCGGTCATCCTCTTCCAGGGCCTCGACGACAAGGTGGTTCCCCCGGAACAAGCCGAGCTCATATCCGCGGCGCTAGCCGAGAACGGGATTCCCCACGCCCACCTCACCTATGAGGGAGAGGATCACGGGTTTCGCAAGGCGGAGAACATCATCCACAGCCTGGAGTCGGAGCTCGCCTTCTACGGGAAGGTGTTGGGATTCACCCCGGCCGACGATCTGCCCGAGGTGCCCCTGGTGGTCGAGCCGGCCGCCCCATGACCCGAACCTTCCGGCATTCCTTCAAGGTGTGGGCGCAGGACCAGGACTGGCCTCAGCTGCGTGAAGTGTGGATCGAAGCCGACCGGGGCGGTTTCTGGGATGCGGTCTGGCTCAACGACCATCTCTACCCGCCCCGAGGCGAGGAGACGCGGCCGATCATGGACAGTTGGACCCTCTTCGGTGGCCTGGCCGCGATCACCAGCCGGATCCGGTTCGGGACGATGCTGACGGCTAACACGTTTCGCCACCCCGCCCTGTTGGCCAAGCAGGCAGTGACGCTCGATCACATGTCTGAGGGCAGACTCGAGTTGGGAGTCGGTGCAGGTTGGCACGAGCGTGAGCACGAGGCGTTCGGCATCGATCTCCCCCCGATCCGGGAGCGGTTCGAGATTCTCGACGAGACCTTCCAGATCCTTCACGGCCTGATGACCGAGGACGTGTTCGACTTCAAGGGGAAGTATCGGACGATCACCTCGGCTCGCTTCGAGCCGAAGCCATTGCAGAAGCCCAGGCCGCCTTTCGTCGTCGGCGGCTCGGGCCCCCGCCGGACCATCCCGCTGGCGGCCCGCTGGGCGGACCAGTGGAACTACCCGGATTTCACCTCGGAGCCGGATTTGTTCGTCACCTCGCTGAGGCGTCTCGACGAGGCGTGCGAGGAGATCGGGAGAGACCGGGCCGAGATCGAGGTCTCGGTCCAGTTCCGGTACCCCGGCGACACTGCCGAGACAGCAGACATCGTCGCGACTTACAGAGAGCTGGGGGCAGATCACGTGCTGGTCAGCTTCATGCCGCCGACCAGCACCGACCTCCCTCCCCGGATTGCCGAGGCGCTGGAGAGCTGATGTCTTGAGATACCTGATCCCCGTCGCCGGAGAGCGCCTCCCCCGCCGTGTCACACAACTGATCATCGGCCTGGTCCTGTTTGGCATCGGCATCGGGCTGATGCTGCAATCGGGCATGGGGGTGCCCCCGTGGGATGTCCTCCACCAGGGGCTGGCGCGGCGCTTCGGGCTCACCGTCGGTGCTTGGTCGATCATCGTCTCGGTAGCAGTCCTCCTCCTCTGGCTGCCGTTGCGCCAGCCCTATGGGCTGGGCACGTTGCTCAATGCAATCGTCATCGGCGTCATCATCGACCTGACCGGCGTGGTCATCCCGGCGGCCGAGAGCACGGTGGTGGCCTGGTCGATGATGCTCGTCGGGGTCGTCCTCATCGGAATTGCCTCCGGTCTCTACATCGGAGCCAATCTCGGACCGGGACCGCGTGATGGGCTGATGACCGGGATCGCACGCAAGGGACCGTCGATCAGGCTCACCCGGGCCGTCATCGAGATAACCGTCCTCACCCTCGGCTGGATCCTCGGAGGCACCTTCGGCATCGGGACCATCGTCTTCGCCCTGGCGATCGGCCCGTTGGTCCAGTATTTCCTGCCTCGCTGGGACATCTCCCCCCACCCAATCACAGACGCTTGGGAACATCTGGACCGCTGACTCACGGCTGTTAGCGCCGGCCAACTCACTACCGTTGTGTTCGTGGAGACGTCCAGGGAGGGGAGCGGTTTCGAGCCGACCAATCACGAGCCCAGGTTGAGGGTCTCTGTATCTTCCACCCTCGGCGAGCTCAAGTCAGAGCGCGAGGCCGCCAAGTCCGCGATCAGGACCCTGCGACTCGATCCTGTCGGCCTCGATCTCGGCACCCGCGACGGGCAAGACGAGCGCTCGATCGCAGACGCCGACATATTCGTAGGCATCTACTGGCAGTCGTTCGGCTGGGAGTCGGACCTGGAGCAGGAGTACGAGGCGAGCTCAGGTCTCCCCGGCCTCATCTATCTCAAGGAGCCGGCTCCCGATCGTGAGGACGGCCTCACCAATCTCCTCGATCGGGTTCGCACCGAAGGACGAACGAAAATCCGAACGTTCGAGTCGCCCGGCGAGCTCGCCGAGATGCTGGTCGAGGATTTGGCCGGCCTGCTGTCCGAGAGGTTCACCGAGGTCGACCCCGCGACCGACTCGCTGCCTGGGGGGACCCTCACCTTCATGTTCGGAGACCTGGCCGGGTCGACCATCCTCGTAGAGCAACTCGGAGATCAGTACGCCGAAGTCCTCTCCGGGTACCACCAGATCGTGGCGGACGCCACTCTTCGACATGAGGGGACCGTGGTCGATCTCGAAGGGGAGCGCCTATTCACCGTCTTCCAGGACGCCTTTCAGGCGGTGAGTGCCACTGTCGAAATCCAGAAGTCCCTTGGCGATCACAACTGGCCCGAGTCGGCGTCGGTGCTTGCCCGTCTGGGGCTCCATACCGGCACCGCCCGCATCGGGTCCGGGGGATACGTGGGGCTCGACGTCCATAGGGCTTCTCGGGTGGCCTCCTCTGCCCATGGAGGGCAGATCATCGTGTCCGCCCCGGTCCGGGAGCTCGTCGAGGGGCAGACCGACAATGCAGGATGGGAGATCAAGGACCTGGGGTCCTTTGCCCTCAAGGGCCTGTCCCGCGCCGAGAAGTTGTTCCAGGTGCGTGCCCCGGGTCTCCGAGCCGACTTCCCGTCACCACGAGCGCGATCCATCACAAGGGTTCGCCTCCCCTCCTCGCAGAACACACTGGTCGGCAGGGATCGGGAGCTGGCCGAGTTGACCGACATGCTGGGGCGCCCCAACGTTCGACTCGTCACCATTGTTGGCCCGGGCGGGATCGGGAAGACCCGACTCGCCCTGTCGGTAGCCGACGACATCTCGCCCGGGTTTCCCGATGGGGTCTTCTTCGTCAACCTTGCCGCCATCACGGACTCGAGCCAGGTGTTGCTCGCCATCGGGACCGCCGCCGGCATCCCGATCGAGGGTGACGCGCTGGATGCACTGTCGAGCGAGTTTCAGGACCAACAGGTGCTGCTCGTCGTTGACAACTTCGAGCACGTGGCCGAAGGTGGCTCCGCGGTCGCAGACCTCCTGGGCAGGAGCCCCGGGCTCAAGGTCCTCGCCACCAGCCGTGTCCCCCTTCGGATCATGAGCGAATTCGAGTACACGCTCGAACCGCTCGGCCTGCCCCCCACCGGCTCGGACCGGCCCGACTCGATTTCGGCGTCCGATGCAGTACGTCTGTTCATCGACCGTGCCCTGGCGGTGATGCCGGGATTCTCGATCGACGAGGAGAACGCTTCGCCGGTTGCCTCGATCGTTCGAATCGTCGACGGGCTGCCCCTGGCCATCGAATTGGCGGCCGCTCGGCTCCGGATGCTCAGTCCGGGAGCGCTGTCTGAGAGGCTGACCAAGTCGCTCGACGCGCTCGGCTCCGGAGCAGCCGATGTCCCAAGCCGCCAACGAACCCTCGACGCAGCCATCGACTGGAGCTACCAGCTGCTCAACCGGGAGGAACAGATTCTCTTCTGCCGGTTGTGCGTGTTCCAGGGGGGCTTCACGGTCGAATCGGCCCAGGAAGTGGCGGTCGAGGAGGGAGACGCCGTCGACCAGTTGATGGTGCTGGTCGAGAACAGCCTCGTCCTCCCCGCCCAGGGTGGCGAGGGTCGACTGAGGATGCTGGCCCCGATCAGGGAGTTCGGGCTCCGTCATCTCCATGAGTCGGACGAGTACGAATGGATGAAGGACAGGCACGCCCACTACTACGTGCAGGTGGCCGATAGCTCCTTGGAAGACCTACGCGGCACAAAGCAGGCGGCGGTTGTCGAGAGCTTCACTGCCGATTGGAACAACATCGATGTCGCCGCCGAATGGCTCATGAAGAAGGGGGACGACGCCTCCCTGGTGACGATGTCATTCGGCATGTGGGTCTACCTGTGGGTCGGGAATCATCTGAAGGACGGTGCCCGGTATCTCGCTGCCGTCGGCTCGCCAGAAGACCTCGACGAGACCCTCGCCGGGCGTTACTGGTTCCTCCGGGGAGGGATTCAATACGAGATGGGTCTGTATGAGGAGTCGAAGGAGTCGATCGATAGGGCGGTCCAAATCCTGGAGACGAACGGCGACATCGACTGTCACAACTGGACCGATTTCGTATCGGCTCTCCTGCTGCCGGTGAACGGCGAGGATCCGGCCCGGGTGACCGAGAGGTTGGAGCTGTCGCTCGCCCGATTCCGCGGGTTCGGCGATCGGTGGGGTGAGGGCTATGCATTGATCGCGCTCGGCATCATCGCCGCGTCCAATGGCGACGTGGAGGCTGCCGAGAAATATCAACTGGAGACCCGGAGCTTGGGCTTCGAGCTCGGCAACGGCGCCCTGATCGGGTTGGCCGAGGCTCAGATCGGATTCACCTACATCTCCTCGGGCCGTCTCTCCGAGGCGAGGGATGCCCTTCGTCGTTCTTTCGATGTGTTCCGGGACATGAACTATCGGGAGGGCCTCTGTTACGCCCTCGAGGCTGCGGCTTCGCTCTCATTCACCGAGGGGCAGACTGAGCTCGGCATGATCGCTCTCGGCGCGGCAGAGGACGTCAGGGAGCGGATCGGGCTCCATCCATGGCCCTTGATCATGTGGCTCTTCGACGCACTCTCCGCCATGGCCGACTCGCTCGACGACCCTGTGCTCCAGGGTGCCCGCCACAACGGCCGCCAACTCAATCCATTCGACGCCGCCGCTCTGGTTCTCGAGGCCGCGCCGGTCGGGGTCTGATCCTCCGCCTACATCGTGGCAAGGGAAGCGTTGGGCAGGGACCGCCCGTAGGTTGCCCGGATCTGGACCTTTCTCTCCGGCATGTGACCGATATCCGTCACGGGAGGACCAAGTCCCCTACTGGTGATGGATATCTCGGTCGACGATCGAGGCATGGCAGATAGCGATCGAGTCCTCGCCGTCGTCAAAGGCATCCACACGGTCATCTGGGCATTGGTTGAGGCCGCGATGTTCTACCTGCTCGCCTCGGGTGTGGCGGGCAGGTCAGATCGTCGGGCGGGAGCGGCGGCAGCGATCGTCGGAGCGGAGACCCTCGTGTTCCTGGCCAATGGAGCGCGTTGCCCGCTCACCGGGCTGGCCGAGTCGCTTGGCGCCGAGCATGGGTCGGTGACCGACATCTATCTCCCCGGGTGGCTAGCGCGGAGCCTCCCGCTGATTCATGTGCCGCTGATAGCCGCCGCGATTTGGCTCCATTGGCGAAACGTGATCGGGTCGCGAAAACTCTGAAGCGTCGCGACTGGCCGGCGGCCGAGTCGTCGACCTAGGGTCCCTCTGGCTTCCCCGAGCGCAGGTCCGAGGCGTTCACTTCCTCGGTCAGAGCGGCGATTTTCGCGCTCTCGGCAGGTTTCGGGCCTGTGGATAACGAAACACTTGACCCATGACACCGTTGTAATTACAGTAGTGGTGTCCATACAAGATGTCGTGGTTACTTCCCCTTAGACCACTACATCTTGTGGTTTGAGTTGAGAATCGACACTTTGGCAATGGACATCGCCCCATAAACTGGATGGGGCGCACCCAGTGCGAGGAGGCACGTTTCATGAGCAAAGGCCTGCGGATCACCCGTCGCTTCACGGAGGCCGGCAAGGACCCATACGACAAGCTCGAATGGTCCAGACGCGACTCGCGGATCACCAACCCGGATGGCTCGACAGTGTTCGAGATGACCGACGCGGAGATCCCGGCTGGTTGGAGTCAGGTGGCCTCGGACATCATGGTGTCCAAGTACTTCCGCAAGGCCGGTGTCCCCCAGTTCGACGAAGACGGGACCCAGGTCTTCGACGCCAGCGGCCAGCCGGTGCTCGGACCGGAGCGGTCGGCCAAGCAGGTGTTCAGCCGTCTCGCCGGCACCTGGCGGCATTGGGGCGAGAAGGAGGGCTACTTCGCCTCCACCGATGATGCCGCCGCCTTCGAGGACGAGCTCAAGTACATGCTGGCCAACCAGATGGCGGCGCCCAACTCCCCGCAGTGGTTCAACACCGGTCTCAATTGGGCCTACGGCCTGGCCGGCCCCGCCCAAGGTTTCTGGTACGTCGACGGTGCCGACGGCGAGCTCAAGGCATCTCCCGACTCCTACAGCCGGCCCGCCCCCCACGCTTGTTTCATCTTGGGGGTGAGAGACGATCTGGTGAACCCGGGTGGGATCATGGACCTCTGGGTCCGTGAGGCACGCATCTTCAAGTTCGGATCGGGCGCCGGGTCCAACTTCTCCCAGATCCGTGGTGAGAACGAGCGGCTCTCCGGAGGCGGCAAGTCGTCCGGCGTCATGTCCTTCCTCAAGATCGGCGACCGGGCAGCCGGTGCGATCAAGTCGGGCGGAACGACGAGACGCGCCGCAAAGATGGTCATCCTCGACGTCGACCATCCCGACATCGAGAAGTTCATCGACTGGAAGAAGGTCGAAGAGGACAAGGCCCGCGTGCTGATCAACCACGGTGGGCTCCCTGCCGACTTCAACGGCGACGCCTACGCCACCGTGTCCGGGCAGAACTCGAACAACTCGGTCCGGGTCAGCAACGAGTTCATCCAGACCGTGATCGACGATGGCGACTGGGACCTGATCAACAGGACCGATGGGTCGGTCCGGAAGACCCTCAAGGCCCGCGACCTCTGGGACCAGATCGCCGAGGCGGCCTGGGCATGCGCCGACCCCGGGCTCCAGTTCGATACCACGGTCAACGAGTGGCATACGTCTCCCGCCGGCGGCCGGATCAACGGATCTAACCCATGTAGTGAATACATGTTCCTCGACGACACCGCATGCAACCTGGCGTCGATAAACCTGGTCAGGTTCCACGACGACGAGACCGGTGTCTTCGACCTCGAGGCTTACCAACACGCCGTCCGGCTGTGGACCATCGTGCTGGAGGTCTCGGTGGCCATGGCCCATTTCCCCTCACCTGAGATCGCACAGGGCTCCTACGACTACCGGACCCTCGGCCTCGGATACGCCAACCTCGGATCGCTCCTGATGCGTCAGGGCATCGCCTACGACTCCGACGAGGGCCGCGCCATCAGTGGGGCACTGACCGCCATCCTCACCGGGTCCTCCTATGCCACCTCGGCAGAGATCTCCGGTGTGGTCGGGCCCTTCCCTCGCTACGCCGAGAACCGGGAAGCGATGCTCCGGGTGATCCGCAACCATCGCCGCGCCGCCTATGGCGAAAGCGACTACGAAGGGGTCAGTCACAAGGTGATGGCGATCGATCCCGATCTGTGCCCGCCCGACTTCCTCGCCGCAGCCCGCACGTCGTGGGACCTGGCCCTGGAACAGGGAGAGCAGCACGGCTATCGCAACGCGCAATCCAGCGTGATCGCTCCCACAGGGACCATCGGCCTCTTGATGGACTGTGACACCACCGGGGTCGAGCCCGACTTCGCCCTGGTCAAGTTCAAGAAGCTGGCCGGTGGCGGATACTTCAAGATCGCCAATCAGTCGGTGGCGCCGTCGCTACGACACCTCGGTTACGAAGAAGACCAGATCAAAGATGTCGTCGAGTACATCGTCGGCACCAGCTCGATCGACGGGACGCCCCACATCAACCGTGAGACGCTCATCGAGAAGGGCTTCGACGACGAGGACCTCGCCAAGCTGGAGAAGGCATTGCCTGCGGTGTTCGAGCTGAAGCATGCCTTCAACGTCTTCACCTTCGGTGAGAGCACGCTGCAGCGTCTCGGCTTCGGGATCGACGAGTACACCGGTTGGGAGTTCAACCTGCTCAAGGCGCTGGGGTTCACCACGGCTGAGATCGGCGAGGCGAATGACCACATCTGTGGGCGCCAGACCATCGAAGGCGCACCACACATCGCCGACGAGCATCTCGCCGTCTTCGACACCGCCAACAAGAACGGGAAGTACGGCGACGCGGTTCATCCACCACTACGGCCACATCAAGATGATGGCTGCGGCCCAGCCGTTCATCTCGGGGGCGATCAGCAAGACGATCAACATGCCCCACGAGATCACTGTCGAGGACATCGAGGAGTCCTACCGGATGTCCTGGGAGTGGGGTCTCAAAGCGATGGCCCTCTACCGGGACGGGTCCAAGGCGGCCCAGCCGCTCAACTCGACCTCCGACGAGGGCGAGGACAATGAGGACGAGTCACCTGCGCTGTCGGCTGCGGTCGAAACCGAGAAGGCGATCCACTGGGGCAACCTCCCCTCCGGGATCTCACCGACCCAGGCCTACCACCAGGGGATGAAGCCACCCCGGTTCCTGCTCCCGTCCCGTCGCAACGGGTACAACCAGGAGGCGAGGATCGGCGGGCACAAGGTCTTCCTCCGCACCGGCGAGTACGACGACGGGACCTTGGGCGAGATCTTCATCGACCTGGCCAAGGAGGGGGCGACCCTGAAGGGGATCCTGTCCTGCTTCGCCATCGCCGTCTCCAAGGGTCTCCAGTACGGGGTGCCGCTCGAGGAGTTCGTCGACACCTTCACCTTCCAGACATTCGAGCCGAGAGGCATGGTCGAGGGTCATCCCAACATCAAGATGGCCAACTCGATCGTGGACTACGTGTTCCGGGCCCTCGGTGTCGAGTACCTGGAGCGGGACGAGCTGGCCCAGGTCCCGCCGGACCGCGACATGCAGCTTCCCGAGCCGCCGACGGGGATGGCAGTCGAGGCCGGGGTCCAACTCGACCTCACCGATGCGGTAGCCGAGGACGACGTCGAGGCGGTGAAGGCCGCCGTCGCCTTCCTCGATGGGCCAATTTCTCCCCCCGGAGGGGGGAGTGCCGGCGAAGCCGGGAGGGGGGCAACCGCAGTCACGACCACCGAGACCGTCCTCGCCGGCTCGGCGGCGATGGTCGACTCGGCGCTGAAGGAGAACATGGGCGACGCCCCGGTGTGCTCCAACTGCGGTCACATGACCATCCGCAACGGGAGTTGCTACGTCTGCCTCACTTGCGGAGACACCACCGGCTGTAGCTGAGGGTCGCGTAGCGCGCATTACCGTGCGGGCATGGCAGGTACGACCATGCCCGAGCTCACGATCGTCCCCGCCAAGGACTTCTAGGCGTGGCTTCGGCGATCACAATCCCGATCCTTCCTTGCGCCGATTTGGACGATTCCATCTCGTTCTACGAGGCGCTCGGATTCAACCGGACCTACCGCCAGCAACGCCCCAATCCTTACGCCGTTGTCGAATTGGGCGAGATTCGGATACACCTCTTCGGGCTCGACGACTTCGATCCGGAGACGTCGTATGGCAGCGTCATCATCGCTGTGTCGGATCCGGAGACACTGTATGAAGACTTCGCTTCAGGGTTGCGAGAACGGTTTGGAAAGCTCCCCTCATCGGGCATCCCTCGCATCCTCAGACCGAGAAAGAGACACGGGACAGTGCGGGGATTCAGCGTCGTCGATCCGGGCGGGAACTGGCTGCGGGTGTCGAAGCTCGGTGACGAAGAAGGGACGCGAGACACCACCACCGGTCTCGCTCGGGTGGTCGAGAACGCGGCCAGGCTCGGGGACGCCAAGGGCGATGACGGGGAAGCGATCAGATTGCTCACGAACGGACTGGAACGATTCTCCGACGCGCCACCGATCGAACGGGCCAGAGCTCTTCTCTACCTGACCGAGCTCTACACCAGGGTCGGAGATCAGCCGGCTGCCCTCGAATCGTTGACCGCGGCGTCATCGATCGAGCTGTCGGACGACGACAGTGAGTCGATCAAAGCCGAGGCCGAACACGCCCGCGACATCGTGGGCTTGAAGTCTCGATGACGGCGACAAGAGTGATGGGTAGCTTGTGGCTGAACCAGGAAGGTGGGTGAAGCGGTGGCGTCGACAAGACTTCGTGACCCTGCGACAGGGCGGTTTATGAGTGCCGAAGCCGCGGCTCGCGTGTCGGTTCCGGCTACACCGCCTGTTGTGACCGAACCCGCTCCTGCCACGAAGAAGGACAAGAAGAAGCAAGAGAAGCAGCAGCAGGACAAGAAGAAGTCGAAGAACAAGAAGTCCAGCAAAAAGAAGAAGAGCAGGAAGAAGGGCAAGAAGAAGAAGAAGAAGGGCTGATCCTGGCCGACAACGCGGCGCCGGGTTGCCTTGTTTGAGTCCGCGCCCGGTGGCGTAGAGTAGGTCTTGTTCGATCCCCTCCTACGGGGACGACTCGCGCGGCATAGCGAACGCGTCCAGTCATGCGGGGTGGTGCCGATGGATTGGCACTCGTGACCCTCAACAATCTGCTCGCCGGCATTGGCATCGCAATCGGCTTGATCTTCCTCAGCTTCGCCCTCTTTCAAGCGTTGGATTCGGATTCGACATCGCCGGAAGCGGGTGCGACGTCCACCACGGTCAGCTCGGACGTCGTCGAGACAACTCTGGAGTCGACCTCATCGACCAGTACCTCGACGACCTCGACCACCATCTCGGCGACGACCTCCACAACGGCGTCGGATTCCTCAGGGGGATCCTCGAACGCAGGGAGTGGGGGCGGTGACGGGGGCGGGGGGACCACAGCGACGCTTCCAGCATTGCCGACGAACCAGCCGCCGGTGGCCAACACCCAAAACGTGGCTGCGCTGGAAGACGGACCCGGTGTGGCGATAGCGCTGACCGGTAGTGATCCGCAGGGGACGGCGCTCACCTTCCAGACCGGTTCGTCGCCGACGAACGGGGTGCTCTCGGGCACGGCTCCGAACCTCACCTACACCCCGAACCCCAACGCCTTTGGAGTGGACAGCTTCAGCTTCACCGCGACCTCGGACGGACAAACGTCGGCTGCAGCGACGGTGTCGATCACGATCGCGGCGGCGGACGACAACCCGGTTGCCGTCGATGACAGCGCCACCACGGTGGAGGACGCGGTCCTGATCCTGCCGGCTTCGGGGGCGGGTAGCCCGGCCGCGAACGACACCGATGCCGATGGCGACAACTTGATCGTGGTCGCCGTCTCGGGCTCCGCCGGCGGTACGGTCGGCTTGGCCGGCGGGCAGATCACATTCGATCCGGATCCGAGTGTGTGCGGCGCCGACGCCGGGGGCTTCGATTACAGCGTGTCCGATGGCGCCGAACCGGACGTCGGGCACGTCACCCTCGCCATCACCTGTGTCAACGGGGCACCCGAAGCCGATGACGACACGGCCTCGACCGACGAGGACACCGCGCTCGATGATCTCGCCGTCCTCCCCGGTGACGCCGACGCGGATGGCGACACGTTGGATGTCGTCGCCGTGGGCCCGACGAGCAACGGCGGGACGGTGATCCTGAACGCGAATGACACCGTCGATTTCACACCCAGCCCGTCCTTCCAGGACCTGCAGGTCGGGACTGAGCGGGTGTCGTCGTTCAGCTACACGCTGTCCGACGGTCAAGGTGGGACCGACACCGGTCTGGTCACGATCACCATCACCGGGGTCAATGACGCACCCGTAGCCGTCGACGACGTGGGGTCGACCCTCGAAGGCACGCCCTTGGTCGTCCCCGCCGTATCGGGAGTCCTGTCCAATGACACAGATGCCGATGCCGGAGACACTCTGGCCGCCACGGCGTTCAGCGGGACACTCTCTAGCGGCACGCCGTTCACCCTCGACGCCGACGGTGCCTACACGTACGACCCGAGCGGCATCGGAGCGTTCGAGGCCCTCGACGGGGACGACGCCGCCGAGGACACCTTCGACTACACAGTCACCGACTCTCAAGGGGCTGTAGACACCGGGTCGTTGACTATCACAGTCAGCGGGGTCAACGACGCCCCGGTCCTCGACCCGGCCGGCGGCACCATCGACGAGAACGCCGCCACCGGGACAGTGGTAACCACGGTCACCTCGGCCGATGTCGAGGGCAACACCGTCACCTACTCGATCATGGCTGGCAACACCGGGGGGGCGTTCGCAATTGATCCCGTCGAGTGGAGAGATCACGGTCGCCGCCTCCGCCGCCGTCGACTTCGAGACCAACCCGTCGTTCACGCTGACGGTGCAAGCCACCGACGACGGAACACCAAACCAGTCCGCCACCATCGACGTGGTCATTGCGGTGACGAATCTGAACGAGCCACCCGTCATCGATGCCGCCACCTTCACGATCGCCGACAACTCGGGGCCGGGCACGGTGGTCGGCACGCCGATCGTCACCGACCCCGATCCAGGTCAGACCCACACCTTCGCAATCACCGACGGCAACACCGGCGGAGCGTTCGCCATCGATCCGTCCACCGGGGCGATCGCAACCGCCATCGTCGTCGATTTCGAGACGACGCCCTCCTACTCACTCACGGTCGCGGTCACCGACGACGGGACCCCGCCGCTGACTGGCACGGCCGCCATCACGGTGAACGTCGCCAACGTGAACGAGGCGCCGACGATCATCGCCCCGACGACGATCACGGCCCGATACGCCGTGCCCTTGATGGTGGCGGGGATCTCGGTCGCCGACCCAGACGCGGGCGACATCCAGCTCACCCTCGCTGTCGACAACGGCACGCTCACCTTCGATCCGGCCGTGACCGGGCCGTTCACCGGTCTCACCGGAAACGGGACCGCCACGGTGGTCGTCAACGCGACTGCGGCCGAGATAAACGCCGCCGTGGCCGACCCGAACGGCCTCACCTATCTCAACGATGCCGGGTTCCTCGGCCTCACCGACACCTTGCACCTGGGCATCGACGACCTCGGCTCGCCCCCGCTGAACACCAACGCGACCGTCACGATCGAGTTCAACCAGCCGCCGGTCGCCGCTGATCTCGCGCCCACCACCAACGAGGACACTCCCGAGGTCGTCACCCTGAGCGCCACGGACGCCAACGACGACGACGCCACCTTCACCATCACCAGCGGCCCGGTCGACGGGACGCTGTCGGCCATCGGCCCGGTCGACTGCACCACAGTGGCCAACACCTGCACCGCCGAGGTGACCTATACACCAGCCACGAACTTCAACGGCGCCGACCGGTTCACCTACCGGGCCGACGACGGTCGGGCAACTGACACCGCGACTGTCTCCATCACGATCACCGCAGTCAACGATGCACCCGACGACGTGAAACGCCGCCCTGGCCCACGTCCGCCTGGCCGTAGGCAGCCAAGCCCCTGATCAGAGTCCTTCTCTCAACCCCATCCGCCAGATCGAGCTATCCGTCCTGCGCGACGATTCATCCCGGTGCTCGTCGGTCTGCTCGGCGCCGGCTCGATACCCGGCCAGGTAAACGCCGATTCCTCGTCGCCCGTGGCGCATCATCACGGCGTGATTCCACCGGAAGAACGGTCGGGCCACCACCGCGATGCGTCGAAGGGACTCCTTTCTGACGATGACCTTTTCCTCGAAGGTCGCGAGAGTCCCGGCGCGCTCGGGTTCGATTGTCCAGCGCGAGAAGCCTTCCAGGTCACCACGCATGGCGACCTCGAGGACACCGGCCTGTTCGTCCTGGCGGGAGTCGGTCGCCTGAAACGCGAGGCTGTCGGGGAGCACAGACCGGGCCACGATCCGCACCGTGCTCTCGTCGATCCGATCGACCCGTCGCACCTCCGGCCACCATTTCGGGTACCCGCCGATGTCCTCGAGCACGCGGTACACATCCTCGGGCCGGTATTTCAGATGCCAGACATTGACGAAGCGGTAGTGATTCGGGTCATCCATCGAGCCTCATTCTCGCGGCTCAAAGCCCGTCCCTGAATCCCACCCGCCAGGTCGGGTACTCCAGCTTCCAACCCAGTTCTCGTTTCGCCTTGTCGTTGGAGGAGCCGCGGACCTTGGTCATCATCGTCACCGCAGCCTCACCCACGATGAGCCGAGCCAGCCAGGCCGGGATCCGGCGCGGGGGCCTGGCCCCGAGGACATCGGCCAGATATGGCAACCATTCGGAGACCGACGATGGCTCGTCGTCGACGATGTTGTAGATCCCGGGGGCGCCGCGGTCGACCGCGAGGGCAGTCGCTTTTGCTGCGTCATCGATGTGGAGGAATGACCAGATCCCGGATCCGCCGCCGACGACCGGCATCTGCCCTTTCGCCACCGCCTCCAGCATCGCCCCTCCCTTGCCGAGGGCGTTGCCCGGGCCATAGAAGCCGCCGTAGCGCAGGGCTAGGCCCTCGATCCCGGGCGTGCCGGTTGTCACGGACTCCAAGTGGAGAATGGCCCCGAGCGTCTCGCGCACCTGCTTCGGAGGGTCGGTGTTGAGTGGGTCCTCTTCGGTCTTCACCGGTCCTCCGCTCTGCTCGTTGGGCCAACCGGCGAAGCTCTGGGCGATGAAGCGTCGAGCTCCGGCCTCGACCGCGGCCTCGACAAGGCGATCGGTGGTCTCGGTGCGGAGCCGGTTGGTCTCGGCGAAGGTCTCGGCGAACCGGCGGAAGTCGAGATCGCCCGACAAGGCGGTCATCTGGTGGACAACGACATCCGGCTCGGCGTCAAGGACCGCCCGTCGCACCGCCGCACCGTCCCTGCCGTCGAGCACCACCGGTGTGGCGCCATCAAGACGCAGACCGTCGGTCTTGGAAGGGGTCCTGGTCGTGCCAATCACCTCGTGACCGGCATCGATCAGCAACGGCACCAGACGTCGCCCGATGGCTCCGGTGGCGCCGGCTACGAAGACTCTCATTTCGTCTCCTTTCGTCTTCCTACCCATGACGAGATAGAGGCGGTTCCTGTGACAACAGCCCGTGGCTGTCACAATCGAAGGGTCAAACTCGTCTCAGGGACATGACCACGACTGCGGATTCCGAATCAGGCGAAACCGACGCTTCGCTTCGCCCGCTCCTTTTCTCGATCGCGTACCGGATGACGGGGAGCGTCAGCGAGTCCGAGGACCTGGTCCAGGAAACTTATGTGCGGGTGCACACGGCCGAGAACGAGGGGACCGAGATCGAGTCGCGACGGGCATATGCATGCGCGGTCGTTTCCCGGCTCGCCATCGACTACCTGCGTTCGGCCCGCGTGCGTCGTGAGCAATATGTGGGCGAGTGGCTGCCCGAGCCGATAGTCACCGACCGGTCCGCCGACCCGGAGCAACAGGCGGAGCTGTCCGACAGCCTCTCCATGGCCTTCCTGGTCCTCCTCGAGAGGCTCACTCCCCCGGAGCGAGCGGTGCTCCTGCTGCGCGATGTGTTCGGGTTTGGATTCGACGAAGTCGCCGAGCTCATCGACAGGTCCGAGGTTGCTTGCAGGCAACTGGCGGTGCGGGCCCGGGAGAAGGTCCAGGAGGGCAAGCCCCGATTCGAGACGTCAGTCGAGAAACGATGGGCGCTCGCCGAGAAGTTCTTCGCCGCTGTCGAGAATGGAGACACCGAGGGCCTGGCCGACATGCTCGCGCAGGACGTTGTTCTCTATGGCGACGGTGGTGGCAAGGCGCCGGCTCGACGGGAGCCCCTCCGCGGCATGTCCGAGACAGCCCGGTTCCTCGCCTCCTTCAGCCCGCGTGCCGATCGCGAGGGCTGGGTCCTGACCCTCGTCGACGTCAACGGCCAGCCGGGAGCAGTCGTCCAAAGCGGCGACGGAGCCATCGTGGCGGTGGTGTCTCTCGATGTCGCCATGGGCAAGGTGCAGGCAGTGCGAGCAGTGGTCAACCCCGACAAGCTGAGCCATCTCGCCTCGGCCCTGGATTAGGTTCGCGGCATGGACATAGTCGATCAGCATTTCGCCGCCGAGAACGCCCATGACGTGGCTGCCACCCTGGCCACGTATACCGACGACATCGTGTGGGACGACGTCACCCACCCCCTGAGCCCGGTGCACGGGAAGGAGGCGGTCGGGGCGGTCTATTCGGACATCATCGCCGCCATCCCCGACGTGAACTTCGTTTCCACCCGACGTTTCTCCTCCGATGACGGGAGTTGGGTAGTCGACGTGTCGGACGTCACCGGTCATGTCGAAGGCGAATGGGCCGGGATCGCCGGCGGCGGTGCTCCAGTCGAGATCCGCATCCTTCATCTCTTCCAGCTGCGCGACGGGCTGATCGCCTACGAGAACACCTGGTTCGACTCGGCCGCGGTAATGCGCCAGGTGCAAGCATGGAAGGACGGGCAAGCCTGATGTCCAAACTCGACGCAATCGGTGTCATCGTCTCCGACATGGCCCGAGCCATCGATTTCTACCGGTTGGTCGGCCTCGAGTTCGAGGGCGACGAGGTCCACGCCGAGGCGGAGGGACCGGGCGGTCTGCGGGTCATGCTGGACAGCGAGGCCAGCGTGATGTCGTTCTCTGACTGGCAGGCGCCCACGGGAGGTGGCCCGCGCACGGCTCTCGCCTTTCTCTGCGACACCACGGCCGCGGTGGATGGGCTCTACGAGGATCTGGTCGCAGCCGGCGGCCATGGTCATCTGCCTCCGTTCGACGCACCTTGGGGGCAGCGCTATGCCACGGTGCACGACCACGACGGCAACGCCATCGACCTGTTCGCCCCTCTGGAGCAATGATCGAGTCGGCGTTTCCCATTCTGAGCACTCCGGACCTGGCCCGGGCTCTCGGCTTCTACGAAGATCTCCTCGGTGCCAGGGGCGAGATCGCACCGGATGAGTGACTCCATCTCCTTGATCGATCGAGCGCGGGCATGGCCGGACCGGGTTGCCATCTCCGATCAAGCCGGGACTCACACCTACTCGGACCTGCTTGCGGCGTCGGAGCGAGAGGCGGCCCGTCTGCTCGATAACAAGACAGACCTCGACGAAGCACGGATCGTCTTCATGGTTGAGCCATCGTTCGACTACGTCCAGGTCCAGTGGGGGATCTGGCGCGCCGGCGGCGTGGCCGTTCCACTCTGTCTCACCCACCCCTCACCCGAGCTGGAGTACGTGCTCGACACGACGACTCCGACCATCGCCATCGCCTCGTCGGGATACGCCGATCTGCTCCGCCCCATCTCCGAGGTGAGAGGTATTCGATTCCTCCTCGTCGACGACATGGGCGAGGGGCCGGTGCCGCTGCCACGAATCGAGCCGGACCGACGAGCCATGATCCTGTTCACCAGCGGGACGACGGGTCAGCCGAAGGGTGTGGTCACCACCCATGCCAATATCGAGGCACAGATCAGGTCTTTGGTGGAAGCCTGGGAGTGGGATCAGGACGACCGCATCCTCCTCACCCTCCCCCTTCACCACATCCACGGCATCGTCAACATCATCGGCTGCGCACTGTGGAGCGGCGCCCGGTGCGACATGCTCCCGTCCTTCGATGCCGACGCAGGTCGTCGACCGCCTCACCGCCGGCGACCTCACCCTGTACATGGCGGTCCCCACCATCTATCACCGGCTCATCGCCCACCTCGACCAGGCGTCCGATGAGGTGAACTCGGCTTTCCGGGACGGAGTCGGCCGTTTGCGGCTCATGGTGTCGGGCTCGGCGGCCTTGCCCGTCCCGGTCCTGGAGCGATGG
This sequence comes from uncultured Acidobacteriota bacterium, assembly GCA_963711895.1. GTDB lineage: Bacteria > Actinomycetota > Acidimicrobiia > Spongiisociales > ZC4RG35 > JARDZU01. The sequence goes on from CAVQFU010000004.1 coordinate 54,360, forward strand.
CGTGAGCTGTCCGGTCACACCCTTCTGGAGAGATACGGGATGACCGAGATCGGGATGGGTCTGTCCAACCCCTACCGAGGGGAACGGATCCCCGGCTCGGTGGGCATGCCACTGCCGGGTGTCGAGGTTCGCCTCAGTCGGTGACGACGGGTCCGAAGTCTCCGGCGATGAGACCGGCGAGATCCAGGTGAGGGGACCCACCGTCTTCCTCGAGTATTGGGACCGACCCGAGGACACCAACACCGCCTTCACCTCCGATGGCTGGTTCCGCACCGGCGACACCGCAGTCGCCGAGGAGGGCCGATACCGGATCCTGGGCCGATCCTCGATCGACATCCTCAAGACCGGTGGCGAGAAGGTGTCGGCCCTCGAGATCGAGGATGTCCTTCTCGGCCACGAGGCGATCAACGAGGCGGCAGTGGTCGGGATCGAGGACCCCGAGTGGGGGCAGCGGGTTGTAGCGGTGCTGGTTGCATCTGGCTCGGTGGACGGAGCGGAGCTCAAGCAATGGCTGAAGGGCCGGCTTGCCCCGCACAAGGTGCCCAAGGAATTCCACTTCGCCGATTCGCTGCCCCGGAATCCGATGGGGAAAACAGTCAAGTCCGAGGTCGTCAAAGGGTTGGAAGAGAGGAACTGAGCTCAGGCTCGGCGGCTGGCCTCGACCACGTACCCCATGTCCTGGGAGCCGTGACCCTGTGCGATCAGGGCCTCCATCAGCTCCATCGTTCGTTCCAGCTGACCGGTCGGGGCCCCTGTCCTCCGGGCCTGTTCAAGGGCGAGGGTCAGGTCCTTGCGAGCCAGATCGATGGTGAAGGTGATCGGAGCCCGGTCGGGATGGAGATACTGCTCGCGGCGATAGGTGAGCATCGGCGCCCCGGCCGCACCCTTGGCCAGGATGTCGATAGTGGTCTCCGGCTCCACCCCTGACTTCTCGGCCAGAGCCACCGCCTCGGCGACTGCCTGGTTCAGCCCGTAGAGCACGGAGTTGACCGCCAGCTTGAGCACGGCGGCGGATCCTGTGGGCCCGACCTGTACGGGATTGCCCACCACCCGGAGGATCGGCTCGACGCGTTCGTAGACCTCGTCGGCGGCACCCACCATCACCAACAGCGACGCCGCCTCGGCGGCGGCGGTCGCTCCCGAGACCGGGGCATCGACCATGGTCGCTCCCCTGGCCTCGACCAACGCCCGGGTCTTCTCAAAGCTCGCCGGACCCGACGTACCCATGTCGATGGCCACTGTTTGGGGACCGAGACTCCCGGCGAGCTCCGCATACACCTCTTCGAGGGCATCGCCGTCGGCGAGCATCGTGATGACGAACTCACTCCCGGCCAGGTCGGTGATAGCCCCGGCGACTACACCGCCGTTCTCCGCCACCCATTCCTCTGCCACAGAGGCAGTGCGATTCCACACCGTGACCTCATGCCCGGCCTTGGCGACATTGGCTGCCATCCGTGAGCCCATTCGACCCAAACCCACGAAACCGACGCTGGCTGGAGGTGAGGTGGACATGCGGCACAGTATGCACCACGATCCTGGAGTCGAAAGGCGGGTGTGAGAGCAATCAGATATCACGGACCGGGGGATGTCCGGCTCGAGGAGCTACCGGTTCCGGATCCGGGACCGGGCGAGATACAGGTACGGGTCGCCACCGTCGGCATCTGTGGCACCGACGTCGGCGAGTTCGTCCACGGCCCACGGTTCTTTCCCGTCGATGCTGCTCATCCCCACAGCGGGCATTCGGGCCCGACCGTCCCGGGTCACGAGTTCTCGGGATGGGTCACCGGAGTTGGCGAAGGAGTCACCGGTTTCAACGAGGGGGACCTGGTGGGAGTCGGCGCCGGCGTGGCCTGCGGTGTCTGCCCGTCCTGTGTCGGCGGTCAAACCAATCTCTGCCGCTCGTACTGGACCGTCGGGCTCCACTCCAATGGAGGTCTGGCAGAGACCGCTGTGCTACCTGCCTCGTGCAGCTTCACTCTGGCGGGGTCCGCTATCACTCCCGATCTCGCCGCCCTGGCCCAGCCGATGTCGATCGGGATACACGCCATTCGCCGCGGTCGGGTGGAAAACGGCGATCTGGTGACGGTGCTGGGGGCCGGTGGCATCGGCAGCTTCATCGTCCACGCAGCCGCAGCATCGGGCGCGACGGTGACGGCAGTCGACCTCGACCCCGAGAGACTGGCCATCGCATCCCGTCTCGGAGCGACCTCCACCAGCGATCTCTCGGTCCCGGAACCCGAAGGGGACCTGGGCGAGGAGAAACCGACTGTTGTCTTCGAATGCACCGGTCGTCCCGACTCGTTGCTCCGTGCACTTCGCCTGGTGGCCGATGGGGGCCGTGTCGTAGTCGTCGGTCACCAACCAGAGCCGGTGGCCGTCGACTTCAGGGAGGTCGCCCTCGATGAGCTGGAGATCATCGGCACCCAGGCCCATATCTTCGCCGGGGACTTCCCGGCGGCCGCAGACCTCATCGCGGCAGACCCGGGTGCTTGGGCCGCGATCGCGCCCACGGTCTACCCCCTCGATCAGGTCGTCGACGTGGGGCTGATACCGATGGCCAAGGGGGAGTCACCCCAGATCAAGGTTCTATTCGACCCGAGCGCCGATTCCCCGCGGCCGTTGCGAACGGAGGTCTGAGCACTCTCAGGCTCCGACGGCCAGAGGTACATTGCGGTGTCGGAGGACAACGACGACCGGGACGGCCAGCAAGAACAACCCGATCAGCGAGATCATCCGGTAGTTGCTGGCCTGATAGATCACGCCAGAGGAAATGCTGGCGAGAGCTGCGGAGGTCCAGGTGATCGAGTCCACCCTGCCCTGGAGGCGGCTGCGAACCTCCACGCCAACGCCCACGGTCAGCATCGAGCTACCAGCGACGAACGCAAGGTTCCAGCCGTAGCCCAGTGCGAAGAGGACCACGACCAACACAGCCGTGGACTCGTTGGGGCCATAAGCCGCCGCCAATGCCGAGATCCCGAGGAGGGCCATCCCACCCAGGATCACCCGATACCCGCCCCACCGATCGGTGAGCCGGCCGGTCAGTGGGGACAGAGCGAACATCCCGAGCGTGTGGGCGCTCATCACCAAACCGACGATGCCCAGGTCGGAGCCGTGGTGGTGAATGTGAAGGGGCGTCGAGGTCATGATCATCACCATCACCACCTGGCCGGCGATCATGGCGATCAAGGCGACGCGAACCAGCGGGAGGCGAAACGATGGGCCCAAGCCAACAACCGACGACCCTGTCCGCTCGGGTTGATCGAGAGCGAGCGAGGCCGGATCGGGGCGAAGGCCAACCAGATAGAGCGTCAGGGCGATCCCCATGAAGACGACGCTGACCAGAAACCCACCCACGAGCTCGGACCGACCCAGGTCGATGGCGATACCTCCTGAGGGTTGAAGCAGTGCCGGGCCTAGCACCGATCCGATCGTCGCCGCCCACACGATGGTGCCCAGAGCCCGCCCCCGGCGCTCCTTGGGGAACATCTCCGCCGCGGTGTATCGGGCGAGGTGGCCCGATGCATTGCCCATACCGAGCAGCGCCATGCCGAGCAGCAACAGGGGTAAGGAGTCGCCGGTCACACCGAGAATCCCCATAACGCTCCCAATCACCGCCACCGCATAGCCAGTCGCCAATCCGGGGCGACGGCCACGGCGTGCCACATTCCGGCTCAAAAGGCTCGTGCCTACCGCCGTCCCAAGGGTGGCGGTTGCCCCGGGCACACCGGCCAATGCGGCCGAACCAGTGATCTCGTCAACGGCCAGCGTGGAGATGGTCACGGCCGCGATGTACGCGGTCGAGCCGAGTGCGACACCGCCGAACAAGACAGCGGTGAGACGCTTACGGGTGGTGGCCGTCTCCTGCATTCACACCAGTTTGGTCATCGGCCAACTGGGTGGAGCCGGATATGGGTAGCCGCCTGCGGCGATCACCCAGAGTATGAGTAGGCGACGTGGGTGTTGCCGTTGGGATCGAGGAGAAACGCCGTGTCGCCGCCGTTGTTCCACACCGCTGATCCCTGGTTGCACCAGTACAGGTCGGTGCCGAAGTCGGTGCCGCAGCCGGTCTTCACCGTGACCGTCTCGGCGGGGAACAGGGTGAACAACGCCGGAAACTCGTACCGGTGGCTGGCCGACTCGTCCTTGATGCCCCATCCGGTGAGGTCGACCGGGGTTCCTCCCTCGTTCCGGATCGCGATCCATTCCCCGTTGAGATTCTCGTTGTCGTTCCCGGGCGCATCCGACACCACCTCGACGATGCCCAGGGTGGCTTCGGCGCGTGGCCCGCAGGCGGTGGGCGACCACAGGCCGAGCCCTGCCTCCTTCGCCGCGGCCTGTGCGCTGTCGAACCGTTCGGTCATCGCCGTGTCGGGGGGATAGCTCCTCGATATGGCGGCACCGCGGCGAACTGTCTCCTCGTTGATCGACATGGCCCCGACCCACAAGTAGCGCAGCAGTCGATCGAACTGGTCGATGTCGGAGACATCGCTGGTCATGCCGATCCTGGAGCCCGGCGCGGCCAGCGCGGCCAAGACCCGTGTTGCCTCGTCGGCGAAGCACTCGCCGGACTCGGGTGAGTTGGTCCCGATGATCCTGACTTCGAAGACCGACCCGTCTTCGGCGCGAACGTCGAGAGTGTCGCCATCCGTTATCGAAACCACTGTCACGACCTCGGCGCCGGGCGGCATCGCCGCGGAGGGATCACCCGACGGGCCGGCGGCGGGTGGGGAGTAGAGGGCATCCCCCACCGGCGGAGGGATGACAGCGGCAGTGGTGGTGGGGATGGCGGCGACGGTTGTCGTCGCAGATGCCCTTGTCGTTGTCGTCTCGGGAAGTGTCGTAGTGCTCGTCGTCGACGCGGGACTGGTCGAGGAGGACGAGGCCGGTGCTGCGATCGTGGTCGAAGTGCCCAGCGTCGTCTCCGACGAGGCACCGGAGCAGGATGCGACGAGGACGACGGCCAGCAATGCAGTCAGACGCGCCAAAGACAGGATTCGCACGGGCATGGACCGTATATCGGTCCCGAGACCTCCAGGATTCAGTAACAACGTGGAACGCCTGCAGTGGCAACATTCGTCTCCGACGAAAGGACACAGCATGCTGTTCGCCAGCGCAGTTCCCCTGCGACCGGGCAAGACGGATCGATACCGCGATCTCGCCACCGAGTTGAGGCCTCACCTCGAGGAGTACCAGGACCTGAACCGCCGATTCGATGTGAAGGGCCACGCTTATTGGATCAACCATGTCCGTGAGACCGACCTCGGGGTGAGCGTGTACGACATCTCTGCGGCCGGGCTGAGCCGGATGCGGCTTCGTGAATGGGATCCGAACTCGGTCTACGACCGGTGGTGGCTGGAGTTCGTGGAGGATGTCAACGGTCTCGATCTGCTCCAGGGACCGGCGCATGTGGCTCCGCCCGAGCCAGTTTTCGACTGGAACGACAACTGAGCCTGGAGGACGTGAGCCTCGTCAATGCCCAATGGCGCCGGGCGCGACCGGCGTGTCGGGCTCACCGGCACCCACGTGAGCGGTATCACGCAGAGGCAGTTCGGGAAGGAACACGACCAGGAGGAGCGCGGCCAGGGCAAAGGGGACGGCAATGGCGAACGACGTGGTTATCGCTCCCGAGAAGGCATTCATCACCGCATCTCTGGTCCCAGCCGGCAGCTGGGCAATCAGATCGGGGCTTCCGGTCAGCTCCCCCATTTCCGCTCCCTCAGGCAGGAGGCTGGCCAGTCGAATGGCGAGCTGGCTGGTGAGCACCGCCCCGAAGAGGGCGGTTCCGAAGGACCCTCCCAACGACCGGAAGAAAGTGGCCGACGAGGTCGCCACCCCGAGGTCGCGCGCATCCACTGCATTCTGAACCGCGATCACCAGCACTTGCAGGACCAGGCCGATCCCCGTGCCGAAGATCAGCATGAAGAGCGAGGCCATCAGAAGTGAGGTGTTGGTACTCATGGTGGAGAACAGCCATAGACCGATTGCCATGAGGGATGTGCCGACGATCGGGAAGATCTTGTAACGACCGGTGCGGGTGATCAGCCGGCCCGAGACGATGGATGAGGTCACCACACCACCCATCAACGGAATGAGCAACAACCCGGAGTTGGTCGGCGTCGCTCCCATCACCACCTGGAGGAAAAGGGGCAGGAAAATGATGCCGCCGAACATGCCCAGGCCGACGATGAACCCGGCGCCCGAGGTGATGGCAAAGGTGCGGTCCCGGAACAGCCGAAGGGGGAGGATCGGCTCTGCCGCGCGCCGCTCCTGGAGGAGGAAGAGGCCGAGCAGCACCACCGCGACGACCGACAACCCGATGATCATCGGCGAGTCCCAGGGATACTCCGAGCCTCCCCACACCATGACCAGGAGTAGTGAGGTGACTCCACCGACGAGGAGGCCGGCTCCCAGATAGTCGACTGGATGATCGACCCGGCGGAAGGGAAGATTGAGAACGGTCGCGGTGACGAAGAGAGCGGCCAGGCCGATGGGCAGGTTGATGTAGAACACCCATCGCCACGAGAAGTTGTCGACGAAGAAGCCGCCCAGCAACGGGCCGGCAATCGATGCCAGGGCGAAGACTGCTCCGATGTACCCCTGGTACCGCCCCCGCTCTCGGGGCGAGACGATGTCCCCCACGATCGTGAACGTCATCACGATCAAGCCCCCCGCCCCCAGCCCTTGGATGGCCCGAAAAGCGATGAGCTGGGTCATCGATTGGGACATCCCGGCCAGGACCGATCCGATCAGGAAGGAGACGATGGCGAACTGGAAGACGATCTTCCGCCCGTACATGTCCGACACCTTCCCGTAGAGGGGAGCCGAGGCGGTGGACGTGAGGAGATAGGCCGTGACCACCCAGGAGAGGTGCTCCAGACCACCAAGCTCTCCGGCGATGGTGGGGAGGGCGGTGGCGACGATCGTCTGGTCGAGAGCCGCGAGAAAGAGACCCAGCATCAGCCCGCTGAGGACCAGCAGGATCTGACGATGGGTCATCGGGTTTGCGGTGGTGGTTCCTTCGTCCAAAGACTCTTCTCCAGGCACTGCTTGGTTCAAGTTCGAAGGCGGGCGCCTAATTCCCGTGTGGATTTGTTCGCATCAGCCGGTGGGACTGAACCGCTCGGTCCTGATCGACTCCGGTTCATGGCCGAGGTCGACGAGGAAATTGGCCACGGTCTCGACGAAGCCGGTTGGCCCGCACACATAGGTCTTCGGCTTCTCCGCCGGCGCCCACGTCGCCTTGGCGAGGATCTCGGCGTCGATGCGACGGTCGAACCCGCTCCAACCCGCGGGCTGAGCCCGCGTCAGCACCAGTATGACGTCGGCTCCTTTGGTGTCTTCGATTCGGTGCAGCTCTTCGCGATAGATCACGTCCTCGACCGTCCGGGCGGAGTAGACCAATCTGGCCGGCGTCGCCACGTCATGCGCCTCCCGATGGCGGAGCATGGCTCGAAAGGGGACGACGCCGGACCCGCCGGCGATCATCAACAGCGGACCGCCCATCTCGGGCGTCCAGGCGAAGTGGCGACCGATCGGGCCTCTCATCTCGAGCTCGTCGCCTTGTGCCAGCTCGTCGTACAGATAGGGCGAAACCTCCCCGTCTTGCAGCCGCTCGATGGTCAGCACGAGATGGTCGTCCTCAGGCGCCGAGGCGATCGAATAACTCCGCTGCGCTTGATAGCCGTCTTCGGCAGTGAGCCTGATGTCGACATGCTGGCCAGCCATGTGACCTTTCCACATCGGACATTCGAAGACGATGCTGCGCACCCGCGGGGTCTCGTCGCGTTTGGCGACGACCTTGGCCGCCAGCCAGTCCATATGCACCGATGTCGTGGGAGCCTGGCTCAATCGCCCCAGTACCGCTGCTCCCGCCACGGATCCCCGTAGTCGTGGTAGCCGTTTCTCTCCCAGAACCCTCGCTGGTCATGCGCCAGCAACTCGATTCCCCGCACCCACTTGGCGCTTTTCCAGAAGTAGAGATGGGGTACGAGAAGACGCGCCGGCCCGCCATGCTCGGGGTGGAGCGGCTCATCGTCGTAGCCGGTTGCAACCCAGGCACGTCCCCCTTTCACGTCTGCCAATGGGAGGTTGGTCGTGTATCCGCCGTAGCTGAAGGCCATGATGTGGGTCGCCTTGGTATCGACACCATCGAGCAGGGTGTCGACGGACACGCCTGTCCAGGTGGTATCCAACTTCGACCACTTGGTGACACAGTGGATGTCGAGGGTCACCGTCTCCGAAGGCAGGGCGTTGAACTCTTCCCAAGTCCAGGACCTCGGTTCATCGAGGAGACCGTTGATCTCGAACGTCCAATTGTCCAGCGCGATCCGCGGTGTGGGGCCCGCGGACAGGACGGGGAAGTCATGGGCAACGTATTGGCCAGGGGGAAGGCGGCTCGGGTCGACCTCAGGCCGCCGCCCTCGAAACCCTCGTGAGATGATCGCCATCGTCGGCCGAGGCTACCGACACGCTTCTTCCGTAGGGTTGATGTAGATGATCGAGCACCTTCTCGAGGGCGATTGGCTCGTGATCGAGATCGGTGGCGAGCCGGTCGAGTCCGAAGCCCCAGGGGCCGTTCGATTCGAAGCGGACCGGATCACCGGACGCGTCGGCGTGAACCGGTTCACCGGCTCCTTCACCCTCGAGGGCGACGTGCTCCAGGTGGGTCCCGTCGCCTCGACCCGGATGGCCGGGCCGCCCGAGTTGATGGCCCTGGAGAGTCGTTTCAACTCACATCTGGAGGGCGCGCACGAGATCGTCTTGGAAGCCGGTGTCCTGACTCTGGGACGTGAAGACGAGACGATCGTGTTCACCCGTGTCCCGTCCCTCACCGGCTCCTTCGGGGAGCCCGGCTGAGGCCGACAAGGCGTTGCTCGATCGCGGGGCCGAACCGCACACCTGCCCAAAGGATCACAGCAAAGCTCGCTGCTGCTATCGCCCAAACCCATGGCGGTGCTCCTTCCAGACCGGCCATGGTGAACACCCCGGCGGCCACGGCCGGTATCCGCCCCACCGTCGCAATCACCATGAAGCGACGGAAACCGATGCCGGACAGCCCGGCAAGGGCGCACACCGCGTCATCGGGAAGGAAAGGGAGCAGGAACACGAGCCAGATGAGCAGACCACCCCGGGCCGTCACCAGGCTCTCGTACCTGTGAATTCGATCCGCGCCGGCCAGTCTGATCGCAAGCGGCCTCCCCCATCGGCGCGCCACCAGGAACACCACCGCCGATCCCAGCGCCATCCCGACCAGGCTCAGGGTCAGGGCGGGCCACGGGCCGAAGGCGAGGGCGCCGACCGGCGGGAAGAGTGTCCCCGGAATCGGGACCACCACCACCTGCGCCGCCTGGGCGAGGAGATATCCGATCGGGCCCCAGGCACCGAGGCCCTCCACCCAGGCTCTGAATGCGTCTGGAGTGGCCAGGGTCTCGGAGAGGGCCGCCCACCAAACACCGATGTCGTCGTCGACCAGGACCATCGTCCCGACCGCGGCTACACCCGCCGCCAGCCAGAGAACCAGCCAACGGCGGCGACGCCCGGAGGGACGATCGGGGACGACATCGATGAGGGTGGGATTGACCAGATCCACCCCCCGAGCATGACGCGGGACCGCCCCTCCCACCATCGGGGAGTTCCCCCGAGATCCCCCGATGACCTCAGGGTGGAGAAGGGTCAACCGATCGGCTGATACCGGCGCTCATCCGCGATTCGACCGGATACTGGCCGGTCGGACGATGTGGGCGGCGGCTTGGTCCGGCACGCTGGCGAATGTCAGCAACCAACGGAGAAGGAACCGAGATGCCCGTCATCGAAGTCGACAATCTGGTCAAGAGATACGACGAGGTCGCCGTGGTCGACGGTGTCAGCTTCACCGTCGAGAAGGGCGAGATCTTCGCCATCCTCGGCCCAAATGGAGCTGGAAAGACGACGACCGTGGAGTCGATCGCCGGTCTCCGACAGCCCGACGAGGGGAGTATCAGTGTTCTGGGCCTGGACCCACAGCACGACGCCGCCGAGATGAAGGAACGTCTCGGAGTCCAGCTCCAGGAAAGCAGTCTCCCCGACCGGATCAAGGTGTGGGAGGCGCTCGACCTCTACAGCAGCTTCTATCGGAGCCCGACCCACTGGCCCGACCTCCTCGACCAGCTCGGTCTCACCGAGAAACGGGACACGAAGTACGCCAAGCTCTCCGGAGGGCAGAAACAGCGGCTGTCCATCGCCCTTGCCCTCGTCGGTAATCCCGAGATCGCCATCCTCGACGAGCTGACAACGGGTCTCGACCCGCAGGCTCGACGTGACACCTGGGCCCTGGTTGAGCAGCAGCGTGACCGCGGCGTGACCATCGTCCTCGTCACCCATTTCATGGAGGAGGCGGAACGCCTCGCCGACCGGGTCGCCCTGATCGACTCGGGGAAGTTGGTCGCTCTGGACACACCGGCCGGCCTGGTGTCCCGGGCCGACGACGAGCAGCGGATCCGCTTCCGTCCTTCGCCACCGGTAGACGAGTCGGAGCTCGCTGCCTTGCCAGATGTGACCGGCGTCGACAGGGTCGGTGACCACATGGTGGTGACCGGCGTCGGCAATGTGTTGCACTCGGTGACCGCTTATCTGGCTCGCAAGCAGATCATCGCCTACGAGCTTCGGGTCGAGCAGGTGACGCTCGACGATGCATTCGTCGCTCTCACCGGAAAGTCCTTGCAGAACACCGAAGACACCGAGATCTGAGGAGAGAAACCATGTCCGCACTCAACAAACTGACCATTGTCGAAGGAAAGCTCTTCGCCCGAGAGCCACTCGCCATGTTCTGGGGCCTCATCTTCCCTGCCGTTTTGTTGATCGCGCTGGGCATGTTCTTCCCTGGCTTCGACACCCCGAGCCCGGAATTGGACGGGTACCGAATGATCGATCTCTATGCCCCCATCATCCTCGGTCTGGCGTTGGCCACCCTGGCCTTCGCCACCCTGCCTGCGATTCTCGCCACGTATCGGGAGCGCGGCATCCTTCGCAGGCTGCAGACCACGCCGGTGAGCCCATGGCGTCTCGTGGCGGCACAGCTCATCATCCAGATGGTGATGGCGGTGCTGGCCGCAGCACTGGCGATTGGCGTGGGAGCGGTCGTGTTCGACATCCCGATTCCACAGAACCTGGGCGGGTTCGTCCTGGTCTACACCCTGGCGGCGGTCTCGATGCTGGCCCTCGGGCTGCTCATCGGGGCGGTCGCTCCCACCGTCGCCTCGGGCCAAGGCATCGGGATGGCGGTCTATTTCCCGATGCTGTTCTTTGCCGGGGTCTACTTCCCACGGGAGGCGATGTCGGACGGGCTACTGGCGGTGAGCGACATGACCCCGACCGGCGCCGGCGTTCAGGCTCTACAGGACACCTGGTCCGGTCTGACCCCCTCGACTTCTAGTCTCCTGGTCATGGCAGCCTTCGCGATAGGAGCCAGCGTGCTGGCGGCGTTGGCCTTCCGCTGGGAATGAGCGACCAATCCCGCTCCGAACTGTTGGAGACCGAGCTGACCTGGTGGGAGGGCGGCTTCGACAAGGTTGTCGAGTGGACGCCCTACGTCACCCTCGGCGTCAGTCTCGTCCTCAGCGTTCTCGATCTCTCCACATGGCCCGAGCGGCTCGCCTCGGCCGGTCTGGCCCTGGCCGCCGCGCTGTGGTGCCTGTTCATGTTCACCCTGCGTCGGGACCGGCGAGGCGATCGGGTCTGGCTGCGGGTCTACTTCGTCGGGTTGCTCGCCTTCTTCGCGGTGTTGATGCTCTTCCATCCGATCTACTTCGTCTTCGTCATCACCGGCTTCATCCACGCCTTCGTCCTCGAGCCGCCCGCAGTTGCATTCGTCGGGGTGGGCCTCACCTCTCTGCTCATCAACTCTCAGATCATCGCCAACAACCCCGACTCAGACCAGTGGTGGACCTATGGGATCATCGTCGTCATCCAGACCGTCGCAGTCGGGTTCGGCATCATCGGTGGGGAGAAGATCTCCAATCTCAGCGAGGAGCGCCGACGCTCGTTGCTCGAGCTGGAGACGGCCCTGGAGGAGAACGCCGGTCTCCACGCCCAGTTGGTCGCCCAGGCCAGGGAAGCGGGCATCACGGACGAGAGACAGCGGATCGCCGGCGAGATCCACGACACCATCGCCCAGGGACTGACCGGCGTCATCACCCAACTCGAGGCGGCGAATCAGGTCAAGAGCGACCCGGCGGAGCTTCAGCGACGCTTGGACAATGCCACCAGCCTGGCCCGGCAGAGCCTGGCGGAGGCCCGTCGCTCGATGCGGGCAATCCTCCCCGCTCCTCTCGAAGGAAGACACCTCCCGGAGGCGCTGGCCGACGAGGCGGCGCGCTGGTCGTCGTTGAACCGGGTGACCACCGAGGTGAACACCACAGGCGAGACGCAGGGTCTTCACCCCGAAGTGGAGGTGACGATGTTGCGGGTCGCCCAGGAGGCGCTGGCCAACGTGGCCAAGCACGCCAATGCCACACGGGTGGGAGTGACCCTCTCCTACATGGGCGATATCGTGACCATCGACGTCAGGGACAACGGCACCGGATTCGTGCCTGGCAGCGGCTCCAACGGTGCCGGGTCCGACGCCGGGTTCGGCCTCACCGCCATGCGGCAGCGGGTGGAGCGCCTGGCCGGCACCCTTGAGATCGAATCCGAGCCCGGAGGGGGGACCGCGGTCTGTGCCACCCTTCCCGCCATCCCCATCGACCCATCCGATGACTGACCGCGACCGGCAGGTCCGCCTTCTCATCGTCGACGACCACCCGGTGGTCCGGGACGGGCTGCGGGGCATGTTCGAAGGTGAGGAAGGCTTCGAGGTGGTGGCCGAGGCGACCAATGGGGCGGACGCCATCTCCAAGGCACGTGCCCACGACCCCGATGTCGTGCTCATGGATCTCCGCATGCCGGAGATGGATGGTGTCTCCGCCATCCGGAAGATGACCGACCTGGGAATCCGTGCTCGGGTCCTCGTCCTGACCACCTTCGACACCGACAGCGATGTCCTTCCCGCCATCGAGGCAGGCGCGACCGGCTATCTCCTCAAGGACGCTCCCCGGGACGAGCTGCTACGGGCGGTGCGCTCGGCCGCCGACGGCGAAGCCGTCTTATCCCCGAGTGTCGCCGCCCGTCTTCTCGATCAGGTCCGCCAGCCCGTGAAGGAAACCGTCAGCCAGCGCGAGCTGGAGGTGCTTCAACTCGTCGCATCGGGGGCTACCAACCGGGACGTGGCCGAGCGGCTCTTCGTGAGCGAGGCGACGGTCAAGACCCACCTCCTCCACATCTACGCCAAGCTCGGCGTCAACGATCGCGCCGCGGCGGTGGGCGCCGCCTTCGAGAAGGGTCTGCTCACCCCGGGCGAGGGCCGATAGCTACTCGTTTTGGCGCGCCGATGTCGGCCTATAGACCGGGATCGGCGCGCGAGAATCGTTATTAGCCGACGAAGGCGGCCGCCAGCTTCTCCACCGTCGAGGCGTCGTGCTGGGCCGTGAGACCGACGATCACGAGATCGAGCCCGGCTTCGAACAGGTTGTCGGCGCGTGCGGCGACCTCGGCGGGATCGGGCTCCGGGTCTACTTGCAGATGGGAGGAAAGAGTGATCTCAGATGGGTCCCGTCCCACGTCGGCGCAGTGCCCCCACAGCACATCTCTGAGCCGGCGCCACTCGTCGAGCTCGTCCCCGACGAAGAGGGCATCCCACATCGACGCGAAGCGGGCCACGAGCCGGAGCGTGCGCTTCTCACCCCTACCCCCGATCACGATCGGTGGTCTGGGCTTCTGCAAGGGCTTCGGCTCGTTCCGAGCATCGTGGAGTGAGTAGAACCTGCCCTCGAAGTCGGTCGTCTCCTCGGTGAGGAGCAGGTGGATGACCTCGGTGCCCTCCTCGAACCGGGTCATGCGCTCGTCGACCGTCCCCAGGTCCATCCCGTAGGCATCGGCCTCGAGCGGGTACCAACCCGCCCCCAGTCCCAACTCGAGACGCCCCTCGGAGACGATGTCCAGGGATGAGGCCATCGATGCCGTCACCGCCGGATGCCGAAAGTGCATCCCACACACCATCGTCCCCAGCCTGATCCGGTGGGTCGCCTGGGCGAGGGCTGAGAGCGTGACCCATGCCTCCAGACAGGGGCCATCGGTGTCGCCTCGAAGCGGGTAGAAATGATCGAAGTTCCAGGCCGACTCGAACACGTCGGCAGAGTCGGCTGCTGTCCACACCTCGAGCATCTTGTCCCACGTGGTGTGGTGTGTCGGTGTCTTGATGGCGTAACGGCCCAATGTCGACCTCCTGAGAACCTGTTGCCCGGTGTCGATCGTATTGGCTACTGTCCGCAGCCACAATCGATTGGGCACAATCGATTGCCAGCCGCCTGCCCGGTGATCGATCATCCCAATGAAGCAGGACCTAATCCAGGTGACCTCGAAGGCACCGGCCGGCATTCCCGCTGATAGGGCGACCGGATCGCTGGTGGCGTCGGTGCAGGACCTCAGCATCCACTTCAAGACCAAGGCTGGATGGGTCCATGCCGTCGACGGCGTTTCCTTCGACATTCGGGACGGGGAGACCCTGGGCCTCGTCGGAGAGACCGGGTGCGGGAAGAGCGTGACGGCGCGCTCGTTCTTGCGTCTGGTGGCGAGTCCACCCGGGGTCTATGCCGGCGGGAGGATCGACTTCTGGTCGAGCGAGGCGCAGGCAGCGGGCGGAGGGCCGGTGAACCTGCTCACCATCGCCGATGACGAGATGCTCGAGATCCGTGGCAATCGCATCGCCATGATCTTCCAGGATCCGAGCAAAGCCCTGAACCCCGCCCTCTCAATCGGGGATCAGCTGGCCGAGGTGTTCTTCCAGCACCGAAGTAGCGACCTCCTCGAACCGCTCGGACCCAATGCGCCGGTCATGGTCCGACGAGCAGCCAGGCAGGAGTCGGGAATGTTCGAGCGAATCCTGCTGAAGCTTCCCCCGCTGCGGTCGCAGGCGGCAAAGATGAGAGCGAAGGTCGACGTCCTGGCGGCCGAGGCGCTGGCCGAGACCCAGATCCCAAACCCGCGTCGGATCATGGCCAGCTACCCCCATGAGCTTTCGGGCGGGATGAAGCAGCGAGTCCTCATCGCCCAGGCGCTCGCCTGCAACCCAGACCTTCTCATTGCCGACGAGCCGACCACCGCTCTCGACGTGACGATCCAGGCACGAATCCTGAACCTGATCGCGGAGCTGCAACAGCGGCTTGGCACATCGGTGCTCTACATCAGCCACGATCTCTCGCTGGTGCGCGAGATCAGCGACCGGGTCGCCGTGATGTATGCCGGGAGAATCGCCGAGATCGGTCGGACTGACCAGCTGTTCCGACAGCCCCTCCACCCTTACACCAGGAGTCTCATGTCAGCGATTCCGTCGTCGACGAGCCGGCGGGGCCGGCTTGCCGCGATCGATGGCAACGTCCCGGAGCTGATCGACCCGCAACCGTCCTGCCGATTTCACAGCCGTTGCCCTTATGCGCTGGAGGCTTGCCGTACGGTCGATCCCCGCTTCCTCCGTCACGATGACGAACATGGAGTCGCCTGCCACGGTCACGACGATCCAGCCGAGCTCGGACTTCGCTCCAGCGACGTTCCGACCGTGGAGCCCATGACCCGATGACGGACGTGCATGACGCCTTCCCCCGGTTCTCGGAGGGTGAGCTGCAACGAAGACGCCAGGCCATACACGACCTCATGGAGACAACCGGGGTGGCGCACGTCGTCGCCTACGGATCGGAGCGGACTGGCTCCGCCGTGCAATGGCTCTCGGAGTGGCCGGTCACCCGAGAGGCCGCGCTGGTCCTCACCCCCGGTGAACCGCTCCACTTGCTCGTCCAGCACTACAACCATCTCCCGAACGCCCGTCGGATAGCCACAGACTGCGTGGTCGAATGGGGCGGCCCTTCCACCATCACACGACTCAGGGAGATCCTCGGTAGGCGTTTGATCGACGGGCAGCGGGTGGGGGTGCTGGGACCGCTTGGCTATCGAGATCACGGGGACCTGGCCGCGTCGGTCGGAGATCTGGTGAGCCTCGACCGCGAATACCAAGGTCTGCGCCTGGTCAAGTCATCCGAGGAGATCGAGCGTCTCGAAGTCGCGGCGAGACTTTCCGACCGGGCGGCGGAGGCTGTCGCCGCCGAGGCACGAGTCGGCATGGACGAGCGCCAGCTGGCTGCGATCATGGAGTCGGCCTATATCGCCGAAGGCGGCACCAACCACATTCACTATTTCGCCGCTACCTCCATGGCTGATCCGGACGTGTGTGTGCCATCGCAATTCCATTCGACGCGCCGGTTGCAGGCGGGTGACGTCCTCTTCTGTGAGATCAGCGCTGCGTATTGGGGCTACGCGGGCCAGGTCTTGCGGAGCTTCACCATTGATGCCGACCCGACCCCGCTCTATGCCGATCTCCATCGGGCGGCCGACGCCGCCTTCGACGCCATCGCGTCCGTGACACGGGCCGGCACCCACGTCCGCGAACTGGTTGAGGCGTCTTCGGTGATCGAGGAGATGGGCTTCACCATCTACGACGACCTGGTCCACGGATACGGGGGCGGCTACCTGCCCCCGGTTTTGGGAAGCAAGAGCCGGCCCAACCTCCCCACGCCTGACATGGTGCTGGAGGAGGGGATGGCCCTGGTGATCCAACCCAATGTGATCACCACCGACGAGAAGGCCGGCGTCCAAACCGGGCACCTGGTAGTCGTCACCGGCGACGGGCACAGGCCATTGCATGACGTGCCCCGCGGTCTGAGACGGATCGGCTGAATACCCGAACCCGAGTGCCCGGCTCCTACCCCAGCTTCTCAGCCAGCCACTCGAAAGTGGCCGGGGCCCAGTGCGATTGGTATTTGAAGGCGCAATGGCCGGCGTCGGCGTATACCCGCGCCTCCTTGCCGGTTGCGGGCCCGGTCTCGAGCATGAAGTAGATGTTCCCGATCGGGGCGAGGTGGTCGAGCTTCCCGTTGATCATGAGCACGGGCATGGTGATGTTCTCGAGGATCCCCTGTTCCGAGAGGGCCCATCGCTTGAAGTCCGACCGCTCCTTCTCCACAGTCGTGGGCGGGAACGATGGCGGGTCGTCGGGGGCGCCGAAACGCCAGGTGGCGCGCTCGTTGCGGACCCGGACGAACTCCTCGAGCTCGTCGTCGGGCATGACGTAGCCGAACGGGTGACCGGCATTGGCCACCACGGCCCCGAGCTTGCCAGGAGCGGTGCCGGCCAGTTGCATCACCGAGTAGCCGCCCCTGCTGATCCCGAATGCGCCGACCCGATCGCCATCGACTTCGGGTCGGGAAGCCAGATAGTCGATCGCCGCCTCCCAGGCCGAAACCGATTCCGGGGCCCAAGGGAACGGGTTCTCCCCGGTGTCGGGCCCGTCCATCACCAGTGACGCCATGCCGTTCTCCATGCACAGGTCCTGTGCCCAGCCCCGGTCCTCCTTGAACACATCTGCGCCGCACATGATGAGAACGGCCGGGACAGGGAGGTCAGACACGGGGGCGCGGAAATGGGCGCGCACCGTCAACCCCTGGTGCTCGAAATCGACAACCTCCATCGGCGGGTCGAGATGGGTGCATGCCTTCAGATAGGCCCGGGCGCAATCCGCACTGATCCGCCCTTTCACCTCGCTGATCTCGCCGGGGAACCGTCCGATGGCGTAGTACGTCTTGGCCTGGAGATAGGCATTGCGCCCCGCGTCGAAGTCGCCGGCCGCCTCCAGCAGATCGCCTTCGTCCTCATAGCGACGCGCCACTTCCTCCCAGACCGGCACCCATTTCTCCTCGGTGGTTCCCTCCAGCCTGGCCACCGTCTGCTTCAGCTCCTCGATGTCGTCGAGCATCGAGAGCCAGCGCCGGTAGAACCCTCCGTGGGCCACGACGAACGGGTCCTCGTTTGGAGCGAAGCCAAGGTCGATCTGGGTGGTCATTGCTTTCCTCCTTTGGCCACCATGCTGTCCAGGCTCATCCCCAGGTCGTCGAGGATGACGATTGCGGCGTTGCGTCCCGGCCCACCTGTGATGGAGCCACCCGGATGAGTGGTGGCGCCGGTCTGATAGAGGCCCGGGATTGGCATGCGGTGCGACGCCCATCCCGGCACCGGTCGCTGCGGGCCGCCGTAGGCCAGCCCGCGGTCACCGCCGTGGATCGTGCCCCGCCACATGTGCGGGTTGCCGGCTTCGATGTCGACCGGGCTCTTGGCCTTTCGGGCCAGGATCTTCTCGTCGGTCAGGTTCGGGGCGCAATCCCGCAAGATCTCGAAGTGCTCGGCGGCCAGGATGTCCTTGCCCGTGTCCCATTCACCGAGATCATCGGGGCACTCGTAAGGGGCCAGGCTGAGGATCTTGATGGTATGCCCGCCGGCGGGCGCCCGCGTCTCATCGACGAGGGTGGGTGTGGCGAATAGCAGGAAGGTGCCGGGACGGTGAAGCCGGCGCTCGCGCAGCCCACGGCCGAACTCGATCACGTCCTCTGGCCAGGGCGCAGTGCCGGCCGAAACCGCGGCCACCGGCTCGGATCCGGACGAGCGGAACTGCGGCGCCTCGGTGGCGGCGTAATACGAGGCGAACGAGGACAGCCCTTCGTCGTATGTGTCCACGCCATAGACGAAGCCCTCACCCCACATCTCGGCGGGAGCCATGCCGACCAGGTCTTTGACATGGATCGAGGAGACCACCCCGACCCGGGCACGATATTGGCTGCCATCCTCTGTTTCGACTCCGACACATCGCCCCTCCTCCGTGATGAGGGAGGTGACGAGGGTGTCGGTGACCACCGAGCCTCCGTGCGCCTCGAGGGCGGCGACCAGGGCTCGGGGCAAGCTGGCCGAGCCGCCGAGCGGGACCGACCAGCTGCTTCGCTGACGACCCCCCACCAGGGAGTAGGCGAGATAACCCGATCCCGGCGAGTCGATCGGCTGTGAGGTCATGAATGCCATCCACGACATGAAGGCCTGGATGTGCCGGCTCTCGAACTCGCGCCGGATCACGTCCCACGCGGACATGACGTTGCGACGGCGCCATATCGCTCCGGCCGGGTGAGCGGCCAGGGCTTCGTCGATCGATGGCCCGTAACCGATGGGGGTGAAGCGGTACGAGCTGTATACCCCCTTCACCTCGTCGAACTCATCGAGCATCCGCCGGTAGGAGGCGGCGTCGGCCGCGGAGAACCGACTGATCTCCTCGACGGTGCGCTCGACGTCGAGCCACATCGTGAAGGTCTCGCCATCGGGGAAGACGACATGGGCCACCGGGTCGGGCTCGATGTAGGTAAGGCCGAATTCCGACACGAGACCGAGCTCGTCCTTCGACAGCACCGGGTTGACCCTGATCAAGGTTTGCCCCGTGGAGCAGGTGTCGAAGAGGAAACCGGGTGTCAGGATCTCCTCGGTCGCCGCCCCGCCTCCCGCCTCAGAGCGAACGTCGAGCACGACCACCTCCTGGCCGGCCCGGGCCAGGTATGCGGCGGTGATCAGGCTGTTGTGCCCTCCCCCGGCGACGACAAAGTCGACCGTGGTCGTCATGATCTGATCCGCCTCCTCATTCGTCTCGCTTGGGGATGATCGGCACCAGCAGATGTGAGGGGTGGTCGGGCCCGGTGTGGAGCGTCACCGTGCCCCCGAAGATGTCCGGTGGGCGATCGTCGGGATCGGCATGGGTCATCCCACCCGTTCCCCGGGTGGCGTAATAGAAGCTCTGACCGTACTCATCGAGTAGGCCCCGATATTCGTAGTCCTTCCCCCGCACCCAGAGCCCAAGCCGGTATCCCTCGGGTACGACGATGCAAGTGGGGACGATCTCGATGTCGAGCTCGTAGACCTCGCCCGCCACCAGAGGTTCGACCCGGTCGTGGGGGTGATACGGCTGCCAGGGTTTGGACCGATCCGCGTCGAGGGCGCGATGGCTGGCCCGGAGCCAGCCGTTTGCGATCGGGGTGTTGGGGTCGGTCGATCCCTCGAAGGTGACCTCGTTCCCGTCGGGATCGAGGAGTTGAACGATGAGGAAGAGGTCGGCGTCGGACGTGGTCGAGGACACGAAGAGCTTGGCCGCTAGAGGGCCGGTGATCTCGGTCTCCTCAGCGAACGGTGCAGTCTTGAACGAGAGCCCTTCTCCAAGGGCGTCGTAGTCGAGCGCACCATCGGCAGCGGGGGCATCGGGGCCCAGAAGGAGGTCGGGGTGCAGGTGATACTCGGTCCAGCGCGTCCGGGCCAGGGGCCACTCGTCCTCCCCCCGCCACACGAATCTCTCCCCGGGGTGCCTGATATTGAGCTGGACCCGAGGGGTCCGGTCGAAGCCGTTGTCCTCTCCCTTGAGGAAGTGGTCGAAGAAGCGCTTCTGCAGTTCACGCCCGTAGGCCGAATAGAAGTGGGTCCAGTGGGTGTCACCGTGTGCCTCCAGCCACTTGTCCACGGAGACGGCCTCCACGAACCCGTTGAAGTTGCCCCGAGGATGGATCCCCTGGCCACCCCAGTTCGCCGCGGAGAGGAAGGGCACGGAGACCCTGGACAGGTCCACGGCCCGATCGCGGTGCCAGTCGTCGAAGAGGGGGTGGCTCTTGATCTCGGGGAACGACTCCTGGCGGTTTGCCGCCAGCTCTTCCTCGGGGAGGGTGACGGGGCCGGCCACCGACTGGCCGGTGTTGGGATTTACTGGGGCGCGCTTCCCCTGGCCGTACTGGATCGGGTTGATCTGTCGCTCCTGCCATCGCCTGGTGAACTCGCTGAGAATGCCGCCGTGGTAGTAGGCGTCGCGATAGGAGTCGGTGAAGCCCTCCCAAGCGATGAGGGCTGTCAGATGCTCGGGCCGGCGCTCGGCGGCAGCCCATCCCATCACCGCGTAGTAGGAGATTCCGAGGATTCCGACCTGTCCGGTGCTCCAGGGCTGGGTCCCCGCCCATTCCACCGAGTTCGCGATGTCGTCGAACTCGAGCGGGTTACGAGGCCAGAGCACACCAGGCGACCATCCGGCGCCTCGCGAGTCCACCCGGGCCAGGGCGTAGCCGTGAGGGACCCAGCGCTCGGGGTCGGTGACCTCCCAGGCCTGGTGCTTGTTGGTCGAGCCCTCGAGGACACTTGGGTCTTTGGCCAGGAGCTTGTCCCATTGCATCTTGTAGATGGGCCCGTTGAAGGGGAGGCCTTTGGCGTAGACGCCATGGGTGAGGATCACCGGGTAGGCGCCCTCCCCGATCGGGCGAAAGACGTCTGCGCGAAGCACGGCACCATCCGGCATCTCGACCGGGATTTGGTAGTCGATCCTCATCCCGTCCATCTCTCGAGAAAAGGTGAGGTCGTCTCCGATGACGTCAGTTGTGACAGGCGTGGTCATGGGTGATCCACGCCGGCGAGTCTAGGACGGCAATCGTTTGCGGAGCAATGCAGGGGGTCACGTTATGGGTGACGCCCCTGCGGGGGTTTCAGGTCGTGCGAGCGGCTTGAGAGGAAGACAACTGACACGGACAATGCGGGACGGTGCAGGCCGACTGGCGGTGCTCCTTGAAAGGATGGCCGCAATCGGTGCACCGGTCCCCTTTGTGCTTGGCCCCGTCGCGCCTCGGCTTGGGGACAGCTTTGATCAACGCGAGCGCTCTTTGGCGAGGTTCACGGTGAGCTGACGCCCGCCGAGGTCCTTGCCGTTGAGCGCCGAGATCGCCTTCTCGGCCGCCTCGGCCGAGCCCATCTCGACAAAACCGAAGCCACGGGAACGGCCGGTCTCACGATCGGTGATGACCTGGGCCTTGGTTACGTCGCCGTGCTCCGAGAAGAGATCCTCGAGACGCCGCGAGTCGGTGTCGAACGTGAGGTTCCCCACGTAGATGTTGGTGGACATGTGCATGCTCCTTTGAGCTCGTGCCGTCGTAATCATCACGCCCCCGCCGGGACATCCGGGACCTGTTCGCGTGAAGCGGGGAGTCTCGGCTTGTGCCCTGCGGTGACTTCACCCGACGGAACGAAGGAAGCGAAGAAAGGCGCAGCACGCTTCAGGCGTGCGCTGTATCAACATGATAGCCGGTGCCGGCGTCCTAACCGAAGGCGTTCGCCCTGCTCAGCCCCCACCGACGGTTAGGGTCTCTGGAAAGCGGTATTCAACAAGGACTCATCCATGACCAAATCCGACTTACCCGGGGCACGCAACTGACATGGCCAAGCGAGGGCGCGAGGCCATGGCGAAGCGGTCACGGGAGCTTGCCCGTCAGCAGAAGAAGGAAGACAAGCAGGAGCGCCAGGAGGCCAAGGGGGATGGGCCGCCCAAGCTGACCGCCGACGAGGAGACCCACCTGCACGAGGAGTTCGCCCGTCTCAGCGACGAGTTTGCCGCGGACCAGGTCAGCCAGAGTCACTTCGACGAGGAGAGACACCGGATTTTCGTCGCCCTCGGTCTCGAGACCGACGACGACGGCTAGCCCTCCTACTTCACCGCCCCGGTGAGCAGACTTGTCAAA
>CAVQFU010000005.1:0-124911 GCA_963711895.1 uncultured Acidobacteriota bacterium
GTCCGGGTCAGAAGGGCGACGACTCGAGCCTCCTCCCGTTCCCGGCTACGGAACGCGGCGGCCAACTCGTCGACGAGGTCTTCGGGAGCGATCAGCTCGAGAGGCGGTTCGGTGGGGAAGTTCGAGGTTTCGAGAACATCGAACATATGTTCGATACCCTACCGACAACCACTGACAAATTCAATGGATTCCTGCGAGAAATCCGAGAAATGTTCAACGAGATCAGGGCACTCGACCGCCTAGCCCCGCCGGTCGTGGCAACCTTCCCGACGTGACGACTACTACAGCCCGGACAGTTCGATTGGGCGCCACCGAGTATCCGTTGGTGCTGCCCAGTTTGCGCGATCCGCGGCTGCATCTCGCCAGCGTCATCATCACCATTCACGTGCTGGGTCAGGTGGCCCTCGATTTTCGGGTGTCAGTGCCTCAGATCCTCGCTGCCATCGTCACCTGCGCCCTCCTCGAGGTGGCGCTCACCTTTCGCAAGACCAAGCAGGTCGTCTGGCCGGCCAGCGCCATGCTCACAGGGAGCGGTGTCGCGCTGATCCTCCGGATCGTCGGCCAGGAACGTGGGGATCACTGGACCTGGGACGGTTGGTACCTGTTCGCCGGGATCGCCGCCCTGTCGCTGCTCACCAAGTACTGGATCCGATATCGAGGGACCCATGTCTTCAACCCTTCGAATGTCGGGCTCGTCGCAGCCTTTCTCGTCTTGGGCAGCGCTGTCATCGAGCCGCTCGACTTCTGGTGGGCGCCCCTCGATTTCTGGATGCTGGCCGCCTACGCCGTGATCCTGGTCGGTGGCGTCCTCATCACTTCCCGCCTCCGTCTCTTGACGCTGGCCGCCGTGTTCTGGCTGACGCTCGCAGTCGGTCTCGGGGTCCTCGCCGCCTCGGGCCATTGCATGACCGCGGCGTGGGCTCTCCAGCCGGTGTGCGGGACCTACTTCTGGTCGGTCATCGTGGCGTCGCCCGAGGTGCTCGTCTTCCTGTTCTTCATGATCACCGACCCAAAGACCATCCCGGAGGGTCGGGCGGCGCGGATTGCGTTCGCGGTGTTCCTTGGCGTGATCTGCACCTTGCTCATGGCGCCACAGACCACCGAGTTCGGGGCCAAGGTGGGATTGCTCGCCGGGCTCGTGGTCATGACACCTCTTCGCTTCCTGCTCGACCGAGTCTTCAGGTCGGAGAGACTCGAATTGCTGGCGACATCGTCGAAGAGTCGACCGGCTCGTGCCTTCGCCCCCGGCGCTGTCGTTGGCGTCCTGCTCGTCCTGATCCCCCTGGCGATAGTCATCGCCGGGGCCCCGGCTCGGAGCACCGCCGTGGCCGCCCCGGTCGCGGCCCCGCCGCCCGAGATCGAGATCGACCCCACCCTGCTTCCCGAAGCCACCATGAGCGCTGAGGCCGCAGCCTTGCAGGGGGAGGTGGATCCGAACGCTGTGGCCCTTGGCTTGGCGCAGGCACTCGCCGTCGAAGCCGAGGCGATCCGTCGCGCCGACACATCGCTGTTGCGATCCGCCGATGACGGGGAGCGCCTCATCGAGATGGAACGGTTGGTCGAGCAAACGGCGACCAGTGGCGTGCATGCGGTTCCCACCCACACCTTTGACTCCATGCACGTCGACGTCGCGCGCACAGAAGAGACACAGGACGCAGCCAGCCTGGGGCTTGTGGCGACGGGGACGGTCGAGACGATCACCTACGATGCCGCCGGCGTCGAGCAGGACCGGGCCAGAGAGCCCTTCTCCAAGACCTTCGTCTTGCGGCCCGAGGTCGGTGACACCTGGCTGATCGTGGACGAGGTGGAGGATGGCTGACAACCCGGTGATCACGATGCTGGGGCGTAGGCTTCGTCTCGCGGTCATAGGGGGCGGCCCGGGGAGCTTCATAGGGGAGATGCATCGCTCCGCCGCCCGTCTCGATGACCGATATGAGTTGGTCGCCGCTGCCCTCTCATCGGACCCGGAGCGTTCCCGTTCGGCAGGAGTTGGGCTCGGCGTCGCTGAGGATCGGGCCTATCCAGACGCCATTGCGCTGCTCGATGGTGAGGCAGCTCGCACCGACGGCGCGGATGTGGTCTCGATCATGACGCCCAACGACAGCCATCACGAGTATGCGGCTGCTGCGCTCGATCTCGGCCTTCGATGTCATCTGTGACAAGCCGATCACCAACACGCTGGACGAGGCGCTCGATCTGGTGAAGCGGGTGGACCAGACCGGTCTCGTCTTCTGTCTCACCCACAACTACACCGGGTACTCACTTGTGCGACAGGCGAAGGCGATGGTCGAGGACGGTCAGCTGGGGGAGATCCGGCTCGTCCAGGTGGAGTACGTCCAGGGCGGCAAGGCCGATGAGAACGATCCCGACCCGGCCGAGGGGCTGCCCTGGCGGTACGACCCGGTACGGGGCGGCCCGTCGCTGGTGATGGGGGACATCGGGACCCATGCCCACAATCTCGCTCGATTCATCACCGGTCTCGAGGTCACCGAGGTCGCCGCCGAGGTCGGTGCGATCGTTCCTGGGCGTCTGGTCGATGACTATGCCGGGGCCCTGCTCCGCTTCGACAACGGGGCCCGAGGGTCGTTCTGGGTCACCCAAGCGGCGGCAGGAGTCGAGAACGCGCTTCGGATCCGGGTTTCCGGCACCCGGGGAAGCCTGGAATGGCATCAGGAGCAGCCGATGCGTCTTCTCTTCACCCCGCTGGACGGCCCGGCGGAGTGGCGAACCCCGAACGGGCCGCGGACCCTGCCCCTGGCCGCTCGGTCGACCCGCATCGTCGCCGGGCATCCCGAGGCATTCCTGGAGGCGTTCGCCAACATCTACTCCGATGCGGCCGAGGCGATCGCCGCCCGGCGCAGCGGGAACACCCCCGACCCGCTGGCCCTCTATTTCCCCAATGCCACCGACGGCGCGATCGGTCTCCGTTTCGTCGAGGCAGTCATCGCCTCCAGTCGGGCCGGCGGCGCCTGGACCAATGCCAATGCATAATGCGCATCGATGCCCTCGATCAGCACGACAGTGGAGATCAACCGCCCCATCGAAGAGGTATTCGAGTACCTGACCAACCTCGACAACGCCTCCGAGTGGAGTGTCGAAATTGTCGACGTGACCCGTGACGGGCCGTTCCGGCTAGGTGCTACCGGCACGGACGTTCGCATGATGGGAAAAAAGCAGGTCTCGATGCCGTGGACGGTGACCGAGTTCTCGCCACCTCACCGGATGGTTCTCGCCTACACCGAGCCGTTCCCAATCACTGCGGCCTTTCTCTTCGCTACCACCGCCTCGGGAAGGACTCAGGTCACCTGCAATACCGACATGGAACCGCAGGGTCGGTGGAGACTGCTTTCGCCGCTGATGGCAAGAGAAGGCGCAAAGACCGATCGGACGCAATTCGAGAAGGTCAAACAGATCCTGGAGAGTCGACCGACCTAGAGCGCCACCCCGGACCTCCTCTAGCCCGTCATCGTCATGACCCGGTCGGACCGGAGCAGGAATGGGGGGAGGTAGGCGGGGATGTTGGAGAAGGGGAGCACATCCGGGTGCAGGTCGATGCCGAGGGAATCCCTCATGAAATCCCGCCGGGCGGTGATGCGTCCCCATGCGCCCGGGTATTGATCGGCCAGCGATTCCCGCAGTGATTCGTCGGCGAGGGCAATGCCATCCTCGATGTTGCTGGTGAAGTACTCGGTGCCCGTGGCGGGGATGATGTCGACCTGAAGCGCCATCCCGGAGGCGAGCTCGATATCCGAGCCTGGCCCCACCGGTGAGTTGACCCACTCGTCGAGATGGATCTGGTGACCCGGGTTGAGGAAGATGCCAAAGAAGGGATCGCCGAGACGCCGATCGATGATCTCCTGAAGCGCCCCGCCCTTCTGACCGATGTGGAGCGCCCCGTACCACTCCGCCACCGCCTCGAAATACGGAGCTACTAGACGATCGACATAGTCGCCGATGCCATCCGGCAGGTCATCGGGGTCTTCCGCCACGAATCCGGCCCGGCAGTTGAGGGCCCCCCAGATCCCGAAGGCGACGGTGAACCGGTCACCGCGCTCGATGGGCCGGTCGCCGGGGCTGAGCAACCCGAGCGATGCTCTCGGCCCGGCGGTCAGCATCAAGTGACAGGAGAGCGGTGTCCCATTCCATTCCAGAAGCCGGACCGCCTCCTGCTCGGTCATGCCGGGGCGGAGCCCACTGAGCACCTGGCGCACCCCCCTCGACGTCTGGCAGGCGGCCCATTCGAGATAGGCGAGCTGTTCGACCTCGTTGATGACACGCAGTCCGTCGGCCGCTCCGATCAGGATGTCCGTGGCGTTCTCGACGTTGCCCTCCGGTCCGGTCAACCGACGTATGTCGTCGACGATGAAGGCGGGGAGGTCGATGATCCCGCTGTCCCCGAACACTTTCCACCCCACTACACCCACCCGGCTCCCGGACCCGATCCCCTCCATGCCCAGGATCTCGCCCAACGGGAGAGATCGGTCGCGGGGCTGGCTGGGGAGGCTGAAGTCTTGATAGAGGTGACGTCTCATGGAGAGGGGAGCGGCGTCCGTCATTCCCCAGCACTCGTTGCCGACGAGGACGGCCGGCTCATCGTCATGACCAACGACGAGGAGGGCCTCCTCGAACCTCGGGTCGAAGCCGGTCAGGTAGGAGAGGTTGGCGCTGTGCTCGCGGTCGGCGTAGACCACGACCCGGTCGTACCCCCGTTCCACAGCCCGCTTGCGAAAACGCTCCATTCGGTCCTGGTAGACGACGTCGGGGACGACCGGCATCGAAGCCGGCATCCCGAAAACCGGCAGCTCCACCTCGGTGAGACGCGCCCCGGTCATGACGTCATTGTCCGGGGTCCCAGACGACCGCCTCGTCGGCGCCCCGCTCGACCATCATGAATTGGTTTGAGCCCGCGTTGATCCATCGCCCCTTCTCTCCATCGGGCCACTGGACCCGGACCTCAACGCTATCCGCGTCACCGACCCCGAAGTGGGCCCAGCCGAGCTGGCCGCCGGCATGCCCCCCGCCGACGGTGATCTCACGTTGCACCACCCGATTGCCGACCTTCACCTCGATCCACGAGCCGATCGCGTCCACGTTGGGCGCCGGCTGCTCCAGTCGCAGGCCGATCCAGTTCCCCATGTCAGCCGGGGAGGCGGAGTCACCCCACCCGGCGTTGCGCCACAGCTTGACGTTCTCCCGCCGGGTCACCTCGATGAGGTCGAGCATGCCATCGAGGTTGAAGTCGACCAGGGCGGCGCCGCGAGAGCGTGCGAAGTCCACGATCCCTGCCTCTTCGGCCATCTCGGTGAAACTGCCGTCCGGGTTGCCGATCATGAGATTGCTCGGGTCCCTCGAGGCGTAACCCTCCTGGGCCTCGACGTTGCCCTTGGAGATGAACAGGTCGATGAGGCTGTCGTTGTTCACATCCTGGAACTCGGGGTGCCAGGCGGTCGACGGCGCTGCCCGGTCTCCCGCATAGGGGCGATGGGCGGTCACGCCCCGTTCGAAGGCGATGTCGACGTAGTTCGGCTCGGATGACCCGTTGGCGAGCGTTTGAAGCTTGTTGTCACCCTGGCTGGTGAGAAAGAACTCGGGCAACCCGTCTCCGGTGAGGTCGTAGCCGGCGATGCCCATCCCCCAGATCTGCATCGGCTGCCAGCCGTCCTCTTGGGTGTAGAGCCGGGGCGGCTCAGCTTCGGCGACTCGCCAGAGCTGCTCCTGACCGTTCCGGTAGTAGTGACGGTCGTTGGTCATCCGCAGATCCCGGCGACCCGATCGGTCCCAGTCACTGAACAGGACCGACAGTGTGCACCAGCCGGGCGACAGGGTCACCGGCTCGCCGTATCGATCGCCCTCGGGACGAAACAGATAGTGATCGGCACAGGTGCCAGTCAGCCGGCCGTCTTCCGCCAGGTAGTTGCCGAAAGCGAGCGTCGGCATCGCGGCATCGCCCTCCCAGGTAGCGCTGAACCCGACGGTCCAGTCGTCGGCAGCGTCGAGGGACCAGGTCTCGTTGGCCCGCTCGAAGGTGCAGTCCCCCTGACCGCGCAGCAAGACGTCTTCTCCGAAGCGGAGCACGGCCAGGTCGGTGTGGGAGTCGCTGTCGATGTCGAGCGGGTAGGCGCCGGTCACTTCGGTGAGACTGCTCGAGGTTGCGTCCAGAATCTGTCCGAATCGAAGGGCGCCGCCAACCGGGCTCTCGTTGCGATAGAGGCCGCTGGGATTGGCGCCCCCGGCCAGATAGAGGTCGCTGCGCCCGTCCTCGTCACAGTCGAGCACGGCGACGCCGCC
Source organism: uncultured Acidobacteriota bacterium (assembly GCA_963711895.1). Lineage (GTDB taxonomy): Bacteria > Actinomycetota > Acidimicrobiia > Spongiisociales > ZC4RG35 > JARDZU01. The sequence goes on from CAVQFU010000005.1 coordinate 6,289, forward strand.
GCCGACGAAGTACTCGAACTCGCCTTCATACACATGGTCGACTCCTGCGCTCCCTGACTCGTCGACGTAATGGGGAGGCGGCGAGGCGGCCTCGGGGAGGTCGGGCCAGAAGGCGGCGATAGCGCCGGTTGCGAGTGCGCCGGCGATCAAAGCCCCGGCCGCCACTCCGCCGATCAGCCACGCCCAAGCCCTTCCGGTCACGTTTGCCCCCGTTGGGACGGTTCGACACAATGCCGCATGGGTCGATTGTGTCGAGTGGAGGAGGCTATGAGGTGACGGATCCAGTCCGTTGGGGGGTGATCGGCTGTGCCGACATAGCCGTCAGAAAGGTGATCCCGGCCATGAGCGGGTCGGACCTGAGCCATGTCACCGCGATTGCCTCTCGATCGGCGGAGCGGGCCCGGGCCACAGCCGATTCCCTCGGAATTCCCAAGTCGTACGGCAGCTATGAGGGTCTGCTCGCTGATCCGGAGATCGAAGCGGTCTACATCCCCCTGCCCAATCATCTCCATCCGGAGTGGACGATCGCGGCCGCCAAGGCAGGCAAGCACGTGCTCTGTGAGAAGCCACTGGCAACCAGCAGTGACGTGGCCGCGGAGATGATCGACGCGGCGGATCGCTCCGGGGTGAAGCTCATGGAGGGGTTCATGTACCGGCTCCACCCCCTCTGGGTCGAGGTCCGTCGCCTCGTTTCCGAGGGCGCCGTCGGGGAGTTGCGCGCCGTCCAGTCGTTCTTCTCGTACTTCAACAACGACCCGGCGGATATCCGGAACCAGGTCGATGCCGGCGGCGGCTCCCTCTTCGACATCGGCTGCTACCCGGTCAACGTCGCCCGGATGCTCTTCGACTCCGAGCCCACAGACGTGATGGCCTCGATCCGGCGTGATCCTGACTTCGGCACCGACATCCTGACATCCGTGGTGCTCGACTTCGACGGTCGGCACGCCGTCTTCACCTGCTCGACGCAATTGGAGGACGACCAGCGCGTCCACATCTACGGGACCGAAGGTCGTCTCCTCGTCGAGATCCCGTTCAACATCCCTCCCGATCGCCCCACCCGCGTGCTCGCCGTCTCCGGTGGGGATCCCCCGGTCGACCCCAATGTCGTCGTTCATCAGGTGGCGGTGGCCGACCAGTACCGGGTGCAGGCAGAGGCGTTCTCGCTCGCCATCCGTGACGACACGCCGGTGCCGACGTCACCCCAGGACGCTGTCGCCAATATCGAGGTCATGGAGCGGATCTTCGCAGACGCTTCCCGGCTGGCCTGAGCCGGATCACCCCGATCGGGCGCGGCTGTTCCCGGCCGGGTCGGCAATCACTTCCGAGATGGCCAGCTCCGCCGCCCCGATGAGAGGTGCATCGGGTCCCAGCCCACCGGCGACAATGTCGGCAATGTCACCCGGGGCATCGAGGGCACCGAGACGCGCCCCTTCGAACACGGCTTTCTCCAGAAACTGGAACAGCGGGTGAAAGAACCCGCCGAGCACGACCAGTTGCGGATTGAACACGTTGATCAGGTTGCCGATCCCCAACCCGAGCCATCGCCCGATCTCAGCGAGGGCATCGAGCGTCTTCTGATCGCCGGTATCCGCCCTGGCGACGATTGTGTCGACCAGGCCGAGCCCGGTCACACTCGACGGGATCCCGGCAAGACGGGCCAGAGCTGCCTCTCCGGCTTCGGTCTCCCAGCAGCCGGTTGCCCCGCAGCGACAGGGGTGGCCGTCGGGGTTGATCAGGGTGTGCCCGGCCTCGCCTGCGTAGCCGGCAGCTCCCAGCATTGGCTTCCCGTCGTGGATGATCCCGGCGCCGATCCCGGCCTCACCCGAGATGTAGATGAGATGGGGCACGCCGACGCCGACTCCGCGCCGGTACTCGGCGAGAGCGCCGAGGTCGGCTTCATTGGCTACGAGAACCGGATCGCTCAGCCCGAGGGCGGAAGCGAGCATCTCCCCGAGCGCCACGTTCCTCCAGCCGAGGTTGGGGGCGAGCTGGACGAACCCGTCGGATCTCCGGGTGACCCCGGCGACACCCACGCCGACTCCGGTCAAGGTCGAGTCGGAGGGCAGGCCCGCGAGCAGCTCGCCGGATAGGCCGACCACGACTTCGACCGTCTCGGCCGCCGATTCGCCACGCGGTCTCGGTACCCGGACTTGCTCGTAGATGTGACCACCGAGGCCAACCGTGGCCACCGCCACCGAGTCGACCGACAACTCGATGGAGAGTACGACGGCGCCCTCGGGCCGGGTGCTCACCATCGGGGAGGGCCGGCCCGGACCCGACGGTGTGACGGCCGGGCCCTCCTCGACGAGGCCGAGGTTGGTCAACTCGCCGATCAGGTCGGCGATCGTCGAGCGGTTGAGCCCGGTGGTGGCAGTCAGTTCGGAGCGAGAGACCGGTCCGTGAAGGTGGAGGCTCTCCAGGACCACTGCCAAATTGTGGCGGCGCAACTCGTCGGCGGCGACGCCCTTGGGCCGGTGATGGGCATCCCTCCCGGCCGTTATCTGGGTCCGGTTCAAGTGTCTCCGCGGAGGTCGATTTGGGAGCTAGAACCTTATGCGGCAATTTGTTGCGGGGTCAAACATATGACGGTTATGCTCGCATGCGTCGGCGCAGGGTCGGCATGGCCTATCGCGTTGACTCATACGGAATTTGCCAACCCTTCGGGGTGGCAACCGGAGGAGGAAGGAAAAACAGATGAAAAGACGCCTAATGGCGTTGGTAGCCGTCATCGCCCTCGTCATCGCCGCTTGCGGTGGTGAAGAAGGAGGCGACACGACGGAGGCCGCGGCGGACACGACGGAGGCCGCGGCGGACACGACGGAGGCCGCGGCGGATACCACGGAGGCCGCCACGGACACCACGGCGGCCGCCGGAGGCGGCGGCGACTGTGTCGTCGGCATGTCGTGGAACAACTACAACGAAGAGAGATGGGCCAAGCATGATGAGCCCGCAATCGTGGCCGCCCTCGAGGCCGGCGGTTGCGAGTACATCCAGTCGGATGCCGGGTCGTCCGAAGAGCAGCAGATCACCGACGTGGAGAACCTGATTGCTCAGGGTGCGACTGTCGTCATGATCCTTGCTCAGAACACACAGGCGATCCTGCCGGCGGTCCAAAGCGCCACCGATCAGGGGATTCCTGTCATCGCCTATGACCGCCTCATCGAGGATGCGAACACCTTCTACGTCAGCTTCGACAACGTCTTGGTTGGACAGCTGATGGCCGAGGTGATCTTCGATCTGGTGCCCACCGGTAACTACTTCATCCTCAAGGGCAACGGCTCCGACGCCAACTCCGACTTCCTCCGTGAGGGGATCGGGTCTGTCATCGACGCCGCGGCCGAGGCCGGCGATATCACCATTCTCGAGGAGGACTACACCGACAACTGGGACCCGGCGCTCGCTCAGACCACGATCGAGCAGTGGTTGAGCGCGCACGACAACGACGTGCAGGCGATCGTCTCCGAGAACGACGGAATGGCGACCGGCGCAGCCGCCGCCCTCGATGCTCAGGGCCTCCTGGGCACGGTGTTCTTGTCGGGTCAGGACGCCGACGTCGCCGCCCTCAACCGGGTGGCGTTGGGAACGCAGGCGGTGTCGGTGTGGAAGGACGCCCGTGCGTTGGGCACTGCGGCCGGAGAAGCTGCTGTGCAACTGGCCGGCGGCGCAGTCGCTCGCCGACGTCGAGGGGACTGGTGAGTTCGTCTACACGAACAAGGAAACAAGTGCAGAGACGGTCTTGACCAGCATCCTTCTGACCCCTGAACCGATTACCCAGGACAATCTCAGCGCGGTCGTCGACGCGGAGTGGATCACTCTCGATGAGCTCTGCGCAGGTGGCGCAACGGCTGCCCCCTGCGGCGGATGATCAACGACTGAATCGAATCGATATGGACGATTGCGCCCCCGGTCTGGGGGCGCAATTGTCTTCCCGTTCTCTAGTGTGGTGAGCTCATGAGCGTGGTCGAGGCTTCGCCGACTCAGTCGGAGACTCTCGAACCGGCCCCGCGCCGGTCGCTGGGATCTTTCTTGCGGGACAACGAGATCGACACCCGCATGGTGGGGATGATCGCCGTCCTCCTCATGATCTGGGTCGGCTTCCATTTCCTATCCGGCGGGACCTTCATCACCCCTCGCAACCTGTGGAACCTCTCGGTGCAGACGTCGTCGATTGCAATCATGGCCACCGGGATGGTGCTCGTCATCGTCTCCCGCAACATCGATCTCTCGGTCGGCTCCATGGTGGGCACGGTGGGCATGGTCATGGCCGTGCTTCAGGCGGAATGGCTTCCACCTGTCATGGGCATGGGGAACTCATGGATCTGGGTGATCACCCTCGCGGTGGGCTTGGTATTGGGAGCCCTCATCGGCGCTTTCCAGGGATCGATCATCGCCTACGTCGGCGTCCCCTCCTTCATCGTCACTCTTGGCGGATTATTGGTATGGCGCGGAACCGCCTGGCTGACCGCCAGCGGCCGAACCATCGCCCCGATGGACGCCACCTTCCAGCTCCTCGGAGGCGGATCGAACGGATCGCTGGGGGAGACGGGGAGTTGGATCCTCGGCGCTGTCGCCTGTGTCGGGATCGTCGCCCTCCTCGTATTCGGCCGACGTCGTCGTCGCAAGTTCGGCTTTCGGCTCCGTCCGGTGTTGCTCGACGTGGTTCTCGGAGTCGTGGGCTGCGCCGTCGTCCTGGGCGCGGTTTGGGTGATGAACAGCTATTACATGCCGGAGAACTTGGCCATTCAGTACGCCGAGGAGAACAACATCCCCATACCCGAAGGTGGCCTGCAGATCCCGCTCGGCATCCCGTATCCGGTGCTGATCCTGCTCGGCGTGGCCCTGGTCATGGGTTTCGTGGCCAACCGGCTCCGCTTCGGTCGTTATGTCTTCTCGATCGGCGGGAATCCCGAGGCGGCCAACCTGGCGGGGATCAAGACCAAGCGCACCATCGTCAAGACCTTCATGACCATGGGCATCCTGGTCGCCATATCCGCGGCAGTCTCGATCGCTCGCCTCAACGCCGCCGTGAGTGGTCTCGGCACCCTCAACGAGCTCTATGTGATTGCTGCTGCGGTTGTGGGCGGCACGTCCTTGTCGGGTGGGATCGGGACCATCCCCGGTGCCATCCTCGGCGCCCTGATCATGCAATCATTGCAGTCCGGCATGGTCCTCATCGGGGTGGGTGCTCCCGTGCAGGACGTGGCGCTAGGAGTCGTCTTGGTCGTGGCAGTCGCAGTCGACACCATCTACCGACGACGGGCGGCTCGATGACGGTCACTTCTCCAAATGGCAGCACGCCTTTGGTCGAGATGCGGGACATGAGCGTCAGCTTCGGGGGTGTCCATGCCGTCAAGGACGTCAGCATCGACCTCTACCCGGGGGAGATCCTCGGTCTGGTCGGGGGTAACGGCGCCGGCAAGTCGACTCTGATCAAGACCCTCTCGGGAGCGCAAAGAGCGGACTCCGGCCAGATCTACGTCGATGGCGAGGAAGTGAGCATCACCACCCCACGCGACGCCAAGTTGTACGGGATCGAGACCATCTATCAGACACTGGCCCTGGCCGACAACCAGGACGCCCCGAGCAACATGTTCCTCGGTCGGGAGCTGAGGACCCGGTGGGGCACTCTCGACGACTCGGCGATGGAGGACGCCACCAGGAAGATCATGGGGAGGCTCAACCCGAGGTTCCAGAAGTTCAAGGAACCGGTGGCGTCTCTGTCCGGTGGCCAGCGACAGTCGGTCGCCATCGCCCGGGCGGTCCACTTCAACGCCCGGATCCTGATCATGGACGAGCCGACCGCCGCCCTTGGGCCGGCCGAGACCGAGCAAGTCCGTGAGCTGATGCGTCAGCTCAAGTCGGAGGGCATCGGCATCATCATGATCAGCCACGACATCCACGACGTGTTCGATCTCGCTGACCGGATCTCGGTCATGCTCCAGGGCAAGCTGGTGGGGACAGTGAACAAGGGCGAGGTCACCATGGACGAGGTGCTGGCCATGATCATCATCGGCAAGATGCCCGAAGAGGTCACCACCAGGGAGCTGGAACAGCTTCACGGCTGAGCCCCGGCCGGGACTCGCCCGGCCTTTTCACCACCATCGACAACTGCTCGAGACCTCGCGGAGTGCTTTGCTTGTGAACGAATGCCCGCATTCGGTTGCAGGCCTACCATATCATGGCTATCTTCCGGGATTCCGGGGCACATGACTGCTCGAAGAGGAGGAACACGTCATGCCACCAGACACCGTGCAACTGCTCAGCCCTTCGCGGAGGAACTTCCTCAAGGCGCTCGGGATGACTGCGGCGATCGGGCTGATCAATGCCTGCACCAACGATGGGGCCACCGCCACCACGGCGGCAGGAGGCACCGGTGGGACAGCCGCTGCCGGGGGTGAAGGAGCGGGGAATTTCCCCGAGACACCGGCATGGGAGTTCGTCTTCGTCAACCATGTCACCACCAACCCGTTCTTCGTCCCCACGGTGTACGGGATCGAGGACGCCGCGGCCATCCTCGGCATCCCGACTCCCCAGTGGACCGGATCGGAGGACGCCGACAATGGCGCGATGGTCAACGCCATGGAAGCCGCCATTGCCGGAGCAGCCGACGGGATAGGTGTGTGCCTGGTCGATCTCGAGGCGTTCAACGGGCCGACCGACGACGCCCTTGCCGCGGGAATTCCAGTGATTGCCTACAACGCCGACACCCCACCCGACAACCCGAACAACCGTCTCTGCTATGTCGGACAGGACCTTTACGGGTCGGGCTTCGAGATGGGCAACCGGATTGTCGAGCTCGTCGGAACCGGGAAGGTGGCGCTGTTCATCGCTACCCCGGGGCAGCTCAATATACAGCCCCGTATCGATGGCGCCTTGGACGCCATCGCAGAGTCGGGAGCTGACATCGAGGCGATCGATATCGCCACCGGTGCCGCCCTCGAGGATGAGTTGAGCACGGTCGAGGCGTGGTATCTGGGCAACCAGGACGCCACCGGCATGTTCGCCGTCGACGCCGGAAGCACCCAGGCCGTTGGTCAGGTGGTCCGGGATCAGAGCGCCCGGGACAACGGGCTGCTTGGCGCCGGCGGGTATGACCTCCTCCCCGAGACCGTCGAGCTGGTGTCAGAAGGGGTGCTCGACTTCACCATCGACCAGCAGCCCTATCTCCAGGGATTCCTACCCACCGTCTACCTCTATCTGTACAAGCTGTCGGGTGGAGTGGTGACCCCTCCGGAGACCAACACCGGTCTGGTCTTCCTCGATTCATCGTCGGCCCAGTTGTTCCTGGAGACGGCGAGCCGTTTCGAAGGCGATGCAGAGGAGCAGGCGATAGTCGAGCCCGTAGGCTGACACACATAGATGACTGATACCGCTGTCGCCCCGCCCCGGTCCCAGAACATCTGGGGCCGGGTCGGTGGTTTCCTGGTGGCGCGACCCGAGTCGACTATTGCCATCGTCGCGTTAGCCCTGGCGACCTACTTCGCAGTGGTGAACCCAGCGTTCCTGACCACGGCCAACATCCGGGTCATCACCCAGTACATGATCGCCACCGCGATCCTGGCCGTGGGCCAGGTCATGCTCCTGATCAGCGGGGAGATCGACCTCTCGATGGGGAACGTCTATTTCATGACTCCGTTCCTCGTCTTCTTCGCCAGCGAGGCCGGTCTCGTCCTTCCGCTCGCCATCCTGGTCGGTGTGCTCGGGGCGGGGGTGGTCGGCTATCTCAATGGGGCGATCAGCCTCGGGTTCGGCATCCCGTCCTTCATCGTCACGCTGGGAATGGGGTTCATCATCAATGGCTTCACTCTCAACATCTCCGACGGCTTCCCCAAGCGCGTGCCCTCCACCGGAGCCGCCGCCATCTTTGGAGACGCCAACTTCTCCGGGTTGATGTGGGTGATCATCATCGTGATCGGGATGCACCTGATCCTCAACCACTCTCGCTGGGGGGTGTACACGGTCGCTGTCGGAGGCAACCCGCTTGGTGCGAAGGAGGCGGGCGTCCCGAGCCGAAAGATCAAGATGCGGAACTTCATCCTCGCCGCCATGCTGGCCGGCTTCGCCGGTGTGATCGAGGGAATCAGGGTGGGCTCATTCGACCCGGGTGCCGGCGTGGCGGGAACGAAGGTGTTTGCATCCGTGGCTGCGGCGGTCATCGGTGGCACACTTCTCTCCGGGGGTTCGGGGACCATCATCGGCGCCTTCCTCGGCGCCCTCGTCCTGGCCATCCTGCAGGACGGGTTCAATCTGCAGGGCGTCAGCGCCTTCACCTTCACGATGGTGCTGGGGGCAGCGATCATCCTGGCCATGATCCTCAATTCGCTGGCGAACAAGGCCCGGATCAGATCGCAGAGCGCACGGTTATGACCACACGGTCGACCACCGAGGCATTGAGGGCCGAAGGAATCGCCAAGACGTACGGCCCGGTCGTCGCACTTCGCGACATCGATGTTCACCTTTCCAAAGGAGAGGTGCTGGGCCTCATCGGCGACAACGGGGCGGGGAAGTCGACGCTGATCAAGATCCTGACCGGCTTTACCCAGCCCGACCAGGGACAGATCTTCGTCGGCGGCGAGGAGGTGAAGCTGCGCTCTGTCTCGCATGCCCGGGAGCTTGGGATAGAGACCGTCTACCAGGACCTTGCTCTCGTCAACCAACTTCCCGTGTACGCCAACATGAGCCTGAACAAGGAGGCCGTGCACCGGCCGATCCCGTTCCTCGACAAGAAAGAGATGAGAGACCTGGCCAAGACGCATCTCGGGGACATGGGGGTGCGCATCCCCTCTGTCGACACCGAGGTTGGGTTTCTCTCCGGGGGCCAACGGCAGGCGGTGGCCATCGCCAGGGCCGTCTATTCCGACGCCAAGGTGATCCTGCTCGACGAGCCGCTGGCGGCGATGGGGGCCAAGGAGAGCGCCATCATCATCGACCTGATCAAGGGGCTGAGAGAGAAGGGTGAGGTCTCGATCATCCTCATCGCCCACAACTTCGCTCAGGTGGTGGAGATGTGCGATCGGGTCAACCTGGTCCAGCACGGGCGTATCACCTTCGACACCCCGGTGAGCGAGACCTCGGTCCAGGAGTTGACCGATCTCGTTTCCGCCGAGTACCGGACACGAGGTATTGGCTGACGTCAGGTAGGTGTGTGAAACGTGGGGGCGAGTGCCGGGTAGAGGGCGCTGAAGCGATCGTGGGCTGCGGCGATATGTCTCCCGATCCGATGACGGAGCGGCCATCGGCGTCACCTCGATGACCTTGCCCGCCGCCTCATCGACGGTGTCGAACCAACCGACACCGACTGCGGCCAGCAGCGAAGCCCCATAGGCAGCACCCTCTTCGGTGCCCACTACGGCGATCTCGGCGCCGAGCACGTCGGCCAGGATCTGGCGCCACAAAGCGCTTCGGATCCCACCACCCGATGCCCGGATCTGGTGGGATGCGGCCATCCCGGCAGCGACCATCAGGTCGAGGTTGTCCCGCAGACCCAAAGGCGACGCCCTCCATCACGGCTCGGGTCATGTGGCGCAGGTCGTGGCGGACCGTGAGCCCGACGAAGGCGCCCCGAGCCAGTGGATCGGGGTGAGGGGTGCGCTCTCCGGTGAGATACGGGAGGAAGAGCAAACCGTCGCTCCCCGGTGGGACCTCGGTCGCCCCTGCCACCAGATCTTCGAAAGAGCTATTGGGTGCGACTGCATCCCGAAGCCATCTCAGGCTGCCGGCCGCCGACAGCATCACTCCCATCATGTGCCAGCGGCCGGGGACGGCGTGGCAGAAGGCATGGACCCGTCCTTCCGGCTCCACCGCCGCGCCCTCGGTCGTGGCGAACACAACTCCCGAAGTGCCAAGAGAGAGGGCCACGACACCCGGTGTGATCGCCCCGACACCGACGGCGTTGGCTGATTGGTCGCCCCCACCGGCCACGACGGGGGTGCCTGTCAGCAGCCCGGTCGCCGCGGCTCCGTCGGCGCTGACTCTCCCGGTCACGTCAGGGCCTTCATGGGTGGGAGGGAGGAGGTCTGGTGCGATGCCGAGGGCATCGATGACCTCGGACGACCAGGTCCTGGACTTCAGATCGAAGAGGATCGTCCCCGACCCGTCCGCCACATCGACCGCGTAGTCGCCGGTGAGGCGGTATCGCACGTAGTCCTTCGGGAGGAGCACGTGACGCACTTGGGCCCAGTTCTCCGGCTCGTGCTCCTGCACCCACAACAACTTCGGAGCGGTGAACCCGGTCAAGGCGTCGTTGCCCGTGATCTCGATCAGCCTCTGTTTCCCGACGCGGCGCCGTATCTCGTCGCACTGGGCGCCCGTCCTCTGGTCGTTCCAGAGGAGGGCCGGTCTGACCACCGCGCCTTCTCCGTCGAGGAGCACCGAACCGTGCATCTGCCCGGTCAGCCCTACCGCCTCGACCTCATCGGGTGAGGTCCCCGTCGCCTCCATCACGTCGCGAACCGAGGCAGCGGTGCCCTCCCACCATGATGCGGGGCTCTGCTCCGCCCACAGGGGCTGGGGTGTCTCGTACCCGTACGTGGCCGAGGCGACTCCTCTCACGACGCCCGACCGGTCGACCAGGATCGCCTTGGTGGCGGTAGTCGAGGTGTCTATCCCCAGTACCAGGCTCACTGGTGCGTCTCGACCATCAACCGGCGCGCCGCGGAGGCGACGTCCCCACACTCTTCGATCTCCCAGACCTCGCGGTGGGTGACACTTTCGCCCGGATCCAGGACAGACAGTGGGCCGAGGCTCTCCAGCTCGCAGAAGGTATCACCCAGGTAGAACTGGCCGATTGCCCCTCGATCCGGATAGCGAGCGGATTCCGCTGGTGGGACCTGCTTGGTGAACAGGTGCCCCTCCATCATGTAGCCGAGACGGCCGGGGGCAGGCCCGGTGCCCACCTTGAACGGCGGTCCGGGCTCGGCCCGGACCAACAGACCGGCTTGGTCCCAGGTGACCCGGGGATCGGCCAGGTCGGTGTATGGCCAGAGGACGAGGCTGCTGCTCGCCGAGAGCAGGTACTCGTCCGGCGGACCCGATACCGGGATGATGGCGAGACCGCCCAGCCGGAGCTGGGTGAGGGCCCATGGCGCCAGCTCGATCGTGTTCGCTCCGGCATTCACCAGCTCGTGATCGACGACGACGCCGTCGGGCCCACCACTCAAGATCATCTTCTTGACCAGCCCGGCGCGATCGACCGGCCCCACTATCGAGACGTCGTCGGCGCCTTTGGTCACCGAGCAGGGCTCGTCGTCGGGGGCATAGGTGATCGAGGGCAGTTCGGGGGAGGCCCACAGCCGATGCCCACCTCTGAACCGATAGACACCCGAATCGGGGCGGTCGATCACCGCCTCGGGGAGAGAGGCAAACATCTCGGGTCCCGCGTCACGGCTCAGTCCGAGCACACGGGGACCAAACGTCGCCGCTACCCGAATCCGGTAGGGCCCGATTTCGAGCTCGACGACATCCTCGGACACCCGGGATCAGCGCCCCGAGGACCAGATGACCCGATTGACCCGATTTTCGAGCAGCTCCTGGTGTCCGGACACGGGCGAAGGGTCGATCTCACCCGAGGCAACCCTCGCCTCCAGTGATTCGAGCGTCTCCTCACCGGCCAGGATCGACTCCCCCAGGTCGGCCGACCATCCTTCGTAACGCTTCTCGAGCGGGCCGGAGAGGGTTTCCGACTCGATCATGTCGGCCGCCACCAGCAGCGACTTGGCGAGGGTGTCGATGCCACCGATGTGTCCGTGGAAGAGGTCGGTCCGAGCCATGGACTGCCGGCGCAGCTTGGTGTCGAAGTTGAAGCCCCCGGTGGTGAACCCACCTCCACGCAGGATCTCGTAGAGAGCCAGCGACAACTCGTCCACGGAGTTGGGGAACTGGTCGGTGTCCCATCCGTTTTGGTAGTCGCCCCGATTGGCATCGATGGACCCGAAAATCCCGTTGGCCACCGAGTAGGCCACCTCGTGATGAAACGAGTGCCCGGCGAGGGTGGCGTGGTTCCCTTCGATATTGACCTTGTACTCGTCGGCCAGGTCAAACCTCTCGAGAAACCCGTGGACGGATTGGCAGTCGTAGTCGTACTGGTGCTTGGTCGGTTCTGCCGGCTTGGGCTCGATGAGCAGGGTCCCGGTGAACCCGATCTTGTGCTTGTGCTCTGCGACCATGGTCAGGAAGCGGGCGAACTGCTCGCCCTCCCGCCTCAAATCGGTGTTGAGCAGGGTCTCGTACCCCTCCCGGCCCCCCCAAAGCACATAGTTGGCCCCTTCCAGTCGTTGAGTTGCCTCAAGGGCGTGTTTCACCTGAGCCGCGGCATAGGCGAACACCTCGGGATCGGGATTGGTCGAGGCTCCGGCGGCGTAACGCGGATGCGAAAACAGGTTGGCTGTGCCCCACAACAGCCGGACCCCGGTCTCGGCCATCTTCGTCTCGGCGTAGTCGACCATCGTCTCGAGGTTCGTGGCCGACCCGGCAAATGTGTCGGCTTCGGGGGAGATGTCCACGTCGTGGAAGCAGAAGAAGGGGGTTCCCAGCTTGGAGAAGAACTCGAATGCGGCATCCATCTTCTGCCTGGCGGCCTCCATCGCGTCCCCTTGTCCGCTCAGCCAGGGCCGGTCGAGAGTGCCGCCGCCGAAGACATCGCTGCCCGGCCAATTGAACGAGTGCCAGTAGCAGACTGCTATCCGGAGGTGATCCTCCATCCGCTTGCCCAGGACCACACGGTCGGGCTCGTAGACGTGGAAGGCGAGTGCGTCGTCGGAGTCGAGCCCTCCGAACCCGATTGGCCCGGGGACATCGGCAAAGAACTCATCCGTCACGTTCAGTCCCCCGACCGCTTCGAATCCACGATCGTGGCCCGATAGGGCCCGCTTGGCGCTTCGACGGTGACGTCTTCCCCGACCCGACTGCCGAGGATGGCCGTGGCCAGGGGTGAGTCCGATGAGATTCTGTTCGTGTCGAGGCCGGCTTCGGCAGGGTCGACGATGAGGTGACGGACCTGCTCACCGTCGTCCAGTCGAATCGTCACCCAGTCGCCAACCTGCACGACATCCGGGTCCTCGGGTGTGTCGTAGACGTTGCCGGCAGTCTCGAGGACGTACTTCAGTTGCTCGAGCTCGCGGAGGGCGAGGTCCTGCTCGAGTCTGGGCGCCATCTCGTCGTCTTCCCGCTCGATGGCCTCGACCAGGGCAGGGATCGTTTCCTCTTCGAGACGGCGGGCGCGCTCCTCGAGGAGCACACGGCCCTCTTGGGTCAGGAGCGGTGGCTCACCAGTAGAGGTCATCTCGGATCCCTTCTTCCCATGCCCGCACAGCGGATTCGTGGATTAAGAAGAGCCCGATGAACGACTTTCGCCGCCCTTCGGGCCCTTCAGATCCAACCTTGGCACACGTTTTCGGGTTTGTCCAGCGGGTTGAACCGCGAGTCAGGCGTCGTCGTGGACGAGGATCTCGCGACGACCCGCATCAGGCGCGGCGAAGACATGCATTAGCTCGGCTTCGTACCCGACGGCCCTCATCTCGGCTCGGGCGATCTTGCGCTGGAGATGAACCTCGAGCTGTGATTTCTTCCCCTCCCTGCTGACCTTCCACCATCCGCTGAACATCCCGTCGACGAGGAGATTGCCTACCCAGCCCGGTGGCACGATCCCCGGGATGAAGAATCGGGAGCGATCGGAGTGCCCGAGCAGGACGTTGTCATACTCGGGCAAGAAGCGGGGCGGCGCGGGTGTGTCCTCGTCGAGGATCGGTGCGTCGGGGTGATCGAGCAGCTCGGAGCCATCCTCGCCGTGAAGGATGCGCAGTTGGTCACGCATCCCGTCGACCACCTGGCGTAGACCGTTGAGCCTCGACCACACCCTGATGTCGGAGATCGTGGCCGGCCCGAAAACCGCCAGGTACCGCTTGACGATCAGCTCGAGGTCTGTCACGGCCGGCAGCCCGCTGCCGACCCAGCTCTCGATCGTTGTCCAGGTGGCGGCGCCGGTCCGACCCCACAATCCCCTCGGTGGCACCTGGATCACCGGCAGCAGGTAGGTGACGACCTGCGCCATCGAGCTGCCCGGCACCTCGGGCCATTTCTCTTCGAGCGCCCTGGCCAGGTCGGCCCGGGTCATCGGGCGTTCTTCCAACAAGGACTTGCCCTGATCGAGGAGCATTGCCCGGTCCATGCCGGCCGTGTCTTTGGCGAATGAAGTGGAGCCGAGGACGGCGGCCAGGGTCTCCTGGAGGTGTGATCGCAGGAAGAGGAAGTCGGATGTGGTGGAGATGTGAAGGGTGGCCCGCATGAGGGCGCCCCGGAGCGCCTCGCGGCGCTCGATCATCCCTGACAGGTCTTGTGGGTCGAACCCCTCGACACGGGACCACAGCGCGTAATACGGGTCATGTGGATTTTGCGCCTGCAGCCCCACCAGGGCCTCCATCGCTTGACCCGGTGTTTGTCTCGCCCGCTCGAGCAACAGCTGGCGCCCCAGGGTGGTCCGGTTGAGGGCCCGTCTGCTGAGTCGGGCGGTCAATGCTTGATTTCAAGCCCACCGAACAGGACGGTGGCGCTGACCGCCAGGGTGGGGGCATCTGCCGGGACCGGTTCCTTGGCGGTCGCGTTCTCGATGCCCCCGAAGAGCGGCAGGCCACGGGTGATCACATTCCAACCTTCGGGCACTGTGACCTCCACCCCGCCGAACGCAGCGAACACGTCGAGCTGGGCGTCGGGCGCGGGCACCGTGTCACGGAGATCCACTTCTGCCCCGCCGAACACCGCCGAGATGCTCCCACCCTGGAACTGCTTCGAGTGCGATGCGATCTCGCTGCCGGAGAAGACATTGAAGCTGTTTACCCGATCGCCGGCTTCAGTCCGCGATCCGAGGCCACGTCCGAAGAGCACGAGAAGCCCGACGACGATGATCGCGGCCGGGATGATGAAATTGCCGAGGTCGATGATGTCGAGATTCGAAAGCAGGAAGGCCACGCCGACGGCTGTGATGATCAGTGCTACCGGCCAGTGACGCGGGTTGGCGGCGAAGGTGAGGATCCCGGCGAGCACCAGGACCGCCGGCCACCAGGTGCCGAGGATCTCCCACGCATCGAGGACACCGGCGTTGTCGAGAAGCAGCACTGTGCCCACTGCGACAATGAGCAGGCCAAAGAAGAGCCGTCCCCAATTCATCGACGGCAACCTACCAGCCATCGCTTCAGTCGCCGGCGATGAAGAACCTCCACTCCCCGATCTCGGTGATGCCGATTCGCCATAGAGCGTAAGAGCCGAATTCGGCGGCCTGGTCGAGCTCTTCCTGGGTGTAAACGGTGAGCAGAGCCTCCATGTCCGCCTGGGGGATCTCCTCCCATGAGTCGTACACGAAGGCGGCCGGCCAGTAGTAGTGACGGGGCAGGTCCTCGTAGTCTTCGAAGGCGTACGGAGTATCGAACAGCTCGACCAGAAGCGCGAGCGCCGGATAGGTGCCCTCCTCCTCCCACATCGGGATGTTCTCGAATCCGCCCCCACCGAAGCTGCTGACGAAGTCTGGAGAGGCCAGGGCCTCGAGAGCCTCGTAGTCGCAGGCTATCGCTGCGGCGGCGATCGCTCTCCTGGCGTCGGCCACCGGCGCCGGCAGACCCTCCTGCTCGGCCGGCATCGGCAGGCCTGCGGCCGAACAGTCGGCGGCGGCTGGCGGAGTGGTTGTAGCGGGCGCCGTGGTGACCGCCTCGGCCACGGTGGTCGATGCCACAGACGGGGTCGTCGTGGGGGTGGACCCGCTGGCAGGTCCGGAGTCCTCGGGGCTGGAGATGATCGGGAGCACTCCAAGGGTCACGATCACCACCCCGAAGGCGGCGGCGAAGATCAGCCATCCTCGGGGGAGGGTGCGTCGCGCCCCGGTGTCCAGTGGACGGGGTACCGCCTGCTTGGCGGATTGGCGCACCTCCTGGGCGGCCTGTTCCATCCTCTGCTCGAACTCGTCGAGATGCTTCATATCGACTCCTCGCCCCATGCCTCTAGACGCCGGCTGAGATGGACTCGCGCCTTGTGGAGATGCGCCTTCACCGCACCCGTGCTCACGCCCATGACCTCGGCTATCTCCTCGATCGAGAGTTGATCGACGTAGTGCAAGACCGTGGCCTGGGCCTGCCGTCTCGGTAGCTCCCTCACCTCGTCCCAAACCTCGGTGGCCCGCGGGGTGAGCTCGGGAAGGGTGTCACCGCCGGCGTGGCCGCCGAGCCGGGTCAGAGCCCGCAGCTCGGCGCCGGCCTTGCGATGAAGCGACGTGGCCCGGTTGATCAGCACCCGGCGCACCCAGGCGCCGGGGTCGTCGTAGCTCGATACCCGGTCCCAGTTCCGGTGGGCTGCCACGAACGATTCTTGAGCCAGGTCCTCCGCCGAGGCGCCGGTCCGTAGGAGGGCGCGTGCGATCGCCACCATCCGGGCGTACTCACGCCGGTAGAAGCTCTCGAAGGGCTCGACGTCGAGCGCTCCGATTTCAGTCGAGGGCACGTGTCTCCTCGATTCCTGGATCGTGCTCACTCACCTAACACGCACAACCGCGCTACTTGGTTTACCCGTAGTCGGCGCCGGGGGTACGAAATAAGATTCGGATAGTCATGGATCTCAACCGACTCACCGAAAAATCGCAGCAGGCGCTTTCGGAAGCCCAGTCGATCGCGGTGCGTCTTGGGCACACCGAGGTGGACGGCGAACATCTTCTCCTCGCCCTCTTGACCCAGCCCGAGGGTCTCGTGCCCCGTCTCATCTCGCAGGCGGGAGGCGAGCCGAATCGCCTCGCTGCCGACATGGAGGCGGATCTCGCCGGGAGGCCCACTGTGAGCGGTCCGGGTGTCTCACCGGGAGAGATCCGCGTGACGCAACGTTTGGCAAGGCTTCTCGACACGGCGGATAGGGAGGCCACGCGTCTCAAGGATGAGTACGTCTCGGTGGAGCACCTCATCATCGCCTTCCTCGGTGAGGCAGACACCGCCGCCAAGCGGTCCCTAAGCGATCAGGGCATCACGCGAGATCGTTTCCTCGAGTCGCTGACGGCCATCCGGGGCAATCAGAGGGTTACTTCGGCCACGCCCGAATCGGCATACGAGGCCCTGGAGAAGTACGGGAGAGACCTGGTCGCCGACGCCCGGAGCGGCAAGCTCGACCCGGTGATCGGCCGTGACAGCGAAATCCGACGCGCGATCCAAATCCTGTCCCGAAAGACCAAGAACAACCCCGTCCTCATCGGAGACCCGGGGGTCGGGAAGACCGCCATCGTCGAAGGACTGGCCCAGCGCATCATGCGGGGTGATGTCCCGGAGGGGCTGAGGGACAAGACGGTGTTCGCACTGGACCTGGCGGCTTTGATCGCGGGGGCCAAGTACCGGGGGGAGTTCGAGGAGCGTCTCAAGGCCGTGCTCGGCGAGGTGAAGGCGGCAGAAGGCCGGATCCTGCTCTTCGTTGATGAGCTGCATACGGTCGTTGGCGCCGGGGCGGCAGAGGGGGCGATGGACGCCGGGAACATGCTCAAGCCAATGCTGGCCCGGGGCGAGCTCCACATGATCGGGGCCACCACCCTGGCCGAGTACCGGAAGCACATCGAGAAAGACGCTGCTCTAGAGCGGCGCTTCCAGACGGTGCTGGTCGAGGAGCCGACCGTGGAGGATGCGATATCGATCCTCCGCGGCTTGCGAGAACGTTTCGAAGTTTTCCATGGGGTGAAGATCCAGGACTCAGCGCTGGTGGCGGCCTCCGTCCTCAGCCATCGTTACATCACCGACCGTTTCCTCCCCGACAAGGCGATCGACTTGGTCGACGAGGCATGCGCCATGCTGCGCACTGAGATCGACTCGATGCCCGCCGAGCTCGACGAGCTGACCCGGCGTGCCACCCGGCTCGAGATCGAAGAGGCGGCGCTGAGCAAGGAGAAGGACTCCCCCAGCAAGAAGCGACTGGAGGAATTGCGGAGGGAGCTTGCCGACCTGAAGACCGAAGCGGGGGCGATGCGGGGGCAGTGGGAGTCGGAGCGACAGATCCTGAGAGAGGTGCAAGAGCTTCGGGCACAGATGGAACGGGTCCACCGCGAGACCGAGGAGGCGGAGCGAAACTACGACCTCGACCGCGCCGCCCAGCTGCGTCATGGTGAGCTCCCCGAACTGGAGCGCAAACTCAAGGAGGCGGAGGAGAAGCTCGCCACCGAGCAGGGTCAGCATCGTCTGCTCCGTGAAGTGGTGACTGAGGAGGAGATAGCCGGGATCGTGTCACGCTGGACGGGCATTCCTGTCAGCCGTCTACAGGAGGGGGAACGGGAAAAGCTCCTGCGGCTCGACTCCGTGCTCCATGAGCGGGTCGTGGGCCAGGACGAGGCGGTCCGTCTCGTGGCCGACGCCATCATCCGGGCCCGCTCCGGGATCAAGGACCCACGCCGACCGATCGGCTCGTTCGTGTTCCTCGGGC
This sequence comes from uncultured Acidobacteriota bacterium, assembly GCA_963711895.1. GTDB lineage: Bacteria > Actinomycetota > Acidimicrobiia > Spongiisociales > ZC4RG35 > JARDZU01. The sequence continues at coordinate 24,712 of CAVQFU010000005.1, forward strand.
CGACCGGGGTGGGGAAGACAGAGCTCGCCAAGGCGCTGGCCTCGGCTCTCTTCGACAGTGAAGAGAACATGGTGCGCATCGACATGAGCGAATACCAGGAGCGGCACACAGTCAGCCGTCTGATCGGGGCCCCGCCTGGTTACGTCGGCTACGAGGAGGGCGGACAGCTCACCGAGGCCGTCAGGAGGAAGCCATATTCGGTCGTGCTCTTCGATGAGATCGAGAAGGCCCATGCCGATGTGTTCAACACATTGCTCCAGGTGCTCGACGACGGGAGGCTCACGGACTCCCAGGGAAGGACGGTCGACTTCCGGAACACGGTCATCATCATGACCTCCAACATTGGGTCCCAATATCTGCTGGAGGGGATCACCGCGGCGGGGGAGATCAAGCCCGAGGCGAGGGAGATGGTCACCAGCGAGCTACGACGCCATTTCAGACCGGAGTTCCTCAATCGGGTCGACGATGTCGTCCTGTTCAAGCCGCTGACGCTGGAGGAGATCGAGAGGGTCGTCGATCTGATGCTCGACGACGTGAGGAAACGGCTCGCCGAGAGGAACACGAAGCTCGAGGTGAGCCAGGCCGCGATGGAGTTCATCGCCGAGCAGGGCTTCGACCCGGTCTACGGGGCGCGGCCGCTGCGGCGGTTCATCTCCCACGAGCTGGAGACCCGCATCGGAAGAGCTCTGATCAGCGGGGAGGTCCAGGACGGCGCCACCATCCGGGTCGACATGGTCGAAGGTGACCTGGTGGTGGAGTTCGAGAACCCCGCCTAGCCGCTGAACTGATCCGTCGGGCAGTTGTCCTCGACGCTGTACTCCTCGCCGGAGCGCTCGTACGAGTAGAGGCAATCCGCCGCGCCTACCTGGACGTCTAGCGTGAAGATGTCCTCGTCCCAGTTGTATGAACCTTCCCCGGTGAGGGTCAGGTCCTCCATGAAGTCGCATTCCTCGAGGATGAACCCGTCCGTCTCCTCCTGGGCGGTGAACGTGATGACACCGCCTTGGTTGCAGCCCGTGGGGGTGTCGGTCACGGTGTCCCACCAGTAGTACTCGGGCATGTAGAAGATCTCGAACTCGACCGAATCGAGCATTGTCTCGGCGCTGTCGAACTCATCGATGGAGAGCGGGAGCAGGGTGATGTAGTACCCGACGACGTCTCCTTCGCATTCAGTCTCCTCGGGCGCGGCGCCTTCCAATATGAAGCCGGTGACCGCGTCGTCCGGGCACTCGTTGCCCCGGCCGAAAATGACATGTGGCCCGCCCTGCTGGCTGATGAGATAACCCTCTTCGAGACGGCCGGAGACGTCGACTCCCTGCTGGTACGGGGTGGCGGGATCCGCGGTGGCGCCCAAAACCACGGTGGGTGTGCCCGGGGCGACCAGGGGCTCGGGGCGCGTCGAATCCTCGTTGGCATCGGGCCAGAAGGCACAGGGGAGATCCCCGAAGAACAGGATGCCCAGCCGGCCCGGGTTGAGAGCGGCGCCGGCCGTGAAAAAGGCCTGCGCCTTTTCCTCCGGCGTCGACCCGGGGTAGTGGTAATCGAGGCATTCGACCGCGTAATAGATGGCATCCGAGTAGGTCGGGTCTTCGAGCACGGCCTCAGTCTCTGCGTCGATACCCAGATTGAGATAGAGGAGCCGGAGCAGGGGTACCAGGTCACTCCGTCCGCTGTGGGCGGCCAGGGCGCGCAGGAACATCATTCGGTCGTCCTCGGAGTACATCTGCCCGCTGGCCACGACCTCCAGGTCTCCGAGGCCGAAGGAGCGCTCCTCGAATCCACCGCTGGGCAAGGGGTATTGCGCCGTGAGCGGCCCTTCGGCCAGCAGTGCGAGAAGCTGGTCGTAGGCCTGGTCGGGGGTGACGCCGAGGTCCGTTGCGCAGAACTCGTCCCCGGCGCAATAGTCCAGCGTCGACTGGAGTGTGTCCCCGAAGGCCGTTGCCTGCTCCTCAAAGAAGTCGAGTCCCTCCAGGGTGAGGTCGACCGTACCGTCGAGGATCAATCGTGCGACACGGTCTCCGTGGGCGGCGGCATAGGTCTGGGATAGCTGGGTGCCGTAGCTCTCTCCGTACAGGACGATCTGCTCGTAGCCGAACGTGTCCCGAAACACCTCGAGGTCCTGAGCAGCTTGATCTGTCCCCAGATAGGGGAGCATCTCCGGATCGCCCATCTCTCCAACACAGTCGTCTGCGAAGGCGGAGGCGGCCGATGTGAGTGCTTCCTGATCGAAGCCGAGAGCCGTCGTGGCCTCGACCCGGTAGTAAGCCGCAGCTGCCTGCGGGCAGGAGAGTCCACCAGACATGGCCACTCCCCGCTGATCGAAGAAGACGATGTCATACGACTCGGGGATAGCCGTGTCGAGGGCGGCGGTGTAGGAATCGGCGACGGCGATCCCGGAGCTGCCCGGGCCGCCGGTGGCGGTTACGAACGCTCCGAGTCTCTCCCCAGTGGCGGGCATCACGGCAAAAGTCACGGGAATGGTGCGCTCGTCGGCGGCATCGAAGTGATTCATCGGCATGTCGAGCGTCACACAGGTGAACTCGGAGTCTGGACAGAGGCTGGCGTCGAGGTCCTCCAACAGTTGATCGGTGTCTGGCCGCTCTGTCGTGGTGGTCGAGGATGGAGCCGCGGTCGTCGAGGAGGCGCCGGTTGTCGTTGTGGTGTCCGGCCCCGCTTCGGAGATGCACGCTGCCAGCAGCAACAACACCCCGACGTGACACCACCGCCGCATCGGCGGCATCGTACGCCGCCTTTCTGTTGGGGTAGGGCATACTCCGGCGGTTGCCACAGCTCCTCGCCCGGTCGCTCGTCTTCATCACATCTGCCGCGGTCCTCATTCTCGAGATCCTGGCCGGACGGCTGCTTGCGCCCTACCTGGGGGTCAGCCTCGAGGTGTTCACCGGCATCATCGGTGTGATCCTCGCCGGGATCTCGGTGGGAGCGTGGGCCGGTGGGCGGGCAGCCGATCGCGGCGACCCGCGTCGCCTCATCGGCCCTCTCCTTGTTGCCGGCGGGTTGACCGCGGTGGCGTCTCCTCTGCTCGTCGACCTCGTTGGCCCGGCCGCTTCGACCGGACCGCTCTCGATCGTCGGCCTCAGCCTCATCGGGTTCTTCGCCCCTGCCGCGATCCTGTCGGCGATCCCGCCGATCGTCGTCAAGATCAGGCTCGCCTCGTTACAGGAGACCGGTTCCGTGGTCGGCACGTACTCCGCCATCGGGACCGCGGGAGCCCTATTCGGCACCTTCGTCACCGGATTCGTCCTGATCGCCGCCTTCCCCACGCGGCCGATCGTGATCGTTGTGGGGGTGGTGCTGGTCGCGCTCGGGGTGGCCGTGTGGGTCGGTCGGGGCGCCTGGACCGTCAGCGCCCCAGTCGCTGCGCTGATCCTCCTGAGCGCCTTGACGGTGGTGTTCGACGGCCCGTGCCAGTACGAAACGTCTTATCACTGCGCCGAAGTGGTCGCGGACACCGAGCGCCCATCGGGGAGACTGCTGATCCTTGACCGTGGCCACAACAGCTACGTCGATCTCGACGACCCGACCCATCTCGAGTTTCGCTACATCCGCGTGATGGCCGACCTGATCGATGTCGAGATGCCCTCGGGCCCTCTCGACGTCGTCTCCATCGGCGGTGGTGGGTTCACTTTGCCTGGATACCTGGCTGCCACACGACCGGGCACCGAACACCGAGTCCTCGAGATCGATGCCTCGCTGATCGATATCGGCCGACGTCATCTCGGGTTCGAAGACGAGGCCGAGGTGATCGTCGACGACGCGCGCAGGTCGATCACGCAGGTGGCTCCGGGCTCGGTCGATGTCGTCGTCGGGGACGCGTTCACGGGGCTCACAGTGCCCTGGCATCTGACCACGCTGGAGTTCGTGGAGATGATCGGTGACACGCTGGCCCCGGGCGGCATCTACACCGTGAACGTGATCGACCGACCCGAGGCGAAGTTCGCTCGGGCCGAGGCGGCGACGCTGATCGAGGTCTTCGACCATGTCGCTGTGTTCGCGCCGGAGGGCTACTTCACCGGTGCTCGAGGCGGCAACTACGTCATCGTCGGGTCTGATGCCCCCATCGACGTGGATGAAGTGCGTGCGGCTCTCTCCTCGAGAGGTGGAGTCGAGGTCGGGCTGACCGGTGACGAGCTGGCCCGGTTCATCGATGACGCCCGCCCGTTGACCGACGACTTCGCCCCGGTCGACCAGATGCTGAGCGGTCTTTGACGTTCGGTTTGTAGGGTGGTCGCATGTTGCGGTTCAGACACGCTCGATCGGAGCAGACGGTCGATGGTGCCGATGGTGTCAGTCTCGTCTTTGCCGACAGTGGGTTTTACTGGACGACGTCGTTTGGCGGCGGAGGCTTCACATATCACCGGCCCGTCCTCCTCAGGCTCCCTGGCAGTGGTGCGGTGATCCCGATCCGGGATCACGTGATGGAGGTCAGGCTGGCTGTGGCCCTAATGCTCGTGTTGGCTGGAATCTGGAGGTGGCTCGATGGCAAATGACGATCAGAGGACTTCGGAGACGATCGCCTCGCAAATCGGGGACGCCTTGACCGGTCTCTTCGGCGAGGCCTCCCCGAGCGCACTGTTCTCTGAGCCGATTCAGAACGGAGACGACCTCGTTGTCACCGCCGTTGCCTGGGAGCGGGCCGGCGGCTTCGGGTTTGGCGCCGGCCAGGGCCAGAGCGGCGACGACGAGATTGGTAGTGGAGAGGGTGGCGGTGGCGGAGGCTTCTCGCAAGGGCGTCCGGTGGCGGTGATCAGGGTCACACCCACTGCGGTGGAGGTGACGCCGGTGATCGATTTCACCAAGATCGGCGTCACGCTGCTTCTGGCCTCGATCGGGGTCTGGCGCGCCCTCAGTCGCTGAGGCCAAGAGATGTTTCTCCCCCTGAAGGGGGGAGTACCGGCGGAGCCGGGGAGGGGGGAATCTTTCTCACATTTCTTCTCTGATCGGCCGGTTTCTGACCCGAATTTGTCACTGCCATTTCGTATGTTGGGAACATGGAACCGGAGAGGTTTTCCAACGATCAGGTGGATGAGGTTCTTGTCTCATCTGTTCTCTGGTCTGGCCGTTTTCAATGCCGAGATTTGTGAATGGTTGATCGATGCTGATCGGGGTCAGCGGTTCCTGGCCGATGGGGCACGGAATCTTCCGGAGTGGGTTTCAGCCCGTTTCGGGCTGCGACATTCGACGGCTGCTCAGTTGGTCCGAGTGGCGAGGAGACTCGAGGATCTACCGGTGTTGCGCTCCCGGTTCGCGGCCGGTGAGTTGAGTCTGGATCAGGTCGATTCGATTTCGAAGTTGGCCACTGCGGAGACGGAGGAGGCAGTGATCGACGAATGTCTCGGCCTGTCCAATGCAGCTCTGGACCGTGCCGCCAGGAGAGCGAACCCGCCGTCCACCGGTGATGAGTTGGAGGCGTGGAAGGTGAGATGGTTGTCGATCCAATACACCCTGGACGGGATCCGGGGTCACATGAATGCTGAGTTGCCCGGGATGGAAATGTCACTGGTGGAATCGGCGATCCGGGAGAGAGCGGATCGGATCCCACCCAACCCCGAATCAGGCATCTTCGACCCGTATCCACAACGGATGGCCGACGGGCTGGTCGAACTGGCAACGACCACCGGTGATGAGAACGGTCCGGTACCAACCCAGATCACGGTCCACGCCGACCTGGAAGCCTTGACCGAGAATCCGGAGACGACGGGGGTGGCTGAAATCGAGGGTGGTCCCGTCATCGCCAATGAGACCGCCCGCCGCTTGTCCTGTGATCCGATCGTCGAATGCACGGTCTATGACCACAGGAAAGTGTTGGGGATCGGTCGTCGTTCCCGGTTGATCCCGGCCTGGTTACGTCACCAGCTCTGGTTCCGGGATGGAGGTTGTCAGTTTCCCGGATGTCCTTTCCAGGGTTGGCTCCATGCCCATCACATGACGCATTGGGCCGACGGAGGACCGACCGACCTGGACAATCTGATCCTGTTGTGTGGTTACCACCACCGGTTCCTACATGAACACGGATGGACGATCGAAAACGATTCCGACGGAAAACCCGTCTTCAAGAAACCCGACGGACGCATCTACCCGCCGGCCCGACCCGGTCTCGACCCCCGACTCCGAGAACTGGTCGGACAACGAACTTAGGGGCCATCCGCCCCCGCTCCTAGGACTCCGCCCCCGGCTTCACCACAAGCACATCACACGTCGCGGTCTTGACCGCCACGTCCGCAGTCGAGCCGAGCAGCCATCGGCCCACCCTTCCCCGGCCCCTCGGACCGACCACTAGCACCGACCCGTCAGCCTCGTCGCAGTACGCGATGAGCGTCTTTCCCGGGTTGCCGTCCCGCTCGACGCGGACCACCTCCGCTTTGCTGCCTTCGAGGATGGGCTCGGCCAGCTCCCAGATCCGGGCCCTGTCGCTCTCTGCAAGCTCGCGTGTGTGGACCGTTCGATCTCCCTCGAGATGGAGGACCGCCGGGCTGACATCGAGCACGTGCACGACATGCAGCGGGACATTCCGCCATTCGGCTTCCCGGGCCGCATGTCGAAGGGCGGCGAAGCCCGGTTCGGACCCGTCGATTCCGACCACCACCGGTCCGGTTGCACCGGACGCCGCTGTCATGGCCGCATCCTAGGATCCCGGAAATGACGGCAATCGAGGTCAGGGGCCTGAAGAAATCCTATGGCGACGTGGTTGCCGTCGACGGAGTCGACATCTCGGTCGAGGCCGGCGAGGTGTTTGCGCTGCTCGGCCCCAATGGGGCGGGGAAGACCACCACCGTAGAGATCCTCGAGGGGCATCGCTCGGCCGATGTCGGACGCATCAGCGTCCTCGGCTTCGACCCCTCCACAGGGGGCCGCGCCTACAGGGAGCGAATCGGGATCGTGCTCCAGGAAGGCGCGGTCGAACGGGATCTCTCCGTGCGGGAGGCGTTGTCCATATACGGCGGCATGTATCCCAGGCGGCTCGACGCCGATCATTTGATCGACTTGGTAGGTCTTACCGAGAAGGCCGACGCCAGGATCAAGACCCTTTCGGGTGGCCAGCAACGCAGACTCGAACTGGCGCTTGGGCTGGTCGGCGATCCTGACCTTCTGTTCCTGGACGAGCCCACCACCGGATTCGACCCCTCGGCCCGCAGACAGGCCTGGGGGATCCTCGAGAACCTGACTGCCCTGGGCAAGACCATCCTGCTCACAACCCACTACATGGATGAGGCTCAGCATCTGGCCGACCGGATCGCCATCATCGACCGCGGCAAGATCGTGGCGGAGGGCACACCGGAGACGCTCGGAGGGCGTGCGGATGGGAAGAGCATGATCCGATTCGCGCTTCCTGAAGGGGTCGACCCCGAGGAACTGCCCGTCGCCGCGAGCACGGTGGACGGCGATGTGGTCGAGGTCAGCGCCGAGTCCGCCACCCGGGCTCTCCACGAGCTCACGTCCTGGGCGATCAGTAGAGGCTTGGAGTTGGAACATCTCCAGGTCACCCGGCCGTCGCTGGAGGACGTCTATCTGGAGTTGACCGATGAGCACTGAAGTCTCACGAAGGCCCTCCGTCGCTTCTTTGGTCTGGCAGCAGTTTCGTTATCAGAACAAGGTGTTCTGGCGGACGCCAATTGCAGCCTTCTTCACCATCGTGTTCCCGTTGATGCTGCTCGTGCTGTTCACGGCGATCTTCGGCAACGATGAGATCGAGGGTCTCGGGATCACCACCGCCCAGTACTTCACCCCGGGGCTCGCCGTATTCGCCGCTGTCTCGGCGACGTACACAAATCTCGCCATAGGTACTGCCATCGCCAGGGACAACGGGATACTCAAGCGTGTCAGGGGCACGCCGATCCCGCCGTGGGCATACATCGCCGGGCGGGTGGCCTCGTCGGTCTACCTCGCCTTCCTCGCCATGGCATTGATGATGGCCGCCGGGGTGGTCTTCTACGGAGTTCAGATCATCGCCCGCACCCTGCCGGCCGCCCTGCTCACGTTCGTCGTAGGTGTGAGCTGTTTCGCTGCCCTCGGGATGTTGGTGGCGGCGATATCGCCCAGTGGTGATGCCACCCCTGCCATCACCAATGCCACTCTCCTCCCCGTCGCCTTCATCTCGAACATCTTCTTCCCGATCGAGAACCCGCCGCGATGGATGGAGATCGCCGGCAACTTCTTCCCCCTCAAGGCTTTCGCCGAGGCCTTCCGTGATGCCTTCGACCCGACCCTGACCGGGCTTCAGTTCCACTGGCCCCAAATCGGCTATCTCGCCCTTTGGGGCGTGGTAGCCGCCCTCCTCGCTGTCAGATTCTTCCGGTGGGAGCCATCGTCGGGGTCGACGTCGCGACGGCGGCGTCGACGGGTCGAGGAGGTTTCGGAGGCCGTCTGATCGGTAGTAGTCGCTCGGTGGTGACGTCGCTACGATCCGCCGCCGTGCCCCTGCTCAGCGGTCCGTTCCTCGCCATCTCCGCATTGCTCGCCGTGGCCGGTGCAATGAAGGTCTACCGGCCGAAGTACACGGTGGGCGCCCTCACGGCCGCGGGTCTTCCCGCCAACACCACACTCGTGCGCCTGCTCGGTTTGGCCGAGATCGGAGTCGGCATAGGGGCGATCTGGACCGGAGCCTCACTTTGGGCGGTCGCCACCGGGCTCTTCTACCTCGGCTTCGCATTGTTTGTCATCTATGCGCTTCGCAGTGGCCTCCCGATCGCGAGCTGTGGGTGTTTTGGCAGTCCGGACACCCCGCCTAATGTCGGGCACGTGGTGCTCGACCTGACGGCGACCGCCGTGGCTTTAGCGGTCGCGATCGACCCCATCGGCAGTTGGGTGGGTCTGCCCGGGGTGGAACCATGGACCGGCGTGGCCTTTCTCCTATTCTCGGGGGCCACCGTCTACCTGCTCTACGCCATCGTCAACGTCCTCCCCCAGCGATCGAACCACGGTCGCGAGTCCACCGTCCGATTGTCGCCGACCAGGGACCCTGTGAGTGAGTAGGACTTTGGTCAGGCGGGCCACCGGGATGGTGGACCGGCCAGTGAGTCGCCGCGGCTTTCTCCGTCGTCTCACCATGGGTGCAACGGCTCTGGCCGTCACGCCGCTCTTCTACATGAGTCGGCCGGTCACCGCCTACGCCGCCATCTGCTCATGCTCCGGCTCCAGCTGCGACTGCGGAAGCATGTGCTGCGACGGTTACACGGAGTTCTGCTGCAGCATCTACGGTGAGAACACCTGCCCCTCAGGGACCATCGCGGCCGGTTGGTGGAAGGCAGACGGCTCCGGTATCTGCGACAACCAGCTCGGGCCACAGCCTCGCTACTACCTCGACTGCAACGTTGCCACCTGCGGGTCTGGCGGCTTCACCTGTGGATGCGCCAACGGCGACTGCAACCTGCGCAAGGCGGCCTGCACCAACTTTCGTTACGGGCAGTGCCATCAGGAAATCGCCTGTGTGGGCCCGATCGTCTGCCGCGTGGTCACCTGCACCCCACCGTGGGTCTGGGACGGCTCATGCACCACGGCCTCTGCAACCGACAACAACACGCGATTTCACAATGCAGCCTGCCTCCAGCAGCCAGGTCTCGCGGCCCCTCTACCCCAGGGGGTCGCAGTCAGTGGCGACTGGACCGGGGCGGGTCGGGACATGCCGGGTGTGTTCGCCAATGGCCGGTGGCATCTGCGCCGGGCTGAGGGCGGTCCCGACATCGTGTTCGACTTTGGTGCCCCGGGGGACCGTCCGGTGGTGGGCGACTGGAACGGCGACGGAATCGACACACCCGGCCTGTTCCGGGCTGGGACGTTCTACCTGCGCAGTTCCAATACCACCGGTGTCGCCGACATCACCTTCTCCTACGGCAACCAGGGCGATTTCCCGCTTTCCGGTGACTGGACCGGGAAAGGATTCGACACGGTCGGCGTTCACCGAGGCGGCATGTGGTACCTGCGCAACTCCAACTCCACGGGGCCGGCCGACATCGCTTTCGAGTTCGGCGACCCGGGGGACAGGCCGATCATGGGAGATTGGAATGGCGACGGCATCGACACCCCGGGTCTCTACCGGCGGGACTCGTGGTACCTGCGCAACTCGAACAGCACCGGTGTGGCCAACGTCAGCTTCATATTCGGCGACCCCGGTGACGATGCCGTGACCGGCGATTGGGACGGAACCGGGACCCAGACTCCCGGGATCGTTAGAAGCCGTCGCTTTTATCTGCGTAACTCGAATTCGTCGGGTGTTGCCGACCAGGTGGTGTGATCGTGAACGCCGTACTCGTCATCGAAGGGGTCGCCATCATCCTCCTCGCCATCCTCGTGGTGGGCCTGCTTCGCAGCAACGCCGATGTGTTGCGGGCCCTGCACGAGCTGGGCGCCACCGAGCCCGGGTCAGCCGCCCCGAGACGCAGACACCAGCAGGCCGCGCCCGAGCGTGAGGGGACCGCCCCCGACGTCGCCGGCTCGACGTTGACCGGATCTGCGGTCCATGTCGGCGTCACCGGGGCGCAACACCCGACTCTTTTGGCGTTTCTCTCGACCGGCTGCTCGGCCTGTGTCGGGTTGTGGGATGGCCTGAAGACAGGCGTCGGCAGGATCGGTTCGGACGACACAAGGATCGTGGTCGTGACCAAAGGCCCCGAGGCCGAGAGTGAGTCGAAATTGCGTGAGCTCGCCCCCGATGGTGTTTCCCTGGTCCAGTCCACCGAGGCATGGTTCGACTACGAGGTGCCCGTATCCCCATACTTCGTGCTCGTCGACGGGCCGTCGGGCTCGGTCATAGGGGAAGGATCGGCGGGCTCCTGGGCCCAGGTGTCGTCGCTGATGACCCAGGCTCTGGCCGACGCCGGCACCGTCAAGCGGGACAGGCTCGACAACGGCGAGTTCAGAGCAGATGCGGAACTGCGCCGGGCCGGGATCCTGCCCGGTGACCCGAGCCTCCATCAGGAGGAACGGCCACAGTGAAGTCGGCCGGCATCGACGTGGCCGTTCCCCAAGGCTGGGACGGCGAGATCTACCGACGTGAGGACGAGCTCTCCGCTCAGTCGGCTGGAGCCGGATCCCATCCGGTGGTCCATCTCGGCACTTTCCCTCTCCCGCAGGGTCGTGGCGATTTCGGTTCGGGTGCGGTCGAGATCATGAGCTCCGACGACCTGCTCGTGGTTCTTTTCGAGTACGGGCGTGAGTCGGCAGGAAGCGCGTTGTTCGCTCGGATGGGGATTCCCCGGGTAGCGGCCTCCGACTTCGGTCCCAACAATATGCAAAGACCCATCGCCGGCCAGTCAGGTGCCCAATACTTCTTCAACCAGTCGGGGCGCGCCTTCTGCTTGTATGTCGTGCTCGGCGCCCACGCCCGCCGCAATGAGTTGGTCCCCGAGGTGAACCAGGTCCTGGCGGGCCTGACGATCGACCCAGAATGAAGATGTACACAGCAGATCCGGGCCGGTATGGCCGCATGCCCTATGCCCGATCGGGGAGGAGTGGTCTGGACCTGCCCCGGATCTCTCTGGGGCTATGGCACAACTTCGGGGGCGATTCGCTGACCGAGGAGGGTCGGCGCTTGATCCTGAACTCGTTCGACCAGGGGATCACGCACTTCGACCTGGCCAACAACTACGGGCCTCCGCCCGGATCGGCGGAGCGGAACTTCGGAGCGCTACTTGCGTCGGACCTGTTGCCCTATCGGGACGAGCTGATCATCTCCACCAAAGCGGGATACGACATGTGGGAGGGACCATATGGCGAATGGGGCTCGCGCAAGTACATGTTGGCCAGCCTGGACCAGAGCCTGGCGCGAATGGGACTCGAATACGTCGACATCTTCTACTCCCATCGGTACGACCCGGATACACCACTCGAGGAGACCCTGGGCTCTCTCGACAGCGCGGTCCGCGCCGGGAAGGCCCTCTATGCCGGGATCTCCTCGTATGGCCCGGAGATGACGCGGGAGGCGCACGCCATCCTCACCCGGCTCGGGACACCGTTCATCATCCACCAGCCCTCCTATTCGATGCTCAACCGATGGGTCGAGGATGGGCTCCTCGATGTGCTCGGCGAGCTCGGCATCGGCTGCATCGCGTTCTCCCCGTTGGCCCAGGGGCTCCTCACCGACAGATACCTCGAAGGTGTCCCCGCCGACTCCCGGGTGGGCAAAGGGAGGTGCGCTGGATCCCTCGATGCTGTCCGAGGACAACCTGGCCCGGGTGCGGGCACTGAGCGGCGTCGCTCGAGATCGGGGCCAGACCCTGGCCCAGATGGCCGTGGCCTGGGTGTTGCGCGACGATCGCGTCACTTCGGCTCTGATCGGGGCCAGTCGCTGGTCTCAGGTAGAGGACCTGCTGCGGGCCGTTGAGAACACACAGTTCAGTGACGAGGAGCTGGCCGCCATCGACCGGTACGCGGTGGAGGGCGACATCAACTTGTGGGCCAGGTCCAGCGACGCCGGCTGACGGCGGCGAGATGAGAGACTCGGGTGTCAAGCGGTGGTCCGCGTTTCACCGCGCGCTATACGAGGCGACGAACGGCGTGCTCGGTCGGCGGTTGGTCGGGAACGACATGCTCCTCCTCACCACACGCGGGAGGGTGACCGGTGAGCCGCACACGGTCCCGCTGCTCTACCTCCGCGACGGGGACCGGCTTCTGGTGATCGCTTCGTATGGCGGGCGTGATCACCATCCCGCGTGGTATCTCAACTTGCTTGCCGATCCCTCGGTCACCGCCCGTGTCGGCGACCGGAAGATGGTGCTGACCGCCCGGACCGCCTCTTCCGCAGAACGTGATGTCTGGTGGCCGAAGGTGGTGGCGTCCTACAGCGACTACGCCGTCTATCAGACGAGGACCGACCGGGAGATCCCGGTCGTCGCCCTCGAGCCCCGCGGCCTTTAGGCCGCACACTGTCATGCGCGGAGGCCGCACAGTGTCGGAGGGCTGAAGCCGCATAGTCTCACGGGCATGTCGATCGCCGACCGTCTTGCCTCGTTCGGGGTCACCATCTTCAGCGAGATGACCGCCCTCGCTCTGGAGCACGACGCCATCAATCTGGGGCAGGGCTTCCCCAACTGGGATGGGGCGGGGTTCGTCAAGGAGGCCGCCGCTCGATCATTGGCCGAGGGCGGAAGCGACCAGTATCCGCCGAGCCAGGGATTGCCGGCCCTGCGGGAGGCCATCGCAAATCGATATGCGCCGCTGCTGGGCAGGCAACTCGATCCTGCTGCAGAGGTGACCATCACCTGCGGGTGCACCGAGGCCCTCGCCGCATCCTTCCTCGGCCTCATCGACCCCGGTGACGAAGTGATCCTCATCGAGCCCTTTTACGACGCCTATCCGGTGTTCGTCTCGATGACGGGTGCGGTGCCGAGGTACGTGACGCTGAGGCCACCGGCGTTCGAGATCGACCTCGAGCAGCTCCGATCTGTCTTCTCCCCGGAGACGAAGGCGATCGTGATCAACAACCCTCACAACCCGACTGGTCGGGTCCTCACCGACGAGGAGTTGTCCGCCATCGCCGCCCTCTGTGTCGAGTACGACGCCATCGCCATCACCGACGAGGTCTACGAGGAGATGGTCTACGACGGCGAGCATCGGAGGCTGGCGAGCTACGAAGGCATGTGGGAGCGAACGCTCACCCTCTCTTCGATCGGCAAGACGTTCTCGCTGACCGGATGGAAGGTGGGCTGGGGTATCGGCCCGCCGGCCCTGACCGCCGGGCTACGCGCTGCCCATCAGTTCCTCACCTTCACCACCCCGACCCCGGTGCAAAACGGGGCGGTGGCGGCGATGGCTGCCCCGACCGGCTTCTACGAGGATCTCCGCTCGAGTTACCTGAAGAAAAGGGACCTGCTCGCCGACGGGCTGGATTCTGCCGGATTCCAGGTACACCGCCCCCAAGGGACGTACTTCATGATGGCCGGGTTCGACGGCTTCGGCTTCGCCGACGACCGGGCTTTCTGCCGCCACATGGTCGAGACCGCCCGAGTGGTGGCGATCCCACCGAGTGTCTTCTATCACCGGCCCGAGGATGGGGCTTCCCTCGTCCGCTTCGCCTTCTGCAAGGACGAGGAGATACTCACCGAGGCCCTGGATCGACTCAGCGGTCTCGCCGGATGAGGTTTGCTCACCCGGCGAAGGCGGGCATCACCTCACGGGCGAACAGCTCCAGACTCGACAGGTCGTAGGCGGGGTCGGGGAAGTAGACGATGGCATAGGCCAGACCCAGAGCTTCCCATTCCTTGAGATAGGTGATGACCTGCTCCGGCGTGCCAGAGGCGTATTTGAACTGCTTGGCAAATTCGGCGGCGCGCTCCTCGGCCACGTACCGGCCGACCCGGCTCTTCAGCTCCCCCATCTTCTCGGCCACCTCGGCCTCGGTCTCGGCACACACGATGTTGAAGTTGGCCGACCTTGTGATCGTGTCGAAATCGCGGCCGATATCGCGGCAATGCCCTGCAAGCACGTCTGACTTGTGGGTGAACCACTCGGGTTTGATCCCGAAGTTGGTGTACTGGGCGTGTCTGGCAGCCACCCGCAGTGTCAGTTGCTCACCGCCACCCGCCACCCAGAGCGGGATATGCGGGGTCTGGAGGGGCTTGGGCTGACAGATCGCCCCCTTGAGCCGGTAGTGCCTGCCCTCGTAGTCGACCACCTCCTCGGTCCACATCGCCTTCATGATCTCGACGCCTTCCTCCAGCATCTTGATGCGGGCAGCGGGCTCGAGGAATGGGTAGCCATAGCCGTCGTGCTCGTGCTCGTACCAGCCGGCGCCGATGCCCATCTCGAGCCGGCCGCCGGAGATCACGTCGATCGAAGCCGCCACCTTGGCCAGATACGACGGCGGGCGATAGGTGTTGCAGGTGCACATCTGGCCGAGACGGACGGTGCTGGTCACCGCGGCCAGGGATGCCATCAGCGTCCACGCCTCGTAGGTCGCTTGTTGCGTGGGCTCCGGGGTGGTGTGGAAGTGGTCGTAGACCCACAACGACTCGAATCCGGTCTCCTCGATGCGGCGGGCGACCCTGCTCATCGTCTCCCAGTGCTCGGCGGGGTCGATCCCGACCAGATCGAGACGCCATCCTTGCGGCACGAATGCTCCGAATCTCATTGTGACGAGGCTAACGAAACCTGGTTGGACCTGGCTCTACCGGGTTTACACTTCATCGCTCCCCGAGACACCCAGGGAGTGATGACGGCACCCTTCTTCGAGCCTGGCCCTGATCGAGACGCCTGCGGCGTCGGGTTCATCGCCGCCCGGGACCTCGCCCCCAGCTTCCGGATGACACGTCTCGCTGTCGAATGCCTGGTCAACCTGGACCACCGTGGGGCTCGGGCGGCGGACGGCACCGGCGACGGCGCCGGTCTGCTGACCCAGGTGCCCCATCGTTTGATCAACCGCGAGTTGGCCACCCACGGGCTGGAAGTGTCACCAGCGCGATTGGGAGTTGTGATGTGCTTTCTGTCGCCGACCGATGCCGCCGCCTCCCGATCGGTGGTCACCGAAGCCATCGAGGCGGAGGGGATGCATCTCCTGTTCTGGCGCTCGGTCCCCACCGACCCCTCGGTCCTGGGAGATCACGCCCGGCTCGTCTTGCCACTCATCGAGCAGGCCATCGTCACCAGCGAGGACGAAGGCGCCGACTTCGAGCGCGCCCTCTATCTGTCCCGGAAGCGGATCGAGAGGGCGGATGTCCCGGGCTTGTCCATCCCCTCAGCCTCGAGCCGCACCGTCGTCTACAAGGGGCTGTTCACCGCCTCCAAGATCTCAGACTTCTTCTGGGACCTGCGTGATCCCGACTTCGAGACGGCGTTTGCGATCTTCCACCAGCGCTACTCGACGAACACCTTCCCGTCGTGGGACAACGCCCAGCCGTTCCGCACCCTGGCCCACAACGGAGAGATCAACACCGTCCAGTCGAATCGATCGTGGATGCTGGCCAGGGAGAAGGCAGCGACACCGGGGGTCTGGGGGGATCGTCTTCCCGATGTCTTCCCGTTCCTCCAGCCCGGAATCTCCGACTCCGGGAGCCTGGACAACGTGTTCGAGTTGCTCATGCAGAGCGGCCGGTCCCTGGCCCATGTCAAAGAGATGCTGATGCCTGCTGCCTGGGAGAACGTACCCGACCTGGAGCCGAATCTGGCCGCCTTCTACGCCTATCACGCCTTCCTGACCGAGCCCTGGGACGGTCCGGCCGCGATCGCAGCCACCGACGGATCGTCGCTGCTGGCCGGCATGGACCGCAATGGTCTTCGCCCCGCCCGGTGGGCGGTGACGCCGGACGTGCTACTGGTCGCGTCCGAGGCGGGTGTCTGCCCCGAGGAGGAATCCAAGGCCACCGCAACGGGACAACTCGGGCCTGGTGAGCTGATCCTCTTCGATGGCGAGACGGGCCAGGTGCTGCACTCAGACGAGGTCAAGGAGGCGCTGGCCACGGCCCGGCCGTACGGGGATTGGGTGAACACCGAAACCCTCCGCATCCAGGCCTCGTTCGACAGCTTGGCCGACGACCGCTTCGATGCCGCTGCCCTCAGCCGGGTGTTCGGGTATACCGCTGAGGAGCGCCGGCTCGTCATCGCGGACATGGCCCAGGGCGACAACCCGCTCGGCTCCATGGGTGATGACACCGGGCTCGCAGTTCTCGCCACCAAGCCGCGTCGTCTGACCCAGTTCTTCCACGAGCAATTCGCTCAGGTGACCAACCCGCCGATGGATCCGATCCGGGAGAAGCTGGTCATGTCGCTCCGCATCCAGCTCGGGCGACGCGGGCCTCTCCTCGAGGACCGCCCACAGCAGGCCCATCTCATCGAGCTGTCCAGCCCGATCCTGTCCGATGCCGAGCTGGAGTCGATCGTCCGCTCCGGGGACGCCCGCTTCTTCTCGCACTGGATCGCCACGACCTGGGCGGTGTCGGACGGGCCCGAGGGCATGGAGCGCCGGCTCGACGAGATCTGTGAAGAGGCGACCCAGGCGGTCAAGCTCGGGGCGACGATCATCGTGCTCTCCGATCGGGAGACCGAGGCCACCAGGGCGCCGTTACCGATGCTCCTGGCCCTGGGAGCAGTCCATCACCGGCTGATCGACGAGGGGGTGCGCGGCTCGGTGTCGCTCGTAGTCGTGTCGGGGGAGCCACGTGATCCCCACGACCTGGCCTGCATGGTCGGCTTCGGGGCGTCGGCGGTGAACCCCTACCTGGCCATCGAGCACGCTCGCGACCTCGCCGCGTCGGGCGCAATCGACGTCGACCCCGTGGCGGCACAGGAGAATTTCCGGGCGGCCATGGAGGGTGGTCTGCTCAAGATCATGTCCAAGATGGGGATCTGCACATTGTCTGCCTACCGCGGCTCTGAGCTCTTCGAGGTGATCGGCCTCTCCGAGCAGGTATGCCGCAAGGCGTTCCGCAACGCCCCACGCCGTCTTCGGGGAGTTGGGATCAAGGAACTGGCCCGGCAGGCGCTGCTGCGCCATGAGGCGTACACGGCCGGCGTCCCGGACCCAGGCGGGTTCTACAAGCACCGCCGTGGCTCGGACACCCACGTCACGAGCCCGATGGTCGTCCTCGGAGTCCAGAAGGCGGTTCGATCGGGTGACCCGGAGGACTGGGACAAGTACATCGAGATGATCTCGGATCGCGATCCGGCGTTGGTGCGCGATCTCCTCACCTTCGTGCAGCGGGACCCGGTCCCGCTGGAGGAGGTGGAGCCGGTCGAGGCGATCATGCGCCGGTTCACGACGGCTGCGATGTCGCACGGCGCTCTTTCGGCCGAGGCCCACGTCGCCCTGGCCGAGGCGATGAACCTGATCGGCGGGCACTCCAACTCCGGTGAGGGAGGGGAGGACCCGGCCCGGTTCGGCACGCCTATGAACTCGGCGATCAAACAAGTCGCATCGGGCCGATTCGGGGTCACTCCCGCCTACCTGCATTCCGCGGACGAGCTGCAGATCAAGATGGCCCAGGGCTCCAAGCCCGGCGAAGGAGGCCAGCTGCCCGGCCACAAGGTGTCTCCCGAGATCGCCCGTCTCCGATACACCGAGCCGGGCGTCACCCTGATCTCGCCGCCCCCGCATCACGACATCTACTCGATCGAAGACCTCGCCGAGCTCATTTACGACCTGAAGGCGTTCAAGCCCACAGCCCTCGTCTCGGTGAAGCTGGTGAGCGAGCCCGGGGTTGGCACCATCGCCGTCGGAGTCGCCAAGGCGGACGCAGATGTCATCACCATCTCCGGATCGGAGGGAGGCACCGGTGCCTCCCCACTCGTCTCGATCAAGCATGCCGGCTCGCCATGGGAGCTCGGCCTCGCCGAGGCGCACCAGGTGCTCACCGCCAACGGGCTCCGTTCACGGGTGCTGCTGGAGACCGACGGCGGCCTGCGCACCGGGCGCGACATCATCGTCGCCGCCCTGCTCGGGGCGGAGCGCTTCGGCTTCGGGACGCTTCCGCTCCTGGCCATGGGCTGCAAGATGGTCCGTCAGTGCCACCTCAACACCTGCCCGGTCGGGATCGCCACCCAACAGGAGGACCTGAGGGCGAAATTCACCGGCTCGGCCGATCAGGTCGTCCTTCTCTTCCGCCGCCTGGCCGAAGAGGCACGCCGTCACATGGCTTCACTCGGGGCCCGCTCGATCGCCGACCTGGTGGGTCGGGCCGACCTGCTGCGCCCGATCGATCCTCAGCACCCGCTCTCCGCCGATCTATCCGCCATGCTGATCGCATCAAAGGGGGGAAAGGTCCACGAGGGCTACCGGAAGCTACCGCTTTCAAGCCTCTCTGTTCGCCTGGTGGCAGACAGCCAGGAGGCAATTGCTACTCAGCAACCTGTCGAGCTCTCCTACCCGATCCGCAATGTCGACCGGGCTATCGGGGCCCGGCTCTCGGGTGATATAACCGCCCGGCACGGGAGTGATGCCCTCCCTGAGAGCACGATCGTGGTCAAGTTCGCCGGGACCGCCGGGCAGAGCTTCGGTGCCTGGCTGTGCAACGGGGTGGAATTCCATCTCGAGGGAACCTCCAACGACTACCTGGGCAAGGGGATGGGCGGTGGTCTGATCTCGGTCTCGCCCCGGCGCCCGAGCGGGTCCGCCCCACACGCTGCCGGGAATGCCGTGCTCTATGGCGCTACCGGGGGACGAGCGTTCCTGTCCGGACGGGTCGGACAGCGCTTTGCCGTTCGCAACTCCGGCGCCACTGCGGTGATCGAGGGTTGCTCGGATCACGGTTGTGAGTACATGACCGGAGGCAAGGTGCTGGTGATCGGTGATGTCGGGCGCAACTTCGCCGCCGGGATGACCGGTGGGATCGCCTATGTCTGGGACCCGGATCTCAGCCTCAAGGCTCTGCTGGCCGACACTGCTCCCTCCGCCCGCCGGCCGTCGGATGCGGATCTCGGTGACATCCGGATGCTCATCGAAAGCCACCTGCGCTACACGGCCAGCCCGGTCGCCGAGCAGATCCTCGACGACTGGAATCGACAGCAAGGCGCCTTCTGGGTGATTTCGGCATCGGCCCCGCCCCGAAAGCCGGTCGGGATCGAAGTGACCGAGGTCCCTGCCGCCGGTTGAGCACGCACGACGATCTCCTCGACCGGATTGAGGCGCACCTCCGCGGGCGTGGGGAATTGACCGAGGGCCGGGTGCTCGAAGGAGACGGCTACTTCGTCGATGGGCTTCTCGTGGTGGCGGTGATGGACGACGATCTATGTGTCAATGTGGGCAGGGATGAGTGGGAGGAGACACTGGCCGGGGACGGGGTCCGCCCGCTGCTCTTCGCCGATATGCCCGTGCCCGGCTGGGTGATGGTCGACGGCGCCTCTGTCACCGGCGAGGAATCCCTTGCCGGGTGGATCGAGAGCGCACTTGCCCGAGGCTGAGCACATCGTGGTCATTGGGGCCATGGGCTCGGGCAAGACCACGGTAGGCGAGAGGCTGGCCCTGGCTCTTGGCCGCGTGTTCCTCGACTCCGACCGATCTATCGAAACCCGGACCGGGCGGTCGGGGCGTGAGATCGCAGAGACCGACGGTGTCGATGCACTGCACGAGCTGGAGAAGGAAGTCCTTCTCGAATCGCTCTCCGGTGAGCAGTCGGCAGTGATTGCCGCGGCGGCTTCTGTGATCGAAGACCCAGAGGTGCGTGGGGTCCTGGCCGGAGCCTTTTGTGTCTGGGTGACCGCAGACCCCGGGATCCTGGCGGAGCGCTCGGCACGAGGATCGCATCGTCGACCGATTGCGCCGTCGGAGCACCTCGAGCAGCGGGACCGGCTGTTCAGGGAGACGGCGGACGTGGTCGTCGACACTGGTGATCGATCGGTGGAAGAGTCGGTGGCGTCGGTCCTCGAGTCGCTGCGGGACGCAGAGAATTGACCGGTGCGGTGGGTGACCGTTTCCCACTCGGGGTCAACTACTGGCCCCGACGCAAGGCGATGTACTGGTGGTCTGACTTCGATCGGGGCGAGGTGGCCGAAGAGTTCGATGTGATCGAGTCGCTGGGCATGTCCGTGGTCCGTATCTTCTTGCTCTGGGACGATTGGCAGCCATCAGCCGATGCAGTCTCGCCCGAGCGTCTGGGCGACCTCGGCGTCGTCCTCGACCTCGCCGCCGAGCGCGGGCTGGGTCTCGACGTGACCTTCTTCACCGGTCACATGAGCGGGCCCAACTGGTCGCCGGGATGGCTCCTCGATCCAGGTGCGAACGGGCACCCCTCCCCATACGTGCGTCAGGTGGTCAGCGGGGGAGTGGTTGTCGACTCTCCGTACCGGAACATGTTCCACGACCCGGAGGCCCTGAACGCGAGTCGCCTGCTCCTCGAGACCGTCGTCGGCGAGTACCGGGACCACCCCGGGGTCTGGATGTGGAACCTGGGGAATGAGCCCGATCTCTTCGCCCACCCCCACGACGCGGCCGCGGGACGGTCCTGGGTCAGGGAGATGACCGAGCTGGTGAAAGAGATCGATCCCGATCCACCCGGTCACCACCGGTCTGCACACGGCCAGTCTCTTCGCCGACAACGGGCTCCGTGTCGACCAGGTGTTCAGCGAGAGCGATGTCGCGGTGATGCACGGCTACCCCATGTATGTCGACTGGGCCCGTGACCCACTCGACCCCGACTTCGTCCCCTATCTCTGTGCGCTGGTCACAGCGCTCACCGGGAAGCCGTGCCTGGCCGAGGAGTGGGGTGGCTGCACCTCACCCGACACCGCCGGATCCACCACCTGGGCCTGGACTGCCTACGGAGCGCCACGGACCCAGTTCATGGCCGGGGAGGCGGAGCTCGCCGACTACGTCGAATCGGTTCTGCCCCGTTTGGTCGATGTCGGCGCCACCGGCGCGTTCATGTGGTGCTTCGCCGACTATCACCCCGACCTTTGGGATCGGCCTCCCTGCGACGAGGGCGGAGCCAAGCACGAGCGCCACTTCGGTCTGGTCCGACCCGATGGCGGTCTCAAGCCCCATGCCGAGGTGATCAAGAAGTTCGCCGCCACCGCGCCGACGATCCGGGCTCCGGTGAAGACCGTGACTCTCGACATCACCCCCGACCAGTACTACCAGGATCCGGAGGCCTGGGCCCGGCGCCTCTACCAGGCCTGGTAGCACCCGTTACCAGACCTGGTAGCACTCGTTCTGAAAGCGCTTTCCAAAACTTCTGGAAAAATGATCCCCGGTTTTGATTGACAGCGCCTGTTGATGGCCGGTATGTTTGAGAGCGCTCTCAGAGGGAGGAGCCCGACGGATGGCGCGGACGCTCGACGACTTGGCCGAACTCAGCGGTGTTTCGCGTGCCACCGTCTCCCGGGTGATCAACGGGGGACCGGTCTCAGAAGAGACCAGGCGACGGGTCCTCGAGGTGATCGAGGGCACCAACTATCGACCAAACCTCGCCGCACGGTCGTTGGCGTCGGGGCGCACCGGTGTGGTGGGGGTGGTCATGCACGTCGACCCCCCCTTCCTCTTCGAAGACTCCTATTTCGTGGCCCTGCTCCACGGGGTGAGTGACGTGCTTGCCGATCGGGCGAGCGGGATGATGTTGTGGCTGGGCAACCGGAGCAAAGAAGAGACGCTGGACCGGATCCTTGGCACCGGCCTCATGGATGGCGTGATCGTGTCTGCGGACAACCTCGATGACCCGCTGGTCGATGGCCTGCTCGCTTCGGACCTGCCCACGGTTCTCATCGGCCATCGGCGCTCTGATCTGACCGCCAGCTATGTCGATATCGACAACATAGGTGCCGCGGACACCGTCACTACTCACCTCATCGACATCGGGCGGACCCGCATCGGCCACATAACCGGACGTCTGGGCAGCGTGGCCGGCGAGGACCGGCTGGTCGGATACCGGCGGGCGATGAAGCGTGCCGGACTCGACGCCGATCGTTTCGTGGTTGAGGGCGACTTCACTCGCCCCTCCGGAATCGAGGTCGCTGCGAAGCTGCTCGAAATGGATGTCGACGCCATATTTTGCGCGAATGACGCCACGGCAAGTGGGGCACTGGAGACGATCCACGCCACTGGTCTGGCGGTGCCCAAGGACGTGGCGCTGGCCGGGTTCGACGATCTCCCGGTCGCATCCGAGCTCCACCCTCCCCTGACCACGATCCGTCAGGGCGTGCACGCCCAGGGCATCGAGTCGGCCTCTGCCCTCCTCAGCCTTCTGGAGAATCCTGAAGGTGGGCCGCGGCGAGTGCTTCTTCCAACCGAATTGGTCATCAGGCAATCGACGGTTGGAGGTCTATCGGGATAGCCCGAAGAAGGAGGTCCTGCCTGTCCCCGGTGCAGGACCGCAACGGCCACACGGTCGTTGAAATAGCCGGGGCCGAAGGAGGAGAAGGAAAGCAATGAAGAAATCCAAGAGTACCGCCCTCGTGGTGGTCCTCCTCTTGATCCTTGCCGCGTGTGGTGGTACCGGTGACTCCGGTGGCTCCAGTACCACGGCGGCCACTAGCGAGGAGGCCACTACGACGGCCGCTGCGGCGGCGACTACCGCGGCACCGTCCGGCGAGGCAGTTGAGGTTAGGTGGTTCGTCGGGCTCGGCGCCGGTGACGCGCCGGAGCAGAAGGCGGCCCAAGAGGCGGTGGTTGCCACTTTCAACGAGTCGCAGGATGAGATCGAGCTCGTGCTCGAGATCGTCGACTACGACGTCGCATACACGACCCTGGCAAACCAGATCGCTACCGGCGACGCCCCGGACATCATCGGCCCGGTAGGCCGCGACGGCTCGAATGGGTTCGCCGGGCTCTACCTGGACATCGAGCCCTTGATCGCGTCGACCGGGGTGGAGACCTCACAATGGGCGACGGCCGCCGTGGACAACCAGCGGGAAGCCGACGGGACCTTGGTCGGTCTCCCGTTCGGGTCCTTCCCTTCGGCCATGTATTTCAACCGGGACCTCTTCGCGGAGGCCGGTCTGCCCGAACCGCCACAGGAGTATGGGCCGGATGGCGTGACTGTGTACGGTGAGGGCACGGAATACGAGGGAACCTGGGACTGGGCCAAGGTCCAGGAGATCGCCGAGATCCTCACCGTTGACGGCAACGGGGTGGACGCCACGGATCCCGCCTTCGACCGCACGACTGCGACCCAGTTTGGCTTCCATTGGCAGTTCACCACCGGTCTCTTCCAGAACGGGTCGTTCTGGGGCGCCGGTTACCCGCTGGCGGATGACGGCACAGCCGATATTCCCGCCATCTGGGAAGAGGAGTGGAAGTGGTTCCACGCCAACGTGTGGGAGCGAGGCATCTCGCCAGACCAGACCATATTGGAGGCGGGCGACAACCTGTTCCAGGGCGGGAACATTGCAATGGCGGCGACTCACCTGTGGTACACGTGCTGCATCCAGAACACTGAGAACAACATTGCCGGCGATTTCTGGGACTACGGGGTCATGCCTTCCAACAACGGGGTGGTCACGGCCAACATGCATGCGGACACCTTCCGCATCCTGGAGTCCACCGAGCACCCGGAGCAGGCCTTCACGGCCATGTACTACCTCCTCACCGAAGCGGCTCTGGACCTGCTGACGGCCTACGGTGCAGCGCCGGCGGACCCGGCGCTGATGGACGCTTACCTGGCAGCCCAAGATGAGAGGTACCCGCAAGGGGTCAACTGGCAGACCATCCTCGATGGCGCCAATTACGCGGACAACCCGAGCCACGAGACCTTCCTCCCCGGATGGTCGGAGTACAAGGCCCGGCTCGTGGAGCTCGAAACTGGGATCCTGTCCAATCCGGATCTCGATCTGGATGCTGAGATCGCCCAGGTGGAAAGCGACCTGAGTGTGATCTTCGCCGAGAACGCTGAATAGGCTGACGGTTAGGGTCGATCGTATGACTGTGATCGTCGATGAGGGAGTGGCCGGTTCGGCCACCCCCTCTCACCACGCAAGCGCTCATCCCTGGCAAAGAGACGAGGCCGCGCCGGGCTTTGGTTCGTCATGCCCTGGATACTCGGGTTCTTCCTCTGGTACGCGATCCCGATGGCGGCCTCCCTTTGGTTCTCGTTCACCGATTACGACCTGGTTAGTGACGAGCCCCTGCAATTCGTCGGGCTGGAGAACTGGGTCAGGTTGTTCAACGACGCCGATGTTCACCAGTCGGTCTTGGTCACCCTCAAGTTCGGGGCGATCGCCCTCCCCTTCGCGATTCTGTTCCCGCTGGCAATCGCATATCTGTTGGTCGCGAAGTCCCTCAAGGGGCGGGAGGGTTTTCGCGCCCTGTTCTTCATGCCCTCGATCATCCCCTTCGTGGCCGCGGTCCTCATCTTCACCGGGGTCTTCAACGGGAAAATCGGCTGGGTGAACAAGATCCTCGCCATTTTCGGTATCGACGGGCCCGAATGGTTCTTCGATGAGTTCTGGATCTACCCCTCCCTGGTGTTCATCGGTCTCTGGGCGGCGGGCAACGCCATCCTCATCTTCATCGCCGCCATGAAGGGGGTGCCGACTGATCTGTATGCGGCAGCGCGCATCGACGGCGCCGGGGAGTGGGGTTCCTTCCGGCACATCACCATCCCGTTCACCACCCCGATCATCTTCTACAACCTGGTCATCACCCTGATCGGGATCTTCGGCTACTTCCTCGTCCCCTTCGTCCTCAACAACGGCAGCGGCGCCCCCAACGGGGCTACCCAGTTCTATGCCCTCTACTTCTTCCGGACCGGGTTCCAGTTCTTCGACATGGGATACGCGGCGACATTGGCTTGGGCACTGTTCATCGTCGCGGTGCGGACAACGGGGGCCCTTTTCTGGTCGGCCAAGTACTGGGTCCACTACGAGTTCGAGGGATGAGACGATGACCGCCACCCTCGAGCGCGAGAGCACAACGACGACCACGCCTGCCGGACGTCCAAGGAAGAAGCGGTTCCAGGGCTGGATCGTCACCGGGGTCACCGGGTTGGTCCTGTTCGTGTTCCTCCTCCCCCTCGCATATATGGCGGTCACCTCGCTCAAGTCCGAGCAGATGCTGTACGATCTTCGAGGGTCCGATCCTTCCCCAGTCGGCGGCCACCTTCGAGTACGAGGGCGAGCAACTCGACCATTTACACCGTTCCGATGCCCGATGGCACGGAGCGTGAGCTGGCGATGCTCCAGCCGGGGAGGCAGACGTCGCAGTTCATCGACCCCGCCGATCCGTCGGCTGGACCCATCGAGTGGGAGGGCAACTGGAGGTTGCTGGAGCCCACCTACGCCCTCGACCCGCAATGGCAGAACTACAGCCAAGCCTGGGACTTGATGGACTTCCCGCTTCTGCTGAGGAACACGCTGGTCATCGCCGGACTGGGGACGATCGGGGCGGTCGGGTCCTCGATCCTGGTCGCCTACGGGTTGGCCCGCTTCCACGTGCCGTTTGGCAGGTCGATCATGGTGGTGCTGATCGCCACGATCATCCTCCCTCGTTACGCCACGCTTGTTCCCACCTACACGCTCTTCCTCCGCATCGGATGGGTGGGCACATGGCTGCCGTTGATCGTTCCCCACTTCTTCGCCAACGCCTTCAATGTGTTCCTGCTCAGACAGTATTTCCTCACCATCCCCAAGGAGCTCGACGAAGCAGCCACCATCGACGGGGCGGGACCGTTTCGCACTCTGTGGTCGGTTCTCCTCCCCCAGATGAAAGCCCCGATCGTGGCTGTATCCCTCTTTCATTTCTACTTCGCCTGGAATGACTTCTTCGAGCCCTTGATCTACCTCTCGGCACGGCCCGAATTGCAGCCGATCTCAGTGGGCCTTCGCACTTTTAACACGCTCTACGACGACGTTCCCAGCCTCCTCCAGTCGGGTGCCATGCTGGCGTTGATCATCCCGGTCATGGTGTTCCTCTTCGCCCAGCGGGTGTTCCTCAAGGGCATCGACCTCTCCGGCGTCCAGAAATAGCCGTCCGGCAGGAGAACAGGGAGAACGAGCCAGAAATGACTACTTCGTCGGAATTTCCACCCGCTTTCCTATGGGGGGTGGCTACCGCGGCCTATCAGGTCGAGGGCGCCGTGGCCGAAGATGGGCGCACGCCCTCCATCTGGGACACGATTTAGCCACACTCCGGGTCTTACCCACAACGGCGACAATGGCGACCAGGCAGTCGACCATTATCACCGCTACGCCGAGGACGTCGCTCTGATGTCGCAGATAGGCGTAAACGCCTACAGGTTCTCGATCGCCTGGTCCCGTCTGCTCCCCGAGGGCACGGGCCGGGTCAACCAGGCCGGCGTCGACTTCTATCGTCGGCTTTGTAAGGAGTTGGCCGGGGCCGGGATCACTCCGGTTGCCACGCTCTATCACTGGGACCTGCCCCAGGCCCTGCAGGACCGGGGCGGCTGGCTCAACCCCGAGTCGGTTGAATGGTTTACCGAGTACGCCCGCGTGGCCAAGGACACCCTCGGTGACATGGTCAACACCTGGGTGACGCTCAACGAGCCCTGGTGCGTCGCCTTCCTCGGGCACAGCTCGGGGGAGCATGCCCCGGGGATCACCGACACCCCAGGATCTCTCGTGGTGGCCCATCACCTGATGCTGGCCCACCACTCGGCGATCGGGGCGATGCGGGAGACAGCTCCACGGGACGACGACCGGCTCGGTGTCGTGCTCAATCTCATCCCGGCCTGGCCTCAGACCGACACCGATGAGGACCGGGCGGCAGCGGCGGCTGTCGACTTGGTCCAGAACCGGCTCTTTGCGGATGCGGTTACCCACGGGCGATATCCGGACGAAATACTGTCTGTGTTCGAGAGGTACGGGGTGTCCGACCTGATAGACGTTGATGATCTCGCCGCCCTTGTCCAGCCGATCGACTTCCTCGGGGTCAACTACTACAACGTCAACCACATCGAGCACCACGGCGGGCCCGACTCGATGACAGCCTGGCCCGGCACCTGGAGTGCGAAGGTGGCGCGCCCTCCCGGTCAGCTGACCGAGATGGGCTGGGGGGTCGAGCCCGAGGGCCTCACCTGGATGCTGGAGCGCATCGGCAGAGAGAACCCCGGCTTACCGCTGGTGATCTGTGAGAACGGCGCCGCCTATACCGATGTGGTGGGTCCTGACGGATCGGTCGACGACCCGGAACGCACCGACTACCTCCGACGCCATATCGAGGCGATGAAGACCGCGATCGATCGGGGTGTCGATGTGCGTGGCTATTTCCTCTGGTCACTGATGGACAACTTCGAGTGGGCTCGTGGCTATGACAAGCGCTTCGGGATCGTGAGGGTCGATTTCGAGACGATGAGCCGAACGATCAAGTCGAGCGGGGCCTGGTATCGCGCCTTCCTTGCGGGCGAGGCGAGCACCTAGCGGTGGAGCACCTGACGTCTCGGCTTGGGGTCGTGTGCCGAACCGGTCCTCGGGCCACGGCCCCGTGAGGCGACCTGGATCAGATCGCCGAGCATTGCGCTAGCCGTTGGCTGACCCCCGGCGCCGGGCCCTGTGAAGAGGAGGCGGCCCACCGACGGCCCTTCGATGAAGATGGCGTTGGTCACCCCGTTGACCCCGGCCAACGGGTGGTCGGCGGGAAGGCTCACCGGTTGCACCGTAGCCTCGACCCGGCCATCGATTCCTCGCTGGGCGGCGCCGATCAGCTTGATCACCTCGCCCTTTTCGGTGGCGGCGGCCACTTGTTCGGCGGTCACCCCTTCTATCCCCTCACATTCGACCTCCCACGGCGCGACCCGCTCGCCGAAGGCGAGACTGGCGAGGATCGAGGTCTTGAACGCGGCGTCGCGCCCGGAGACGTCATCGGCGGGGTCGGTCTCGGCGTAGCCGAGACGTTGGGCCTCGGCCAGGGCATCGTCATAGCTGCGGCCCTCTTTGGCCATGGCGGTGAGGATGTAGTTGGTGGTCCCGTTCACGATGCCGCTCACCACATCGATGTCCTCGCCGGCGAGACTCTCGGCCAGCGGGCGGATCACCGGAATGCCACCGCCGACCGCTGCCTCGTACATGACGGAAACCCCGGCCCGTTTCGCCGCCTCCATGATCTCCTGACCCTTGGTGGCGATGAGCTCCTTGTTGGCGGTGACCACGGGCTTCCCCGACCGCAGGGCAGCCAGAATCAGGGTGCCCGCCGGCTCGAGGCCACCGATGACCTCCACGATCACGTCGATCGATGGGTCGGTGACGACCGATAACGCGTCGTCGGTCATCCGATCGGCCTTGATGTCGAAGGGACGGTCTTTGGCCAGGTCCCGCACGGCGACCCGCCGGACCTCCATATCGACGCCCGACTTGAGCCTGATGGCGTCGCGGTCGCTCAGCAACCGGTTTACCAGGGCGCCACCGACGGTCCCGGCACCGAGCACGCCGACGCGAACGGTCATGGCGTCCGTCTCGATTCTCTCTGCTCTCTCATGTGACCTTCGCTTCTGGGATGGCCCCGCGGGTGGGGAATCAAAAAGATCCGCTCCCTGCCGGTGCGGATCTCGTGGTTCGTGTGGTGGTGGCGCTGGTTACACGGACGAGTCGCACGGCCTTTCGGTCGTGGTCGTCATACCGGTCGTGAGCCAAGCGCTCATGTGAATGGAAAGGTATCCGGGATCGGGGGTCAAGTCAATGCACAGGAAGGGCTGGACTCGACAGGCAAGTAACCACTTGCCTATGATGTCAGGGCCATGAGCGACATGTTCAAGGCTCTTGCCGACCCTACGCGGCGGGCGATCCTCGACGAGTTGACCGACAAGGACGGTCAGACCCTGTTCGAGATATGCGCCCGGCTGGCGATGAAACACGGGTTGAGCCCGTCCCGGCAGGCCATCTCCCAGCACCTGGACGTTCTGGAAGAGGCCGGTCTGCTCAGCTCCCGCCGTGAAGGCCGGTACAAGTTCCATCACGTCAACACCTCGCCGTTGCAGAGCATCGTCGATCGTTGGCCCACGAACGAGAGGGAAGAAGGATGATTCGAATAAACGTCACATCGGTACTGGTCGACGACCAGGACAAGGCACTCGACTTCTATACGCAGAAACTCGGATTCGAGAAGAAGACTGAGATTCCCGTTGGGGAGTACAGGTGGCTGACCGTCTGCTCACCTGCCGACCCCGAAGGACCGGAACTCGTCCTCGAGCCGGACAACCATCCTGCAGCCGAGGTTTTCAAGAAGGCGCTGGTAGCGGACGGCATTCCCTTCATGTCTTTCGCCGTGGATGACGCCCGTGCCGAGTACCAGCGGCTCAGCGCGGCTGGCGTCGTTTTCACCCAGGAACCACTGGAGATGGGGGACATCACGACGATCGTGCTCGATGACACCTGCGGCAATCTGATTCAGCTCGCATCCTCCGGATAGACCCTCGGATGTTGCACAAATCCGCTGAAATCCAATAGTCTCAGTACTGACGAAGCGCTCATCTTGAGCGGTTGAGGGATCAGGCCCGATGAAACCGCGGCAACCGGCGCAAGCACGGTGCCAATGCCTGGATCGATGAGTTGCCGGAGCCCTTGGCTCCCGGCGCTCTTCAAGCGTTTCGAGAAGAAACAGAGGAGTGACCGTTGAGCGAGGCTCGGCCGAGCGACTACATACATTTCGTCCAATCTGGACTCGTCATCTTCGACGGAGCTACCGGCACCAACCTGCAGATGGTCGGTCTCACCGCCGACGACTTCGGGGGCCCGTCCCTGGAGGGATGTAACGAGTTGTTGAACCTGCGTCGTCCCGACGTGATCAGGGACCTTCACCGCTCTTTTCTCGATGTCGGGGTCGACGTGGTGGAGACCAATACGTTCGGAGCCTTTTCGGTCCCCCTCGGGGAGTACGGGCTCGAGGATCAGTCGTATGAGATCGCGGCGACCGGGGCAACGCTGGCGAGCGAGATCGTGGACGAGTTCGTCAAAGCAGACGGACGGCCACGATTCGTCGCGGGGTCGATCGGGCCCGGGACCAAGTTCGCCACCCTCGGCCAGATCTCCTATCGAGATCTCGCGGCCGCGTATGAGGTGGAATCTTCCGGGCTGATCGACGGGGGCGCCGACCTCCTCATCATCGAGACCCAGTTCGACCTGCTCGGTGCCAAAGCCGCCATCGAGGGCGCCCGGCTGGCGATGAAGAGCGCCGGAGTAGAGATCCCGATCCAGGTCCAGGTCACCATCGAGCTCACCGGGCGGATGTTGCCAGGGACCGAGATTGGCGCCGCCCTGACCACTCTCGAGGCGCTGGGGCCGGATGTCATCGGCCTCAACTGCGCCACGGGCCCGGCGGAGATGTATGAGCCGCTGCGTCACCTCGCCCGCCACTCGAAAGTGCCGGTGTCGGCAATACCAAACGCCGGTCTTCCCCATGTCGAGGACGGGCAGATGGCATACGACCTGTCACCGGACGACCTGGCCCATCATCTCGGTCAATTCGTCACCGAGATGGGGATCGGGGTCATCGGGGGCTGTTGCGGCACTAGCCCCGAGCACCTGGCTGCGGTGGTGGAGCGGACCCGTCCCCTGTCCCTGCCCGAGCGCAGGCCGGAGACGATCCCATCGGCGGCTTCGATCTACAGCCAGGTTCCGTTCGACCAGGACACCTCGTTCCTGATCATCGGGGAGCGTGCCAACGCCAACGGGTCACGCGCCTTCAAGGAAGCCCTGCTCGCCGACGACCTCGACGGATGCGTCTCCATTGGCCAGGACCAGGTAAAGGAAGGCGCGCACCTCGTCGACCTCTGTGTGGACTACGTCGGGCGGGATGGCGTGGCCGACATGAAGCGGCTGGCCGCTGCTTTCGCCACCGATGTCGCAGCACCCGTGGTGCTCGACTCCACCGAGCCCGAGGTGATGGAGGCCGGTCTGGAACGGCTCGGCGGCCGCAGCCTGCTCAACAGCGCCAACCTCGAAGATGGTGAAGAGCCGGGCTCGCGTCTCGACCGGGTCTTCGGCCTGGCTCGCAAGCACGGCGCGGGCGCCATTTGCCTGCTCATCGACGAGGAGGGACAGGCCCGCACCCTGGAGTGGAAGCTACGGATCGCCCATCGCATCCACGACCTCGCCGTCGAGCGATACGGACTCCGTTCCGAGGACCTGATATTCGACGCGCTCACCTTCCCGCTCACCACCGGTGGCGACGACCTACGCAAGGACGCAATGATCACCCTCGACGCGATCCGGCAGATCAAGACCGAGCTGCCCGGGGTAAGGACCGTGCTCGGTGTGTCCAACGTCTCCTTTGGGCTGAACCCCGCGGCACGTCGCATCCTCAACTCTGTGTTCCTCCACGAGGCAGTCGAAGCCGGTCTCGATGCAGCCATCGTCCATGCCGGGAAGATCGAGCCGCTGAACCGGATCGACGCCGAACAACGCCAGGTCTGCCTCGACCTCATCTATGACCGGCGTGCCGAGGGATACGACCCGTTGGAGAAGCTCCTCGAGTTGTTCGCCGGGGTGGAGACAGTGGAGCGGTCGGAGAGCGACTACGAGGGGATGGAGGTGGGGGAGCGCCTCGCCAAGCGCATCATCGACGGCGACCAGAAAAACATCATTGCCGACCTCGACGTCGCTCTCGGCGAGGGGAACGCGCCACTCGAGATCATCAACGACTACCTCCTCGATGGGATGCGGACGGTCGGCGAGCTCTTTGCCAGCGGTGAGATGCAACTCCCCTTCGTCTTGAAGTCGGCAGAGACCATGAAGAAGGCCGTCGCCTACCTGGAGCCCATGATGGAGAAGGCCGAAGGGTCGACGCGGGGCCGAATCGTGCTCGCGACGGTGTCAGGCGACGTCCACGACATCGGCAAGAACCTGGTCGACATCATCCTCACCAACAACGGGTACGAGGTGCACAACCTCGGCATCAAGATCGGCATCTCGGAGATGATCGCCAAGTTCGAGGAGACGTCGGCCGACGCCATCGGGATGAGCGGGCTCCTGGTGAAGAGCACCCTCATCATGCGAGACAATCTCGAGGAACTGGAGCGACGTGGCCTGGGCAAGGTGCCTGTCCTTCTCGGCGGGGCGGCGTTGACGAGGAACTATGTCGAAGCCGATCTCCGATCCCGGTATCAGGGCCCCCTCTATTACGGAAAGAACGCCTTCGCCGGGCTCGAGGCCATGGGGAGAATCGTCGCCGGCGAGCCCGCCCCGGAGCCGATCGCCCCTCGGCAGTATCACGATCGTGAGGCCGAGGGAGGTGTGATCCCGGCCCGATCTCCGGATGTCAAGCGGGACAACCAGATCTTCGCTCCGCCCTTCACCGGATCGCGGGTGATCCGCGGAGTCTCGATCGATGAGATCGTCCCCTATCTCAACCTGACCGCCCTGTTCCGCAATCAATGGCAGTACCGGCCGGAGAAGGGTGAGCGGGACCTCGATTTCAAGGAACGGCTGACGCCACTGCTCCGCGAGCAGATCGCCCTTGCGCGACATGACGATCTGCTCAACCCCAAGGTGGTCTACGGGTACTTCCCGGCGAACGGCGACGGTGACGACCTCGTCATCTGGGACGATGTGAGCGCCCAGAGGGAGTTGACCAGGTTCAGCTTCCCGCGGCAGCGAGAGGACCCGTATCTCTGCATCGCCGACTTCTTCCGACCGGTCGGTGAGGAGGTCGACTACGCCGCCTTCCACATCGTGACCGTGGGTGACAAGGTCTCCGACCGGACCAAGGAGTTGTTCGACCAGGATCGTTACACCGACTATCTACTTCTCCATGGGCTGGGTGTGGAGATGGCGGAGGCCCTGGCCGAACATTGGCATCATCGAATCCGAGAGGAGTGGGGGTTCGTCGACGAGGACGGTCCATCGCTGCTCGGGTTGTTCCGCCAGCAATATCGGGGCGGGCGCTTCTCGTGGGGATATCCGGCCTGTCCCGACCTCGAGGACAACGAGAAGGTGGCGTATTTGCTCGGTGCCGACCGGATCGGGATCACCGTGGGCGAGGAGACCTTCTACCAGTACCAGCCGGAGCAGACCACCTCGGCGATCATCTGTCACCACCCTCAGGCGAAGTATTTCGTCGCCCGCAAACCCAGGGAGGACCGAGATGCTGACAAAGGTTGACGGCTGGGTCAGGATCGCCGAGATCAACCCACCCGAGCTCCCCAACCTCCAGCATCGGAGTTTGTCCCCGGCGTGGAGCCATGTGCTGGTGACCGACAACGTCTTCGGTCGGATCCGGGTCTCGCCGTATGCGTTCTCGGCCCGGATCACCCACGACACGCCTGACGTGCACCCTACGGTCGTGGTGTCGACGAGGGATCGCAACATCCTGGCCATCGAATCCGAGGTCAGAGGTGCCCTGGGCAACGGGGTGGACTCCTTCCTGGTGGTTATCGGCGACACCGTGCCCCATGTCGACCATCTGGCCCATCACTACGAGATCGTCGAGCACCTGCGTGAGCTCCAGGAGAACCTGCCCGATTTCGAAGTCGGCATGCCCTCCCGCTTCCGGGAATGGCAATTCCGGAGGAGGATCGAGCTGGGCGCCCAGTTCTTTGTCACCGGGCCGATCCTCGATCCTGAAGTGATGGAGCGGCACATAGGCCTGCTCAACCTGAAGCCGGAGGACCCTCCCGTCTTCGTGATGATCATCCCGCCATTCAGCCTGTCCTGGGTGGAGCAGATGGAGGCCATCGGGTCGGTCCCGTCGACCGATGACCTGAAGGAGCGACTGACCGACCTGACCCCCGAGGTGGGTCGCAAGCTGGGATGGGAGCTGACTTCCGAGTTGGAGAAGCGGGCCCAGGACGCGGGGGCGGCCGGGGTGATCCTCATGGGGCTCAAGTACGACTCGGTGGTTGGTGAGGCGGCGGACAACTGGCTGAATCGGGAGAAGTGACCACCGTCAGGGCGGGTCGGGCCCGGTGGTGTAGGTGTGTCCGAGTGGGCTGGTCCACTGGTAGATACCGGGTCTGATCTGTTCGAGTTTCCAGCCGCGTTGGTGATGGTTGTTGTGGTGGTGGCGGCAGAGTGGTCCTAGCTCTCGGATGGTGGTCCGGTGGGCTTGGGCCCAGGGAATCTCATGGTTGAGATCGGATTGGGCGGAGTCGATCCGGCATCCAGGGTAGACACAGGTGGGATTGCGGGCCTCGACTGCTCGTCTCTGCGATGTCGTTGG
Organism: uncultured Acidobacteriota bacterium; assembly: GCA_963711895.1. Lineage (GTDB taxonomy): Bacteria > Actinomycetota > Acidimicrobiia > Spongiisociales > ZC4RG35 > JARDZU01. Next base: position 59,186 of record CAVQFU010000005.1, read on the forward strand.
TCTTCTCTTGGTGATGGTGACTCCGACCGGCTGTCCGTTCTCGTCGACTGGGATGATTCGCAATTCAGCATCGGATGCTTCGTCGACGATCTGACGGGCGACGTCGGCGATGACCGGCCCGAAACCGGGGATTTCGGCGGGCTTGTCGTCGATGCCGGCCAGGGTGGTCATAGCCACTCGGATATCGACCACCCCTCGGTCGCCGCCTGATCCTTTCTCACCAGCCTGGTTCCTGCCGGTGAGTAGGTCGAGGAGGATGTCGGCTCGGATCTGGTCGATGGATCGGGGATCACCAGTCTTCTTGGCGGCTAGGGCGAGACGGTTGATTCTTCTCATTGCGGAACTGGCATCTCCCGGGGGCAGGTCGAGGCCGGAGAGGTTGGCGGTGCCGGCATCGGTCATCTCCGAGATGACCCGACGGTCTTTCAGTCGCTTCTCATAACGGTCTTTGGCCGAAGCCGGGTCGATCGAAATGATGAGTCGTTGGATCCGGGCCCGAAGTTGTCCGGTGGTCTGATCGGAAGCCCGTTCCATGGCGGCGTCACACACCTGTTGAGCCAGTTCCCGGGGGAGATGACAGGTCTGATCGCAGAGGACCCGAGCCTTTGGCAGGTCGATGAGACCGTCGTGGAGTGCCCGCCAAACATGAGGGAGACGCTCGGTTAGCTGGAAAGCAAGATCAGTCTGTATTTCCCCGGCTCGACGGGTCAGGTTCAGCGCAGCCTGGACTTCGGAAGCCGTCGTGTAGAAGACATCCTGAGGATCGGGACATTCCAGATTGGCCAGTTCGCCGACCGCTTCAGAGACGGCACCGATATCGGCATACATTTCGGCTTGGAGATGAGCGATCTGCCGAGCGCGAGCCTTCAACAATTCCACCCGGTCAAATCCCGATAGACGATCCCGATCGACCGAAGACAAGATCACCGCCAGTAGGAGACCCGGTGGGATCGAATCCAAATCAGCCGGTAACCCCTGGTCGTCGTCGGATTCCGGATCGAGAAGATCGAGATCAGAAGCCAACATCTCGGGCATCGAACATATGTTCGCTACGCTACAACCCGGCCAGGACAGATTCCATACCCCTGTGGGGGAAATCTCGGAAACTTCTTCCGCAACAGCGATGAGTTAGCAAGCGCATCCAAGCCCGCACAAGGGTCCACCGGCCCCTAAAGAAAAATGCGCGAAATCTCCGATAAGAACTCATCATGGGGACGGACCGCCTGTCCAGTCCAACAGCGCGGAGACGCGCAGTTGGGATCGCCATCGGGGCGACACTGCTCCTCGTTGTCCTCGTTGTCGGTCTCACCTTCGCCAATTCGGTAGGCGCGGCCCGAGTGGCGGGGAATGCCTCCGACCTGCACTGGACCAATGCCACCCTCGGCACAGGCGCCCTCACCAGGGCTGCAATGGTCCAGGCCACCACCTTTTCGGAGCTGGCCGTCAGCGGGCTCGTCACCAAGGACGACCTGGCGGTGGCAATGGGCGAGGCCCGCGATGCGCGGGACCGGCTGGCCGAACTTCTCGATGCGTCGGGTACGAGCGCATCGACTGCCGCTCTGACCCATTTCCTGGCCCGTATCGACGAGGCGCTGGCTGACCTCGACGAGGGTGACTTCGCCGCTTCCAAGACAGTGCTGATGACCGATGCGGAGCGCGCCTACATCGACCTGGTCGACTCGCTCCAGACTGAGCAGACACAGATCCAGGCCCAGATCGACGCCAACACTGCCGGCTCTCGCCGCACGACCGAGTTCATCCAGTTCTTCCTGATGTTGGCCATCCCCGCCTCGGCGGTCCTCATCTATCGGTTCGTGGCTCGCCGCCAGATGCGAGAGCTTCGTCTCAAGGTCGATCTGGAACTGGAGAAGGAGAGGGAGATCGGCCGGGCCAAGGACGAGTTCATCGCCGGGCTCTCCCATGAACTGCGGACCCCGCTCACCTCCATCTACGGATTCGCAGAGATACTCACCGATGGTGGCGCCGAAGACCAGGCGACGGCCGTCGAGGTGTCGCAGATCATCGCCAACGAGGCAGCGGAGATGACTCGAATGGTCGACGATCTCCTCGCCGTGGCCAGGCTCGAGAGCACGGGAGTTCAGATCGAGATGAGCCCGACCCATGTCACCGACGTAGTCGACTCGGCGATTCTTCCCTTCGAGCGGGCCGGTCTAAAGATCATGAAGGGCGGCGTGGACGCCGTCGTGTCCACGGACGCCGCCCGGCTCCGTCATGTCTTGATCAATCTCATCTCGAACGCGGCCCGCCACGGCGGCCCCAATGTGGGTGTCGAGGTGTCAACGGGCGATGGCGTGGTCGACATCGAAGTGTGGGATGACGGTGCCGGCGTTCCCGACGACCAGCTCGAAAGACTCTTCGACACTTTCATCCACAACGGCGCGGCAACACTCATGACCGGGACACTCGGTCTGGGTCTGGGAGTGGCCGCACGCCTCATGGACCTGCTAGGCGGCAAGCTCGTCTATCAGCGCTTCGCTCAGAAGAGCTACTTCATCGTTTCCCTGCCCCTTCTCGCCGAGGCGGTCGAGGCCCCGAAGACTGACGACACGACGGTGGCACATCTGATCCGTGCCATGTCGGCGTGAGGCGTCTCACCGCAGTCCTGGCAGCCATCGCAATGATGGGTCTGGCCGTTACCGCGTCCGCCCATGAGACCGAGCACTACAAGGACAAGTTCACTTCGATCAGCTGGCACGGATCTGACGGTTCGCTGCCCTGGCCCGGGCCTTGGACCGAGATAGGGGATGACGGAGACGAGAAGAAGGGCAACGTGCGAGTGGTGTCGTCGGGGAACTGCTCGGGCACCTGCATGCGGATGAGCGCCCTCACCACTCTGCTTGGCGCGATCGGCGCAGAGCGATCGGCCGATACCAGCGATCTCCAGGACGTAACCCTCAGCTTTGACGTCAGGAGCACGTCGTCGCTCCTCGCCTCCACCTTGAATGTCCAGGTCAACGGGGGTGGTGGCTGGGTCAACGTCGCCGAGTACCAGCTGGCTCCTGGGATCAACGAGCACCCCACCATCGACGTGAGCGATTTCAGTTCTGAGAACTTCCGGGTTCGCTTCCTCTTCTCGGGACTCCTCCTCAGCAGCGAGGTGTACATCGACACCGTCGAGATCCGGGGCGCGCTCGCCGAGTCGACGACCACCACAACAACCACAGTCCCTCAGACCACAACGACGACGGCTCCGACGACAACGACGACTCAGCCCACCACCACTACTACGAGACCCGGTGCCACGACGTCCACGTCGACGCCGGGATCTGGATCACCTGTCACCACTATCAAGGCGCAGCCGGGGAGCCAGCCGCCGACCACGACCACAGTGCCGGGAAATGCGGATGGGAGCACGACATCGACGACGCCGGAATCCACGGCCAGCTCAATCGTCGCCGTCGGGCCCGGCGGGCCGGGTGGTGGGCCCAATCAGGGCGGCCCCGATGACGAGGGCACTAGCGGCGATGGTTCGATCGATGCGTTCGGCCCCGGCGGGAGCGGGATCCGAGCTGCCGCCCGCGGGCTCCAGGCCAACTTCCAGGGCGATCTCTACGGGGAGGTGCGGACGGTTTCCGCACTCAACGGAGTCGATTTTCGGGCGGACTTCAGCATGGCAGTGGAAGTGATCGAGGCATCGTGGGCGTGGATCGTGTTGCTTGGCCTGGTGATTGCCTATTCCATCATCTCCGGTCTCGACCGACGCCGGGTGGACCCGGAAGGGATCTCCCAGGCGGCCCGCTAGGCCCGTTCTACCGTGGCGGGTATGCAGCTCGCCCTCGATCTGTTCCTGATATTCACGCTGCGTCTTCTCGACGTGGGCATGGCCACGGTTCGCATCGTCCTGATCAGCCGGGGGCGGCGTGGGCCGGCGGCACTGCTCGGATTCTTCGAGGCATTGGTATGGGTCATTGCCATCTCGAGGGTGTTGGCCGGGCTCGACGATCCGGCACGGATGATCGCGTTCGCCCTCGGCTTCGCCGCCGGGACCTATGCCGGCTCGATGGTCGAGGAGTGGCTCGCATTGGGCCAATCCCTCATCCGGGTTGTGGCGCCCGTCCACACCGATCCCGTTGCCCCGTTGCTTCGGGAACAGGGTTACGGTGCGACGGTGCTCAATGGTGACGGTCGGAACGGCGAGGTGCGGGTCACTTTCTGCGTCATCCCGAGGAAGGAGGTGTGGTCGGTGACCCATCTGATCCACGAGGCGAACCCCGAGGCCTTCGTCACTGTCGAGCAGACCTCTACCGTCGATCTGGCTGCAAAACATGGGGGCGACGTCCAGCGATAACCACGACCGGGGGCCGATCGAGGGCTTCTTCGAGGACCTGCGCCTTCGCGTCGTGGCCTCGGCGACTGCGCCGTTCCGCCATGCCCCCTACCCGCTGGCCCGCAGTCTCGACTATCGAGGCGACCCGGGGCTCTTCGGTCCCGAATCGGTGTCCTGGCGTGTCATCGGCGATGCCGCTTCGTTCGTAGGTGGCGTCCGTGCCCTGCTCATCCAGGCGGCCCACCCCGAAGTCGTGGCCGGTGTCGGCGACCACTCCCGCTACCGCGAAGATCCTCTGGGGCGTCTGTCGCGTACCTCCGCCTATGTGACCGCCACTACCTATGGCGCCATGCCCGAGGTCGACCAGGCTGTGGCCCAGGTGCGTCGCATCCATCGGGTCGTGTCAGGGACCTCGAGTCGTGGCGCCGCATACGACGCCGACGACCCCGGATTCTCGGCCTGGGTCCACAACGCCCTCACCGATTCCTTCCTCGTCGCCAACCAGACCTTCGGGACGGATCGTCTCAGCCCGGCTGAGGCAGATCAGTTCGTGCTCGAGCAAACCCGTGTAGGTGCCCTTCTCGGTGCCAACCCGATGCCCACCACTTCCGCTGACCTGTCCAAATGGATAGAGCGGCACCCGGAGCTGGCGCCCTCTCCTGAGATGGATGATGCCGTGGACTTTCTCACCGACCCACCCCTGGAGCCGGGTCTCAAGATCGGCTACAAGCTGATGATGGAGGCAGCGGTAGCCACCCTTCCGGGACGGCTGCGCGAGATCCTCGGATTGACCAAGACACCCGGGGCGGTAACCGTGGGGAAGGGGGTGGTGTCCGGTCTCACCTGGGCCCTCGGTGCGTCTCCGTCGTGGCAGCTGGCGCTGGTCCGGGTAGGCGCCCCATTGCCGGAAGGACGGTTCAAGCAACCGTTGCCAGTTCGAGCCTGACTCAGCCGCCCTCCAGATAGCCGCGAAGTATCTCCACTTCCTGCTGGAAGCCTTCCGCCTTCTCAGCCTGGCCGATGCGTCGGTACTCGGCCACGTATCCCTCGAATTCCTCGATCTCGCGGGAGATGATCCCGGAGACATCCTCGTCGCTCAACGAACGGCGCGCGACGTCGCCGTAGCCGGCGATGCCCTCCACGGATGCGACGCCCTCGACTGCCTCGGCGTTTTGGATGGCCGAGAGGGTGGTGCGGAGGACCTTCACCCGCGTCAGGTCCCGATCTTTCATGGCCTGGTTCAGGTCGTCCCGGACCCGGGTGTGGAGGGAGGTCACGCTTCGACCACCAGCGAGCCGGTCATGGACGGGTGGATGGTGCAGAAGTAGGTCCAGGTGCCGGGCTCCAAGGAGAGCTCGCCCTCCTGGTCGTTGCCCAGCCGCACCGGCTCGACGTCGGCCGGGGCACCGTCGACGGTCTCCATCTGGACCTCGTGGGGGGCGCTCGAGTCGTTGACCCATGTCACCGACTTGCCCGATGGCACCGTCACCTCGGCAGGGAAGGAGAGCCCGGTCACCATGATGACGACTGAGGTCTCGGTCTCGGTCACTGCATCGTCGGCGGGACGTCGTGTCCGTGAGCATCTCTTCGGTGACGGCGGTCGTGGCGGTCGACCCGCTGTCACCTCCGCAAGCCTCCGATCAGTCCGAGCACCATGAAGGCACCAGCGGCTCGGATCGACAGCCGGCGTCTCATCGCCCATCACCCTAGGCAGGGTGGCGAGCGAAGTCAGCGAGCCGAGAGCTCGCGGTCCAAAGGAGAAGCAAAACGGGCGATGACTCTCTTGTCGCTGAGCCAGGTCTCGACATCTTCCGCCTGACGCTCGACCTCGGCGAGGTTCTCGTGGCTGATGTCCTCCAGCAACTCCCACACCACCTCACCGGACGCCCGTTGCCCCCAGGCACCGACGATCCTCCCATCCACCCAAATCGTCTGCCCGGCGTTCCCGTTGCTGTCGAACAGCCTCGGGGCGTGAGGTCCCAGGTACCACTCCCGCTCCTTCCATCCCATCGTGGTGGGATCGAGCGAGGGGAGCAGGGCAACCCACGGGTCGACTTGTGGCACCGGGTCCACGTCGTCAGGAAGCACATAGCCGGTGCCGGACTCCAATTCGACCTCGACCGCCCTGATGGTGACCAACGCCGCCCTCACCTGGGTGACCGGCCAACCGGTCCACCATTTCATGTCGAACTCGGTCCCCGGGCCAAATGCAGCCAGCCATCTGCGGAGGACTGCGGCCTGGGCGTCAGGCTTCGACATCTCCGGCATCGGCTTTCCCACCCAATCGTCCATGGGAGCCCAGCGGTACATGCTGCTCACCCATGTCCCTTTGGGTCGTCCCCGTATCACTTTCCCCTCGGTGGCGAGCAGGAAGAGGATCCGGGTCGACATCCCCACCGTGGTGAGGACCGAACCGTCCTTCTTGTAGAAGGTGATCTTCTCGCCCAGCTCGGGTACGTCCTTGGTCAGTTCGCCGGCCACCGCCTCGCCCCTCTTCCGTAGTGCAGCGAGCGTCTTGTCGGCGACGGCATCGATCCACATTCGGCCATCCTCGGCGATGCCGTAGCTCTCCACCCATCCCGCCAGCCGTCTCCGCTCGGGGGCCACGAGCGCCACGGTCGAGGAGTGATGCAGCATCGGGGCCATCTCGACCGGGACCACGAACATCGTGCGCCGCATGGCAAGGATCCGAACAAGAGACTTCTTCTCGTACAGGGCGGCCTCGAGGTCGCCTTGTTTGAACCCGGACACACGGGCCCGGGCAGACAGGTAGACCGTGGCGGGATCAGATGAGTGGAGACCGATCATCGCATCGGCAGCTTCGACGACATTCCCGGCCGGGGATGCGAGCCGATGCCTGGTCGCCAGGCGTGCTCGTCGTTCGTCATTGGAAACGGTGCGCACCCCGGTCAACGTCTGGCGACGACCAATCCGAGACCGGCTTGAGCCGCGATCACGACTCCGGCGATCATCGTGCCGGGGAAGACGCTCGAGCCGATCGCGATGATCGACCCGACGATCAAAGCGACCGATTCGCCGGAGATGAATGCCATCCTCGCCGGTCTCTCCCACTGGTCGAGGGTGTGGCTCAGCCAGAGCAACGTGAACACACCTTGCATCAGGAGCGCGACCGCGGTGAGCGGAAACAGGAGCGGAACGTCGCCGTACTCATCGATGGAGATCCATCCGAGGATCATCCCGAGACCGATTGGGCCAAAGGAGGCGATGCCAAGGGCGATGCGGGGGGTGTGGTCACGCAACCGGGAACCGGTCTGTCTGACCGTAGTGATCAGGTCGGGGATCGCCCGCAGCCACAGTCGAAGAGCGCTTTCCCCACTGCCGAGGAGATCGCCAAACAGGACGACCTGCGCTTCCCCATGTCGCGAGCGATGCGCCCTGGGGGTGACGGCGACCAGCCGCCTGTACATGGCCTGATGGCGGCGGATTGATTCCGGGCTCATGTGGGGCTCCATCCGAGGTCTGCCCGTCTGGCGCGCTCCATGACCCGATGCAGACGCTGCAACTCGCCGCCCAACGCTGCCCTGCCATCATCGGTGATCCGGTAATACCTGCGTCGAGCGTCATCGAGGTCAGGGGCGGGTCGTTCCTCGGTCTCCTCGATGAGACCCTGGTCGGCGAGTTTCCCGAGAGCGACGTAGAGGGCTCCCGGTCCTAGACGGACGTCTCCCTGGGTCAGCTCCTCGGTTTCCTTCATGATCGAATAGCCGTGGCGGTCCTCTTCGGCAAGTGCGAACAGGATGTGGAAATGAGACGTAGGAAGCGCCATCTCTTTCGAACTATATCTAGTTCAACTATATCGTGTTTTGATATATACTCGGAAGGTATGACATGGTTGATGACATTCCTCGTTGCCCTGTCGCTGCTCGCCGGGTGTGCTGGAGACACGGCCGATCCGATCAACCCTGGTGATGATGGTGACTATTCGGTCACGATCGATCCCGAGGATTTCGTGCCCGTGATCGACAACGATCGACTCCCCTTTTCTCCGGGCAACAAATGGGTCTACGAATCGACTAGCGGGGGAGAGGTCGAGCGGATCGAAGTGGTCGTGACCGAAGAGCAACGAACCGTCATGGGGGTCTCCACCACGGTCGTCCGGGACACCGTGACGGTCGATGGGGAGCTGGTGGAAGACACGTACGACTGGTACGCCCAGGATAATGAAGGCAACGTCTGGTATTTCGGCGAGGCTACGGCCGAATACGAGGACGGCGAGATCGTGTCGACGGCCGGCGCCTGGGAGGCGGGCGTCGACGGGGCGCTGCCCGGGATCGCCATGAAGGCGGACCCGACTGTGGGCGACAGCTATCGGCAGGAGTACTACCCGGGCGAGGCCGAGGACATGGCTGAGGTGGTCCGGAGCGACGTGAGCGAGGAGGTGGTATTCGGGGCCTTCGATGATCTCATCGTCATCGAGGAGTGGACACCACTGGAACCGGACGTGGTGGAGGAGAAGTCCTACGCATCGGGAGTGGGCGTGGTGCTCGAGACCACGGTCCAGGGTGGCAGTGGCCGAATCGAGCTGATCTTGTTCACGCCCGGCAGCTAGAGGCTTCCCCACCAGAAATGCTGGAAAGGGCGCCCAAGGCCCCGGGTACCGTCACGCGCCATGTGGGCAGACCGTTCTGTCAGACGGGTGGTACTGGCCCGCTTCATCTCCCGCACAGGGGGAGAAGCCGCCTTCTTCGTCGGTATCTGGGGCAAGGCCGCCTTCGAGATGGAGGCCTCGGCCGCCGGTGTCGCAGCGGTCATGGCTGCTCTGGGCGTCGCCTCCCTGATCGGCTCGGCGGTGGCCGGTGTCCTGGTCGATCGGTTCGACCCGCGCCGGGTTCTCATTGCCGGCGAGATCATCTTCATTCCTGTGGCGCTGGGGATGACCTTCGCCGACACGCTCCCCGCATTGGTGGTGGCGACATTCCTCCTCGGTCTGGTTGGGATGCCGGTGTTCACCGCCATATCCGCCTTCGGGCCCTTCCTCACCGACGACCCCGATCGACTGGCCCGCATCAACGGTTACATCGAAGGGGCGGCATGGGCTGCCTTCGTCGTGGGCCCCGCCCTCGGTGCGATCATCGCCAGCACCGTCGGGCTCGATGGCATCTTCGTCCTCGACGCGGCCACCTCGGCGATTGCGGCTCTGATCGTGATCCCCGTCTCGGTGCGGAAAATGGCTCGGGAGGAAAAGGAGAAGGAGGGTCTGCGCGAGCTGCGCGAGGGATTCTCCTATGCCTACAGCCACCATCGGCTGCGCTTCTACATCTTGATCGGTTCCTCGGTCTGGGTCCTATTCGGGACGTTCAGCACGTTGGAGCCCCTTTTCTACCGGGACATCCTTAAGGTAGAGCCGGCGACGTTGGGCTGGGTCAACTCCATCTTCGGGCTCGGTCTGGTGGCCGGAACCTGGATCGCATCCCGTCTCCCGGCGAAGTACCGCACTGCAAGGTCGCTCGTGTTGATCGTCGCCCTCAACTCGGTTGGAGTGCTCGCCTACGTCGGCACCGATCAGCTTCGGGTGGTGGTGGTGGCCGGTGTGTTCTGGGGCCTGATCATCGGGGTCATGGCGCCACTGCTGCGCACCCTCATCCAGCTCAACTCGCCCGAAGACCTGGTGGGGAGGATCACCGGGGTCACCCAGGTCCATTCCGAGGTTGGCCACCTGTTGCCCCTTGCCATCGCCCCCGTCCTGGCCGGGATCTTCGGCGTCCAACGAACGCTCATCTACTCCGGTCTCGCCCTGGCCGTCTTCGCCCTTCTGTTCTACCCGACGGCAAAGCGGCTAGATCGCACCCGTGCCATCGAGGTCCCGCGTACCGGGCTTCCCGACCCCAATGATGAGCCGCGCTCGGTAGGGCACTGACGTTTCTCCCCTCGAAGGGGGGAGTACCGGCGCAGCCGGGGAGGGGGGACTCTTGGGGCCGGACGGCCGCCCCTCGTTAGAGTCTCGCCGCCATGGGAGGAGCAAATCGACGGGTTGCCCGGGCCGGTATTTCGATCCTGGCTGTCGTCGTCGTCTTCATCTTGCTCTGGGAGGGCTACAAGCTGATCTGGACCGCGATGGGATGGGAGAACCCGGTCCGGCCCGACAATCGCACGATGCCCCACACCTGGGACATCTTCCTGGCGCTTTTCCAGCCGGCACAGCGAAATGGCCCGCCGTTCATCTTCGTCGAGCTCCGGGCCGCCCTGATGACCCTTCGTGAGGCGTTTGTCGGATTTCTGATTGGCGGAGCCGTCGGTTTCGGGCTCGGTGTCCTGTTCGTTCGGTCGACCATGGCCGAGCGAGCCTTCATGCCTTATGTCGTGGCCTCCCAGACCGTTCCCATCATCGCGATCGCCCCGATGGTCGTGGTGTGGGGCGGACGCGCAAACCTGCCCCAATGGCTGAGCGTCTCGCTCATTGCCGCCTACCTCACTTTCTTCCCGGTGGCGATCAACACTCTGCGAGGGTTGCGGTCGCCGCATCCAACCTCCATGGAGCTGATGAGGTCATATGCCAGCACTCCCCGCGAAGTCCTATGGAAGCTGCAGGTACCGGCGGCGATGCCATACATATTCACTGCCCTAAAGGTCTCCGCTGCCGCCAGTGTTATCGGGGCGATAGTCGGAGAGCTCCCCGCCGGACTGCGTGGCGGATTGGGGCGCGACCTTCTCCAGTTCTCTCAACAATTCACCGCAGCTCCGGAGAAGCTGTTTGCCGCGGTGTTGATCGCCGGGCTGGCCGGAATCGCCTTCGTCGGGCTCATCACCATGCTGGAGCACCGTTGGATCGGTTCCAATCGGAGGCTGGCCGGGTGAGCGCGCCGGTGGTGGAGGCACGGGGCGTGGGCAAGGTCTTCGGCAGTGGTGCTGGTGAAACTGAAGCACTGCGGGGCATCGACCTCGATATCGCCGGTGGAGACTTCGTCTCTCTGATCGGGCCGTCGGGTTGTGGCAAGTCAACCCTCCTCCGGCTGATCGGCGACCTGGTCAGCCCGACCACGGGGACCCTCGTGGTCAACGGGAAAGAGCCCGGCCAGGCCCGGCTCGACCGTGACTACGGCATCGTGTTCCAGTCTGCGACGTTGCTCGACTGGCGCAATGTCCAAAAGAATGTCGAGCTGCCACTCGAGATCATGGATTTCCCCGACGCCCAGCGACCGACCCGGGCTCGGGAGATGCTCGACCTGGTCCAGCTTGGAGGCTTTGCCGACCACTACCCCTGGCAACTCTCCGGCGGCATGCAACAAAGGGTGGCGATCGCTAGGGCGCTGGCCTTCCGACCCGCCCTGCTCCTGATGGACGAGCCGTTCGGCGCCCTCGACGAGATGACCCGAGAAGCGATGCAGCAGGAGGTGCTCCGGGTGTGGGGGGAGACCGGGACGAGTGTCGTCTTCGTCACACACTCCATCCCCGAGGCGGTGTTTCTGTCGACGAGGGTCGTGGTGATGTCACCCCGGCCGGGCAGGATCAGCGACGAGATCATGGTCGACCTCCCTCCGAAGCGTGACCTGGACACCCGCGAGGACCCGAGATACTTCGAGCTCGTGATCGAGGTGAGGGAAGCTCTGCGCCGTGGCGAAGCGGGGAGTGGAGGATCGTGACCGAGCGCGACGACCTGAACCGTGACAACTCGATTTGGGAGACGGCGGACACAGATGTCTTCGCCTCATTCGAAGGCGACGTCCCGGCAAGCGGGCGACGCACATCTCCGGCACGGCTGGTTCGGCGATATCTGCCGGCCGTATTCGCCTTTCTTGGCGTGATCCTCGTCTGGGAAGGGCTCACGAGGCTCTTTGGGGTGGAGTCATTCGTCCTCTCCAAGCCGAGCGAGATCCTGAACAGCTTCTCGGAGACCTTCGGCGTCATCTGGGGTGCCGGGATGAGGACGCTGTTCGAGGCGGCGGGAGGGTTCGTCATCGGCACCAGCCTGGCCGTCGCCACATCATTGGCTGCGGCCCACTGGGTCGGGTTCCGGCAAGGTGTGCTCCCTCTCGCCATCGTCCTCAACGCCACCCCGATCGCGGCTCTGGCTCCGATCTTCAACAACTGGTTCGGATTGACCAATCCCTTCTCCAAGATGGCCGTCGTGGCTGTGGTGGTCTATTTCCCGGTGATGATCAACACCACCCGCGGGCTCCTCGAGGTCGATCCCGCCGAGCTGGAGCTGATGCGATCGCTGGCGGCGAGCCCGTCGGAGGTGACACGGAGGATCCGCATCCCCCGCGCCCTGCCCTATTTCTTCTCCTCGCTGAAGGTGGCCAGCGTCCTGTCGCTTATCGCCGCCATCATCGCCGAGTACTTCGGTGGCCCACAGGACGTCCTTGGCCAATACATCGTCAACAGGGCGCAGCTGTTTCAGTTCCCGGACGCGTGGGCGGCGATCCTCGTGGCCTCGATCCTGGGCGTCACCTTCTATCTGCTGATCCTGGCGGCCGAAAGGTGGCTGATGCCCTGGCACGTCTCCTTCCGCACCAGCGAGTAGCAACCGATTGCCCGGCGCGGGCTGTGGCCCCGCCGGATAACGTGCACAGGCATCAGAGATGGAGGAATTTCGATGAATACGAATAGATGGCGTCGCCATGTCATGTGGCTGTCCGTGCTGGCGATCGTGCTGACCGCATGTGGTGACGGCGGCGAGACAGGTGGCGAGGGAGGTGGGACTACTGCACCGGCCGAGGAATGCACCGAGCCAGATCCTGTGCGGCTCCAGCTGCAATGGTTCGCCCAGTCGCAATTCGCCGGCTATTACGTCGCCCTCGACAACGGTTTCTACGAGGCGCAGTGCCTGGAGGTCGAGATCCTCGAAGGGGCGGTGGAGATCGTCCCGCAGCAGGTCCTGGCCACCGGTGGCGCCGAGTTCGGCATCGCCTGGGTCCCCAAGGCCCTCGTCTCTCGTGAGGGCGGCGCAGACATCATCAACATCGCCCAGGTGTTCGAGCGGTCGGGAACCCTCCAGGTCTCCTGGGCCGACTCAGGCATCGAGACCCCGGCGGACTGGGAGGGGAAGCGAGTGGGCAACTGGGGATTCGGCAACGAATACGAGGTGCTTGCGGCCATCGAGAAGTTCGACGTGACAGTCGGCGAGCTGGTGGCGCAGGACTTCACCATGAACGCCCTGCTCAACGACGAGATCGACGCCGCCGAGGCAATGATCTACAACGAGTACGCACAGGTCCTGGAGGCGGTCAACCCCGACACCGGCGAGCTCTACCAACCCGAGGACCTCAACGTCATCGACTACAACGACGAGTCCGTTGCCACGGCAATGCTCCAGGACGGGCTGTGGGTCAACGCCGACTGGATCGCCGAGGAGGGCAACGAGGACATCACCACCCGGTTCCTCACCGCCACTTTCCAGGGATGGATCCACTGCCTGGAAGCCTTCGACGAATGTGTCGAGGTGGTGCTGAACAACGGCTCCACGCTGGGCCAGAGTCATCAGGAGTGGCAGCTCAACGAGATCCTGGGTCTCATCTTCCCCGCCACGAATGGCATCGGGGTCATGAACGAGGAGCTCTGGGATCAGACCATCTCCATCGCCAACGAGCAGGTCGTCGAGCTCCAAGGCGTGGAGATCCCCGACGACGTCTACCGGACCGATCTGGCCCAGGCAGCGGTTGATGCGCTAGGTGACTCAGATGTCTCCGGCTCCGGTTTCGAGAGCCGCGATATCGAGCTGCAGGAAGGGGGAAGCTGAGCTTCCCCCTGGTGGTAGGTCGTAAGTTTTAGGTGGTAGGTGCACATGACCTACCACCTATGACCTACCACTTGCGACCTAACTAGGTTTGTCTGCCAAGGAGGTTTCGTTCATGCCCAACATCGTCAGGGCCGCCATCGTCCAGACCGAGTGGACCGGCGACAAGGAAACGATGATCAAGAAGAACGCCGACTACGCCCGTGATGCGGCGAAACAGGGTGCCCAGGTCATGTGCTTCCAGGAGTTGTTCTACGGCCCCTACTTCTGCCAGGTGCAGGAGAACGAGCACTTCGACTACGCCGAGCCGATCCCCGACGGCCCCACCACCGAGCTGATGCAGGACCTGGCCAAGGAGACGGGGATGGTCCTGGTGGTGCCGATCTTCGAGATGGAGCAGGAGGGCTTCTACTACAACACGGCATCGGTCATCGACGCCGACGGGACCTATCTGGGGAAATACCGCAAGACCCACATTCCCCACGTCAAGGGTTTCTTCGAGAAGTTCTACTTCCGCCCCGGCAACACCGGCTATCCGGTCTTCGACACCGCAGTGGGCCGCATCGGCGTCTACATCTGTTACGACCGCCACTTCCCGGAGGGGTGGCGCGCCCTCGGCCTGAATGGGGCGAGGATCGTGTTCAACCCGTCGGCCACCAGCCGGGGCCTCTCGATGTATCTGTGGAATCTGGAGCAGCCGGCCTCGGCCGTGGCCAACGAGTACTTCATCGGCGCCATCAACAGAGTTGGTCAGGAGCCCTTCGGCGACAACGACTTCTACGGGTCCTCGTACTTCGTCGACCCGAGGGGTCAGATCGTCGGTGAGGCGGCTTCGGACACCGAGGAGGAGCTGGTTATCCGCGACCTCGACCTCGACTTGATCGAGGAGGTTCGACAGCAATGGGCCTTCTACCGCGACCGGCGCCCGGATGCGTATGGAGACCTGGTAGCACCGTAGAGGAGGGGTGATGGCACGGACCGTTATCAAGGGAGGGACGGTCGTCACCGCGACCGAGACGATGGGCGCCGATGTGCTGGTCGACGGGGAGAAGGTGGTCGCCCTAGCCGCACCGGGCTCACACGACTGGGAGTCAGGCGCCGAAAAGGTGATCGACGCCACCGGCAAATACGTGATGCCGGGAGGGATCGATGTCCACACCCACATGGAGCTCCCTTTCGGCGGCACCTTCGCCTCGGACAACTTCGAGACCGGGACCCGGGCCGCGGCCTGGGGCGGGACCACCACGATCATCGACTTCGCCGTCCAGACCAAGGGCGGCTCGGCGATGGAGGGTTATGAGTCCTGGCGGGAGAAAGCCGACGGCAACGTGGCCATCGACTACGGCCTTCACATGATCACCGGCGACATCAATGAGCAGACCCTCAAAGAGATGGATGTGCTGGTGGACGAGGGTGTGACCTCGTTCAAGCTGTTTATGGCCTACCCCGGGGTCTTCTACTCCGACGACGGCGAGATCCTCCTCGCCATGCAGAAGGCGGCGGAAAACGGGTCAACCATCTGCATGCATGCAGAGAATGGGATCGCCATCGACGTCTACGTCGAGCAGGCGTTGAAACGAGGCCAGACCGACCCCCTTCACCACGGGCTCGTCCGCAAGGCCCTGCTCGAGGGAGAGGCGGCTCATCGCGCCATCGTTCTCGCCGAGCTCACCGGGGCTCCGCTCTACATCGTCCACACGTCGGCCAAGGAAGCGGTGCACGAGGTGATACAGGCTCGGGACCGCGGCCTCAACGTGTTTGCCGAGACCTGCCCCCAATACCTCTTCTTCGATCTCGACAATCTGGGCGATGGATTCGAGGGAGCCAAGTACATCTGCTCACCTCCGATGCGAGACCGGGCTGCGGGTCATCAGGACGCCCTATGGCAAGGGCTGCGGACCAACGATCTCCAGGTGGTCTCCACCGACCATTGCCCGTTCTGCTTCAACGACCACCCAGAACTGGGTCGGCAGAAGCGACTCGGCGAAGAAGACTTCTCCAAGATCCCCAACGGCATGCCGGGCGTTGAGCCCCGGATGGAGGTGCTATTCGACGGTGGTGTCAGCCAGGGTCGGATCGGCGTCAACCGGTTCGTGGAGATCACCGCGACGACCCCGGCCAAGATGTTCGGCCTGTACCCGCAGAAGGGGACGATCGCGGTGGGGTCCGACGCCGACATCGTGATCTTCGATCCCAGCGAGAAGCACGTCATCTCGGTGGACAACCAGCACATGCGGGTCGACTACTCGGCCTACGAGGGCCACGAGGTCACCGGAAAGGTCAAGTGCGTGCTCACCCGGGGTCGGATCATCATCGAGAACGGTGAATACCTGGGTAAGCCAGGCGACGGCCGGTACCTCAAGCGAGGCACCAATCAGTATCTGATCTGAGATTTCTCCCCCGCGGGAGCGGAGCGACTATTTCCTCCCCCAGTAGCGGACCGACGTTGGGGGAGGTGGCCAAGAAATCCCCCCTCCCCGCCTGCGGCGGTACTCCCCCCTGCGGGGGGAGAAACAGGGCCGAGGGGGGTTAGGCCGCCATCTCCAGCGCGGGTACCGGTGCGACCTTGGTCCTGGTGGCGAGTCGGGCGAATGCGGCGAGGGTCATGTTGACTCCGGCGTGCACCGCCACCGGGACCCAGATCGATCCCGTCTCGATGCGAAGCCAGACCAGGAAGGCTCCAGCGGCGGTGGTGGCGACCACGGTGATAGCGACGTGGAGGAAACGGGCCATGCTGCGTCTGTCGTTGGCGTGAGCTTGGTCGAGTCCGGGCCCGATGTGCCAGAGCCCGAACAACACGGCTCCTCCCCAGAGAGCCATCGGCTCGGGATAGACGGCGATGAGGGCCGCATGAAGGACCCCACGAAACACAGCCTCTTCGATGACGACGGTGATCAGCGGGATCCTGACCAGGATGTGGGCGGCTGCGGTCCGACTGGACATCGCCCCCATCCGGGGGTCGGCGAGATGGCCTCTCAGCTGGGGTCGGCTCATCATCACCACACCGACCGTGCACATCGCCACAAGGGTTGCCGACCCCCAAGACGCGAGGAGCCCCCCGTCGGGGCCGGCGAGACCGATCGCTGTCGGGCCGAACCACACCGCCGCGACCACCACTACCGCCGCCCCCACCGAACTGGTGGCGAGCGGCGCCCATGTGGGACGGAAGCGGATTGGCAGAAGCAAGTAGACGATTGTCTGAAACGCGACCGCGTAGATGATCAGGGGGATGGCGGTGGCGAGTAGTGACATGATTTTGGGCGACCCGGTCGAGAGCGACCTGGTCAGCCGCTCACGATGCCAAGGTATCGGTTTAGAGGGTGTAAAGGAACAGACCCAAATACCTGAATTCGCTTTGGCACTAGGACGTGGCCGTGGGATCGCAGCTGCCGGGTTGTCCGGTGGTGAATCCCTGGTTCAGCCACTGGTAACGCTGCTCCGAGCTTCCGTGGGTCCACGACTCCGGGTTCACCTGGCCGGTGGTCTGCTGTTGGATGGCGTCGTCACCGACCGCGGCGGCTGCATCTAATGCTTCCTGGAGGTCGCCTGATTCGAGGAGTGCTGCGGAAGTCCCGGTCCGAAGCGTCGACATCCACACCCCTGCGAAGCAGTCGGCCTGAAGCTCTAGTGCGATGCTCGCCTCATTGGTCCCTTCACTCTGGACCTGTTCAGTGATACCGAGCTGATGCTGGACGTGATGACCAACCTCGTGGGCCAGGATGTAGGCCTGGGCGGTGTCACCGGCCGCGCCGAACCTTCTCTGTAGCTCGCCGAGGAAGTCGAGATCCATGTATGCCAGTTCGTCGGCGGGGCAGTAATGGGGCCCCGACTGGGCCTGGGCTCCGCCGCATCCCGAGCCAGTGACCGTGTTGAATACGACCAGGTTGGTGGGCCGATACTCGAGGCCGGATTCCTGAAAGACACCCACCCACATCGCCTGATTGTCCTGCAACACCTCCTCGAGGTAGCGAGCCAGGTCTGCCTCGGGATCGACCGACGGATCGAGCGTGTTCCCTGTTTCCGGCTGGACCTCGCCGGCCGGCTGCAGAGCTTCGGTGAGACCACTCAGGTCGCCACCTCCGCCCAGAAGGGTGATGAGGAGGAGGACGACGATTCCGATTGCGCCGCCGCCAATCCCAACAGTGCGAACGCCGGGGCCCATTCCCCCGCCCGCGCCCCGACGATCGATGACCCGTCCAGGACCGGTCGCATCTCGCTTCCATTTGACCACGTCGCATACCTACCCATTGAGCGTGGCTAGCTAACACTCGGGGGCGACCCCACGGTCGTATAGCCCGTCCCCGTGTAGATTCGCCCCATGAGGCAGATCCAGCACTGGATTGACGGACAGCTCACCGGAGGGACCGGAGGACGGGTCGGAGAGGTGTTCAATCCGGCCACGGGCGAGCAGACCAACGAGGTGGTGCTGGGCTCGGCGGAAGACGTGGATCGCGCAGTGCAGACGGCTCGCAGCGCCTTCGAGACCTGGCGGTTCTCCTCCCTGACCCAGCGTCAGAACATCATGTTCGCGTTCCGCGAGCTCGTCGCCGCACGAAAGATGGACTTCGCCAGGCTCCTCACTGCAGAGCACGGGAAGACGATCGACGATGCCCTCGGGGAGGTGCAACGTGGCCTGGAAGTGGTCGAGTTCGCCTGCAACATCGCCCACCTCCTCAAGGGAGATTTCTCGGAGCAGGTCTCGAAGGGCGTCGACACCTACACCATTCGCCAGCCACTCGGTGTCGTCGCCGGGATCAC
This sequence comes from uncultured Acidobacteriota bacterium, assembly GCA_963711895.1. Classification (GTDB taxonomy): domain Bacteria; phylum Actinomycetota; class Acidimicrobiia; order Spongiisociales; family ZC4RG35; genus JARDZU01. The sequence goes on from CAVQFU010000005.1 coordinate 77,926, forward strand.
CCCGTTCAATTTCCCCGCCATGGTCCCGATGTGGATGTATCCGCTTGCCATTGCTTGTGGCAACACCTTCGTGCTGAAGCCCTCTGAGAAGGACCCTTCGTGCTCTCTTCTGGCGGCAGAGTTGCTCGCCGAGGCGGGACTCCCCGAAGGGGTTTTCAACGTCATTCACGGTGACAAGGAGGCGGTGGACGCGCTGCTCACCCATCCGATGGTGGCCGCCATCTCCTTCGTTGGGTCTACCCCGATTGCCCGCTACATCTATGAGACCGGGACCAGCCATGGCAAGCGGGTCCAGGCATTGGGTGGCGCCAAGAACCACATGATCGTCCTGCCGGATGCCGACATGGACCTGGCAGCCGACGCCGCGGTATCGGCGGGCTATGGCTCAGCCGGTGAGCGCTGCATGGCCATCTCGGCAGTGGTGGCGGTGGGCGACGCCGGCGACGCTCTCATAGAAGGGGTGAGGACCCGGATCGAGAAGTTGAAGGTGGGCCCGGGTCACGAGACCGGAGTCGAGATGGGGCCCCTCGTGACGAGACAACACCTGGAGAAGGTCCGGGGGTATGTCGACGCCGGTGAGGAGGCTGGCGCCCTGCTCGTCGCCGACGGCCGGGACCTGGTTGTCGATGGGCACGAAAACGGCTTCTTCCTTGGCCCGACACTGTTCGACAAGGTGACCACGGACATGTCGATCTATACGGACGAGATATTCGGCCCCGTTCTCTCCACGGTGCGGATGGAACATTTCGAAGAGGCGATCGGGCTCATCAACCAAAACCCGTACGGGAACGGAACCGCAGTGTTCACCAACGATGGCGGCGCGGCCCGCAAGTTCCAGTCCGAGATCGAGGTGGGCATGGTCGGGGTCAATGTCCCGATCCCGGTGCCGTTGTCCTTCTACAGCTTCGGTGGCTGGAAGGACTCCATCTTCGGCAGCCATGCCATCTACGGCCCGGAAGGCGTGCACTTCTACAGCAGACAGAAGGTGGTGATCTCCCGCTGGGCCGACCCGATCCACCGAGGCGTGGATCTCGGGTTCCCCACCCACGGGTGAGACGCCGCCCGCTTCGGGCCTGGTCCTCGCTCGCCGGTGTCGCCCTGATCCTGGTTTCGTGCGGGAACTCACCGGCCGACGAGACGACGACGTCTTCTTCCACCGTCACCACGGTCCCCACCACATCGCCGGCGACCACCGAGCCGGCCGGGCGGCCCGTCGTGCTCTCCGACCTGGTCGGTCGCTGGGAGAGCGAGGCCAATGCCCTGGTGTTCGACGAGGGTGGCTCGTACGAGCTATTCGAGCTCGATACCGACGGCGTCCAATCGCCGACAGGCGTGATCGGGTTCGTGGCCCTTCAGGACGGCCATCTCATCTTTGCCACCAGCGCCAATCCCAATCCTTGCCCCGGCGAGACCGGTGTCTATGACGGGGAGCTGGTCGGCGAGGAGCTGCATCTGTCGGTCGTCGACGAGCCATGCGACTTCCGTGAGGAGGCGTTTGCCTTCCCGTTCACCCGAATCTCGCCGACGACGACGAGCGGGACCGAGGCGGTCATCTCAGACCTGACCGGGAGCTGGGAGAACGAGAGATCGGTCCTCAGGGTCAACGATGCCGGGGACTATGTGGTGCTCGGTCCTGAAGCCGACCCCGATCAGCCGCTCACAGGTGGCTTCGTGGCGAGGGAGAAGGGCAACTTCATCTTTGTCTCGGGCGTAGCCGGCGAGTGCCCCGGGCAGACCGGCGTATACGGGGCCGTCATCGTTGACGGCCAACTGACGCTCACCGCCGTCGACGATCCCTGCACGGCGCGGGTGACCTGGTTCGAGCCGGTCTACACCCTGGCGGACGGTTAGCTGGGAGACCCGGCGACAAGATCGCGGGCCAGCAGGTCGTCGTCGGTCTCCCTCCGGACGACGAGGCGGGCGTCGCCGTCACTGACGAAGACCACCGCCGGGCGTCGTGCCATGTTGTAATTGGACCCCATCGAGTGCCCGTAGGCCCCGGTCACCGGGGTAGCGAGCAGGTCGCCGACCTTCACGTCTTCGGGGATATAGGCGTTCCACGCCAGCACATCTCCCGACTCACAATGTTTACCCACGAGCCGGATGGGTCGGATGCGGTCTGAACTCGTTGCCGCCGGGGCAAATACCTCGTAACCGCTGCCATAGAGCACCGGCCGCGGGTTGTCACTCATCCCGCCGTCAACTGAGACATAGGTCCTGACTTGGGGGATCTCCTTGATGGTCCCCACGGTGTAGAGGGTCAGCGCCGCCTGGGCGACGATGGCCCTCCCCGGCTCGGCCATGATCCGTGCCTGCACCCCGGAGGCGGCTGCCGCATCGGTCACGGCCTTCCCCCATTCCGGGATCGTCGGCGCCGTCTCGCCCTCCACATACGCCACACCCAGGCCACCGCCGATGGAGAGCTCTTCGATGTCGAGCGGTGCGGCGAAAGCGGCGATGACCTCGATTGCCCTCTCGAATGACGCCACGTCGAAGACCTGGCTGCCGACATGGGCATGGATGCCGATCAGCTTTATCGCCGAAGAGGCACGGGCCCGCTCCACCGCTTGTTCGGCCTCACCCCCCTCTGTGGTGATTCCGAACTTGGAGTCGGCGGCGCCGGTGCGGAGGTACTCGTGGGTGTGGGCCTCGATTCCTGGATTCACCCTGATCAGGACGGCGGGAGCGGGGGCTCCGCCGGCAACGAGAGCCTCGATTCTGTCCATCTCGACGAGGGAATCGATGACGATGCGTCCTACGCCCGCTTCAAGTGCCTTCTTCAGCTCGTTTGGCGACTTGTTGTTCCCGTGGAAGACGAGCCGGTCGGCCGGTATGCCGGCAGCCAGCGAGATGTGGATCTCGCCGCCGGTTGCCACATCGAGCAGAAGGCCCTCCTCATGAGCGAGCCGGGCCATCGCCCCACACAGGAAGGCCTTGGTGGCATAGGCGACCCCATCGGGGAAGGCGGCCACTGCCTCACGGCAGCGGGAGCGAAGATGTGTCTCGTCGTAGACGAACAGAGGAGTGCCATGCTCGGCGGCCAGCTCGGCGACATCGCATCCACCGACGCTCAGCCTGCCCGAGGGATCGACCTCAGCTGTCTCTGGCAGGAGCCGCAGAGGCAGGACACTCACCACTCACCACCCACCACTCACCACTCAAAAAGCCCAAGACGAGCCTCGCCCCGCGCCCGTGGCGAAATCATCAGCGGGGGTTATCCCCCGGGCCAGGTCGTGCTTGAAGCGGCTCACTATCCCATCGAGGTTGGCCATGTCGATGAGGAACGAATCGTGACCCTGTGGGGCATGAAGCATCTGATAGCGAGCATTGGGGAGCCCGGTGGCGAGCTCTTCGACCTCGGTGGCCGGATAGAGGATGTCACTCGAGATGCCCACGGTGAGGAAGGGTGTCTTCAACCCGGTCAGGACCTGGTCCATGTCACCGCGGCCCCGCGCCAGGTCGTGGCTGTCCATCGCATCGACCAGCCGGAGGTACGTGTTGGCGTCGAAGCGGCCGACCAGCTTCTGACCCTGGTACCGGAGGTAGGACTGGATCTCGAACTCGTCTTCCAGCGTCTTCCGCCCGAATCGGGATTCGAAGTTGGCCTTTCCCCGGTACGAGATCATGGCGATCATCCGGGCCACGGCGAGACCGTTGTCCGGACCCAGCCCCGGCTGATAGTCGCCGTCGAGGAACTTCGGGTCGGCCCAGATGGCAGCCCGCTGCGCCTCGGAGAAGGCGACACTCCACGCCGAATGATGGGATCCGACTCCTATGGCTACCCCACCCCCCACTTTGTCCGGGTACATCGCCGCCCATTCCAGGGCCTGCATGCCGCCCATCGAACCGCCGATGACCAGCTCCAGCGTCTCGACCTCGAGGTGGTCGAGCAAGCCGGCCTGGAGATCGACCATGTCCCGAATCGTGACCCTGGGGAAGTCATGTCCGTACCAGCGGTCCGTGCCGGGTCGTAGCGAGGTCGGCCCGGTGGTCCCGTAGCAACCGCCGATGACGTTGCTGGCGATTACGAAGTCCTGTTCGGGGTCGAACGACCGGTTCGGGCCAAACAGACCTTCCCACCATTCGTCGGCGTCGGCGCTCCCGGTCAGCGCATGACAGACGAGGATGGCTTTAGACCGGGGGTCACCCCAGGTCCGGTAACCCACCTGGACCTCCTCGAGTGTCTCCCCGCTTTCCAGATGGAAGACACCGGGATGGTGGTAGAACCTCGTTTCCTCGGAGAGTGGATACTGCAACAGTCCTGCCCGTGATTGGGATCCCACAGTCTCACATACGGGCCTGGATGTCTCAATTACGGGGTGGTATCGAGAGAGGATGGGGTCCCACCCGTACCCCATCCCCGCTCGTGCCAGCCAGGGGTCAGGCTTCCGCCGGCTGTGTCCCCCGTCTGGCTGAGGTGGCCACAACTCCGATGCCGAGAGCGCCGACTGCCAGATGGAGGACGTTGTCGGCCTGGTTGATGGCCAGGATGTTGGCGTTGGTGTCGATCAGGATCAGCCCGAGCACACCGACCAGCAGGTAGGCCGAGGAGAGGACCAAGACCACGGCCCGGGCGCCTGTCTCGCTTGCCCTGGCCCCGATCAGATAGGTGACGCCGAGGATCAGATGGATCAGGTTGTGAGCGGGGTTGATCCCGAAGAGGATCAGCGTCTCACCGTCCATGCCGAAGAACTCGCCGAAGCCGGTTAGGAAGAATCCCACCACTCCGACGGCAACGAATGTCCAGCCCAGGATCCTGGCGTATGTCTTGACGTAGCTCATCGAGCCTCCTTTCGAACACCATTCGTTGTCACGGGCCTCGCGGATTGGTCCAAAGTGAGCCGAGCTGTCCGGTAGTTTTCGTGCCATGAGTGGGATGCTTTGAACTTCGGGGTGGTGCTGCAGACCGATCCGCCCGCGACCAGGGTGATCGAGCTGGCGAAACGGGCAGAGCACCTCGGGTTCAGTCATGCCTGGACGTTTGACTCGCATGTGCTGTGGCAGGAGCCATTCGTCATCTATTCGCGAATCCTCGCCGAGACGCGAGAGCTGATCGTGGGGCCGATGGTCACCAACCCGGGCACCCGTGACTGGACCGTGCTCGCCTCGCTCTTCGCCACCCTGAACGACATGTATGGGCCGCGCACGATCTGCGGCATGGGCCGCGGGGACTCGGCCCTGCGCTACATCGGCAGGCAGCCGAAGACGATCGAAACCATGGTCGAGTCGATGGAGGTCATAAAGGCCCTCGTCGCTGGGGAGGAAGTGGATTACAACGGGAAACAGCTGCGAATCCCGTGGATCGAGAAAGGCTGGGATCTCCCGATATGGGTTGCTGGCTATGGCCCCAAGGCGCTCGCCACGGCCGGGGAGCACGCCGATGGCTACATCCTCCAGCTCGCCGACCCCCAGATCCTCGAGTGGACGGTCGCCGCGGTGCGATCCGCCGCCGAATCCACCGGACGGAACCCTGACGAGGTGGAGATCTGCGTGGTGGCGCCGGCCTATGTCGGCGAGGACGTGGCCCATCAGAGGGACCAGTTGCGGTGGTTCGGGGGCATGGTCGGCAACCACGTGGTCGACATGGTGAACCGTTACGGAGAGGATCGCGACAAAGTCCCGCAGGTCCTCTCGGACTACATAAAGGCTCGGGAGTCGTACGACTACGACCACCACGGCAAGTCGGGCAACCCCTCGACCGAGTTCGTGCCCGACGACATCGTCGACCGCTTTTGTGTCACGGGCCCGGTGGAAGCGCACATCGAGAAGTTGAACCACCTGAAGTCACTCGGTGTCGGTCATTTCGGGATCTACCTGATGCACGACGACATGGACGGCACGCTGGAGGCCTACGGGGAGAAAGTCATCCCCGCTGTGGGGTAGGGCCGGGGATCAGGCCGAACTATCGTCTCAGGTGGTGTCTCCCTCCACTCGTCCAACTCTGCCGACGGGGACCGTCACCTTCCTCTTCACCGATATCGAAGGCTCGACACGGCTGGTGCAAGCCCTCGGTGAGGGCTGGGTCGCTCTCCTCGAAGCGCACAACAACCTCATCGACAAGGCCATCACGGAGAACGGGGGCGTCGTGGTCAAGTCCGAGGGGGATTCCTTCTTCGCCGTCTTCGCCGCCGCGCTCGACGCACTGAAGGCATCGGTGCAGGCTCAGCACGCTCTGATGGACCACCCCTGGCCGTCCGACGGTGTGGTCCGAGCCCGCATGGGGCTGCACACCGGGGTCGGCGCACTGGGCGCCTCTGATTACGTGGGTCTGGATGTGCATCGTGCGGCACGCATTGCCGATTCGGCACATGGTGGCCAGGTCGTCCTCTCCGAGCCAACGGCCGTGCTGGTGGAGCGTGAACTTCCCGAAGGTGTTTCCCTACGCGACTTGGGCAAGCACCGGCTCAAGGACCTGGCCGAGCCGGAGGCGATCTTGCAGGTGGTGGACGCGGGCCTTCAGACGGAGTTCCCGCTTCTCCGGACTCTCGACGCCATCCCGAACAATCTCCCCAAGCTGCTCACCAGCTTCGTCGGGCGGGACCGCGAGTTGGCCGAAGCGGTGCGCTTGCTCGGGTTGAACAGGATCCTGACCTTCACCGGGCCCGGGGGAACGGGCAAGACCCGGCTCTCTCTCCAGGTGGCGGCGGAGGTGGCCGACGACTACCCGGACGGGGTGTTCTTCGTGGATCTGGCGCCTGTGGTCGATGCCGACTTGATCCCGTCACGCATCCTGGAGACGCTGGGCATCCAGGTATCGACCCGCGATGAGCCGCCGGCAGTGCGGCTCGCCAGCCAGCTTTCGGACAAGGGTCTTCTCATCGTCCTCGACAATTTCGAGCAGCTGCTCGATGGCGCCCCTCTGGTCGCCGACATGCTGCGGGCATCCCCTCGGACCAAAGTGTTGGTGACCTCTCGAGCGCCACTCCGGATCAGTGGTGAGCAGGAGATGCCAATCCCGCCCCTGGGGGTCTCGCTTGTCGATGGCGTAGCCGACCCGGACAGGTTGATGGAATCCGAGGCGATCCGCCTCTTCACAGACCGGGCGATGTCGGTGCGCCCCGATTTCAGGCTGACCGCCGACAACGCGCAGGTAATCGCCGAGTTGGTCGGGCGTCTCGACGGTCTGCCCCTCGCCATCGAGCTGGTGGCCTCCCGACTTCGCCTGCTACCGGTCGACCAGATCCTGTCCCGTCTCGGCGCCCGCATGTTGAGCTCGGGGTCGGTGGATCTTCCCGAGAGGCAACGAACCATCGAGAGTGCCATCAGCTGGAGCCACGAGCTGCTCGGCCAGCCGGAGCGCAAGCTCTTTGCCCGATTCGCTGTCTTCGCTGCAGGGGCAAGGCTCGAAGAGGTGGAAGCAGTTTGCGGGCCCCCGGAAGAGTTGGGAGAGGACCCCATCGATTCACTGTCGACGCTGGTCGATCAGAGCCTCACCCAGAGAGTCGACGTCGAAGGCAGGCTTCGATTCCGGATGCTGCATGTCATCCGTGAGTTTGCCCAGGAGCGACTCGACGAGTCGGGCGAGAGTGCGGCCATGGCCCGGCGTCACCTCGAGGCCTACACCGTGTACGTCGAATCTGTGGCCCCCGAATTGTTGCGAAGAGACCGGAGGGTGTGGCTCGATCTCCTCGAGCAGGACCAGGACAATCTCCGATCGGCACTCGACTGGGCGGTCGAGGCGGGTGAGGCAGATCTCGCTTTTCGACTCTCGGCCGGAGCCTGGAGGTTGTGGCAGGCCCGGGGCCATCTCCATGAGGCGCGCCGGAGGCTCGATGATGTGCTTGCCCTGGAAGGCGGCGAACCGAGAAATCGGGCCAAGGCGATGGAAGCGCTCGGCGGCATTCTGTGGTGGCAGTCCGATCTCGTGAGCGCACGGGAGATCTACGGGAAGACAGTGCAAATGCAGCGATTTCTCGGTGATCCGAAAGGGCTCGCCAACGCCCTCTACAACCTATCGCTCGCCACGGTTTTCACCCAGGAAGGCAGGGACGCTGCGGCTGCCGCTCTGGACGAGGCGGGAGCGCTGTATGGCGACCTCGGAGACATTGGCGGGCTCGGCGATGTCGAATGGGCATGGGGGAATGTCGCGGCCTACGAAGACCAGGACATCCCGGGGGCAATTGCCCACATGAAAAAGAGCATCGAGTACTACGAGCAAGCCGGAAACGAGTTCGGAATGGGCTGGGGGTTGTTCGAGGTAGGGCACCTCTCGCGCGGGCTGGGGGAGTACGACCAGGCCTGGCAATACCTATCCCGGGGGCTGAGTCTGTTCGCCGAGCACCGGGATGTGAGCGGCGTGGTGCTGCTCCTCGCCGGCTGCGCCGGGCTGGCTCTCCTCTTGGGCGATCGAAAGCGCGCCCACCGGCTGGCCGGTGCCTTTCACGGCCTCCGCATCTCGTCGGGGACCGAGATCGTCCTCAACGAGATGAACCGGATCGAATCGCTCGATTTCGAGACTTTGGAGGCGCTGACTGGCGAGGCAGCGATCCCATACCGTGAGGGCCGGGCGATGAGCCTGGAGAGTGCAGTCGCATATGCACTCACCGGTCCGTCCGACGTGTGACGTCCTACTCGAAATTGAGGATCGCCCAGATGAATAGACCGAGGAACCCGGCGGAGAGGACCAGCAAGAGCCAGCTGACCACGACGATCCCGCTGAGGAACCGCCGGGATTCCCGATGATTCTGAATCAGGACGTAGGACCCGGCGGCGGCGCCGAGAATGGCGCAGACCAGCACCACGACGTTGTTCTCCACCAACCGGTTCAGGAAGAGACCGGCCACGGTTCCCACGCCGAAACCTGAGAGCAGGCCGACCGTGATGTCGTGGAGCCACCACCAGATCGGGCGGCTTGCTCGCGGCGTGATGGCGGTGGCCATCCGCGCAATCTAGGGCTGAGCCCGGCGTTGTTGGAAGGGGGGTGGGCGTCAGAGCGTCGCTTGACGCTTCCGGTAGGCGGCCACTGCCTCTCGGGTGGAACAGTTGTGACAGCAGTGGACCCGTGACCGATTACGGGTGGTGTCGACAAAAACGTCACGGCAGTTGCTGGCGGTGCAGGTCCCGAAGCGGCTGATCCCGTGCTCGACGACCACGCCGGCCAGACCCATGGCCGCGATCGCCCCAATGCGGGATGCCATAGGGGCGTCCACCGGCTCGTAGTGGAGATGGGGCTCACCGTCGTGCATCGAGACACGGGGCGTGGCGCTGTTCTTCTCCAGGACCACGTTGAGATGGGAGACGGCTGCCTCCAGATCCGGGGCAGTGAAAATCGCCCGCAAATCGTCGCGAAGTCTGTGAAGCTTCCTCAGGTCCTTCTCGGTGACCGCTTGAGCGTCGAGAGGGAGAAGTGACTCGTAGCGGGTCAGGAACGTCTCCAATTCGGCCACGGTGCTGATCTCGTCACCGGTGAGCTCATCGGTGTTGACCAGGTCAACCGCCAACTCCACCGTCTGATCTGAGTAATGAGAGAAATTCATTTGACTTATTACACCCCGTCCAATATGGTAACAAGTGTACGGATGAACGGTTATTACGTCAAGAGGAGGTTCGCATCATGATTGGGCATCCTGCCATCGCATACATAGTGGCGCAGCGAATCCTCGACGAGCGACGCGAGGAAGCGCAAGCATTCCGACAGGCGAAAGCCGTAATGAAGCCTCGCACATTGAAGCTGGGCTCATACCGGCTCACCTTGAGCAAGGAGGTTCGTGGTGTTCCTCGCGCAGTGTGACAACCTCGGTCGGGAGGCGCTCATCTGGGCCTCGGACCTGGAAGGCATCATCAACACCGAAGCCGGCATCGTCCTTCGCTACCGCTGTGCGTGTGGCGAAACTGCCGAGATGCTGACCGGTTCGGGGTCAGACGTCCGTGTCAGCGTCCACCTTGGGCTGGCGGCCTGAGCAAAATCAAGACTTCTTCCCGTACCGGCGACGATCGGCCTCGATCAGATACCGCTTGCGGACTCTGATCGCAGTAGGAGTCACCTCGACCAGCTCATCGTCGGCGATCCACTCGATCGCCGTCTCGAGGGTCAGCTCCCGGGGAGGTCTGAGATTGATCGCCTCATCGGAGGCATGGGTCCGGATGTTGGTGAGTTGCTTGGGCCGCGCCGCGTTGACGACCATCTCATCCGGGCGTGATGCCTCGCCGATGATCATCCCCTCGTAGACGACCTCGCCTGCACCGATGAAGAGATCTCCTCTCTTCTGCAGGTTGTCGAGGGCAAAGGCGGTGCTGGTGCCTGAACGGTCCGAGATCATGGCCCCACCGATGCGATGCGGCAGCTCGCCGACCCACGGCATCCACCCGTCGTGGTGTTGGTGGACGAGCGCGGTGCCCCTTGTGGTGGTCATCAGGAGCGAGCGGAACCCGAGGAGGCCACGGGCCGGTGCCACGATCGTGACGATCGATCGGCCCGGGTCGCCCGGGGAGAGCTCGACGATCGTCCCCTTTCTCGGCGCGGCAGCTTGGGTGACCGCCCCGACGTACTCGTCGGGCACGTCTACCACCGCCCTTTCCACCGGCTCGTGGGGCTTCTCCTCGATCATGCGGATCACCACCTCGGGCCTGCTCACCTGAAGCTCGAAGCCCTCGCGCCGCATCGACTCGATGAGCACAGCGAGTTGGAGTTCGCCTCGCCCGGCGACCTCGACCACCTCGGGTGACGAGGTGGCGCCGAGGCGAATCGAGACGTTTCCTAGGATCTCCCTCCTGAGTCGGTCCTGGATCTGCCTCGAGGTCAGGAACTTCCCATCCTGGCCCGACAGCGGCGAGGTGTTGACGCCGAACGTCATCTTGAGCACCGGCTCGTCGACGATGAGTCGAGGGAGCGGCTCGGGGTTGGCAGGATCGGCGAAGGTGTCCCCGATCTCGACTTCGGGGAAACCGGCGACCACGAAGAGATCGCCTGCCTCCACCTCCTCGATCTCGGCCCGTCCCAGACCGGAGAACCCCATCAAATGGGTCAGCCTGCGCTTGATCGGGGGCTCCTCTTCGTTCCCGTGGCATAGAGCGATGGTGCTGCCTTGCCGCAGGGTCCCTTCGAATACCCGGCCGATGGCGAGACGACCCAGGTAATCCGATGCGTCGAGATTCGTGACTAGGGCCTGGATGGGCGCCTCCGGATTGCCCGCCGGCGCCGGGATGGTTTCCACGATCGCATCGAGCAGGGCAGTCAGATCCGACCCTTCGTCCGGTATGCCGATTCCGGTGACGGCGCGGCCCATTCGGGCGACCGTGGACACGATGGGGAAGTCAATGTGGTGGTCTTTGGCGTCGAGGTCGAAGAAGAGCTCATAGACCTCGTCTGCCACCTCGTCCGGTCGGGCGTCGGCCCGGTCCACTTTGTTGATCACCACGACCGCAGGTAGGTGTCGCTCCAGGGCTTTGCTCAGCACATACCTGGTCTGCGGCATCGGCCCGTCGGCGGCATCGACCAGCAGCAGAATCCCGTCGACCATGGCGAGGGCCCGCTCTACCTCTCCGCCAAAGTCGGCATGACCCGGGGTGTCGACCAGGTTGATCTTGGTCTCGCGCCATTGGATCGAGGCGGCCTTGGCCAGGATCGTGATCCCACGTTCCCGTTCCTGATCGGTGGAATCCATCACCCGCTCCACCCTCTCCTGATGGGCGGCGAACACCCCGGCTGCAGACAGCATGGAGTCGACCAGCGTGGTCTTGCCATGGTCGACATGGGCGACGAGCGCGACATTACGAACCGATTGGGTGGGCATCGCCTCCGATGGTATCGGCAACGCCGGTGATCGATACCGGATGGAGCGGTAGGCTCCGGCGCCCGACCGAAAGGACAGCACATGGCCCTGGACAGCACCGGTCGCGCCCATTGGGAGGGCGATCTCACCACCGGATCCGGAACTGCGACCCTCGACACCGGCGCCGTTGGCCCGATGCAGGTCACGTGGAAGGCTCGAAGCGAGGAGCACGCCGGCGTGACCAGTCCTGAGGAGCTGATCGCCGCCGCTCATGCCGCCTGCTTTTCGATGGCCTTCTCGGCGCGTCTGGGCAAGGCCGGAGGAACATCGATCGTCCTCGATACCGAGGCCACGGCCACATTCGTTCCCGGGGAGGGCATCACCGGGATCGTCCTGTCGGTCAAAGGCTCGGCCGACGGCGTCAGCGAAGAGGACTTCATGAGCCTGGCCGAGGATGCCAAGGAGAATTGCCCGGTCTCCCAAGCGCTGACCGGCGGCGTGCCGATATCCCTCGACGCCTCCATGACCTGAGATAGAACGATCTGTCACACAGTGAGGGAGTCGGCCTTGGGGCCGGCTCCCTCAGTCGTGGAACGTTTGGTGCTGATCAGAAGATCAGTACGAGTATGAGGATCAGCAGGATCAGGCCTCCGATGCTGATGTACATGTCACACCTCCGTGGTTCACGAGGATTGGTGCTGACCTGATGCCGGTCACCATCTGACTTCGTCGACAAGAGCGGCGTCGACCTTTCGGTTGTAGGAGTCGCCGATGCGCCCACCCAGATATCCACCGAGGAAGATCGTCACGACAGAGACGATCGACATCACGATCGCTGCCGCCGTGACATCCGCCACATCGATCTGTGATACCCAGTTGGGCAAGTCGGCCAGTGCGAAGGCGTTGTACTCCTCCCCGACCCAGGCGCCCAGGGCGGCGAAAACGGTCACAAGGAGCAGGAACCACAGGGCGGTCCCCATCCCGTTCATGCCTCCGTTGAAGCGGGACATGCGCCCGGCGGCGATGCCGCCCAGCAGGAATGAGACGAAGAGGACGACCACCGCGGCGATGGCGCCCACCATCTCGACTTCATCGAGGGTCCCGTCCTGGTTCAACAGGTTGGTCTGCAGCTCGACGGTTGCCGACCCTGCGGCAAACAGTGAACCTAAGAACACCAGAGCTCCCAGAGCGGCGAGCATCCCGAGAAGGGAGGCAATCAAGTCGGCCTTCCCGTGACGCTCACGTACGGTCGATACCTCGGGCTCGATATGAAGCCCTGAATCTGTCCGGTATTCCCGGACGGTGTGTGTCTGATCGGTCATGGTTCCACCTCCGAGGAACACCCACTACTTACCGAGATCGGTCTGGCTCAAAACCGCCTCATCGGTAGGTCAATGGCGGCGGAACGTCACCACGGGGATGTAGAACCACGACCACACCATCACCGCGGCGACCGCCAGGGTGGCGCCAATGGCGACGCTGTCGGTCAGCGTGAGAGCGGAGATGAGATAGACCGCCGCGGCTAGGGCAACGGCAAAGATGATCGTGCCGGCGATGGTCAAGCTGACTGCGATCTGGAGGTGCCGCTCCGAGCGGCGCTCGACACCGGAGATCGGGGCTCGAAGACGCTGATGGGCGCTGGGGGCGATCAGGAGGACCGACGCCATCGCCGATCCGAAGAAGGACACGTAATAGGCGATCCGCTCCGAGTCGGTTATGTCGGCGAAGGACGCCTGCAGGGGCAGCACGAGCAGGAAGGCAAATAGAACCTGCACTCCGGGCAATGTGGTCCGGAGACCCTCCATAAGCGATCTGAACTGATCGTCCACTTCGTTCTCGGTCCTGTCCATCCTGGCTCCTGAGGCGGCAAATCGGTGTAACCGGCACGTTCCCGGGGTATGGGAACGATGAAACATGACCATACGAGGCAGGTGACCGTCGATGGGCGAGAAACATGGGCCGTCGATCAGGGACGATGACAGGTACGAAGCTCTCCGTGACGAGGGAATGAACAAGGAGAAGGCGGCGCGAATCGCCAATACTCCTACTCGGGAGATGGACGATCGAGGCGGGCCTGGATCCTACGAGGACTGGACCAAGGAACAGCTTTACGACAAAGCCAAGGATGTTGGGGTCGAGCGACGATCCGGCATGTCGAAGAGGGAGTTGATCGACGCCCTTCGGGGCTGACCTCTGGAGAGAAGATCGTGAGCCAGTTGACCATCGAAGCCAGACCTGCTGCTGGTGCAGTGGTGCGTCGTGCCATCACGACCTGGATCGGTGGCCATCCCCGGCTCGACGACGTCCTTCTCGCCGTCACTGAGCTCGTGAACAACGCCGTGATGCATGGTGGGTTGCGCCCTGGCGATGACCTCACAGTCACTGTCGGGCCCGACGGAAACCTGATCCGTTTCACGGTCGGGCATGCCGGGGTACTGTTCGACTTGGATGAGTTGCCGCCCTCTTCCCGGGAGCCGGGGGCGAGCCGGGGTCTGGCGATTGTCGATAGGATCGCCGATGTCTGGGGCGTCGATTCCGACGGTGTCGAGGTGACGGCGTGGTTCGAGGTCGGCTCCGCATGAATGGGCTTCGACGAGATTTTGGGTACGACGCTGGATCGAGAAAGGTATACGGCGATGGGGCTAGGCCCGCAGCTTGTTCTCGAGACGACGCGCATCGGGGAGCACGATGTCGTCGTTGCCGCCGGGGAGATCGATCTCGCCTCGGCTGAGCGCGTCGAAGTCGCCCTGGAGCCTTTCGTCGGCCAGCCTGTGGTCCTCGACCTGCGCCGTGTCGAGTTCATGGATTCGGCCGGCCTCAAGGTGTTGCTCCATCAACGTTCCCGGATCCACGAATCGGGCGGCGATCTGAGGCTGGTAGTCGGTAACGGTGCCGTTGGGCGCCTCCTGGAGCTGACTGGCGTCAGCGAAGCGTTCTCTATCAGCGACTCGATCGAATAGTGGTCATTCGGGCGGGCATTGGTGCGGGCACCTGATGGTGGCTGCGGCTGGAGATTCACAAGCGGCTCTCGTGGCAGAGATTCAACTGCCGGAGGGGCCACGCGCCCCTTTCATCGCTCGAAGGGTGGTGCGAGCGATCATCACCGATGCCCCCACCAGCCGGTCGGTGGATGCGGCGCTTCTGGTGAGCGAGGTCGTGACCCTCATGTTCGAGCCCGATGTGACCCTGACGGTGCGGGTGGAGGAGATCGGTCGTAGCGCCCGGGTCACCGTGTCCAGCAGCGGGACGGCCGAGGCGCCGACGGAAGAGATAGTGACCAAGCTCCTCGACCGCCTGTCCGACAGTTGGGGTCACCAAGGAAGCGAGATCTGGTTCGACCTCGAGCTGGTGCGTCGCCATACGTTGTCTCACCTCACGGATGAGGAGCTGTTCGAACTAGTACATGTCGACCGTGACGCCCGTGACGAGATCTTCTCCCGATACGAGGGATGGGCGGCATCGGTCGCCAACCGATATCGGAGGGGAGGGGCTCATGCGGATGACGTCGGGCAGGCCGCTTCGATCGCGCTGGTCAATGCCATAGACCGGTTCGACCCCGAATTCGGAGTCAAGTTCACCACGTATGCGCGCAAGACGATCATCGGCACCCTGAAGCGCTACCTCCGTGACACCACCTGGTCGGTTCGAGTGCCCCGATCGCTGAGCGATACCACTGTTGAGCTGAACCGAGCGGTGGCCGAGTTGTCCCAGAAGCTGGGACGGACGCCACTCCCGGTCGAGATGGCCGAGGAGCTCGGCCGGCCGATCGAGGAGATCGAGGACGCAATGGAGGCCGCTCTCGCCTACAACGCCAAATCGGTCGACGCTCCCATCTCGGAGGACGACGAGACGAGTCTGCTTCGGGTCCTTGGCAGCGATGACGAGCAGTTCGACCTGGCGGACATCTGGCATTCCCTCGAGCCCCTCATCTCCGATCTCGAACCGCAGGAGCAGGAAGTGCTGTTCCTGCGCTTCTTCGAGGACATGACCCAGTCCGACATCGCAGAGGTGGTCGGTGTCTCCCAGATGCAGGTGTCACGGCTGATAACGCGGGCCCTCGACACACTTCGGGCACGGCTCGCCCCCGACTCCAGCTGATAGTTCGCTCTCACCCGGCGCGGGTAAAAGTGCTCCTCGAAGTCAAGGAGGAGTCATGAGAACGGATCGCGAGATCGAACGCGTCGAGCGGACATCGGTGGCCCGGCACCCCTGGAGCCCGGCGCAATTCTTCGCTGGCTTGGTCGGATTGTTCATGACTGTCGTAGGCGGGGTCGCAATCGCCAGACTGCTGCCAACCGACTCGCTGACTGGCGAGACCACCACCGTCATCGGGATGGGGTTCACGATCGTGATGGCACTGATCACCCTGCTCCTGGGTCTCGTGTTCCTAGCGGGCGCCGGCCGGCCCGCGCAGGGGCGGTCAGGGTTGATCTCGTTGGGCGTGGCACTGCTCGCGTTCGGTTTCGTGATCTTCATCGAGCCCGATGCATTGAGCGAAGCCCTCGGAGTCACCCAGACCAGCGGCGTGGTGTACGCCATCGTCGGACTTGTCGCCGCCATTGCCGGAATCGCTTCCCCGACCATGGTCAGCCGTCGCGCCGTCGAGCAGCGACTGGTCGAAGACGACGACGTGGTTCACGTCAGCGAAGCTGGCTCGGCGGGTTCCAGGTGATGAGGAGAGCGGCGGCGTCGTCGATCGATCCCTCCTCGTTCATCCCGAAAAGCTCATCCAACATGGCCACTGTGGAGGGATCGGCTTCGGTCAACGCCTTGGCGATCTGATCGAGCGCCTCATCGATATCACGGTTCACTCCTTCCACCAGCCCATCGGTGATCAGGATGAGCACGTCCCCGGGGTGGAGGTGGGTGTGCTTGATCTCACGTTTCAGGTCGACTTCGCCCCCGACCGGCGGGCCGGGCGCTTCCTCCTCGATGCGGACATCACCGGCCGCACTCCGAATGAGCAGCGGGACGTGCCCGGCGCGGGTGTAGACGAACTCCCCGTTGGAGACATCGAGCAGGCCATAAGTCAGAGTGGCGACGATTCCCGAGTCGACCATCGTCTTGTCGAGGAGGTCGATCTGTGCCGCCGGGTCAAGGGTGCGGGCAGTGGACTGGCCGCGGAAGATGTTCCTCAGTTGGGCCATCTGGGCCGTGGCGTCGGCGCCGTGGCCGGCGACATCGCCGATGACCACCGCCAGCGAGTCCCCGACCTCATAGACGTCGTACCAGTCTCCGCCCGATTGGGTTCTGACGGAAGCCGGTATATACCGGGCCGTTATCTCCACGCTGTCCGAGTCGGGAAAATTGGTGGGGGCGAACCACTGACGCAGCCCGTCGCTGAGCTGCCCGTATTCCGCCAAGGCCTGCTGACGCTCCCTGGTGGCGAATACGACGTAGCCGCCGACCACCACGGTGAGGAGGAAGAGGGCGCTGAGGAGGATCGATCGTGTCCACAGCGCCAGCTCCGCTCGGTCGAGCTCCTCGCCCGCCACCGTGGCCACGCGCTCGTGCACTTCGGGAATGAGCGCATCGACCTGCTCGATTCGCATGGTGCTGGCCTCGAACCACTGTTGTGGGCTGATCGACTCGACGGCCACTCCCCGTTCGGTGATCTCTTCGACCATCCTGGAGACTTCCTGTGAGGGTTCGCCAGTCCTGATCCCCTCGATCACGGCCAGGTCGTCGCCCTCCGCTAGCGATCTCGCCTCGAAGAAGCTCTGGCTGAGGTTGTCGGACTCGACTTCGAGTTGAAGCAACATTTCCTCAGACACGGGGCCGCCGGTGGCGAGAGCTTCCTGGATTAGGAAGCGCTGGGCATTGAGACGCTCGGACAAACCAAGCAGGGCGACGAGGAGGCTTCGATCCTCGAGCGTCGTTGCATCCGATGATTGCTGGATCAGCTCACTTGTGGCCTCGACCGACGTGGCCACCATCTCGCTGTATAGGGGGTAGGTCGACTCACCACTGGTCGACAGGGCTGCCTCCCTGAAGTCGGTCAGTGATGCGTCAGCCGAGAGAACGTCGCCGATCGATGGAGTCGCAGTTTCGGATTTCTCCGACCGGTTCTCTGCCCAGGATGCCCGGAGTGCCTGCATTCCCCGGTCGGTGTCGACGATCGCGGCGTCATATCCCTGGTGGTACATGTATAGGTCGGCGTCTGCGAGGCTCGAAGCCAGCGCCCGTTCTTGCTGCAACGCAGCAGTTGCGACTATGGCGTCCTCAGTCGCCTCCGCTGCGGCGACGGCTTCGGCAGCGCCGGCGAACGCCCTCTGGGATGACGTCACCGTCAGGATCAGCACGGCGAGCACCCCCAGGACGATCAATGTGGCCAACGCGGTGGCGACGACGACCGACCCCAGACGCTCCCGAAGCCGGGTCGAGACCCGTGTGAACCATTCGCTCATGGCTCCGAGCCCAATCCCTGGGGGTGGTGGGTGCGAACCATTTGAGTCCCCTCGACGACCAACGAGGGGGGATGGTAGTTCTGGCCCGGAGCGACCGGACATGGGCGTATCTGGGAACGATCCACGCTCTCTTTGTGGGCGGAGGTGAGAGGTATGAGCATTCAGATAGAGCCGGAAGAAGGGGCCGAGGCCGCCGCACAGATCCCCGACGAGCAGTTTCAGCTGCTGGTGCGGATCGTGGTCTGGGAGCTGGCGATGAGGACCACCCCCGACCAGTTCGAGGAGCATGTCAAGCAACTGGCACTGTTCCGTGACAGATTCGAATCCGATCTCGAGACCGCTCGGACCGAGAGAGAAGGCCGCCGTTTCGTGGCCGCGGTCATGGCCGACATCGCGTCGCTCCCGTCCACCGAGGCCGAACAGCGGCCATCGACATCGGAGCCGACAACCGGTCTGTATCTGTAGGTCAGATCAAGATCTCAGGCGGCTTCAGCCGATCAAGCCGGGCGAGATTCCGCCGATAGATATTGGGTGACCACGTTACGAGGGAGTCGCCGGGTCGTGGCCGGCCGTGGGTCGGCGGTAATCCTGGCGATTTCATTGCTCGCGCTGATTGTTCTTGGCGTCTATTCGTCGGGACGATTTGGGCCTGCAATCACCGCCCAAATCGCCATCGGCTTCGCCATCCCTGCTCTGGTCATGGTCATCTTCTGGAAGGCAGCTCGCGCCCGTATCCGCGCTCGTGAGGCCGCCATGCAGCTCGACCTGGAGCTCGAGCGCGTCACCAACCGGGCCACTCGCCAATTCGTTGCCGGCATGTCGCATGAGCTCGTGACCCACACAGAACGGTGCAATGTCAAGGCCGAGGCCCTCGTGGTTGCGGTGGAATATCAGGATGTGGGGGCGGACATCAAGGTCGCGGTGCCCGAGATCGTGGTCGAGACCGATCCGAGCATCTTCCGACAGATTCTCCATCTCTTGGTCGGCAACGCCATCCGCCACGGAGGCAAGAGAGTTGCGATCTGGGCCGTGGCCGAGGGCGGGATCATGAGGATCAGCGTTTCCGACGACGGGCTCGGGCTTCCCGAGGGAGCCGGCGCCCAGGTGTTCCAACGATACGTCGACCTCGTGGAAGAGGCTCGTAGCCAGGTGCGCTCCGGGTCGGGCCTGGAGGTCATCCGTGGGCTCGCCGAGCAGATCGGTGCCGAGCTGGGTTACAAGAGGGATCCGAGTTGGACCCATTTCTCGGTGAGCCTGCCGTTGGTTTCTGCCCCGGCCGGTTCGCCTGCGGGTCGTGTTCCGCTCGAAGCAGGGGCTCGTTGAGACATGCGTGGACCCGGCGTGAAATGGGGCGTGCTGGTCGCCCTGACCCTGGTGCTTCTTGCCCCGGGCGTTGCCCTCGCTGAGCAAGAGAACTACTACCTGGGGCCTGACGGAGTGCCTCGTGCTCAGTTGATGTTCAACCCACGCGGGGGAGAGATGCCCAACTACGACCGGGGGAGGGACGTGGAGCCCGGATTGCTTCTCCAGCGCTCGAATCGGGGACTTGAAGAGGAAGATGAGGCCCGTTTCCAGCACTGGCAGATAGAGGCGAGCGGGCAGCGGCTGGCTGGATTCCCCTCCATGGCGGTGTGGAGCGCAGCCGACATGTTCGAGGCCGGAAAACAGGGTGTGTTCACGGTCTATCTCCTCGACTGTGACATAACCGGCGCCGACTGTGACAACCTCGGATCAAAGGTGGCGACCGTGGACACCGGTGCAGGCGCGACCTGGATCGAGACCTCGCTTGACTTTCCTGCGATCGACCATCAATTCGCCGAGGGTCGGCACCTCGGCGTGCGGATCGTGGTCTCTTCGGCTTCGGAGACTGACATGATCTTCGCCTACGGCTACGCCTCCCAGCGGAGCCGTCTCACCATCCACTCCGAGCAACCGGTCCGGGCGACCGAGACCGTGGTCACCTCCGCACCGCTCACGGCAGGGGCCGCCGATTTCGGCGCCGATCCGGTCGGGGGAGAGGCGGCGTTGGATCCGACGGTGGATCCGGCGGTCGAGGTCGCGCCTGTTGCAACGGGATCGTTCTTGCCATGGCTGACGACTCTGGTGATCTCCACCGTCGGGCTGATCGCGGTGGGTGGCTTGCTTCTCGCCTCCTTGACGAGACCAGGCCGCCATGAGCGGCGTCAGGACGGCGACCATCCGTCCGCCCCTCAGACCACTCGGATCTCCGTCTCCGCCCCCTGATCGACGATCCGGTCACAACTGGAGCAGAACCAGTGAGCCTCGAGGGGGGTGCCGCAGAGCGAGTGTCTGATCGCTTCCCCTTCATCTGATTGCCGGTCACCCCAATGGGCGAGGAGAAGAAGGGCGCCTGCCAGGTCGCGACCGGCCCCGGTCAGCTCGTAGACATGGCGGGGAGGCCGCTCCGAGTAGGGACTGGAGACGATCACCCCTTCCTCCTCGAGACGGCTGAGGCGGCTGGAGAGGATGTTGGGGGCTATCCCGGTGACCCGGTCGGCCAGGTCGGAGAACCTGAGCGGTGCCCCCTGCAGTGCGTCGATGATCAGCAGCGACCAGCGGTCTCCGATTCGCTCCAATGCGCGGCTCAGCGGTCCGCGGTCTTCGTCCATGCCGCCATGCTATGTCACAAGACGTGCTGCAATTGGCACTGCCGGTGATATGCTTGCAAATTGCAAGTCGCTAGTGACCAGGAGTTGCATGATGATTCTGACCGAGATTGGGGAGACGGTGGGTTCGGTGGCGGAGTCGGCCGGCAGGTCTGTGGTCGGCCTGGGTGGTCATTGGGGGATGGGCTCCGGAGTGGTGCTGGAAGATGGCCTGGTCCTCACCAATGCCCACAATGTGAGCCCGGAACGGGCGACCGTGACCTTCTTCGACGGGCGAGTGGAGCAGGCGACGGTTATGGGGATCGATGTGGACGCCGATCTGGCCCTGCTGGAGGTCGACACGGGTGCGGCGGGGCCGGTTGCATGGCAGCCGGAGCATGTCTCACCTGTGATCGGGGCGCCGGTCGTCGGGCTGGCCAATCCGGGGGGTCGAGGGCTGAGAGCGACACTCGGCTTGGTCGCTGCCGCCGATCGCTCGTTCCGGGGCCCCCGCGGCCGGCGGGTCGCAGGTGGGTTCGAACACACCGCCCTCGCCCCTCCCGGGGCATCTGGTGGTCCGGTGGTCGATTTGGACGGGATGCTGATTGGGATCAATACCCGTCGTCTCGGTCGGGGGTTCTATCTGGCTCAGGCCGCAACCGGCGACATGAGGGACGTGGTGACCGCACTTCGCAGCGGTGACCGCCCTCAGCCGCGCCGTCTCGGCGTCGGCCTGGCCCCGGTCGAGGTGACTCGTCGGCTTCGCCGCACCATGGGCCTCGACGAGGCAGATGGTCTGTTGGTCAGGCTTGTCGAGGAAGGCTCACCCGCCGATGTCGCTGGTGTCAAGGAGGGAGACGTGCTGGTCAGCGCAGGCGACCAGTCGACTGCCGACGTCGACGACCTTCATCGTGTCCTGGCGGCTGGTGGTGAGTCGTTGGACCTCGGACTGGTTCGTGTCAACGACAGGCTCATCGTGACTGCCCGGTTTTCGTGAGCCTGGGCGCCACCGATGGCATCGACCGGGGTCAGGCCGCCCTCGATGCCTATTCGGCGGTAGTGACCTCCGTGGCCCGGAAGCTCTTGCCCACCGTTGTGGCTCTTTCCACACGTCGTCGGGGTCGCCGGGGGGAGTGGCATGAGGGCTCAGGCTCTGGGGTGGTCATCAGTGGCGACGGGTTCATGGTGACATCGGCCCACGTGGTGGAAGGAAGCACTCGGGGAGGCGCCTCTTTCGTAGACGGCTGGGAGACGGGGTTCGATGTAGTGGGCCGCGATCGCCTTTCAGATCTAGCCGTTCTCAAGCTGGAAGGCTCGGAGGCTCCTGCTGCCGAGTTGGGAGACGCCTCGGCCCTGGAGGTAGGGCAGCTAGTCGTTGCCTTGGGCAACCCTCTCGGGTTCTCGGGGTCGGTAACAGCAGGAGTGGTCAGCGCCCTGGGACGGTCGATTGCGGCCGACAGCCAGGGGCACTCCCGTCTGGTCGAGAACGTCATCCAGACCGACGCGGCCCTCCACCCGGGAAACTCGGGTGGCCCTCTGGCCGACGCCGTCGGGAGGGTGGTCGGGGTCAACACCGCCGTCGTCGGGCCCATGATCGGCCAAGGCTTGGGTCTGGCGGTGCCGATTGATGACGCGACCAAGGCGATCATCGCCGAGCTGATCAAGAGCGGGCAGGTCCGCCGCGCCTACCTAGGTGTCGCGGGAGGAACCCGTCCCTTGCCACCGCTTCTGGCTGACCGGTTGGGCCGCGATCGTGGCATCGAGGTAGTCGAGGTCGTGGAGGGAAGCCCGGCACAAAGGGCGGGGATCCGCCCGGGTGACATCCTGGTTGCTGGTGATGGTGAGCCCTTGCGCGATGCCAGGGACCTCCAACGCATGATGACGGGAGACCGCATCGGCGGATCGGTCGATCTCACGGTGATACGCGGTGGCGCCATCTCGACTGTCGCCACCCGGCCGATCGAGTTGGAGGCAGGTCAGGTCTAGTGATCTCTAACTTCGGAAAACCGGCTCGGCCGTGGCCGTCGCGCTATTTCCTCGATCGTCTGTTCCGGTCACCGTCAGGGTGAAGCTGTCGTCCTTCATGAAGAGGAGCGGCCCAAGGCGAAGTGTGATGGGCCTGCCCGGCGCCCTGACCAGATGGGTGATCTGACCATCTGTGACCGGTACGCCATTGAGATCGGCAACACAGTCTGGGCTCGGATCGACCGCGTCCTGACAGGTGAAATCGACGACGAACATCCCGGTGTTGCCTGTGGCGGCGATCCGATCCAGCTCGGCAGCGACCACCGGTGCTGTCTGGTCCAGTGCGAGACCGACGATGACGGCCTCGTGATCTGATGACCGGTATTGGTCGGGCGCATAGATGGCATCCTGGGCGTCCTGCTTGAACTCGGTGTCGTAGTCGATCAGATCGGGCTCGTCTGCGTTGATGTGCCAGACCGTCGAGCCCGTCACCTGGCCCAACAGTGCCTGGTTGGCCAGCGCATAGTCGAGATACCCGAGCTGGCCGTCGAATAGATAGCTGTAGGCACGCTCACCTTCGAACTGCAGCAGGAGGTCGGTGTAGTCATCACCGGTGCCGGCGGTGTCGTCAGCTCCGGCGCTCAGTGCGTCGATCGGGTCTTCCTTGTCGTAGGAATTCAGGTCACCGATGACGAGGAAGTCCGAGTCGCCACTTCGCGTCGGGTCGGTGCCGAGCCAGTCTGCGAGCACAGCTGCCGACAGCGTCCGGGTCAAGTTGCAGTTCCCCTGTACGGGATCGTCGTCGCCGGGCCCACAACCCGAGCCCTTCGACTTCAGGTGATTGACCACTACGGTGATTTTCTCGCCCGTCGCGTTCTCCTGGAAGGTCTGGGCCTGGGCCGGCCGGTTTTGCGCCTGACCGAGGTTGTTGGGATCGAGAAACTCGTCGCTGTCGAGCACCGCGTCGGCGCCGACCGGTGTGACCCGAGAAGGCTTGTAGATGAGAGCGATCCGGATCGCATCCGAACCGATCGAACCCGATCCGATGTAGGCGTAGGTCCCAGCGCCAACTCGCGCGTTGAGACCGGCGACTAGATCGGCAAGAGCCTCGTCCGTGAGATTGTTCTCGATCTCCATGAGGCCGACCACGTCGGCGTCGATCGCGGCCAGGGCCGAGATGATCTTGTCCTTCTGCCGGGTGAACTCATCGGCGTCGTCCGCCCCACGGCACTCCAGGTTCTCCAGTGGGCCGCAGATGAAGACACCGGTGTCGATCGTGGAGAAGTAGTTCAACACGTTGAACGACGCCACCTCGAGACTGCCTCCCACTGCGGCGTGTTCTGCCGGACGAGGGTTCCCGATGGCGAAGTCGGCCCCCCGAGTCGGATGAATCCGATAGAGATCGAAAGCGAAGTCGAGCACACCGGCGACGTTGGTGACTTCGTCGCCGCCGCGGAACAGGTTGTCCAGGTTGAACTCGGCCCCGTTCGGGTGAATCGCCGGGTCCGGGTTCTGCGCTGTCCGCCCGTCGTCGAGGGTGATCCGGCTCAGGGCATTGGTTGACGCCAGCTGGGTGGCCTCTGCCGAGCCGGGCTCGGACAGAGCGGTGGGCTGGAACTGGCGTTCGGTGGATAGGACGATCTCGCCGAAGCGGTCGTAGTTGAAGAACTCGGAAATCGTGAGGCTTTGGAGCAGTTGGACCGACATGCCCTCGAAGGCCTCGAGATCTGTGATCGCGGTCACCGGAAGGGTGACGGTGGCCGGAGTGACGCTGTTCCCAGTCGAGATCACGTTCACCGAAGTCACCGTGCCGATCTGGGTGGAGCCGTTGAACTCGTCGACTGTCCCGGTCACCTCGACGAGATCGCCGATGGCGACGTCGACGCCGAAGGAGGCGTCGAAAACGAAGATCCCTTCCGACGTCAACGGGTTGGTGTCCGCCTGCGCATCCTCCTCCTGGAGGTAGAAGCCGCGCAGCGCTCCAGTTCCTTGGAAGTCGCCGACGACCACGGCCTCGACCACAACGCCGGTGGCGTCGAACGGGCTGGCCGGCCCGTCGCCCTGGATCTCATGGATGAGACGAGCGACCGGGTCCGATGGCACGACTTCGCACACGTTGGCGACACCGACGCTCGGGATGAACTGGGCGTACGTGTTGGTATTGCGGGCCCCACCGCTTCCATTGGGGCAGCGCTGATTGGAATGGGTGTCTCCGGCGCCGGCCCCGTCCTCGTCGACCTGGGGTTGACCGGGGTTGAGAAGGGCCAGCAATCCAGGGTCGTCGGCGTCGGCCGTGTCGTATACCAGGGCGTCAACCAGGCCATCGGTGCTGATCGCCGTCCCATTGGGAAAATCGGCCGCGTTGCCCTGGTAGAGGGCCACTGCGTCCGGCCCGTTCTGGATCTGTGCCGAATCCACGTCACAGTTGGCGATGAACTCGGCGTCGACGTCACCGCAGATCACCGCATAACCGTCGGGATCGGTGCTCACGTTGTCGAGATCCACCGACCCGTAGGTGAGGTCGTTGCTGCCGTTGTAGAAGACAAGAGCCAAGCCGTCCAGTGAGGTGTTCCCGGCGCCGCCGTCGTAGACCTCGACAAACTCGGCCATGTCGGTACCGGGAGTGTCGGCGTCGACTTCATTGATGATCACCGAATCGCCAGGCGGCGGAGGCGTGCTGTCCTGGGTGTAGGTGCCGAGTGGGAAAGGCGTCATCGCGGTGACGTTGGTCGCCGCCCCGTCCAGGGCGTTGATACCGCTGAAGCTCCAATTGGCGAGGACGAAGGTGGAGCCGTCCTGTCCGGAGCCGTTGACCCGGTAGGCCCACCCGTCGGTGTACTCCCACGGCTGGCCGGTCCCGGACAGATTGATGTCACCGAAGACGTCGACAACGACACCGCTCATGAACAACTCGATGGCATCGTCCCCGTTGATGTTGGTTGCATTGGCGTTGGTGAAGTCGGGGGCGAACCCGAAGAAGGTCGTGAACGCCACGGCTTCGGTCGCCAGATATATGAAATCCCCGGCCACTGCAGGAACGCTCGGGAATGTGAACTCTTGCCCGTCGGTACCGCCCCCGTTGCTCGCCGAACCCACCCCATAAATGCTCAGATCCGGGATGTCATTGGCGACATAGAGCTCGACCGCCTTGGGCAGGCCGCCGGTCAATGGGCCGTCGACGACACCGGTGATAACCAGGTCGCCGGTGGTTGCGCCCGCCGGCAGGGCGGTGAGAGGGAGCAGGGAGCCGAGCATGCCGATCACGATCAGCGCGCCCATCCTCGAGCGGTTGCGAGTCACGTCGTCCTCCTGTGGTGCGCCTCCCGCCCCGAGTGAGCCTTTGTCGGCCAGCCCGACGCTATTGCACCACATCCCGGTCGCAAAGTGAGTTCGTCGAAGATTCCCCAATGCTTGGCCCCAGGGTCACCGGCGTGACTCAGCCCGCCGTTGCCGTAACCTTCAGAATTCCATGCTCCTGCGGCACGACGTCCTGTCGGGGATCGAGACCGGACGAATCGCGGCGGTGTACCGGAAATGGGACCTGGCCCGGGTGAAAGCCGGTTCGAAGCTCCGCACGGCCATCGGCGTGGTCGAAGTCGTCTCCGTCGACGCTGTCGACCCGGTAGCGCTGACGCGGGAAGACGCAGCTGAAGGCGGCTTCGAGAGCGTGCCGGACCTCGTTGCCTCCGCCGGGAGCCGCGGGGAGACCCTCTATCGCATCCGACTTCGCCACGTGGGGCCGGACCCGAGAGTGATCCTCCGGGAGACGATCCCCGACGAAGCAGGCTTGCATGAGATAGACCGCCGCCTGCAACGGCTCGACTCCATCAGCAAGCAGGGTCCATGGACATTGGAGACACTGGTCCTGATCGCAGAAAGCCCCGGCGTGCGAGCCGAGGATCTGGCCGTATCGGTGGGGCGGGAGAAAATGCCGTTCAAGCTCGATGTTCGCAAGCTCAAGGAGATGGGTCTCACCGAGAGCCTCCTCACCGGCTATCGGCTCTCGCCTCGCGGTGAATCCGTCCTGAAACACCTGGCCTAGGGCTTTTTCTCCTGGCCGGGAGCCGTCGCGGAAGGCGAATCCTCTAACGCATTCTTGACCCGGCCGGGCGCGGTCACGGATGGTGATTCGACGGGCGGGCCGTTGTCCTGGCCGGGCGCGGTGACGGAAGGCGAGTCTATGGGTGGGCCATTGTCCTGGACATTGCCGCTCCCATTGTCCTGGCTGTTCCCGTTACCGGTTGGGTTGTCCTGGTTGCTACCACCGCCGGTCGGGTTGTCTTGGTTGTTCCCGTTGCCGGTTGGGTTGTCCTGGCTGCTACTACCGCCGGTTGGGTTGTCTTGGCCGTTCCCCTTGACCGGGCCGTTACCATTCGAATTGTCGTTCCCCGGCCCGGTTCCGTCGTTAGACCCCTCATTCCCGGCACCAGCACCTGGGTTGTTCGACTGTCCCTGGCCGGGGGCTGGGGCGACGGCCGGGTCTTGGGCCCCGGTTGGACCGTCGCCCTCGCCGATATCCCGGGCGAGTTGGGCGACCCCTTGACCGAACTCGCGGCCGTCCGTTCCCACGTCCTTGCCGATGTTCTCGGCGATATAGGTGAGCAGGGCAGAGACACGAATATTTGCGGTGGAGGCCGCGTGGGCGGTGTCCTGTATATGAACGAGATTCTCGGAGGCAGCAGTGAGTGCACCGAGAGCCACTGCGGCTGAATCCCCGGAATTTCGGCTGAGCGCTTCCATGGCATGATCGACTGCTTCGCCCGATCGACCTTGCGCCGCCATTACGACCGCTTCATCGAGCCGTTCGTCTGTTGAGCCCGAGCCGATGCCAACCCGCTCTAAGGCGCGATCGAGACCATAGAGCGCATCGCCGGGAGCGGCGCCGTTGGCGGCCAGAGCCATTCCGGCTGTCCCGGACATGAGAAGGACGGCGATCCCTACTGTTGCCAGACGTGGGATGAGACCGTGCTGGGGCGCCAACTGCCGTCGCGGGATAGTGGTGACGTCTGTTGCAGCGGACTGTGTGACATTCACGGCCGATCCGGCACTCTTGGCGAAGTGCGCAATTTCCAACTCGGATGGCGCCGACGTCCATTGAGTACGGATCATCTCCATCACCGGGGCCAGACCTGACAGTCGCCCGCCCTCGATTGGCGTGCCGGCGAACAGCAGCTCGATCTCCCGATCGAGGACTTTCGTATTGGGCATCTCCCCCCTGTAATCGCCAGGAGGTCTCATCGGGTTACCCCGCCGACGTCGAGATGCTCGCTGAGGGCGAGCAGGCCCCTTCGTTGGGCAGCCTTGACGGCGCCAACCCGCTTTCCCAGAGCAGTAGCCGTCTCCTTGAGCGTTAGCTGGCTGATGATCCGCAGAGCGAGGACATCGCGTTGGCTCTCCGAGAGCTTCTCGAAGGCCGATTGGAGCTCGACCGTGGTCAATCGATTCAGCGCCTCTTCCTCAACGTTTCCTCCCACCCCACCCGCCGGGATCGACAGATTGACTGTTTCGGGGCGACGTTGCCTCGCCCGCCGTGAGTCGATCAGGCGCCGGTGGGCGATCACGAAAACCCATGAGCGAAAGGCTGATTCGTCGCCCTCGAATGTCGAGATGTTCCTCGCAATCTGGAGGAAGGTCTCCGAAGTCAAATCTTCTGGCTCGGCTGCTCCCCGGTTGGCGAGATACCCTGACACGACCCCGGCCAGGTCGCGGTAGATGGCGGCCCAGGCCCATTCCGCCCCGCGCTTTGCGGCGCGAAGCCTTGTCTCGAAATCGTGGTCTCGAGGGTTACCGATTTTGGGATGAGGCGCGGACATGGTTCTTGCTTGGCGGACCTGGCGATTCCACCTGCGGGCTGCTCCGGATACAAAGGATGTGTCC
Source organism: uncultured Acidobacteriota bacterium (assembly GCA_963711895.1). Taxonomy (GTDB): domain Bacteria; phylum Actinomycetota; class Acidimicrobiia; order Spongiisociales; family ZC4RG35; genus JARDZU01. The sequence goes on from CAVQFU010000005.1 coordinate 106,492, forward strand.
CTTCTATATCGACAGCCCCGACTCTGATCTGAGCAAAGATCGCTCCGCGGAAAATCTCGAGTAACCCTCTGTGGGGCGTGGGCGATTACGTACTCGAAGCGTCACGGGTTGAATCCGTGACCTGGGGGGTGCTTGGTTTTGTTCAACAGGGGTGGGGGGCGTGAGCGAGGCGCGAGCCTGGTCGAATTCGCGCTGGTCGCGCCGCTCCTCTTTCTCATGCTTTTCGGTGTAATCGAGTTTGCTCGGTTGGGACACGGCTTCACGACGGTTTGGACCGCGGCTCGCGAAGGAGCGCGGTACGCCACGACCGTCGGTGACAACGACAGCGATGGGCTGCCGAACTACCTCGATTGCGCCTCGATCACCGAGGCTGCCCTCGACAAAGTCATCGGTATGAGCCTTGCTACCAGCGACGTCAGTATCACCTTCTCCGACGTCGCGGGTGCGCCAGTCGCCGACTGCGACCTGGCGACTCCTCTACCGGCGCCCTCACCATCAGGGTCGACCAACATCGACAACGGTTTCGGCGTCGAGGTCGAAGTGGAGGGCACGTTCAACGCCATCGTTCCCCTCCTGTCGTCGTTCCTCGACGGGATCGACTTGACCTCGAGCCAAAATCGCTCGGTCTTCAAGGGAGTCGTCGGTGGGTAGAAGTCGCTCTTCCGATCGGGGTGCTGCCGCGGTGGAGATGGCATTTGTGACCATGTTTCTCCTCGTCCTCCTCCTGGGAATCGTCGACGTCGGGAGGGCCATCGTCGCCAACATCTCAGTTCGTGACGCCGTCCAGGACGGTGCCAGCTATTTCGCCTACACCAAGGACGCCACCGCCGCTGACGTCGAGGCCAGGGTGCGATCAGCAGTTTCCTCACCCGATCTGAGCACAGCCGCGACCACCGTCACCGTGTACTGCGGGCCGGACCCGCGCGACCTCCTCGACGGATCACAGATCCGGATCGATGTCGTCCATGACGTCGACATGATCACCCCGATCGTGGGGCCCTTTCTCGGCGGAGAGATCACGCTGAGCCCCAGTGCCGAAGCAGACCGATTCTTCGACACCTGCCCTGCCGACGCGCTGGTGTTCCCCGGACCATGACGACCAACCACGACGATCGAGTGCCCATGAGGAACAGCGAACCGGTCACGCGAGCACGAGACGAGAAAGGTGCCGCCCTGATCTTGGTGGCGATATCCCTGCTGGTGTTGGTTGGGTTTGCCGCCCTCGCCATCGATGGCGGCCTCGGATTCGACCAGCGGCGGGGTACGCAGAACGCCGCTGACAACGCCGCCCTGGCCGCCGCCTGGGAGGCTTGCAACCCACGTGACGCCGCCGCGCCGGACCCGGTGGGATCGGCGCTCGCCGTCGCGGCCGAGAACGGCTACGACGACAACGACCCCGAGGTTGTGGTGACTGTGAATGCCATCGACACCGCCGAGTACGAGGTGATCATTCAGAGGGTCAACGACACCACCTTCGCCGGGCCCGGAGTTGGGTCGGAGACACTCACCGTGGTGTCTCAAGGTGTCGCCACCTGTGAACAGGAGCCGTTCCTCGGAGGCTATGCCATCTTCGCTGGAGCCGAGGCATGCGCAACAGGTGGTGCCGTCGAGCTGGATCTGAGCGGATCGACCAAGACTGTCAACGGCGGGATCTTCTCCAACGGCGATCTGAAGATCACCGGTTCGGACGCCGCGGTCTCAGGGTCGATCGAGTACCGGGGCAACCTGAACACCAACGAAGCGGATGTCGCCGCCAGTGCCGAGAAATACTTCGGTTCGCCCAAGAACTATCCACTGGACCTCGATATCGCCGAGTTCCGGCCGGGTGGGCTCCGTCAGGTGGCCAATCCGGGCAACTACTTCAATTCGGCTCCGGGGGTCGGCATCGACAACGGCTGGATGGTCTCCAACAATCACGCCACCGGGAACAACTCGAGCATCGTGATCACGCAATCGGGGACCTATTACTCGCCGAAGACCGGCAACAAGGCGATTGATCTCAAGGGTGTCAGCACGGCCCCGGGTGTGACGGTGACCTTTGTCGCCGAGGGGCAGATCGAATTGAATGGCGCTGCCAGCCTCACGGGTCACGCGCCGGTCGCTACGGGTGGTTACTCCCCATTGCTCATGTTCTCTAATGCGGGCAGTCCGCCGGCCTGCAATGTCAACGCCATTCAGTACAGCGGCAACGGCATTAGTTGGACCGGTCTCATGTTTGCCCCTCAGGGCGAGATCCAGATGTCGTCCTCGTCGAATGTCTCCGTGTTCGGAAGCATCATTGCGCATTCGGTCGACGTCTCGGGGTCGGACTTCTCGATCAATTGGCAGGACGACACTTCCGGGGCGCCCCGCTTCATGGTGGAGCTCCAGAGCTGATCGCTCGGTCAGCGGGACCAGTAGAGGAAGGCGACCTGCTGGACGGTTAGGGCCGTTCCCGAGTAGACGGTGATCTCGTCGAGTGAGGCCATGAAGGGCCGGTTCTGGGCTGTGGCCGAGTCGGTGCCGGGGTTGTTGTTACCGCCCCATTGCGCTCCCCAGCCGGAGAGGTTGCCACACCCGGCCCGCCACCATCCGTTCTGGGTCTCGGCCACCGTGTTCGTATTGGAGCCGACCTGGACCCCGTCGATGTAGAGCCGCATCCCGGCGGAGGACTGGGTGCCGACGGCCATGTGCCACTGATCGTTGTTCAGCCCCGCCGCCGAGTTGAGGGAGACATGACCGCCGTTGTAGACACCGAACCAGATCCGGCCCTGGCCATCCATGAAGAGATGACGGTCGTAGGCGCCGGCGGTGGGAGCGCTGACGCCGGTCTGGGGCCGCTCGAATCCGAGCAGCTTGCCCCCGTTGGTGTACCCGGGCGGAGCCCGGAACCAGGCGATGACGGTAAAGGTCTGAGGGGCGGCGACACCTCCGCCTGCGGCGGTGTAGATGCAGGAAGCGTTGTTGGTCAACGCCACGGCCCGGTCTGGGGTTTCGGTAACCAGACCGCCATCGGCGAGTCGGGTGAAGCTCCCGGCATTTGGGGAGTACGTCCCGTGTCGGCCGTTGACCGAGGAGTCGGCGGCGACGGTGCCAGTGGCCTCGTCGAGCTTCCAGTACAGATAGGGGCCGAGGGCGTTGACCTCGTTGGTGTAGATCCAGTTGGGGATGGTCCAGCTGTCGTTGGTGTTGACCGTCGTGACGCTGAACGCGGCGGCACTGGTGGGGACTTCACCACCACGGGCCCCGAAGGCGGCAGCAATGGCCAAGATCAGGATCGGGGTGAGCGAGGGGGCGCTTCGGGTGAGGAGCCGTCTCGGGTCGGCCGGCTGCTTCTGATCTATACGGCGCTGCCAGGGTCTGGGGCCACGGTTGTCCGGCTCGTAATCGAGGACGGTGGCAACCACCGCCCCGACGATGAGGGCGAGGTGGACGAGGAGGAGAAGCCAGTTCCCGGTCATGAACCACACCACTGGAAGGCCCACGAACTGCACCAGGATGCGGCCGAGACCGGTGACCGAGTCCCGGGTCACATGGACGCTGTCGGGCGTGGGATTGGCGTCGCCCTTGGTGACGAGGGTCCCGTCCTCGTTGAATGCAATCAGACGATGGGTGAGGACGTGGTCCGGGCGGGCCGGGTCTTCGAAGGTTATGACCCGTCCCAGCGACTCATCGATCACGGGTTCGGGCGACGAGAGGACCACATCGCCGGCGCTGATGCCGGGCTCCATGGAGCCGGTGACGATCACATACGAGTGCCACCCGATCAGGATGGGGAGAAGGGTCACAGCCAGACAGGCCGCCAGGAACCAGAGCCAGGCCCGACCCACGATGCCCGCCGTCAGCCGGAGCCTCGAGTACGGCTCCTGGAGGTGGACCTCGCTCCGGATCGGGTCTGTGATCGTGGTCATCTCGGTGTCCCGTGGCTTCGTTCTGAACGTCGCCGGCCCCGGACCCGGGTCTCGGGTGCCGGGGCCGGCTAGCTCAGACAGTTGGCCCTGCGGGGATCAGTTGATCTCCCAGTTGAAGTTGGCAACGGCCGAGGCGTTCTGAACCGTGTTGTCGGCGACCGTGTTGATTGTCCATGAGATGCGATAGGCCACCCGCTCGGCGCCGCCGGCCATGGCCACGTTGGTGGCTGCGGCATAGGTGCTCGGCATCGTGTTCAGGTTGCCGTTGAAGATCGCTCCTGCGGTCCCACCGGTGTAGCCGGTGCAGTTTGCCTGTACGTTGTTGGCTGCCGGGATGACCTGCGCATCGATCGTCAGATTGATCCACCCGGCCAGGGCGGCGAAGTTGCCGGTCCCGCCCACGGTGCCCCGGTACAGCCGCAGCGAACCAGGCAGCGTGCCACCGGAGTGGACCGTGATGCACTTGACGCCAGTGTCACCGGGCTTCCTGTTGCCCTCGTTGAACAAGGCCCCGGTGCTGGGCGCGAAAGTGGCGGTGCCCCCGTTGTTGGTGAGGACCAGGTTGCCCGTGGCCCACGTGTCGTTGGTGTTGTCGGTGGTGGCGCTGAAAGCCGCGTTGCTGCCCTGCCAGATGAGGAGGGCGGCCACCAGAAGGGCGGCGAGGGGTGTGATGGCCCTCAGGGCCCGCCTCCGTCGGCGATCGGCTGTGTCGATGCCGTATGCCATCTTGTATGTCATCGTCTGAACCCTTTCCTTCCGTCTTTATGTGTGCTTTATCTGTCGGCAGCCCGACCAGACACGCCGATGGGCCTGTGGACTCAAACCGCCATAGGCCGGAAGACCTATCCAGATACACTCGACTTGGTGCCCCGCCGTTCCCCGGCCCCCACCAGCTTGCTGAGCGAGGACGACCTCCACCTCTGGAACGAGGGGACCCACCACCGCCTATACGAGAAACTGGGCTCCCATCGAGTCGACGGGGGCGTCCAATTCGCGGTGTGGGCCCCCAACGCCGACTCCGTTTCCGTCGTGGGTGATTGGAATGGCTGGGACCCGGCTACCAACCCGCTCTCGCCGCGTGGTGTCTCTGGGATCTGGGAGGGATTCGTCGAGGACGTGGAACGGGGCGCCGCCTACAAGTACCGGGTCGGCAACGGGCGTTTCATCGGGGAGAAGGCCGACCCGTTCGCTGTCCACACCGAGACCCCGCCCCGAACTGCCTCCAAGGTTTGGGACCTCGGCTACGAGTGGGGTGACGGGGAGTGGATGGAGAACCGCGCTGGCCACAACTCCCTGGATGCGCCGATGTCCGTGTACGAGATGCATCTCGGCTCCTGGCGGCGTGGGAAGGGCGGGCGACATCTCACCTATGTCGAGCTGGCCGAGCAGCTACCGGCGTATGTCGTGGAACTCGGCTTCACCCATGTCGAGCTGATGCCGGTCATGGAGCACCCCTTCTACGGCTCGTGGGGTTATCAGACCACCGGCTATTTCGCGCCGACCAGCCGCTACGGCGCACCACAGGACTTCATGACCCTCATCGATGCCCTCCATCGGGCCGGTATCGGCGTGATCCTGGATTGGGTGCCGTCACACTTTCCTACTGACGGGCACGGCCTCGGGCTGTTCGATGGGACCCACCTCTATGAGCATGCCGATCCCAAGAAGGGCTTTCATCCCGACTGGGACACGTACATCTTCAATTACGGACGGGCCGAGGTGCCCGCCTTCCTCATCAGCAATGCGCTCTTCTGGCTCGACCGCTATCACGCCGATGGGCTCAGGGTCGATGCGGTGGCTTCGATGCTCTACCTCGACTACTCGCGTCGAAAGGGCCAATGGATCCCGAACCGGCACGGGGGACGGGAGAACCTGGAGGCGATTGCTTTTATCCGGCGGCTCAACGAGGTCGTCTATCAGGAGTATCCGGCGGTCCAGACCATCGCCGAGGAATCGACGTCATGGCCCCTGGTCTCCCGACCGACATTCCTGGGCGGTCTCGGCTTCGGGCTCAAGTGGGACATGGGGTGGATGCACGACACCCTCGTCTATCTCTCACGCGAGCCTGTGCACCGCTCCTTTCACCACCACGAGCTGACCTTCCGTGCGGTGTATGCCTTCAGCGAGAACTTCATGCTCCCCATCTCCCACGACGAGGTCGTCTATGGGAAGCGCGCCTTGCTGGAGAAGTTCCCCGGTGACGATTGGCAGAAGTTCGCCACGCTCCGCCTCCTCCTCGCCTACATGTGGTCCCAGCCCGGAAAGAAACTCCTCTTCATGGGCTCGGAGATTGCGCAACGCTCGGAGTGGTCCCACGACGATCAGCTCGACTGGGCCCTTCTCGACGTGCCGCCCCATCGCGGGATCCAGAATCTCGTCACCGACCTCAATCGGGTCTACGCCGAAGAGGCTGCCCTCCATGAGCTGGACTGCGATACGGAAGGCTTCGAGTGGGCGGTCCCCAACGACGCGGCCAACAGCGTCGTGGCCTACTTTCGCCGATCATCTGGCGGCGAGGCCCTGCTCGTGGCGGTGAATCTCACACCCGTGCCACGGCACGCCTATCGCATCGGCGTGCCTGGACGTGGTCGTTGGGTCGAGATCCTCAACACCGACGCCGAGCCCTATGGGGGCACCGGTCAGGGCAATCTGGGAGGGGTCGGCACCGGTCCTGCGGCTGTGCCCCACCACGGCCGGCCAGACAGCATCGAAATCACCATTCCACCGCTCGGCGTCGTCATCCTGCGCCACGAGGCGATGCCCGGGAAGACCGGTTAGCTCCCTGGCGTTCTTTAGGTTGACTCCGTATTGAGCAACTTCGTCTGTATTCACGGGCACTTCTACCAGCCACCCCGGGAGAACCCATTCACCGGGAAGGTGCCGGAACAGCCCTCGGCCGCGCCCTGGCATGACTGGAACGAGCGCATCACCGAGGAGTCGTACGCCGCCAACGCCAATGCGCGCGTCCTCGACGGCAACGGCGAAGTCGTCAGGACGGTCAGCACCTACCAGTCGATCAGTTTCGATTTTGGCCCGACGCTTCTCAGCTGGCTGGAGGATGCGCACCTCGAGACCTACCGGGCCATCATCGAAGCGGACGCGGGATCGACCTTGAAGTTCGGCGGGCACGGTTCGGCCATGGCCCAGGCCTACAACCACACCATCCTCCCCCTTTCCGATCATCGGGACAAGGTGACCCAGGTGCGTTGGGGCATTGCCGATTTCGAGCATCGGTTCGGGCGGCGCCCCGAAGGCATGTGGCTCCCGGAAACCGCGGTGGACACGCAGACGCTCGACATCCTGGCCCGGGAGGGGATCGGGTTCACCGTGCTCTCCCCTTACCAGGCGGCTGCGGTCGAGAGCGCAGACGGGTCCTGGTCGGATGTCGATGGCGGGAGGGTCGACACCCGCGTCCCCTACCTCATCGACCTGGGCGATGAGCGGTCGATCGTCGTCTTCTTCTACGACGGGCCGCTGTCACGGGAGATCGCGTTCAATGGCGTCCTGAAGGACGGGAGGGCGCTGGCGGACCGATTGATTTCGGCGGTCGGCGAGTCCGGGGACGGACCTCGTCTCGCTCATGTCGCCACCGACGGTGAGACCTACGGCCACCATCATCGGCACGGGGAGATGGCACTGGCCGTCGCCCTGGAGACGATCGACGCCGATCCGGACACACGACTCACCAACTACCCGGAGTTTCTCTCCCTCGCGCCTCCGACCTTGCGGGCCGCCATCGTCGAGGACTCCTCGTGGAGTTGTGCTCACGGCGTCGAGCGCTGGAGAGCCGACTGTGGTTGTCACACCGGGCGTGAGCCGACGGGACATCAGCGTTGGCGTGGCCCGCTCCGCTCTGCCCTCGACTGGTTGCGTGACGAGTTGATCGGCCCCTTCCAGACAATCGGTGGTGAGCTTCTCGAAGACCCGTGGCAGGCAAGGGACGACTACATCTCGGTCGTGCTGGGTGGCACGGTCGAGGACTTCCTCGCAACACACGCCAGACCGGACCTGGACACCGATCAGCGCGCAAAGGCGATCGGGCTCCTCGAGATCCAGGAGCACGCCATGCTGATGTACACCTCGTGCGGGTGGTTCTTCGACGACATCTCCGGATTGGAGGCGGTATTCGTCCTTCGTCACGCCGGATGGGCCTGCCAACTGGCCCGGCAAGTGCTGGGAGAGGACCTGGAACCGGAGTTGATGGCCCGTCTCCAAGCGGCGCCTTCCAATCTCGAAGGCGTGAACGGCCGGGTCGTCTACGAACGTGAAGTGAGCCCGTTTGTTTCAAGTCACTGATTCATCTTGACCATGGGCTGTTTCTCTCTTGACCATGGGCTGTGTTCGGGTGCAAGATTGAACACTTGTTGACACCAACCCGATCCAGTCGTACGCTTCGCCCGCAAGTCTGAAACGTTTAAATCAAACGTTTCAGCGGTGTGAGACGCACCCTGAGGAGGATGGATGAGACGGTTTTCCAAGCGTGTCCCACTGACGCTGGCGGTGATGGCACTGATCGTCGCGGCCTGTGGTGGAGGTGGAGGCGGGGCAACGACAACGGCTGCACCAGACGAGGGCGGGTCGACGACGGCACCTGCCGGCACGGAGGCTCCGGCGACAACCGCGGCCCCGTCCGAGGCGGCGGTCACGCTCTCGTTCTTGATAGACGACAACCAGGTCACCATCGACACGGCCGAGGGTCTGGTTGCGGCCTTCACCGAGGCCAACCCCGACATCGCGATCGAGATCGAGACGCGGCCCGGCGGCTCCGAAGGCGACAACATTGTCAAGACCCGTCTGGCGACCGACGAGATGACCGACATCTTTTGGTATAACACAGGGTCGCTGTTCCAGGCGCTGAACCCGACGGAGACACTGGTCCCGATCACGGATGAGCCGTTTGTCGGAGAAATGGTCGATTCGTTTGTCACCACAGTCACCGCAGAAGATGCGGTTTATGGCGTGCCTGCAGGAACGGCGCTTGGTGGCGGGGTTCTCTACAACAAGGCGATCTACGAAGAGCTTGGCCTCAGCGTACCCACCACCTGGGACGAGTTCGCGGCGAACAACGAGGCGATCCTGGCTGCCGGCATAACCCCGGTTGGTCAGACCTACTCGGACACCTGGACCTCCCAGCTGTTCGTGTTGGCCGACTACTACAACATCCAGACCCAGGACCCGGACTGGGCGGAGAAGTACACCAACAATCAGGCGAAGTACGTGGACCAGCCCGCGCTGGCCGGCTTCGAACATCTCCAGCAGGGTTTCGAGAGCGGGTGGTATCAGCAGGACTTCGCGTCTACGACGTTCGACGACGGGCTCAATCTGCTGGCGACCGGCGAGATCGCCCACTACCCGATGCTCACTTTTGCCCTCGGGGCGATCGCGGAGAACCATCCCGACACCGTCCAGGACATTGGGTACTTCGGCCAGCCTGGCACCGATGCTGCGACCAACGGGTCGACGATCTGGATGCCGGCGGGGATCTACATCGCGGCCACCAGCGAGAACCAGGACGCGGCCAGGCAGTTCCTAGGGTTCGTGGCTTCCCTCGAGGGGGTGGACGCGATGACGGCGGCGGTGGCGCCTCAAGGCCCGTACATGATCGAGGGGTCGTCCCTCCCGGACGACACCCTGCCGGCTGTGCTCGACATCCAGGCCTACATCGATGGTGGAAACATCGCACCGGCACTGGAGTTCCTGTCGCCGATCAAGGGACCGAACCTCGAGTTCCTCACTGTGGAAGTCGGATCCGGCCTCAGCACTGCTGAGGAAGCGGCTGCCCTTTATGACGAAGACGTCATCGCTCAGGCGCAGCAACTCGGCCTACCTGGTTGGTGAGCCAAAAAGTCGAATCTGTCTCCAAAGTCGATAGTTTGAGTGCCGACGGGACAACAACCGTCCCGTCGGCGCTCGGCGTGGAACATCGACCAACCAAAACGCGCCTACTGGCGCACAAGGCGTATCCGCACAGCTTCTACATACCCGCGGCCATCGTCTACGCGGTTTTGTTCATCGTCCCCACACTGATGGCGTTCTTCTTCAGCCTGACCCGTTGGACACTCTTCGATTGGGAATTCATCGGGCTCGACAACTACGTGCTGTTCTTCAACAGACCGGCCCTGGTGAGCAGCATGCGCAACACGCTGGTCTACGCGGTGGTCACCAGTGGCTTGAAGGTCGTGTTCGGCCTCCTACTGGCTGTCCTCTTCACGTCGCGGATCCGGCTCAAGACTGCCCTGCGATCAATGGTGTTCTTCCCAGTGCTAGCAAGCACCGTAGCCGTGGGCGTCACCTTCAAGGTGCTGATGCATCCGTCGGACGGGCTGATCAACAAGACAATCGAACTCCTAGGAGGGGTCGGGCCGGCATGGTTGACGGACCCTCAGATCGCCCTTCTATCGGTGGCGCTGGTCGATGTCTGGAAGGGCGTCGGCATCGCCCTGGTGATCTTCATCGCCGGCATCGTCTCCATACCCGAGGAGTACACGGACGCCGTCCGGATCGACGGTGGCGCCTGGGCAAAGTTCCGGCATGTCATCGTCCCGCTGAGCCGCAACGCCACCTACACCGTGATCCTCCTCTCCCTCATTGGTGGTCTGCGCAGCTTCGATCTGATCTGGACCATGACCGGTGGCGGGCCCGGGTTCACTACCGATGTGATGGCATCGGCGATCTTCAAGCAGTACCAAGCCGGGTTCTATGGGCTGTCGACCGCGGGGAACGTGATCCTGTTTATCGCAGTCAGCATCATCATCTTCCCGTTGATGCGGTACTTCAACCGCAAGGAGCTGGACCTGTGACGCTGGTACGGCGGTGGTGGGTCGATGCCGTGGCGCTGGCGATCGGTTCGGTTTTGTTCCTGGTCCCATTCATCTTCATCCTCATGACCGCCGGCAAGGACCAGGCGGAAGCTGCATTGCTCGACTTCACCTGGCCCACCGAGTGGCACCTTTGGGGCAACCTGCGTGAGGTTCTGACCGCCCGGGATGGGATCGCGGTCACTGCGATGATCAACAGCCTCCTCCTCACTGTGGCTTCTGTGACCTTGATCGTCATCGCTTGCTCGATGGTCGCCTTTGTGCATCAGCGGCGGAAGAACCGCCTGAGCTCGATCGTCAGCGTCCTCCTTCTGGCTGGTCTGATCATCCCCCCGGCTGTGGTACCCACCATCTTCGTGCTCCAGGAGATCGGGCTGTTCAAGACGCTCCTCGGCCTGATCCTGATCGAACTCGCCTTTGCCATCCCCTTTGCGGTGATCGTCCTACGGGCCTTCATCGGATCGATCCCACGAGAGATCGACGAGGCGGCCATCGTTGACGGCGCCTCACCAAGGGTCCTGTTCTTCCGGGTGATTTTTCCGCTGATCCGTCCTGCGGTGATCACCGTGATCGTTGTCACTGCGGTGCTTATCTTCAACGACTTCGTCAACCCTCTCTACTTCCTCCCCGGCGACGAGAACGCCACGGTCCAGCTCACGCTGTTCAACTTCCAGAGCCAGTTCTTGACCCAGTGGAACCTGTTCTTCATGGACGTGCTACTGATCACGATCCCCCCTCTGATCATGTTCATTTTCTTCAGTAGGAAGATCGTCTCCGGATTGGCCGCCGGCGCGGTCAAGGGCTGAGCTCGAGTTCCGGAGAAGTCGTATTGATGGCGCCAACCCTGAAGAGCCAACTGCCCGCCGGAATGTTGGGGATCGGCCCCGAGCCTGTCCGACTCACCTGGCGCTCGGAGGATGGCGGCAATAGGGGTCAGTTGGCCTACGAGATCCAGAGCTCCCGGTTGACCGGATTCGAGGATCTGCTCGCCTCCACCGGCGAGGTGCAGGGCGATGAGCAAATCGGGGTCGAGGCACCCGGAGAGCCACTGCAAAGTCGCGAAATTCGCCACTATCGGGCTCGGGTTGCAACCGCCTCGGGCTGGGGCGAGTGGAGTCCCGTTCTGACCGTCGAGGCCGGGCTCCACCAGCCTTCCGATTGGACCGCTGAGGCGGTGACCCTTCCGGATGACCCTGGGTCCGAGCAGCAGTCGCCGTCGCCGTTGCTGCGTCATGAGTTCGATCTCCCCGCCGATGTCGAGAAGGCTCGGTTGTACGTGACCTCGCTCGGGGTCCATCAGGTGTCGATCAACGGCCTCCCGGTCACCGACGAGCTTCTCAACCCTGGTTGGTCCAGCTATCACCATCGGCTTCTTGCCGCGACCCATGACGTGACCGCATTGCTCTCCTCCGGGCGCAATGTGGTGTCAGGGGCCCTCGGTGACGGCTGGCACCGAGGCCGGCTCGGCTGGGACCCGACCGGCGGCGATCGGGCTCGTTATGGAAGCGATCTCGGGCTGATCGCCCAACTCGAGATCGAGCTCTCCGATGGATCGTCGATGCGCGTCGTGACCAATCAGGAATGGCTGGCATCGACCGGTGAGATCCGCTCGGCCGACCTCTATGACGGATCGGTAGTCGACTTCGGGGCCCGGCAACCGGGATGGGAACAGGCCGGGTTCGACTCTGCCGGGTGGGTGCCGGCTGCTGTCATCCCCTTCGACAGGTCACTGATCCGGGCCCGGACCGCGCCCCCGGTCCAGAATGTGGAGACGCTTCCAGTCACCATTCTCAGTCAGTCAGCAAGCAAGACCATTCTCGACGGAGGGCAGAACCTGGCTGGGTTCGTCCGACTGAGGGTGAAGGGGCAGAGCGGCGATCAGGTCACGGTGCGCCACGCAGAAGTGCTCGAGTCGGACGGCACGCTCCATACCCGCTCACTGAGATCGGCCAAGGCGACCGATGTCTACATCCTGGCCGATGATGGAGAGGTGGAACTCGAACCAATCTTCACGTTTCACGGATTCAGGTACGCCGAAGTCGAGAGCGACGCAGAATTGGTTTCGTGTGAGATCGTCTCGATCAGCTCCGACCTCCTCAGGCGCGGATCATTCGAATGCTCGGAGCCTGCCCTGAACAAGCTGCACGAGAATGTCGTCTGGTCGCAACGGGGCAACTTCGTCTCGGTGCCAACCGACTGCCCGCAACGAGACGAGCGGCTCGGCTGGACCGGTGATGCCCAGGCCTTTGCCCCCACGGCTTGCACGCTGTTCGAGTCCGAGCAGTTTTGGGCAAGCTGGCTGGAGGACCTGGCGTTGGATCAGGACGATGTGCTCGGGGTGCCGAGTGTGGTTCCCGACGTCGTCCTCGAAGGCGAGCCCCGGTATGGGCGCGCCGGGTGGGCCGATGCCGCCACCTTCGTGCCCTGGGCTGTCTACGAGTCCTATGGCGACGCAGAGATCCTGCGACGCCAATTCGAGAGTATGAGGCGTTGGGTCGATTCACTGATCGCACGGCGTGGCGCCGACCGCCTGCTCCCCTCCGCCATGCAGTTCGGGGATTGGCTGGACCCGGACGCCCCTTCTGACCGCCCTTGGGAAGCGAAGGCGGACTCGACGTTTCTGGCCAACGCCTTCTTCTCCCAGAGCGCCCGTCTGACCGCCGAAGCGGCCGACGTACTCGGCGACCCGGTGCTCGGTTCTCGCTACCGCCTGTTGGCCGATGAGATGGCCGACGCCACCTGGGCCCGGTGGCAGGACCACATCATCGAGACACAGACCGGCTGCGCCGTTGCCCTCAGCTTCGGGATCGTGCCCGAAGGAGAACGGCATCGCATAGACGAGGCCCTGGCCGACCTGGTGCGACGATCGGAGGGAAGAGTCGCCACCGGTTTCCTTGGAACGCCTTTGGTTCTCCACGCCCTGGCCGGTGGTGACCGGTTAGACGAGGCCTATCAGATGCTGCTTCGCCGTCAACATCCATCATGGCTGTATCAGGTCGAGATGGGTGCGACGACGGTCTGGGAGCGGTGGGATGCGATACGGCCCGACGGCTCGATCCACCCCGGAGTGATGACGACGCCGCCCGGCATGGAGGATGAGGAAGGCGCCGGTGGGCACATGCTGAGCTTCAATCACTACGCCTATGGCGCGGTCGTCGACTGGATATACCGCCATCTGGCCGGCATCGCCCCTGATCGTGCCCGGCCCGGCTATCGCCAAGTGGTTTTCGCTCCCCGGCCTCCGGTCGGAATCGAATGGGCTCGGGCCTCGATAGACGGGCCGCTCGGGACTACCTCGATCGAATGGCGCCTAGGCACAGGTGGCGAGCTCTTGGCCGACATCGTGTTGCCCAGTGGCTCGTCGGGAACCTTCATCGCCCCAGCCACCGAGGGATCAGAGGTCATATCCGACGGAGTCACCGCCGGCCACGAGGTCACCCTCGGGCCGGGGAGCCACCGGCTCTCCGTGACGAGCCCGCGCATTGCGAATCCGGGGGTGAGCTAGCCGGCCGCTCGGGGCTGCCCGGTGCTAGCCCGAACCACCAGCTCCGATGGCAGGAGGACCTGCCGATGAGTGTGATCTGGGGTACCGCAGCCTGCAAGCAGCAAGTCGATAGCACTCGACCCCATGGCGGCGGCGTGTCTTGCAACCGTCGTGAGCGGGACGATGGCGGCAGCGGCGAACTCGATGTCGTCGTAGCCCACGATGGAGACATCCTCGGGCACCGAGTAACCGAGGGCGGCCAACTGCATCTCCATCCCGACCGCCATGGAGTCGTTGCCGCAAATCACCGCGGTTGGGATGCCGGTCTTATGAAGTTCCAGCGCGGCGAATTGACCGGCCTGGACGTTTGTCTTCGGCGGGGTGGCGATTTCGGTGAGGTGCATGCCCAGATTGTTCGCGGACGTGCGGACACCTTCGGCACGCTTCTGCAGCTGGGGCACATCAGGGGGGCCGACCCAGGCGATTCGTCGATGCCCCAGTTCGTGGAGATGGCGTACGGCTTGCACGCTGCCGTGCAGGTCATCCACGGAGGTCGAGCAATGATCGAGCAAACCGCTCTCGAGGTCAACGAATACCACCGGAACATGCCTGGGGACCCTCTGCCCGGGGTCCTGAAACACTTCCGATGCCCGGGTCAGGAAGATCCCTCGAACCCGCTGCTCCATGAACACCCGGAGATAGCTCTCCTCCTTGAGCGGGTCATCCGAGGTAGCACAGGCGAACACCACGAGGCCGTGCTGGGCGGCACGCTCCTCCACGCCCCGGATCAATTCGTCGTAGAACGGGGTGAAGCCGGGAACGGTCACGCAAACCACCTCAGACTTGCCGGCACGCAGCTGGCGAGCCGACCCGTTGCGGACAAAACCCAACTCATCCATTGCCTGGCGAACCCGTCGCTGGGTTGGTTCTGTGACGACCTGAGGGCGATTGAGCACGTTGGAGACGGTCGCGATCGATACACCGGCCTTCTCGGCTACCTCACGCATCCCTGGTGCCATGGGGAGAGTTTAAGGCTGTGGGTCTTTGGATCCTGAACGCATGGTCAGCCGATCACGTGCTCCGCCGAGAGCCGGATGTCTGCCACAGAGCGACCGGCAGAGAGGGTCCAAGTCCCGGGCTCCGCCATCCAGTGGTGAGACGCCTCATCCCAGTGCTCGAAGACCCGACGCGGTATGTGTATCACAGGGGTGCCTGACTCGTCGGGGCCGAGCCGGATCTTGGCGAATCCGGCGAGAATGGATGGAGGCCGATCGATCGTCGTGGTTTCACGCGAGGCATACACCTGTACGACCTCCGACCCTTCCCGCGCACCAATGTTGCGGATCGTCACCGAGACCGATACGCCTTCGGGGTCCTCGGATGTCACCTCCAGTGCTTCGTATGCCCAGTCGGTGTACCCAAGACCGTGCCCGAATGAGACCAAGACCTGGTCGTCGGCGTTGGCCCGCCGGTAGCCAATGGTCTTCTCGGCGTAACGAAGCTTTCCACCGGTCGGCCGGACCGACGGCAAGCCGTCCCGATGCCGCCACCATGTGGTTGGCATCCGCCCGCCCGGCTCGGAACTACCAAAGAGCACCTCGGCCAGTGCGTTCCCGTACTCCTGGCCCGGGAACCAGCTGAGAAGTATCGCCGGCACATCGTCTGCCCAAGGCATGAGGACCGGCGACCCGGCGTTGACCACCACGACCGTGGAGGGGTTGACGGCCGCCACCGCGCGAACGAGGTCGTCCTGGTGCCAGGGCAGAGACAAGTTGGTCCTGTCATAGCCCTCGCTCTCGATGACATCGTTGGTGCCCACGACCACGACCGCCACGTCGGCAACCTTCGCCGCCTCCACCGCATGGTTCAGGGCGAACACCGAATTCGGAGCCGGGGGCTCTACGTACAGCTGGAGCACGGTGGGCCACGATGGATCTCGTTCATATCTCAGCTTCAGATGCGCCGGTCGCCCGATCTCCAGGCTGACGGTCGTCGTCACCTGCTCGGGCCGTAAGGCCTGCTCCAGATGGTCGGCCCCAGGGTCAGCGCTGAGTTCCTTCTCCAGGATGACCTCGCCGTCCAACTCGAGGGAGTAGGGCCCGATGCCGCCGAAGCCCAAGTCGTACTCGCCACTCATCGGAACGACGACATTGGCGAGCATCTCGATCGCCGCGACCGATCCGCCGTCGACTCCCGGGCCGAAATCACCAAAGGAGAAGACCCTGCCCAGATTCATGTGGCGTCGGCCGATCTCCCGGTCGGAGGCATCGAGCAGACGCACTGCCACTCCGGGCTGGCCTGTGAACGGATCGGCGCCGAAACGCCCATCGAGCACCGTGTGAGTCTCTCCGGCAAGGATGCCTGGAGCGTGGATGACATTGGCTGAGGTTCCGAGCAAGGCGCGAATTCCATCCAGCGGAGAAACGGCATAAGGAGGATCGACATAGGCGCTTCCCCCACCGAGCGTGCGAGCAACCGCTGAGTTGGGGCCGATAACGGCGACGGTCGTCAGCTGGGCGGGGTCTAAGGGGAGAATCCCTTCCCGGTTTCGCTCCAACACGAAACTCGCTGCGGCCGCCTCTCGGGTAAGAGCTGGCGCCTCCTCACCAGCGCCGTTGAGGCGCGGTTTCGCCTCGGGGGGATCCAGCTTTCCGACCCGCCAGGCCAGCCGCAGGAGCCTTTCCAGCTTGTCGTCGATCGCGTCGGGAGATACCAGGCCGTCCTCGACGGCGGCGACCAGGGGGTCCTCCCAGTAGGTATTGGGCCCCGGCATGGCGAGATCGGTGCCTGCGTTGGCAGACTGCACAGTGGTCCGGACCGCAGTCCAGTCCGACATGACCAGGCCGTCGAATCCCCACTCGTCTCTCAGGACCGAGTCGAGGAGAGGGCTCTCGGTCATGGTGTGGCCGTTGACCCCGTTGTACGCCGCCATGACCGTCCAGACGCCCTGCTCGACCAAGCGTGCGAATGGAGCGAGATACAGCTCACGCAGAGTTCGCTCATCGATCTCGATGTCGTAAGTCATGCGCTCGGTCTCGGATTCGTTGGCAACAAAGTGCTTGGCGCAGGCGCCCACGCCTTCGGACTGGATGCCTTCGACCAGCGCTGCGGCCAACTCTCCCGTCAACAGGGGATCCTCGCTCCAGCACTCGAAGTGGCGGCCTCCGAACGGCGTCCGGTGAAGGTTGACCGTCGGGGCCAGCACCAGGTCCACACCCTTGGTTCGGGCCTCGGCAGCCAGCAGCTGGCCGATGCGCTCGACCAGAGTCCGGTCCCATGTCGCGGCGAGAGCAGTGGTGCAAGGGATGTTTACCGATGTATCGCCCACCCATCGGTCACCTCTTACACCTGCCGGGCCATCCGACATGGTGATCGAGGACAACCCGATCGCCGGCTCCGCTCCGGTTGTCCATGGCCCCGTGCCGGATAAGAGCGCGATCTTCTGTTGGAGTGTTAGGCCCTTCAGCCTGCGCCGGAGCGACAAAGGGGACGGAACCCGACGCTGAGGCATGATTCCTCACTTCGCTGAAACGTTTCAATCGGAACTCAGAGAAAGGTAGTCCCCGTATCTAAACGTTTCAACCCCGGAACGGGACGTCGTTTGAGAGCGATCGAGGTCAGGGCATCTGTCGTGGGGCCACTAGATTCGGCCCTCATGGCGAAGATCCCCGCCACGACCGGCCGAGTCGTGATCGAGGCCGAGTCTCCTCAGGTGGACGGTGGCCGGTTTGCGGCGAAGAGGGTGGTGGGAGAAGCAGTAACGATCGAGGCCGATGTCTTTGGCGACGGTCACGACGCCATCGGCGCCCTGCTCCGACATCGAAGGCTCGGCGCGAGACGATGGGTAGAGACCCCCATGACGCCCATCGGAAATGATCGTTGGAGAGCCGAGTTCCTTCCCGACGTTCTCGGTATCTGGCAATTCGAGATCGAGGGGTGGCAGGACCATTTCGCCACCTGGCTGGATGGGCTGGAGAAAAAGGTGGATGCCGAGGTCGACGTGACAATGGACCTGGTCATCGGCGCCGACCTCGTGGCGACGGCCTCGGCGCGAGCCAGGGGCAAGACCTCACGATTGCTGAAGAAGCACGCCACCACCCTGGGAGACCCGAGTCTCGAGCTGACCGAGCGTCTCGAGGAAGCGTTCTCCGAGGAGCTGAAGATCACCATGGACGGCCTACCCGACCGATCGCAGGCGACGCGATCGCGGCGGTTCGATGTGACAGTC